>NZ_JBIRGP010000005.1:383765-590879 GCF_044328075.1 Streptomyces sp. NPDC017991 | reverse complement strand
GCGACCCGCTACGACAAGACCGCCGAGTCCTACCAAGCAGCCGTCACACTCGCCTCGCTCCTGATGTGGGCGTGACATTTGAAGACAACTCCTAGTTGTCCCCGCACTCGTACTCGTCGTCCCTGTGCTCGTCCCCGTCTTGGTCATGGGGACGACGCTACGGAGCGGCGGGTGGGGCGCGGCAGATGCGCATGTACGGACTCGGGCAGGACAAATGTCACTGCCGGGGCCCGGGAGGGTGCGCGCCGCCCACCGCCATCTGACATGGCGTCAGGAGTCTTCACATGTGCCCGGGGCTCGGCTATACAGGGGATCGCCGGTACTGGAACGCGTTCTAGGACGGGCGGGTTCCAGGTTCCCCGGCCCGGAGTCGACCTCGGTGCGGCCGACGGTGCGGACGGCCGCACCGAGGTCTTCCCGTGTCTTGCCGTGTCCGCCCCTGTCCGCCCGCATCCGCCCGCGTCCTCACGTCCTTTCCCGTGTTCTCCGCGCGGCAGATAGGAGCCCCATGCCCATCGACGTTGCCCAGGCCCTCGCGGCCGAGCCCCGGTCCGCCGGGATCGCCTGGGGTCACAAGGACGTCCAGCTCTACCACCTCGGCCTCGGCGCCGGCGCGAACCCCGACAGGGACACCCCCGCGACCGACCCCGACGAACTGCGCTACACCCTGGAGTCCGGACTGCACGTCCTGCCGAGCTTCGCCACCGTCGCGGGCGCGGGCTCCCCGGGCGTGATCGGCGGCCTCTCGATGCCGGGCGTCGACGTCGACCTCGCGCACGTCCTGCACGGCGGCCAGACCGTCACGCTGCACCGGCCGATCCCGGTCGCGGGCGAGGCGGTCGCCACCGCCCGGATCGCCGCCGTGTGGGACAAGGGCAAGGCCGCCATCCTCGTCGTACGTACCGAAGTCGCCGACGCGGACGGCCCGCTCTGGACCAACGACGCCCAGATCTTCGTACGCGGCGAAGGCGGGTTCGGCGGCGACCGGGGCCCATCCACCCGCCCCGAACCACCGACGGGCGCGCCGGACCGGACGGTCGAGCGCCCGATCCGCGAGGACCAGGCGCTCCTGTACCGGCTCTCCGGCGACTGGAACCCGCTGCACGCCGACCCCGAGTTCGCCAAACTCGCCGGCTTCGAGCGCCCGATCCTGCACGGGCTGTGCACGTACGGGATGACGCTGAAAGCGGTCGTGGACACCGTGCTCGGCGGCGATGTCACCCGGGTCCGCTCCTGCGCCACGCGCTTCGCCGGGGTCGTGTACCCGGGGGAGACCCTGCGCGTCCACATGTGGGAGGAGGACGGCCGGGTCCGGGTGACGGTGGGCGCGGCCGAACGCGACGACGCACCCGTCCTCACCGACACCGTCGTCGAACACACCTGAGCGAGTTCCCGGTGACCGACCGGTCCACCGGTCCACCGGTGGCTGGTGGCAGGTGGCTGGTGGCCGGTGGAGCACGGGAGCGCAGGAGCACAGCTGAGTCGTCCGTACGTTTCCGAGGGGAGCCGCACCATGCGCGCAGCCGTACTGCACGAGATCGGCCAGGACAAGCTGGAGATATTCGACGACGTCGAGGCGACGGGCTTCGGACCGGGCCGGGTGCGGATCCGGGTGCGGGCCACCGGCCTGTGCCACTCGGACCTCTCAGCGATGGCCGGGGTGCTGCCGCAGCCCGCGCCGTTCATCCCGGGCCACGAGGGAGCCGGCGAGATCCTGGAGGTCGGCGAGGGCGTCACGAACGTCAAGGCCGGCGACCGGGTCGTCGTCTGCTGGCTGCCCGCGTGCGGCGCGTGTCCCGCCTGCAAGCGCGGCCAGACCGAGCTGTGTCTCGCCGGGTTCATGAACGCCGGCACACCCAACTTCAAGCGCCCCGGCGGCGATGTGTTCGGCTTCGCGGGCACCGGGACCTTCACCGAGGAGGTCGTCGTCGACGCGGGTTGCGCCGTGCCGATCCCGGACGACGTGCCCTTCGACATCGCCGCCCTCATCGGCTGCGGCGTCACCACGGGACTTGGGGCCGCCCTCAACACCGCTGATGTGGAGGCCGGTTCGTCGGTCGCCGTCATCGGCTGCGGAGGCGTCGGCGTCTCCGCGATCCAGGGCGCCCGGCTCCGGGGCGCCGCGGAGATCGTCGCCGTCGACCCCGTCCTCTCGCGCCGCGAGGCCGCGCTGAAATTCGGCGCCACCAAAGCCGTCTCGCCCGACGAACTCCCCGACGCCAAGCAGTCGGTGACCGCGGGCGAGGGCTTCGACTACGTCTTCGAGGTCGTCGGCCGCTCCGCCACCGCCCGCACGGCGTACGAGAACACCCGCCGCGGCGGCACCCTGGTCGTCGTCGGCGCGGGCGCCATGGACGACTTCCTGCAGCTCAACATGTTCGAGCTGTTCTTCGACGAGAAGCGGATCCTGCCGTCCATGTACGGCGGAGGGGACGTCCTGCGGTCCTACGAGCGGACCATCGCGCTGTGGCGTGCCGGGCGCATCGACCTGGAGGGTCTGATCACGCACCGGGTGCCGCTCGTTGACATCAACGAGGCGCTCGACCAGATGCGTACGGGGGTTTCGCTGCGCACGTGCATCGAGATCTGAGACTGCCGCTGCCCCGAACCTCCGGTCACGGCCGGTCGAGCCGAAGGGACTTCCATGTCACTGCCACGTCTGCCTGGTCTGCCGCTTCTGCCGCTTGAGGGGCGGGCCGCTGTTGTCACGGGGGCCGGGCGCGGGCTCGGCCGGGCGGAGGCGCTGGAACTCGCCCGACTGGGGGCCGCTGTCGTCGTCAACGACTACGGACAGTCCGGCCGGGACGGTTCCGGCGACGCGTCGGCCGGGCCCGCCGAGGAGGTCGCCGCGGAGATCCGGGCGGCGGGCGGTCGCGCGGTCGTGCACACCGGAGATGTGGCCGACCACGAACAGGCCCGGGAACTGGTGGAGTTGACGATCGCGGAGTTCGGGCAGCTGGACATCCTCGTCAACAACGCGGGCATCCTGCGGGACCGGATGGTCTTCTCCATGTCCGAGGACGAGTGGGACTCGGTGATCCGCGTCCATCTGAAGGGCCACTTCAACACCACCCACTTCGCGTCCGCGCACTGGCGGGCACGGTCCAAGGCGGCGGACGCGCCCGTGTACGGGCGGATCGTGAACACCTCCTCGGAGGCGTTCCTCGCGGGCTCCGCGGGACAGCCCAACTACGCCGCGGCGAAGGGCGGGATCGTCGGGCTGACGACCTCGACGGCGCTGGCGCTGTCCAAGTACGGCGTCACGGCGAACGTGATCTGCCCGCGCGCCCGGACCCGTATGACGGCGGACGTCTTCGCGGGCTTCCTGGAGCCTGGGGAGGGACAGGATCAGGATGCCGGGGTGCGGCGCGACCAGCTCGATCCGCTCGCACCTGAGCATGTTGCCCCGCTCGTCGGCTATTTGGCCTCGCCGGCCGCGGCACGCGTCAATGGCCAGCTGCTCGTCGTGCACGGTGGGATGGTCGCCGTCGTCGAACGGCCGCGGGTGGCGGCGAAGTTCGACACCAAGCAGGACGCGTTCACCTACGACGAACTGGACGCGCTGCTCACTCCGCACTACGCGGACCGGCCGCCGGGGGAGACGTTCGCGGCGGCGGAGGTACTGGGCTTGAAGCACGAGTGAGCGGGAACCCTGCGCCCCCATGCGGAACGGCCCCGCCCGACGAGTGTCGGACGGGGCCGTGTCGTGTCGCGGCCCGAGGTGTGGTCAGGCCCCTGTGTCGTGGTGCTCGGCCGGCCTGCGGTGCCGGCCATGGGGGATCGCCCCGTCCTCCTGTGCGGAGACGGGCCCCCGGTGCCGGCCCTGGCCACCGTCGTCACCGGCCTGCGCCGACGTCCCCCGCAGGTCGGTGGCCGCCGTCTCCATGGTGTTCGTTTCGCTCATCTCTAATTCACCCCGTCAGCAAGATCCTTCGGTACAGCGCCGGAGATTCTAACGGTCGGGTGTGACCGGCCTGAGGGTGGGCGGGGCTACTCGGTGGTCACTTTGAGGGCACTGAGAGCCGGGGCGCCCCCGGCGCCCACCCGGAGCGCCCGGAGGTCCGCCGGCGCCTCACTACTGACCCGCTCGACACGCAGCGGCTGCACCGGCTCGGGGGGAGGGGGGCGGACGCCACCGGGGATCGGGGGAGCGCTGATGCGTTGTGCATTGGATGAGTTGGGCGAGTTGGGCGAGTTGTTGAGTGTGCTGGGTGTGCTCGGGGTGCTGACGGGGCCGGGGGAGAGGGTGGTCCCGGGCCCGGGACCGGAGCGGGGGCTGAAAGTGGGATCGGGACCGGGGGCGGGGCTGAGCCCAGAGCCTGGGCCAGGGCTCAGCCCCGGGCTGAGCCCGCAGTCGGGGCCAGGACCAGGACCAGGGATGAGCCCGAAGCCGCAAGCGAGGCCAGAACCGGTACCCCCGTGCAGGGCCTCGTCCGGCGCCCAGTCGGGAGCCCCGTCCGGGGCGCCGTCCGGGGCTCCGTCCGGCGTCCTGCCGCGGGCCAGGCCCGTCGCCCCGCCCGGACTTCCTTCGGGCGTCCCGCTCAGGGCTTCGTCCGGTGTCCCGCCGAGGGCTGGGCCCGGAGCCGCACCCCGGCCTCCCTCGGGAGTCCTGGCCGTGACCCTGTCCGTGTCCCTGTCCGGCCCAGAGACATCAGCGACGCCCGGCGCCCTGTTCCGACTTTCCTCCGGCGTCCTGCCAGGAGTCAGGCCCGGGGCCTCGTCCGGTGTCCTGCTGCGGGCTAGGTCTGGACCCACGCCTCGACCTTCCTCATGAGCCCCGCCGGGGGCTCCGTAAGGCGTCCTGCCCCGGTCTCCTTCGGGAGCCCTGGCGGCAGTTCCGCCCGAAGCCTCGCAGGGTGCCCCGCCGGGTGCCTCGCGGCGGGTGAGACCCGGAGCCGTGCCACGGGTCCCGTCGGGAGCGCCGCCGTGACCTCCCTCCGGCGCCGGGTCGGGGGTCCTGCCCGTGGCCTCGTCGGCCGTCCTGCTACGGCTTCCTTCCGGTGTATCGCGGCGTGCTCTGCCCGGAGCCTCACGGCGGGCCAGGCCTGGAGCTGTGCCGCGGGTCCCGTCGGAAGCCGCGCCGCGGCCTTCCTCTGGCGTCGGGTCGGGGGCTCTGCCCCGGGTCTCGTCGGCCGTCTTGCTACGGCTTCCATCCGGTGCCTCGCCGAGTGCCTCACGGCGGGCCAGGCCCGGAGCCGTGCCGCGGGCCCCGTCGGAAGCCGCGCCGCGGTCTTCCCTCGGCGCCGGGGCGGGGGCCCTGCCCTGAGCCTCGCGGTGGGCTGGGCCCGGAGCCGCGCTTCGGTCCCCCTCCGGAGTCCGGTCGGGGATCCTGCCCGGACTTCCGTACGGCGCCCCGCCGCGCGCGACGCCCGCAGCCGCGCCCCGCCCTCCCTCCGGAACTGCATCCGGAGCCCCGCCCCCAGCGATCCCCTGAGCCTGATCCGGCGTCCGGTCCGGCGTCCAGTCCGGCGCCAGATCCAACGGCCGCTCCGGAGCCCGCTCCGGTGCCCGTTGCGGTGCCCGTTGCGGTGCCCGTTCCGGAACCGGGTAAGGCGCCCCGTCCGCCGCCCGTCTCCTCCCCGCCGCCTGCGCCGCCCGGCGGCCCGCGAAGGCGCTTGCGACCGTTGCGACCGCACGTGCCGTCAGCGGTGCCTGTTGGAGCGGTACCGGGCGGGCCACCCCAGGCTCCGACTCCGGCTCCGGGAAGCCCGTGACCGACGCCGTACGGGTCCGGGCCCCCGCGCCCGCCCCCACCCCGGTGGATGCCTCGACCCGCGCCACCCCGCACGGCACCGCCCCTGTCGCGTAAGGCAGTTGAAGTACCCCGTCCCTGGTCCACCGGCCGGAGCCGGTCAGCCAGCCCTCGGGTGGAGGGAGCTGGTGGAGAAAGCGTTCCGTCGGGCGCCACACTCCGAGCCAGCTGCCAGAGCCAGAGCCCGAGCCGCCATCGCCGTCGATCCGCAGCGCGACCCCGCAGCTCTCCGGCGTCAGCACCAGACCCGGCTGGATCGCGAACGGCGTGACCGTGCAGCCGGCCGGCTGAAGGCACTCCGGGAACCGGACCGGCAGCGTGCTCCCCAGCACACCCCAGCCAAGTCGCTCCTGCCCGGGAGAGGGCGCGTCCGAGCGGATCAGGAGCAGCCCGCTGTCCGCGTCCGCGAGCAGCAGCCGGTCGTTGCTCTCCTCGGAGATCTGCAGCAGCGGCGACACCTCACCCCCGCGCTCCAGATCGACCACCACCGTCTTGGTCCTGCCCTGCGACTCCCGGTCCAGCGCGAGCAGCCGGTCCCCGCCGCCCAGCCAGACCCCGCCCGAGCAGCGGCCCGGGATCTCCGCGAGATGCTCGGGCCCGAAGGCGCCGCCCGCCACCAGCCACACGGCCGTCGAACCCCGGCCCACGGCAAGGGCGTACGCCCGTGTGCCGCCCCGTGCGGGTGGCAGCAGCCGCAGCCCCGTGCCCGGCTCGGGGCACTCCACCGCGCCGAGCGGTACCTCGCCCGTCCCGGGACCCGTCGGGTACAGCAGGGAGAACGCGTGCCGCCCGTCGGTGAACCGGTGGATGAGCACCCGCCCGTCCGCCATCGGCAGCACCTCCGTGCCGGGCTCCTCCGGCTGGTTGCCCGGCAGGGGCACGGCATAGGGCTCAGGGCCGTCCAGCGTCCAGCGCTCCGGGAACCAGGACTCGCCGCTGCGGGCCAGCCGGGCCGCGTAGGCCCCGTCGACGGTGATCACGCACCCTGCCCGCGTGGCCCTTTCGTTCTCGGACGCCGCGGACTCGATCGCACAGGCCGCCATCGTTCGGTCACCTCCGGCGACGAAACTAGTTTTCGCACGCACAGACGTGGGACCTGCGGGCAGCCCCTTCACACATAAGAGTGGCCGCTTTCCGATTCACCTGAGGGAACGGGGGCGGGTGTGCTCGACGGGAGTGGAGGTGCTCAGGGCTGGGGCTGCCCGAGTACGGCCCGCGCCCCGGCTGAGTGATCTCTCGCCGTCTGTTCGTCGGGCGAGGCGGGCTCCGCCTCCGGGAAGACCGGCCGCGCGAGCGCCGAGGACAACCAGTTCCGGAAGAAGCTCGGCCCGGTCGGGAAGGGCCAGGCCGAGGACGTACCCGAGGAGACCTCGTACCTCGGCATCGACCTCGGCATCGGCGTGAACGACGGCCGACGATGTCCCCAATGTCCTCGACGGCGACGCTGCCAAGTCGGCCGGGATCAACTCGCCGGGCAGGCGGTGGGACCGGCGGGCGGCGCGGGGTCGCGCGGTCGCGGCTGGTCAAGTGACCCGCGGCCGGTAGGACACGGACACAAGGCAGGTAGCCTTTTGTTCGTGCCCCGTCTGTCTGAAGCAATCGCCGCGCTCGACGCCCTCTGGCCCCCCGGGAGCGCGGAGGCATGGGACGCGGTCGGGACGGTCTGCGGAGACCCCGACCAGGAGGTCTCCCGCGTCCTGTTCGCCGTCGACCCGGTCCAGGAGATCGTGGACGAGGCGGTGAAGCTGGGCGCGGACCTGCTGGTCACCCACCACCCGCTCTATCTGCGCGGTACGACGACGGTGGCGGCCTCGACCTTCAAGGGCCGGGTCGTGCACACCCTCATCAAGAACGACATCGCGCTGCACGTCGCCCACACGAACGCCGACCGCGCCGACCCGGGGGTGAGCGACGCCCTCGCGGGCGCGCTGGACCTGCGGGTCGTACGCCCCCTGGTGCCGGACCCCGCCGACCCCGAGGGCCGCCGGGGCCTGGGCAGGGTCTGCGAACTCGACCACCCCGTCACCCTCCGCGAGTTCGCCGCGCGTGCGGCGGAGCGGCTGCCCGCCACCGCGCAGGGCATCCGGGTGGCAGGCGACCCGGACGCGCTCGTGCGGACCGTCGCGGTCAGCGGCGGCTCCGGCGACAGCCTCTTCGCGGACGTACGCGCCGCGGGCGTGGACGCCTTCCTCACCGCGGACCTGCGCCACCACCCGGCGTCGGAGGCCCGCGCCCACAGTCCTCTCGCGCTGCTCGACGCGGCGCACTGGGCCACCGAGTGGCCCTGGTGCGAGCTGGCCGCAGCCCAGCTCGACGAGATTTCCGACCGTCACGGCTGGGACCTGCGAGTCCATGTCTCGAAGACGGTCACCGACCCGTGGAACTCCCACTCCCCTTCACCTGGAGCCCCCAACTGAACGCCGCGCCCGCCGACCAGATCCGACTTCTCGACGTCCAGTCCCTCGACGCCCGCCTGCAGCGGCTCGCACACCAGCGGGATTCGCTGCCGGAGCACGACGAGATCGAGTCGCTGACCAAGGACCTCACGCAGCTGCGCGACCTGCTCGTCGCCGCCCAGACCGAGGAGAGCGACTGCTCCCGCGAGCAGACCAAGGCGGAGCAGGACGTCGACCAGGTGCGCCAGCGTGCCTCGCGCGACCAGCAGCGGCTGGACTCCGGCGCCGTCACGTCCCCGAAGGACCTGGAGAACCTCCAGCGCGAGATCACCTCGCTGGCCAAGCGGCAGGGTGACCTTGAGGACGTCGTCCTGGAGATCATGGAGCGCCGCGAGTCCGCGCAGGAGCGGGTTGCCGAGCTGACCGGGCGGGTCTCGTCCGTCCAGTCGAAGATCGACGACGCGACGAGCCGCCGGGACGCGTCCTACGAGTCCTTCGACGGCGAGAGCGCGACGCTGACCAAGGAGCGCGAGGTCGTCGCGGGCTCGGTCCCCGCGGACCTCCTCAAGCTCTACGAGAAGCTCCGCGAGCAACAGGGCGGCGTCGGCGCGGCCCGCCTCTACCAGCGCCGCTGCGAGGGCTGCCGCCTGGAGCTGAACATCACCGAGGTCAACGAGGTGAAGGCGGCGGCCCCGGACACGGTCCTCCGCTGCGAGAACTGCCGCCGCATCCTGATCCGCACATCGGAGTCGGGCCTGTAGGGCCCACGCCCCGGCCCGAGGGGCCCCGGACGGGGGCCCCGTAAGGGGCGCGGGGAACGGCGCGCCCGGCCACGACGGGCGGCCAGCCGAGCGCCCTCCCTACCCGCGCGGCGCGGAGGCCCCACCCAGGGCCCCGCAAGGGGCGCGGGGAACGGCGCGGCCAGCCACAACGGGCGGTCAGCCGAACGACAAGCCCGCCCCCCGTAGCACCGAGGCCCAGGCGGGCCCCGTAGGGGGCGCGGGGAACGGCGCGGCCGGCCACAACGGGCCGTCAGCCGAACGACAAGCCCCCCACACCGATCCCGCCGCCGACGCAAAGGCCGCCCCCGACATGACCCGCCCCCCAGACCTGGGCACCCCCACCACCTTCGTACTCCTCCGCCACGGCGAAACCCCCCTCACCCCGCAGAAGCGCTTCTCCGGAAGCGGAGGCGGGGGTAAAGGCGGTGGCGGAAGCGGTCGCGCCGAGACCGACCCACCCCTCTCGGACACCGGCCGGCACCAGGCCGAGCGCGTCGCCACCGCCCTCGCCGCGCGCGGCACCGTACAGGCCATCCAGGCCATCGTGTCCTCCCCCCTGACCCGCTGCCGCGAAACCGCCGAGTTCGCGGCAGCCCGGCTGGACCTGGACGTTCGGATCGAGGACGGCCTCCGCGAGACGGACTTCGGCGCCTGGGAAGGCCTGACCTTCGCGGAGGTACGGGAACGCCACCCGGACGACATGAACGCCTGGCTGGCCTCACCGGACGCCGAACCGACCGGCGGCGGCGAGAGTTTCGAGGCGGTGGCCCGGCGCGTGGCGGCTGCCCGCGACGGGCTGCTCGCGGCGTACGCGGGCCGCACCGTGCTTCTCGTCTCGCACGTCACGCCGATCAAGACCCTGATCCGGCTGGCACTTGGCGCCCCGCCGGAGTCCTTGTTCCGCATGGAACTGTCGGCGGCGTCGCTGTCGGAGGTGGCGTACTACGCGGACGGGAACGCGAGTGTGCGGTTGCTCAACGAGACGTCTGCGGTCGGCTGAGCCGCTTTTCCTGAACCGGTCGCTGGTCGACTGCGGGCAGGTAGGGGCCGTTCGCGCAGTTCCCCGCGCCCCTTGAAAGGGCCGGTCGTTCGTCGAGTGCGGGCCGGTGGGGGCTGGTCGCGCAGTTCCCCGCGCCCCTTGAAAGGGCCGGTCGTTCGTCGAGTGCGGGCCGGTGGGGGCTGGTCGCGCAGTTCCCCGCGCCCCTTACAGGGCCGCCCCTTGCGGGCCGCCTGTACAGGGCCACCCCTCGCGGGGCGCCCCCTACGGACGTAGCCCCGCCGCCTCCCGGGCCAAACGCTCCACCCGGGCCCAGTCGCCGGAGGCGATCGCGTCCGGGGGGAGCATCCAGCTTCCGCCCACGCAGAGGACGTTCGGCAGCGCGAGGTACTCCGGTGCGACGGCGGGGCCGATCCCTCCCGTCGGGCAGAAGCGGGCCTGCGGAAGCGGCCCGGCCAGCGACTTGAGATACGCCGTGCCGCCGGCCGCCTGAGCCGGGAAGAACTTCATCTCGCGCACCCCGCGCTCCAGCAGCGCCACGACCTCCGACGTCGTCGACACCCCCGGCAGGAACGCCACCCCGGACGCCTGCATCGCGTCGAGCAGAGCGTCCGTCCAGCCGGGGCTGACGAGAAAGCGCGCCCCGGCGGCCACGGAGTCCGTCACCTGGGCGGGAGAGATGACCGTGCCCGCACCGACCACCGCGCCCGGTACCCCGTCAGCGATCGCCCGGATCGCGTCGAGCGCCACCGGCGTCCGCAGTGTCACCTCGATCGCGGGCAGCCCGCCCGCGACGAGCGCCCGCGCCAGCGGGACGGCGTCCGAGACGTCCTCGACGACGACCACGGGCACGACGGGCGCGAGTGCGAGCACGGAAGCGGGCGACGGTGACGGTGACGGCGACGAGGGCAGCGGCGAGGGCGACATGCCGTCATCCTGCCTTCAGTACGCAGCATGCGCAAAGGTCGTTGCGCATGCTGCAACACACCCCGGTGGAGCGCTGTGCAGCCGTCTGCTCAGCTCAGCTCAGTGGACCTCGTCCACCAACACATCCAGCATCCACGGCTTACCCGCACCCGCCGCACCGGCCGCCCGCGCCGCACCCGCCGTACCGCCCCGCCCCGCCGTACCGCCCGCCCCCGCCACCTCCACCACGTACCCGAGGTCCCGCAGCGCCTCCACCAGCTCCGCCGGGCCCGACGGAACGGCCCCGGCCTCCAGGAGGCTCCGTACGATGCGCCCCTTGGTCGCCTTGTTGAAGTGGCTGACGACCTTACGGGTCGGCGCGTGCAGCACCCGTACGCTCGCCGTACGCCCCGCGACCTCCCCCTTCGGCTTCCACGCGCCCGCGTACGCCGCCGACCGCAGGTCCAGCACCAGCCCGCTCCCGGCGACCTCGGGCAGCACGGCGGCCATCGGCGCACGCCAGTGCGAGCCGAGCGCCCCGAGACCGGGCAGCCTCACCCCCATCGAGCAGCGGTACGAGGGAATCCGGTCCGTCACCCGGACCGCGCCCCACAGCCCCGAGAAGACGAGCAGCGAACGCGCCGCCCGCCGCTTGCCCGCGGTGTCGAGGGAGGCCAGGTCCAGGGCGTCGTACAGCACACCCGTGTAGATCTCCCCGGCGGGCCGGGCCCCCGCGGTGCGCAGCTCCGTGTTCTTGGCGACCTCACCGCGCAGACCCTCGCTCAGCCCGAGCACCTCGCGCGCCTTCTCCTCGTCGGCCGCGCACAGCTCGACCAGTTCGTCGAGAACCGCCTGCCGCGCCTCGGCGAGCCCCGGCAGCGACAGCGACTCCGGCTTCAACGGCGCGCCCCGCCCGGAGGGAGCCTTTCCTTCGGACGGCGGCAACAACACGAGCACGGCGGATCTCCCTGGGGCATTCGATACGTACGCGGAGCACCCGCCAGCCTACGGGGTGCCGCCCGCCCCACCCCGTCCTACGCTCGTCGTGTGCCCCGCCGCCAGATACGAGCAACCGGTGCAGCCGAAGCCGCCCTGCGGGCCGCGCTGCGTACGCTGCGCACCGAGCTGGGCGTCCCCGACGGCTTCCCGCCGGACGTGCTCGCCGAGGCCGAACGCGCCGCCCGCGAGCCGACGCTGCCGGACCGCGGCGCGACGGTCGACGCGACGGACATCCCCCTCTTCACCATCGATCCGCCCACGTCCACCGACCTCGACCAGGCGATGCACCTCTCGCGCCGCCCGCACGGCTACCGGGTGCGGTACGCGATCGCCGACGTCGCCGCCTTCGTCGTACCCGGCGCCGCCCTGGACGCCGAGGCCCACCGCCGCGTCACCACGCTCTACTTCCCGGACGGGAAGACCCCGCTGCACCCGCCGGTGCTGAGCGAGGGCGCCGCGAGCCTGCTCCCGGGCGGGACCCGCCCGGCCGTCCTGTGGACGATCGACCTGGACGCGGACGGCAGCCCGACCGCGACCGACGTACGCCGTGCCCTGGTCCGCAGCCGGGCCAAGCTCGACTACGAGGGCGTACAGCAGCAGATCGACGCGGGCACGGCCGAGGAACCGCTCGCCCTCCTCGGGGACATCGGGCTGCTGCGCGAGCAGCGGGAGGTGGACCGTGGTGGCATCTCCCTCGACGTCCCCGAGCAGGAGATCGTCGAGCGGGCCGCCCCCGACGGGACCCGCGCTCACGGCGGCACGTACGAACTCGTCTACCGCGCCCCGCTCCCCGCCGAAGGCTGGAACGCGCAGATCTCCCTCCTCACCGGCATGACCGCCGCCGAGCTGATGCTCGCGCACGGCACCGGCACCGGCACCGGCTCCGGCACCGGCTCCGGCTCCGGCATCCTGCGGACGCTCCCGGCCGCCCCCGACGGCGCGGTCGCCCGGCTGCGTCGCACCGCGCACGCGCTGCGCATCGACTGGCCGCACCACGTCTCGTACGCGCGCCTCATCCGCTCCCTCGACCCGCACCGACCGCACCACGCGGCCTTCCTCCAGGAGTGCACGACGCTGCTGCGGGGCGCCGGCTACACGTCCTTCCGGGACGGAACCGTCCCCGACATCACCACGCACGCCGCCGTCGCCGCGCCCTACACCCACTGCACGGCCCCGTTGCGCCGCCTCGTCGACCGGTACGCCTCCGAACTGTCCCTGGCCGCCGCCGTGGGCACCGCCCCACCCGAATGGGTGCTCGCCGCTCTCGACGAACTGCCCGCGCGGATGGCCGAGGGCACCCGCAGGGCGGGCCGGGCCGAGCGCGGATGCGTGGACATCGTGGAGGCGGCCCTGCTCAAGGACCGCGTCGGCGAACTCTTCGACGCCACCGTCGTGGACGTACAGGAACGCGAACCCGGTGTGGAAACCGTCCAGTTGGAGACTCCCGCGGTCGTCGCCCGCATCGAGAGCGGGAACGGTACGACGCTGCCGCTGGGGGAGCGGCTGCGGGTGCGGCTCACCCGGGCCGACCCGGGGACGGCGAAGGTGCTGTTCGCTCCCGCGTGAGGGTGAGGTCGCGTATCGCGCGTACCAGCACGTCGGACTCATCGGCGTGGAAGCGGATCAGTTGTACGTCCCGGGGGCGCCCCAGGAAGCTGAAGTGCCGTACCGGGGTGGACAGTTCGAGGGTGACCGTGGTCTGCGCGGCCACCGCGAGATCCAGTCGGCCCTCGGCCCGCCCGTGCGTGGTGACCAACTCCCTTCGTACGGAGGCGATCGCGGACAGCGGGACGCGCAGATCGACTTGAGCGGCGCGGCGGACGCGCAGGACCGTGTCGCCGAGGACGTGCGGGCGGGTCACGGACGCCGCGTGCATACCGACGACGAGCAGCAGCGTGTAGACGTCGAGGGCGAGCACGACCCGGTGCGCCGCGGGATGGTTGCGCAGCAGCACCGCCATGCACGCGCTCTCCAGGACACACACGAACCCGAACCCGAACATCATCGCGCCCTGCCCCCGGGCGTACCCGAAGGCCTGCCCGCGCCCCGGCCCCGGCCCGACGCCGTGCGGGCGCCGGGCCACCCACCGGACGATGCTCGCCAGCAGCCGCACCTCGTGCGCGACGAGCCGCCGTACGACCCTCATCGCTCACGCTCCCCGCGTGCGGGCTCCACGCGTACGGGCTCCCCGCGTCCGTGCTGCGGGCGCGCCCGCAGCACGAGAAGCCGGATCGTGCGCAGGACCGCGGCGGACTGCGCGGGCGGGAAGTCGTCGAGGAAGGCGCTCAGGAACCCGCCGCCGTTCGTCTCGGGCCCGTTCGTCTCGGGCCCGTCCGGGTCGAGGGCGTCCGGGTCGAGGTCGGCCAGGCCCAGGCCGGCCAGGGCCTCGTCCGGGAGGCAGTCGGCGAGGGCGTGGGCGGCCTCCTCGACGCGCGGGTCGGCCGGGTCGGCGTCCGCGAGCTCGTCCAGCAGCGTGTATGCCGCATGCGTCCGCTCCAGGGCGCCCGGCACGTCGGCGACGGCGCGCAGCGCCGACAGCAGTCGCTCCCGGTCCTCCGGGGCCGCGACCGTTTCGAGGAGGGCGATCATCTCGCGGTCCTTCGCGGCGATCGCGGGTTCCGGGTGCCGGGTCAATTCACTGAAGACTGCGGCGAGTTCGGGGGACACGGGACCTTCGGCGGGCATCCGGCCCCCGTCGAGCAGGGCGCGCAGCCGCAACCGCCTCGCCCGGATCGCCGTCTCCTGGCGCGCCAGGTCGTCGTCGAGTTCCGCGAGCACCTCGGCGAGGTCGCGGCCGGCGTCGTCCGCGAGGACGTCCCGTACCTCGGCGAGCCCGAGCCCCAGCTCGGTCAGCCGCCTGATCCGGGCGAGCGCGACGGCGTGCCGCAGTCCGTAGTCGCGGTAGCCGTTGGGGCGCCGCTCGGGCTCGGGCAGCAGCCCGAGCTGGTGGTAGTGCCGCACGGTCCGCGTCGTGACGCCGACGGCCGCGGCGAGCTCTCCGATCCGCATGCCCTCAGTAGAGACGTTGACGTTGCGGCAAGGTCAAGCGGGCCGCACCGCGGAGGGTCGCCGGGTACGCCTCCGGACGTCCGAAGCCGTCGCAGCACGGAGGCGGGCATGGAAACGCGCCACGCGGGCGTTGCAGTGCGCGGGACCCGAGGAGGTGGGCGGCCATGGGGGCAGCGGATGAGGTGACAGCGAGTGAGGTGACAACGGCTGAGGTGGCAGCGGCTGAGGTGACAACGGGTGAGGTGGCAGGTGGGACGCCGGGCGGACGCGGACGCACAGGACCCCCGGGCCGCACGGGCGGGCGTGAGCAGGCCGTCTGGACGAGGGCGACCCTCGGCGGCACCGGCCGGCCGCTCGACCTGCTGACGGCCAGGTTCGACCGCCACCGGTACGCGCCTCACGCGCACGACGAGTTCACCATCGGCGTCTGCGTCGCCGGCGCCGAGGTCATCGACTACCGCGGCGGCCGGATCCGTCCGGCCCCCGGCTCGATCGTGGTCCTGGGCCCCGGCGAGGTGCACACGGGCGGCCCGGCCGCGACCGACGACGGCTACGCCTACCGCGCCCTGTACGCGGAGACACCCCTACTCACCGAGGGCACCCTGGGCATCCCGAACTTCCGCGAACCACTCCTCGACGACCCCGAACTGGCCGCCGCCCTACGCCTGACCCACACCGAACTGAGCGTGTGCCCGGACCCCCTGGAGGCCGAGTCCCGCATACCGTGGCTGCTCACGGCCCTGGCCCGCCGCCACTCCACCGCCCGCCACGTGTGCGACACGATCCCGGGCGCGGGCCGCGTGGCGGCGGCGGTACGCGACCGCCTCGCCGACGAACTCCTCGCCCCGCCCTCCCTCGCGGCCCTGGCAGCGGACCTCGGCCTGTCCCGCTACCAACTGCTGCGCGCGTTCCGTACGAGCATGGGTATGCCGCCGTACGCGTGGCTGGCCCAGTACCGGGTGAACCGCGCCCGCTGCCTGCTGGAGTCGGGACACCGTCCCGCCGAGGCCGCCGCGCTGGTGGGCTTCGCGGACCAGGCACACCTCACGCGCTGGTTCCGGCGGGTGCTGGGGGTGACGCCGGCGGCGTACCGCAACAGCGTTCAAGACGCCCGCCGCTGACCGGCCGAGACTGCGCGCATGACTGCACAAGGCTGGTTTCTCTTCTCCCTCATGGGAGTGCTCTGGGGCGTCCCCTATCTGATGATCAAAGTGGCGGTGGACGGTGGCATGTCCGCGTCCATGGTGGTGTTCGCGCGCTGTGCGGTGGGCGCGGCGCTGCTCCTGCCCTTCGCCGTCCGCCAGGGAAACCTGACCGGAGTCGTACGAACCCACTGGCGCCCCATGCTGGCCTTCGCGTGCATCGAGATCATCGGCCCGTGGTGGACCCTGACCGACGCCGAACGCCACCTCTCCAGCTCGACGGCGGGCCTGCTGATCGCGGGCGTCCCCATCGTGGGCGTGCTCCTGGCCCGCTTCTTCGGCGACACGGAACGCCTGGGCGCCCGCCGCACGGCAGGCCTGGCACTCGGCCTGGGCGGCGTGGCGGTCCTCACGATCCCGCACCTGACAGGCGGCGACGCCCGCTCCCTCACGGAGATGCTGGTGACGGTGGTGGGCTACGCGACGGCCCCGCTGATCATGGCCCGCTACCTGCGGCCGGTCCCGACCCTGCAACTGATAGCCCCGTGTCTGCTCCTGTCAGCCCTGGTGTACGCCCCGGCGGCGGCCCTGCAATGGCCCGCCACGCTCCCCTCCCTCCCGGTCCTGGCCTCCCTCGCGGGCCTGGGAGTGATCTGCACGGCACTCGCGTTCGTCGCCTTCCTGGAACTGATCAGGGAGGCGGGACCGACCCGGGCGGTGGTCTTCACGTACGTCAACCCGGCGGTGGCGGTGACGGCGGGCGTGCTGCTGCTGGACGAGGAGCTGACCGGGGGCACGGTGGCGGCCTTCGCCCTGATCCTGCTGGGCTCCTTCCTGGCCACGGCGTCGTCGACCTCGGGACGGCGGCGGGGCGAACGCCCGGTAGCATGGTCGACACGGCAGACGAGCCGGGCGGACGGCCGCGTGGAGTCCCCTTCGGGGGCGCTCCCCGAGGAACGTCCGGGCTCCACAGGGCAGGGTGGTGGCTAACGGCCACCCGGGGTGACCCGCGGGACAGTGCCACAGAAAACAGACCGCCCGGGACCTCGGTCCCGGGTAAGGGTGAAACGGTGGTGTAAGAGACCACCAGCGCCTGAGGTGACTCAGGCGGCTAGGTAAACCCCACCCGGAGCAAGGTCAAAAGGAGCGCTGTAAAAGGCGCTCTGCGCGGACGTCCGAGGGCTGCTCGCCCGAGTCCGCGGGTAGACCGCACGAGGTCGGCGGCAACGCCGACCCTAGATGGATGGCCGTCTCCCCGGCCGCCGCGAGGCAGCCGGGCGACAGAACCCGGCGTACAGGTCGACTCGTCTCTCGCCCTCGCCCCCGTCAGGGGGCGGGGGGCCGTGCATAGGGCCTCTGACCAGGTGTTTTCCTGGTTGGGGGCCCTTTTGCTTGCCTTCTCACGGCGTTCCCTACAACCCGATACGTACGGGCAGAAACGGGTCCGTGTGGCTACGTACGTAGCCATGAAAGTAGCCATGAGAGGAGGGGTCGGGTCCGGGCGTAGGCAGGGCCCGATCGGGTGAGCAGGCCGCTGTCCTGGGCCGCTGCTTCGAGGCCCACCCTGTGGGCCGCAAGGCGGCCCGGCGGCTTCAGGCGTGAACCTCCCCGACAGCTCTGCTCGGCGGAATCCGCGAACGCGCCGGCGGACCGCGTGGATGGACTCGATGACGTGGCGGGCGGGGTCGCGGGGCCGAGAACGCGAAGCGGGGCTGAGGCCGATGATCGGCCTCAGCCCCGCTGAGAGACGGCAGGTCGTTGAGGACTACGCCGCGTCGCGCACGATGGTCAGCTTCGGCCGAGCGGTGAGGCCCGCGGCTGTCGCTCCGTGGGTGTCTGCGTGGTCCTTGAGGAGGTGGCTGTACGTCCGTCGAAGCTCGTCGACGGAGTCGCCCACCCATGCGGCCACCGTGTGCTCCGGGATGCTGTTCTGGAGGCACGTGGATATGAAGGTGTGACGAAGGTCGTGGAAGGTCGGCAGGTTCCCGTCCGGGTCCTTGATGCCCAGCTTCAGCAGCACGGGCTTCCAGAGGTCGTCGTTGAAGTAGTTACGGCACAGCAGGTTGCCGCGGGGCGTCCAGAAGAGGGCGCGCGCCGAGCCGCGCTTGCAGTCGTCGATCCTCTTCCGGTGCTCCCACAGCACGGTTTCGGTGACCTGGGGCGGGAAGCGCTCCAGGTACTCCGCCGTGGCTTCCTGGAGGTACGGCGGGAGCGGAACGTCCTTCGAGCTGAGGCGCGGGCTGGTCTTGAGGCGATCAACCATGAGGCGCTTGTAGCGCGTCTCCTTGGTCCTGAGGACCTGGCGCCGCACGGTGAACAGCCCTCGGTCGAAGTCGAGGACGTCATCGCACACGGCGAACGCCTCGGCCTGCCGGTTACCGCAGCCGAAGCCGAACATCGGGATGAGGCGGTAGCGCGCCGGGAACGCGTCGTAGATGGCCCAGCACTCGTCAGGGCTGAACACGTACGAGGGCGACTCGCCGACGTAGGGCCCATCGACCTCATAGGTCGGGTTGGAGACGATCTTTCCGTTCTGCAGGGCGTCCTTCATGATCATCTGAAAGACCTTCCAGTGCCCCTCCCCGGTCGAGTTGGCCACGGCCGGGTTGTCTTCCAGCTCCTGGACCCAGGTCTCGACCTGCGCCTTCTTGATCGACCGCAGGCGCTGCCTTCCCCATCGGGGATTGAGGTGCACCCGGATGGCGATCTCGTACTTCTCCATGCTGGAGTCCTTCACCCGGCGCCGGGTGAGCCAGTCGGCGGCCCACTGGCGGAAGGTGAGGTTGACCTCGACGGGTTCCGGGGCCGCACCCGGGGTCATGCCGTCCAGAATTGACTGGGCCTGCGCTTCCGTCAGGCCAGCCGACTCCGGAATCGTGGCACGCGTCCGCTTACCTGCATCGGTCGTGTGGTTGTAGCCCCAGTTGTGGTGGCACCCGTTCTTCTTGGGCCGTTTCTGGTCGGAGCAGTCGCACCGCTTATAGACAGTGGGCTTGCGTGCCACGGGACGCCTTTCGCGATCTTGATCAGTTCGTAGGTGACTCCCTGGCCAGGGGAGTTGGACTTTCGTGGACGCAGCCATGGCAGGTCAAGCCTCCGCGTGCGGGTGGCCCCGTCGGCGAACCGCCCTCAATACGCCGCGATAAAAGCCCGGTTGGCGCTCCGAATTCACTGTGTGCGGGCGTCGAGCCATGCCTCGAAATCGCGCTCCCGGACGCGGAGTATGCGATCGCTGATACGCACGACGGGGATATCCCAAGTCCTGTAGTTGTCGAGGATTGTGCGCTTTGTGAGTTCCATGCGATCGGCAATCGTCTCGAAACTCAGCAATACGTTGGAGCCACCGCGAGGCATTTTCGTCCTTGTCCACTCGTAGGCGTCCCCCGGCGGACCGTTCCGGCCGGACGGAGCCGGTTGCGTTCAGTCCGGCACCGGTACGTACGTGGATCAGCGAAATCTGTTACACCCCGGGCCGGAGCCGCCCGGCCGAACGCGCAGTGAGGCGGCGGTGCAGGGCCCGGCCGTGCGGCCGGCGGGCTCCTCTGGTGCGGAACGTGTCGCGTGTGCGTGGTCGTTCCGACTGGAGTACCAGTGCGCGGGGGCGGCGCGGGCCGGGGTAGATCCGCATGACCTGCTGTGCGGGCCCCTTGCCTCGGGATCGCAGGATGCCGCGGCGGCGCCCGACCCGGGCAAGGGTTGCGGCTGTGGTCTCGTCGACTTGGGCGTGCTGTGCGGCGACGCTGAGGGAGATCCACTCCTCGAAGGGCAGTCGCATCAGGGCGTGGTCGGTGGCGCTCGGGGGCATGGCTGTGAGCCTTTCGGTTGGGGTCGGGGCGCCGGGTTGCTCTCCTGGCGTGTGCTGCACCGTATAGCACAGCGTGCGTCGTCGGGTATCGCTAACCCGTTCGACTGAGTCCGTAAATGACCGGTTATCCTGCCTCAACGTCGCCTCGGAAGATGATCCTCCTCCTGTGGGGAAGCGGTGGAGAGGTCGTGCCCAGGCGACGTTTGCAAGATCAGCGCGGTATCGGCACTTGGGGGAAGCACGCCGTGACAGACATTGTGGAAGCCCTGGTCACACGGGCCGCAGCAGGCGGGCCAGACGGGGCCGATGCCATCGCGGCGTTGTACGACGAGCTCAACGACACCGTCTACAACTGGGTCCGGTTCTACATCCGGGATGCTCACGTTGCGGAGGACCTGAGCCAGGAGGTCTGGCTCAAGCTCGCCCAGAACGTCAGCAAGTACCGGCCCGGGACGAACTTCCACGGGTGGCTGAGGACGATCACGAAGAACACGGCCCTCGACTATCTGCGGTCGGTGCAGCGGCGACCATCCGAGGTGCTGTACGCCGATCACCTCGAACTCGACCGGCCTCGCATCGGCCAGGGGCCCGAGGAGTATGCCGAGCGGCAAGCCCTGGCCGAAGCCGTTGCGGCGCACCTCCACAAGCTCCGGCCTCAACAGCAGCAAGTCCTGACCCTGCGGTTCTTCGACGGGGAGAGTCCCGGGCGTACCGCGGAGATCATGGGGAAGACGGACGGTGCTGTGCGTACATTGACGGTACGGTCATTGCGCAGGCTTGCCGAGGTCATGCCAGCCGGGGACTCGTCCTCGCAACTGGTTGAGGAACTGCTGACGGCGGCTGTGGGCAGAAACAGGGTTGTCGGTACACGGGTTGAATCACGAGAGGGTAGAGCGCATGTCGCGACGCGCTGACCAGAGCGAGCGTCTGGAGAGGGCGCTGGACGGCGGTCCTATCCCTCACGACGAGGAAACCCAGCGGATGCTGGCTGCCGCAGGCTCGCTGCGGCCCGGGAACCGCCGCAACCCTGCGCGGGTGCGTGCCACCAAGGAAGCGATGCTCCGCGCGTACGAGCACGCCCAGCACCCGCCCGAGACCCGCGATGACGCCGGGACGGACGACGGCCTGGACGAGCCGGAGATCCACCGGCAGGAGATCGACCTCCCCGGCGGCGGCCACCTTGTCCTCACGGACATCGAAGCCATCACCCCGGAGCGGGCCGAGAAGACGGCCGCCCACATCGCGCGCATCCTGCAGAGCAGTGAAGAGAAAGATCGCCTGAGTTGACCAGTGCCATACCTGGTGGCGTGACCGTGGGGAAGCGGTCGTGACTGCCTCCCTGCCACCTATCAAGATCCACGTCCTTGGTCCGGACGCCCACGACGACGACGTTCCGCTCACCGACGTGGGTGTGGTCAATCTCGACGGTGAACGCCACCTGTTCCTGAGCCCGCAGAGCTTCAATTCGGCGGTGCGGCAGGTCAGCTCAGCCATGCCCGACCTGCCGATAGAGCAGGTGGAGCGCCTGGTGCGTGATCACTGTGACTTCCGTGACTTCGACGAGCTGCTGGCCCCGCCCGCCGAGCCTGCCCCGTCGGTCGACCTGCCGCCGCCTCCGCATGAGCCGACGGCCGCTTCCGTACGGACTGGCGGGGGTCGCGCGAAGAAGTGGGCCATCGCCGCGGCCCTGTTGCCGGCGTTCGTCGGTACGTGGGCACTGGGCCATGCCTCCGGCGAAGATCAGACACCGACCGCAGCTAGCGCTCCGGACGCGACTCCGAAGGCGGCGGACGCTCCCGTCGGTGACAAGAACCTGGGCCCGGAGCCGTTCACGGCCCGCGACTTCATGGACTTTTCCGATGCGGGAAAGATCGACTGCAACCCCATCGACAACCTCGAAGCCGAGTGCACCGATTCCGACGGCATGGTGATGGCCACCAAGGCAGCTACCGGCCCGGACAGCACCATCTTCACGTTCAGCTATGGGGCCGAGCGCCTGGGGCTGCGGATCTTCGGAGACGGCGAATACGCCGAGACGTGGAGCAAGCAGGACGGCTCCCGTGAGCTGTACCCGAACATGGTCCGCTCCGGCCGGTACGTCTTGTGGGGCACGGGCAAGGGCCGCCTGAGCGAGTACCTGGGCCTGCTCAAGCAAGGGCTGGTGAAGAAGACGACCCAGGCGCAGGTGGGCACTCGGAGCATTGCCGAGCCGCTGCCGCCCCGACTGGCTGCGCTCACCCTGGGGACTCTCGGGCTCGACGAGTCCGACGTGAACACGATCCTGTTTTCCCCGCAGGACGCGCCGGTCGACGCGCCCGTGCTGATGGCGGCCCAGGCTGTGCTTGGCCTCGGCGGAGGGAACGGCCCCACCAGCGATCCAGGCGCCGAGGACATCGTGGCGCTCGCCGCGGGGCTGGAGATCCCGCCCGTCGAGAGCAGCGAAGGGGAATCGAGCGCGCACACCGAGGACGGCGGCAGCGTCACCGTGGCCTCTGATCCGGCGCCCGCAGTGTCGACCGGTGGTTCAGCGACGACGCCCCCGGCCACGGACCCGAACCCGACGCCGGACCCCAAGCCGTCCGAGGACGGACAGACGCAGAAGCCGGTTGATCCGCCCGAGCCGGTAACGCCCCCGACTCCAGCCCCGGACCCTAAGCCCACCGAGCCGGTGGTGCCCACTCCGCCTCCGGTCGACCTGGCACCGCCGGTCACCGACCCCGTGCCGCCGATCAACACTGATCCGCCGGCGCCGCCCCAGGAGCCGGACCCGGCGGAGACGCAGCCACCGACACAAGACGGCGGAGCTGGGGAGCAGCCTGCTACCGGCGAGCAGCCGCCCTCGGGTGCCGATGTCGGTGGCGGCCAGGAGGACGGTGACGGAGAGCTGTTGGCCCTGCCGTACGCCTGGATCGCACCGGCCGCGTAAGACGACGCGCCGCGCAGGAGAACCCTACGCGGCGCGTGCTGGTTCTGGCCGGTCAGAACGGGGGCTCGGTGGCCCACTGGTCATCGGCAACGGGACGCGGTGCCCCGTCGGGGTTCGGGCGCTGTCCGCCGGTCTTCGCGACCTTGGCCGTCGCGTTCTTCAGGCTCACCCCAACGTCCTCGACGTCGAGTTCGTACACGGTGCGCCGGACGCCTTCTCGGTCGTCGTAGGAACGCTGCTTGAGGCGGCCCTGCACGATGACGCGGGTACCGCGGCTCAGCGACTCGGCGACATTCTCCGCAGCCTGCCGCCAGATGGCACAGGTCAGGAACAGACTCTCGCCGTCCTTCCACTCATTGCTCTGCCGGTCGAAGGTGCGCGGGGTCGAGGCGACGCGGAACTTGGCCACCGCGGCGCCGGAGGGGGTGAAGCGGAGTTCGGGGTCGTCGACCAGGTTGCCGATCAGGGTGATGACGGTTTCGCCTGCCACAGGAGTGGGGCCTTTCGAGGTTGCTGGTCGGCTCGTGTTGCGGCGGCCGACCTGGGAGCAGGGTCAGGAGAACAGCAGGCGCCAGGTCAGCGAGCCGGGGATGCCGTCTGGGTCACCGTTCAGCTCCTTGCGGGAGCGTTGGAAGTCGGCGACGTTCTTGCGGTCCGCGTCCGACCACTTCGGGCCCGGCCCGGAGGTGTAGTGCTGACCGAAGCCCTTCTTCACGAGCTGCGTCCCGAGCAGGGTGATGTGCGAGTTGTTCTTGCCCGGCCCGAAGTAGGAGGCGCCGGGGAACGGCGGCATGGGCCTGGCGGTCACCTTGCCGGGCAGGGTGCCGAGGAGCCGCTTGAGCGAGTCCTCGCCGGGAACGCCGTCGGCGGCCTTGCCGCTGTACCCCAGGGACTTCTGGAAGTCGCGGTAGTTCTCGGTGTCGACGTCCGTCCAGGTCGGGCCGGGGCCAGAGGTGTAGTGGCGGCCGAAGCCGCGCTTGACCAGGGCTTCGCCGACCTGGGTGATGTGGGCGCCTTTGGCTCCGTACCCGTACTTCAGGCCGTTGATGGTGACCTGGTAGCGGGCGACGGACGATCCTGCCCCGGTGCCGCTGGAGCCTCCGGGGTCTGGGGCGGGCTTGTAGTCCCCGGCCGGCATTCCCGCCTGGACCCACGCGTAGAGCTTGGAGCCGGGGCAGGCCGTGGCGAACCCGTCCTTGTGGCCGCGCTTGGCGAGGGTGCGGCCGGTCTTCTTGCACGCCTCCTCGTACAGGGCGCGGCACGCGGCGAGCGCCTTTGCGCTGGGCTCCTGGCTGCCGCCGATGGCGATCTGGACGCCGATGCCTGTGACGTTGTGGTTCGGGCAGTGGGCGCCCTGGAGCGACCAGCCGCGGCCCTCGTACACGTTGCCCTGCTGGTCGACGACGAAGTTGTAGCCGACGCCCGCCCAGCCCTGCCATATGTGTTCGGCCTCGATGGCGCGCATGATCGAGTAGCCGGTGCGGGTGATGGGGGTGCCGCCGTCGTAGTGGACGAAGAACTCTGTACGCCGGCCGAGGGAGATGGCGGCCGGGGTGCCGTTCCAGGGCTTCGCGCCCCACTGATGGCGGGAGATGATCTGCATGGGTGGTGCCCTCCGGTGACTGTGGTCAGGGAGGGGGCACCGTGCAGGGCAGCCGCGGTTAGTGTCGCGTGCTGCCCTGGGCAGGTGCGGATCAGCCGTCGATGACCTCGGCGTCGACGACGCTTCCGTCCTCCAGCTCCGGCGGGTCGGGGTACTGCACCGCGAACAGCGTCTGGTTCAGCCGCTCGGCAAGAGCCCCGAGGTCCACCCGCTCCTCCTGGGTCGTGTCGCCGCTGTCCAGACCGGTGATCTCGACGGCGATGGCAGCGTCCTTGCCGTAGTGATGCCGGTGCTGCCGTTCCAAGTACCACGCGTCCGCACGCCAGTCCGGTGGCGTGCGGTCCTCGGTGACCTCCTCGACGATCTGGCCGGTCTCCGGGTCGCGGAACTTCCGGGTGGTGACCTTGGTGACGATCCCGCCGTCCGCCACGCGCCTGACGTTGGCCATGGCGCGGGCGGCGGCCATCGCGCGGGCTGTGCGGACCTTCTCGAACAGCTCGACGTACGGGTCTTCATCTCGGTTCGGACGCTGTCCGTCCTCCCGGGCTGTGACCTAGGCGCGCCCGCGGGCCATCCAACGCCGGTAGGTGGCGCTGGAGATGCCGGCGGCCTCGGCGGCGAGTTCGATAGCGATGCCGGTGCGGGCGGCGACGATGATGCGTCCCTCGACGTCTTCGTTCAGCAGGCTGCGACGCCCGCCCTTGTTGACACTGCGCGCTTTGCGACGGAGTGACATGGTGCCCTTCCTCATCGTCCGGGCGTGAACATGTGGCCGCAGGCCGGGCAGTTAACCAGGCGTGCGCGTCCCTCGTCGTCCGGGCTCAGGCCATCGCCCAGGCCCGCGTCTCCTTCGTCGGGCAGATGCAGTACGGGCGCCTGGCCCTCGTTGATAGCGCCGGGCAGCGTCTCGGGATCGACTTGGCGTAGCAGGCTCTCCAGCTCGTCCTCGGGGATGGCGAGAGAGTCGAACAGCTCGGCATCAGCCGTCACGATGTCTTCGAGGTAGGCGGCCAGTGAGCGCGGCTGCCACCCGCCGTCTGCACCGATCTTGTTGAGCTTGATGTTCAGGGCCTTGGCCTCGGTATCGGAGCGAGACGCCCAGCCGCGCTGGACGGGGACGAGCCACCCCCCGTCGTTGTCCACGAGAATCCCGTCCGGCAGTGAGGTGCCGCGCGACTGCATCTCGATCAGGGCTTCACGGCGGCCATGCCCGCCCAGGATGGTGGCGGTGCGCTCGTCAGCTATGGGCTGGTCGACGAAGCCATGCGTCGTGATGCTCTCGATGATCCGCTCGACCTCATGGCGCTTCGGATTGCCAGGGGCGGGAGAAAGGTCAGTAAGCGGCACGTAGGTGGTGTAGCGGGGTGCGGGCACGGTCTCGGTCACGGCGGTCCTTCCGGAGGTTCGGAGTGCCGGCGGCGGGAGCGGTCTGCGAGCCCGCGGACTTCAACCGCGGCGCCCCGCCTCGCAAGCGGGGCAGGCCGTCATGGCCGGACTGTTCCCGCCGCCGGGCCGGTGGCGCCTTCGTTCCGGATGGGGCGGCACCGGGGCTTGCCGCTCCTGGTGACGTCACCAAGGGCGGCAGGGCCGAGCGGAACGTAGGTGGCGTGGCCGCTTTGTGTCGCGACGTCAGCGCGGCATCACGCCGTGCGCCGTGTCGTGATCGACCTGGTCCTGTGCGATCGCAGACACCAGGCGACGCGTGCTGTACTATTCGTCGTGGCTGGGAGAGCAACCCAGCTGCCTGGGCCTAGGTGTCACAGATTTCGCCGATCGACGTACTACAGGCGAGACCCACTGCACCCCGCCCAGGACAGACCCGAATGGCCCTGGGCTACGCCTTGGGTGAGAAAGGACCCGCATGTCGTACGACGACGTCGACCAGACGCCGGAGCCCGCCCTGTCCTTGGGTGATGCCGCACTCCTCTCGGTCTTCGCCAAGCTGTTCAAGGACCAGGTCGTGCCTGCCATCGACGAGAAGATCGCCGCTGTGAAGGGTCCGCTCCTCGCCGCCTACGACAACCCCGAGAGCAGCACGAAGTCCATCGACGCAAAGGTCGACGGCATCGCTGTCGCCACCCACACGGTGGCCATCTCCAAGGACAAGTACGCAGTGGGTGACGAGGAGGCGTTCACCGCCTTCGCCGAGGACAGGGGTGAGGTCGAGGTCATCATCCGCGCCCGGCCCGCGTTCCAGGACGCGATGCTCAAGCGCGCCAAGTATGACAAGGCGACCGGCGTCATCGTCGACCGGCTCACCGGTGAGGTGATCCCCGGCATCACCCGCATCCCCGGCGGCAAACCGACCGGCTCGGTGTCCCTGCGCTGGAAGGACGGCGGGCAGGAAGCCGTCATGGAGGCGTTCCACAAGGGAGAGCTCGACAGTCTGCTGCGCGGTGTGCCCATGCTCCCCGCCGCTCCCACCCGCGAGCCCGAGCAGCAGTAGCCCGCGCGCTGTCGAACGACCGGTCCGGCTGCTCCTGGGCAGCCGGACCCCTCCTCGAAGGACCACACCTTGTCCAGCAAAACCGTTGACATCGCCCCCGCGCTCGGAGGAAAGCTCTCCGACCGTGCCTTTCGCCTGTACTGCTACCTCGTCCTGTTCGGCCAGGACTGGGTCACCGTCCAGGAGGCCGCCGACGCCTGCAGCCTGACCAACCACCAGGCCCGTGAACCGCTCTCCGAGCTGCGAGAGGCGGGCATGGTCGAGTCCCGGCGTGTGTACGAGATGGGCACCCACGGCCGCAAGACCTGGCACACCCACTTCCGCCTGCAGCACGAGACGCCGAACGAGGCAGCAGCGTGACCAACCGCAACGCGCTGCGCCGCAACCGCCGCCACCTCTTCGTCCAGATCGAATCCAGCACCGCACGCGACACCCGCCTCAGCTACCGCGCCCTCGGCGTGCTGACCTTCTGCCTCGACCAGTCGGACAGCTGGAACGTCCGCTCCGAGCAGCTTTCACGCGGCGAAGGACGCGAGGGGCGTGATGCCGTACGCAAGGCCCTCCACGAACTGGCGGCGAACGGCTATTACCGCCTTGAGCGCCGCAGGTTCCTCGACGGCACGACGGGGATGGGTGCCGCCGTCAGCGAGTATCCCGTCGAGCAGTGGGCCAAGGACTACGTCACCTTCGGCAACAAGCTCGACATCCCCGTCGTCGAGCAGAAGGGTGGCTCCTTCTGCGTCCGCTACGCCGACGGCACCCTCGGCACCGACGGCTTCGCACCCACCCCGGAAGCACCCGGGCCGGACGTGCCTGAGCCGGACGTAAGCGCCGACGAGCCCGCCCCGCAGCCGCAGAAGAAGGAACGGCGAGCCACCCCGCCGGCCGCCGCTCGCTCGGCCGCGCGGAAGAAGGCTGAACACGAGGCGAAGACGCCAGCCGCAGATGCGACGCCGGGCGAAGAGGAGCAGCCGCCGAAGGAGAAATCGCCCGCTCAAGAGGTCGCAGGCTGGTACTACGACCACGCCAAGCAGCACCTCGGCCCGTACGCCGGTGCCAAGAAGTCCGGTTGGTACTTCGGACTCGTCAAGCTCAGCGAGCAGGCCCTGCACGCGGAGTACACGCAGAAGCAGGTGGCCAAGGCGTTCCAGCGCACCGGCGTCCACTTCCCGACGGCCCACCAGTTCCAACGCGCCCTCAGCGACGAGCGGAACAACAAGCCGATGCCCGCCCAGTACGGCGGGCGCCCCGCCCCTTACAACGACGCAGCGACCTGGGGCGTCCACGGCTCAGAAGGGCCGCCGACCCCGCCCCTCACCGAAGACATCGACGAAGAGGCCGAGTTCGGCATCGTCCCGGCCTGACACAAAGAGGAGAACGAGCGGTGAGTGCCATGACAGCAGAACGCTTCATCCCCGAGCGGGAGCCGAAGCGACTGTTCGAGGTCACCGACCGTCTGCTGGCGACCCTGCGGCGAGGAGGGGCCGATCTCTCCCAGCTCGGAATCGCTGCGATGCCCGACCAAGAAGATGAACCCGAACTCTGGGAGGACGTTTCCGTGCCCAAGGCCAACGCCCGCGCCCTCGCGTGGACCAACAGCATGAAGGCCGCTGACCATGACGACTACCTGAAGTGGCGGTTCGCCGACCTCGACGACTACCAGCGCCCCCAGGCGTTGACCGGCTGGCTCGACTCGCTGACCGAAGCCAAGAGGAAGAAGGCCCGGCCCAGCGCGATGCACTTCATCGTCTCCGGGAACATCGGTTCTGGGAAGACCACCATGGTTGCCGCGCTGGGCAACGAGGCCGCGGAGCGGGGCCTGCTCGTTCGGCTCGTCCAGCACTCCACGTACCTGACCTGGCGCCGTCCCGACGGTGGCCCCGACGGCATGAGCCGCTACGAAATCCGAAGGCGCCACGTCGAAGACCCGGACCTGCTGATCCTAGACGAGCTGTGCGGCGAAATGGACGGCGTCCAGACGGAGTTCGTGCGACGCGAGACGACCGACCTGGTTGGCTCCCGCCTCGCCTCTGGCCGCCCGACCGCCTTCTCCACCAACCTCAAGCGCGACGGGATCGCGACCATCCTCGGTGAGCGCCTGCTGTCGCGGATCGAGGACCGGGCCTATCTGGCGAAGGTCGTCGGCCCGGACCGTCGTGCCCCGCGCAAGGCCCTCGACTGGTGAACTGCCCGCCCGCAACGGGCGGTGGAGCGCACGGCGGGAACAAGAGCAGCGCGATAGCGGCCGACGCTATATCGTTTGGGCAACCCGAGGACCGACGAGCATAGGTCCCTCGGGAAGACCCGAACGAGAGGGACGTGTCTTGCCCAAGTTGCCTACCATTCGCGCCATTACACAGGGCGAGCGGGAGTTGCGAGATTGGCATCGCAACATCCGAATCGGAGCCGCAGCCGCAGGCTTCGGGATGATGCTCGCCTCCCTCTACCAACTCCACTGGGCCGGAACGCTCATCGGCTTCCCCGGGTTCGCCGCCGGGGCGATGGCCGGTTCGCTCGAATTGCTCCTTGCCTTCAACGCCGGTGCTGTCACCTCCATTCGGAAGCGCAAGCCTGATGGCACGGAGGGCCGCTACTACTGGTCGCTCTGGTGCATCTTTGCGTTCCTGCTGCTGATCTCCATCGCTGCGAACGTCGGGCACGCCGTCGTAGCGCTGTCGGAATGGTTCAGCGCCGGCCGCGCCCCGTCCGTCATGGCCCAGAACGAGATGGCCGTGTACGCGATCGGCGGCGCTGTCGCCGCGATGGTGCCGCTCGGCGGCTCCTTCGGTCTGCACATCTCTGGATTTGTCCGGGCGCGCGGCGCGGGTTCCGACTGGGTCGACGCCGACGGCAGCGGAGCCCTGCTCGACATCGCCACGCCCACGGCCGTGCCGCAACAGCAGCGGAAGGCCGTCGCCGTGCTGCGCCCGGTGGCGAAGACCACCGCTCAGCCGCAGGCCCCGGAGCCCGCACCGGTCTCGCTGGAGAAGGCGGGGGTTCCGGCTGTGGACGAGCGCGGCGAGGAGGCGCATCCAGCACCGGAGGAACCGCAGGAGGCGGCGAAGATCGAGCCCGTGCAGGTCGTCTCCGAGGAGGAGCTGTACGCGATCTACAAGGCCGCCAGGGACGCCAACGAGGAACATCGCTTCGGCCCTCGCGGTGATCTCAACCCCACACAGCTCGGGCGTCGTCTGGGGCAGAGCCCGCAGAACGGCCGGAAGAACGTCGGTCCGCGCTTCGACTCCCGCTACCGTGCCGAGGAGCAGGAGAGGCGCGGCGACGGCGTAGACATGGGCGGCCTTGCAGCCAGCGGTGAGGCAGCCCAGGCGTCCTGACCTTCCGCACCCCGCATGACTCGCGGCGGGTACCCCTGACCCGGGGGTGCCCGCCGTCGGCATGATGTCTCCTCGCCAGTGCGGGAATGGCGGAGGACGCCGGCATCGTTCGACGGCGCCGGAGGCGATGCGGTGTCCCGATCACTGCCCCGGCCCCTTGCCAGGAAGCTGACCAGGCCACCGACGATCTGGTGTCTGACCTCCCAAGCGGATTGATTCTCAACCAGAAACCGCTAAAATAATACAGCGCGCGTCAGGGCGCGAAGTTAAGGCCCTGAACGCCGCAGCATCCGGGAGAGCAACCCGGAAGACCCGAAGCGAAAGGCCCCAATTCCGTGGCTGGAATCATCGCGCCCCAGCGCACCCGCAAGAGCCGGAAGCCCACCGGCAAGCCCAACCCGCCGATCATCCTGCTCACCGGTCTGGAGAAGTCCGGGAAGAGCTACGAGGCCGCCCGCGGCTCGGGCTCCGAGCTGATCGGCACGACCTACTGGATCGAGATCGGCGGCACCGAGGGAACCGCCGACTACTACGGCCGTGTCCCCGGCGCCTCCTACGAGATCGTCCCGCACGACGGCTCCTACCAGGACATCCTTGACGCGATCCGCTGGGTGAACCACCAGCCCCGCGTCGACGGCAAACCGAACATGCTGGTCATCGACTCCATGACCTCCCTGTGGGACATGCTCAGTGACGAGATCGCCATGTACGCCCGCAACCGCGCCATCGCGAAAGCGCAGCGGAACCGTTCCCGGATTCCCACCCTCGACGACCCGGTCGTCATCGACTCCGACCTGTGGAACCGTGCCAAAGACCGCTGGGGCGAAGTCCTGTGGCTGCTCCGTCGTCACCAAGGGCCGTGCCTGTTGCTCGCCCGCACGGAGATCGTCACCGCCTTCGAGCACGACAAGCCCACGCGGAACACGACCCGGAAGGTCAAGGCGGAGAAGAACCTGCCTGCAGCCGTCGACGCGATCGTGGACCTCCATGCCATCGGTGAAGCCTGGCTCACGGGTGTGCGCACTCTGCACATGGACATCAAGCCTGGCGAAAGCCAGCGCTTCCACGACTTCACCGTGGACACCCTGCTGCGCCGCCTGGGACTTCAGGACGCCTCCGAGTCCCGCTCCACCTCCGAACTCCGGCCCGACGCCACGTTGCAGGAATCCGGCCAGCAGCCCCAGCAGCCCGCTGCGCGACAGGCCGCGCGCCCGGCCCCGGCGCTGACCGGCGAGCAGGCCGCCAAGCTCATCCGGGACGCTCTCATGCACCCCGCCGACCCGCAGAACGCCCTGCGCGAGCTGCGCGAGGAGCACGGCCGCCGCACCCTGGGCGCGGTGAAGACGGATACCGGGTGGGGCGTCATGAGCGCCGAGGACCTGATCACCAAGTCCCTCGACCACCTCAAGACCAAGGCCGAGCAGGCGAGGAACGGCCAGGGTGAGGAGGACCCCACCACCCCCACCGGTGATTCGTCCCACCAGTCTGGCAACGAGGAGGAGACCAGCCAGAGCGGCGGCGTCGAACCGGACCTGGTCGGAGAGAGCACCCCGCCGCCCCCGGACCCGGCCACCGAGCCGCACGCCCCCGAGGAGGAGCCCGAGGACGTCAGCGAAGCCGAGGAGCCGCAGGACCTGCCCCGGCCGCGCCCTACCTCGTCGAAGGGAGTCAACAAGGTCATGGCCGTACTGCTCACCGAAGCGGAGATCCAGGCGCGCATCCTTGGCATGACGATGGACGAGCACCTGGAGGCGATCTCGGACCCCCGCAGCGAAGGGATGCCGCCGCCGATGACGAAGCTGCGCTCGTACGTCATCGAGCACCGCCCCATGGTGATCGGGCTGCTGGAGGAGCGAGGCGAGCGAGACATCGCCAATGCCTACCGCCTCGCGGGCAAGCCGGAACTCAAGATCGCCGCCATGTTCGCGACGCTCTACACGGACCTCCTGACCGCCGCGTGAGGTGACGTGAGGTGACGTGCCCAGGGCGCGCCCGACCTGGCCGAAGACCGCGATGGGGCGCCTGCCGCAGCACGTCACGTCACCTCCCGAAGGCGCGCCTGCGCGAACCAGCCACCGCGAAGGCGCGCCTTCCCTCGTGCTGAGGCGCGCGCTCCCCGGGCCCACGGGTGGCGCGCCACAGCCGGATCTGTGGCGCGTCTCTCCCATCAGGGCGCGCGCCACGCGCCACCCAGTCGGAGCGCGCCGCTGCACGTGCGCGCCATCCTGGGGCGCGCCTACTCCTCGAAGGCGCGCTCCGCGACGCTCCACGCTCACCCAAAGCGCATCGCACGCTTGCGCCCCGCGCCCCCGGGCGCGCGCTACTCGGGCACGCACACCCGCTGACCTGCGCATTCACCGGACGCGCCTCTCCCACGCCACGGGGCGCGCCTTCCTCGACGCGCCACTGGGCGGGAGCGAGGCGCGCACGCGGCCAGTGCGCCACCGCGGTGACGGGGGGGGCGGACATGAAGAAGGGCGCGCCTTGCGCAGGCGCGCCCTTCGTTCGGTTGCTTCTTCAGCGCGCCGAACTCTCCCGGTTCTGCCGCTCCGCGCGCCGCTCTCGGCGCACCTCGTCGCGCGCCTTCTTCGAGTCCTCGCGCACCGCGTTGCGCAACTGCGCGAACTCCTCGGGGTACTTCTCGGTGAGCAACCGCATGGCCTGGAGACGGTAGTTCGGGGCGGACGGCATCCGGCCCCAACGCGCCACCGTGAAGTTCAGCGTGTACTGCAGGAACCGGAGCTCCGCCTCCAGCCGCGACTTGAACTGGGAGATGCGCGCCTGGTGCGCCGTGCGGGACTCGCCTTCGGCGGCCGGCAGGAATCGCGCAGGCTCGCGCATCATGCGCACGGCCAGGGCGTGGGTGCGCCCAGCCACTTCCGGTGATCGAAACGCGAGACCCTGGACGGCATCGCGGCCCGAGCGCGCTGCTCCGGCGACGGCCTGAACGAACCGGGACCACTCCTCGGCGAATGCTTCGTCGTCGAGCTGGGCCAGGTACTCAGCCTCATCGACGGCCAGGTCCTCGACGGCGGCCACGACGGGTTGTCGAGCCTCCTGAAGCTGCCCACGGAAGACGCTGATGCGCGCCTGATGGTCCTTCTTGGACTCGGCTTCCTGCCGCTGAACGACCTGCTTGAACTCACGAGCGGCACGGTCGGCCGCGGTGAGCGTGCGGCTGGCCAGCTCCGGGGAGCGGAATGCCGCGGCCTGCACATCTCGCGACACCCGGCGATCATCGGTCCCGCCCTGTACGAACGTCGTCCACGCCTCGAAGAACGCCTGATGCGACATCTCCGTCAGGCGCTTTACCTCTGCCGCGACCTTGTCGGCAGGCGGGTGCGCGTCGACCATCCCTGCGGTTCCTCCTGGTCCGGCGGCTCGCTGCACTCAAGCCGCAGTGTGCCGCGCTGGGCGGCCGTGCGTAGTAGGCGATGGCCGCCTCGCAACCGAACCCACTCCGTGTGCCGGGTCATCGCAGGAGCAACCGCTATCCGGCCCTGAGCGCTCAGTGCGCGCGCAGTGGTCTCGGGTCGTGCGGCTACTGGTTCGACCCCGGTCGAAAGGGAAACCCCAAAAACCAGGAACCAGCAGCCAACCCTCAACGCAGTGAGTTCGGCGGCGAGGCGGCCACCATGGCGGATGATACCCGCCGGCACCCCGGCGGGATTCCGCCCGCGTTGCTATCCAGCCTGTTCCGCGCCCTTCGGGCTGGTCACCGACTCGATCGCCGGGGCGACCTTGCTCGGCTTCCAGATCAGGTCGTACGTCGTCTGCGACGCCGCGAGGACAGCGGTGATCGTGGCGAAGGCCAGCGTGCCGTGCTGGAACTGCTCCCAGCCGCCGGATGCGGCGACGGTGCTCACGCCTGCGACCAGGGCAAGGACGACGGCCACCAACTTCTTCACCTCCGCTGACCAAGCCGGGCGCTGCACGATCGCGGTGAGCAGAGGCAGGACGGCGCCGACCTGGGCGCCGGTGGTGATGGAGTCGATCGTAGACATGAGGCTTCAGCCCTTCCGATGGTGAATGCGGAGGGCAGAGCGTGCGCGGCTCGAAGAGCTTGTGTCGTGCGCTGGGGCTACGCGGCAGAATCGGTTCGCTCGATGTCGGCAGCGATCTCCAGAGGTGGCCCGGGCGCTGGCTGGTGAAGGGCGCCGCGGACCAGGTCGCGAAGGTCATGGATGTACTCGACTGCAGCCGCCTTCCACCGGCGCCACTGCCGCTGCTCCTCCTGCAGATGCTCGACACGGCGCTCAAGCGTGTCGTACTTCGCTTCGAGGGTGGTCATCCGCTCCATCGTCTGGTTCGTCGACGCGCGCTGCTGCTCCAAGAGGCTCGTGAAGCCTTCGGTCAGGTTCTTGATGGCGGTTGCTTCGGAGTTCTTCTTGTTCTGCCGGTACACCAGCCACGCGCCGCCCAACGCACCGAGCATCCCGAAGAGGGGAGCAAGTACGGGTGCCAGCGAGACGAGCCCATCCACTGGCACTCCCTCGGTCGAAAGGTCATGGGTGCGCGGGAGCCGGGACGGCTGACGGTCCACGGCTCCCCGCGACGCGCACCGTGCAGGGTCGCGTGGCCTTACGTCTCGTTCTGGGGGTTCACTCCGGCTGTCAGGTCCCACGCGTTGCGCACTGCGGCGAGGATCAGTTCGTCCGTGACGGCTGACTGTGCGCTGTCGGCCTGGCCGTCGATGCGGCCGGCGTCGGCTGCTGCGGAGACGTCGGGGTCGCTGGCGATGACCGGGGCCATGCCGTGGGCGGTGAGGTCGGGCGGGTTGAGGACGCTGCGGGCGAGCGAGACGCGCAGCTGGTTTCCGGGGCTTCCGGGGTCTCCTTGCTGGCTGAGGACTTCGCGGGCGACGCGGGTGAAGGCCATGCGGACGCGGGCGCAGAAGACCGGGTTGCTGATCAGGTCGTGTTCGTGGACGAGGGCAGAGCGCGGTGGCATGGCGGTGCTCACTTCGTGTAGGTGACGCGGAGTTTCGGGGGGTTGGTTTCGCCGTAGCCGCGTGCGCGGCCGTAGTAGGTGCTCGACGAGTTGTTGGGGTCCAGGGCGATGCCGCGCCACTTGGTGGAGTCGAACACGCTCGTGATGTCGACCCACTTGCCCTGATTCTTGGCCCACGAGATGGTCGTGGCCTCCGAGTCGGAGGAGAAGCTTCCCGGTCTGGACGCGTGGCTGTGTGCCTTGATCACGGCCTTGCCGCCCGCGTTGCTGTACCAGTGGTCGAAGTACAGGTAGATCTCTGCCTTGCTGATGGTCGCGCCGGAAAGGTCGCTGGTCATCGCCGCAGGGAAGCCAACGAGCGAGGCTTGCATCCCGTTGGTGGAGGAGTAGTAGCCCTGCATCATCTTGTTGCCGTAGTAGCTGTTGTAAGAGCCGCGGGCGGCGTACGAACCGGACCAGGAAGCCGAGTACGTCTTGACGTACTTCTGCGGCGGCGGTGTAGTGCTGGCGCCACCAGTGTTGTAAACGCCGGTCTCCAGGACGATGGGACCGACGTCCTCGATGTAGAACACGCCTCGGTAGTTGGTGCCGCCGAGGAGTCGTACGGTCTGACCCGACGGCCCGGACACGTTCTTGAAGGTGATCAGGAGCCGGTGGGTGCCCTCTCCCCACTGCGTGCCGTGCCGCACGTCCTCCAGACGTACCCGCTGCCAGCCCCCTGTCCCGGCCATGGGGTAGATGGCGGACTGGACCTGTGTAGAGGAGATCAGGGGAGCATTTGCCCCGCCATCCCGGAGGAAGATCTGAACCTCGCCTCCGGCGACGGAGGGGTCCGCGTAACAGTCGAGGACCACGCGGTACATCCGGTCCTTCTCCGCCGTGAAGGCGAGTTCTACGAATCCCATTTCCGTGCCGGTAGTGGTCACGCTGGTGGCCTGATAGTCGACGGCGACGATGCCGCGCGGTCGAGCATCGAGAATCGTCGTGAGGGAGTCACCGCCGATCGTGAAATCACCGGCCACGTAGAGATCCTGGAACCCGGCGTTGCCGCTCTGGTCGATGGTGGCGACAGGGGTTCCATCGGTCGCCAGGGTCAGGTAGTTGGGCCTGCCACTGACAAGGGCAACGGCCTCCTGGCCGTCGTCGTCGTACAGGAGGAGGCCCTGCGGTGACAGCTCGGCGCGGGCCCCAGCGAACCCGGAGGCCATCACGACCCGGCACACCGCGTTATCGAAGGCGACGGTGCCGGCGGTGGACTCATTGGTCGAGATCGTCACGCGTGCGGTGACGGTGCCAGCAGGGGCGGCTTCGTCCGGAACACCTTGCAGGCGCTGCCACCCGCCGGTGACTACAGCACCCTCGCCGGTCGTTACGGTGCTGTACCCCAGGAGCCCTCCAGCAGCGTCCTCCCAGCGGGCGTAGAAGCTGATCCGACGCCCGGCCCAGTTGGTCGAGGCGAAGTAGTCCACCGCCAGGAACATCTTCTGGCCTGGTACGGCGGGGGCCAAGGCGAGGACGAGGGTGCGCGTGGCCGCTGCCGCTGCGGTCGCATCGACACGGACGGCTCGCGGAGTGTTGTTACCCGGTGTAACGACGCTCCAGTAGGGCGACCCAGCCACGCGCGCATCGGTGACGGCGTTCTCGAAGGATGGGTCCGCGATCAGGTTGCCGTCGGTCCCCAGGGCCAGCCGGTCGGCGGTGAGGCTGCCTGCCTTGATGTGGGTGGCATCGATGCTGCCCGCAAGGATTTTGGTGGCTGTCACTGCGTTCGCGGCGAGCTTGTCGGCTGTCACGGACAACGCGGCGATCTTGTCCGCCGTGATAGCCAGGGCCGCGATCTTCTCGGCGGTGATCCCGAGGGCGACGATCTTCTCGGCCGTCACGGAGTTCACGGCGAGTTCGGCAGCGCTGATCGATCCGGCGACGACCATGCCGGCCGCGACGACGGTGCGGGCCTCCACGTTGTCGAACCACACGCGCCCGCTGGAGGCTTGTGATGCTTCGACGCGCAGAGAGGCGCCGACTGCCCCGGCCGGGGCCTGGACCTGAGCCTGGACGCGCGTCCAGGGGCCACCGAGCACCACGGGCGCGGTGGCGACGCCGTATCCCACGACCTTGCCGTCGGCGTCGTCGTAGCGCAGGAACAGCTTCGCCGCGGACCCATTGAAGTCTGCGGAGACCTTGGAGTCGAAGGCGAGGAAGTGCCGTTCGCCGGAAAGCACCTTGAGGTAGGCCAGTTGCAGGCTGCGCCAGTCCTTGGCCGTGCTCGTGCTGTCGACGGACAGGGCGGTCGGACTGTTGTTGCCGGGCGTTGTGAGGGTCCACTCGGGCCGGGCGGCGATGAGCTGCGCTGTCTGCGGGCTCTCGAACGATGGGTCGGGGGCGAGGTTTCCCGCGCCGAGCGCGAGCTGGTCGGCGCCGATCGCGCCGAGCTTCACCTTGGCTGCGGAGACGGCCTGTTCGGCGAGCTTTTTTCGTCGATGATCCCGTCGATCAGGTCCTGCGGTACGGCCTGGCGCGCGGTGCCCTGCACAGCTGCGGACGGCGGGCCGGTGATCGACGCGGTGTTCTGCGCGATGAGGCGTACCCACACGGGGTCATAACCCTCGACCGCCACGGTGACGGTGCCGCCCTGGACTGCGGTGATCGTGCCCGCGAGCGTCGTCACATCGGGGGCGAAGTCCTGGGCGGTACCGATGTGGACCTGCATGAGGGAGAAGTCCGTGGGAGTGGCGTACGAGTCGTCCCAGGTGCCGTCCCAGCCGACCACCAGCCCGGCCAACTTCGGTTCAATGGCGGGCGGCATGGGGGTCGGTGGCGGGTCGGTATTGACGGGGACGAGTGCGACGCCGCCGTCGGGCTGCACGCCGACGCTGCCCTTGAGGTTCCCGTCGCCGTCGTAGATGTCCATGGCGCCGCCCTCGATCGAGGTGTGGGCGGCCTGGGTGGACCGTTCGAGGGCCTTGAGGCGGCGGTCGTAGTCGTCCAAGAGGGCAGCGAAGCGCCGGGCATCCGCTTGCGTGTCCAGGAAGTTGACCATGGCCCGGGATGCTGCGGGGCGGTGGTGCTTTGCGTCGCGTCCTCAGTAGTGGAAGGCGTCGGAGCGCTTCAGGGTGAGGACCACGGTGCCGTCGGCGCTGATCTCGTCGGAGACGATCCGGTGCCACACGTCGACGTCCCCGACCCACGGGACGTGGACCTGGACGCGGATGTCGTCGCCGAGCTGCCAGGAGCCGAGCCGGGCGTTGGGGTGGTCGATGACCTGGATGGCCGGTATTTGCAGCGCCTTGGTGCGGCCGGCCAATTCCTGCTGCCCTCTGGTGTTGAGGGAGGAGGGCGAGGAGAGGGTCTTGTCGGTGACCGTGGCGACGCGGCGCAGTCGCCCGTCGTAGCGGTGGACCTGGGCGCGGGCCATCTTCCGGCCTTCGCCCTTCCCGAGGACCACGACCTCGTTGGCGTAGTCGTCGCCCATGCCCTCGGGCTTGGCGATGGCGATCAGATTCTCGCCGTCTGCGAAGCGGAGGTCATCGCGTTTGCGGCCAAGGCGGGGCGTGCCGAGGCGCAGTCGGTGCTCGATGGTGTTCCCGGACCCGGACCAGGCGTGCGTCTCGATCCAGTCGAACGGCGTGGTGCTGGTCAAGGTGTCGAGGGTTTGCCCGCAGTCCGGGTTGTCCCACCAGGCCAGCTCCCACGGATTCTGGCCGTCGCTCGTGCCGAGAAGTTCGCCGAGTTTGTGACTGTCGATCTTCAGGCCGATGTTGCCGTAAGGCCGGCTCTGTACGTGAGACCAGACCTTGCGGAACGCGTCGTACACGTCGACCCGGGGTCCTCCGTACGGTTTCGGCGGGTCGGGGACGCGTTGCTTGCCCTTCTTCCCGTCGACCCAGCCGTCATGGTTTTTGTCCTTTCCGGCGTAGGGGTCTTTGGGGGTGATCAGAGCGCCGGAGACCATGTAGTCCTCGTACGGAATGCCCTGCGGGTAGCAGGAGAAGCCCTCGCACTGGATGCTCGCCTGCGGCCCGTCGTACGAAGTCTTGGTCACGACGCCGCCCCACCGGATCACGCCGTCGATCTCCAGGTACAGCTTGGTGTCCCACTCCTGCAAGATCGGCTTGCCGTCCGCGCCGAGCATCCGCGAGTACTCGGGCTGGATCGTGCCCGCCATCGCGCCGGGCCCGGACAGGTCGCGCTTCGGGTTGCTGCTGAGCGCAAAAGGGACTTCCCAGTCGAGTATTTCCTCGGGCAGGGCGCGTTGAGCGATGAACCGCCACCCGGCCGGCATCAGACCTCTTCCTCGTCCGGGGCCTCGACGAACTCGACGTCGGCGACGATCGACGTGGAGCCGTCCACGGACAGGTCACCGGTCTCGCTCTTCGACATGTACGTCTGGAGGTAGAGGCGTTGGGTGGTGCCCCGCAGCGCGCTGGAAATGCTCATGTTGTCGGCGATAACGATGGTCTGGCGCCGAGTCTGGTTGCCGGTGTCGTCGTCGATCACCGTGTTCTGGCCCTGGATCGTGCCGAACACGTTCTGCATGGAGGCGTAGACGTCTGCCTTCGTCATGCGCAGGCCCGCGATGGTGGTGATGATCTTCAAGCGAGTCGCCCAGGCGGGCACGTCGATGTCCCACCGTGCCGGATCACCGGGCCAGTTGTGCCACTTGTTGTCGGAGTAGGTGAGCGTCGACAGGGTGCCGGGGAAGGCGGTGTAGATCCGCCGGTCCCGGCGGGGGGCGACCATCGAGCGCAGGTCCTTGATCATGGCCTGGGTGACGGTCGTCGTATTGGCCGGGATGTCGATGCGGGCGAGAGCGATCGCGGAGTCCCCACTCCTGACCTGCCGCACACTCGTCGTGGTCTTCGAGACGCCGCTGATCACACGGGTATAGACGTACGGGCCGATCTTGGGATTGGAGGGGTTCGGCCAGGTCTCGCCGTAGCTGTAGGGGTTCTCCACGCGGGCGACGATCAGGTCGGAGCGGGCCGAGACGCCGGTGGCGGCGATCGGAACCTGGTCGGCGACAGGGAGCCGGGCAGCGTACGCCTGGTACGCGCCGCCCTGGGCGCGGTTGATGAGCGCGCAGGCCCCGGTACGGATCTGCACCGCCGCCGCGGGGGTGCTGAGCGCCTTCACCTGGAGGTCCGCGGAGCCGACCACCCCCTCGGCGCCGCCGAACGCGGCGTACGCCAAGAGCCTCGCGACTTCCGAGCTGTGCTCCGCGCCGCCTTCGGTGAACCACGGAACCGAATCCCACGCCATGCCGTTTCCTCCGCTGCTTGCTGGGCGAACCGGCGGGGAGTGTTCAGGGGGCGGGGCTCTTGCGTCGCGTGCTGCCTGGCCGTGGCTTGCCCATTCGGACAGGGACAATCTTGGTTCGGTCACAAGTAGGCGTAGGCATCGCGCCAGGCCACCGTCATGTATGCGGTGCTGGTGCTGTCCGTTCCACGCATCACGAAGTCCTGGCGGCCCACGGGTAGGCGCATGTCCTCAAGTCTCGGCGTCCCCCGGTAGAGGAGTCCGGCAACCGATGCGCCGCCGTTGCGCAGCACCGTCCGCGCCCAGGGCCGGGTGTCGATCGCGACGCGTTCACCCGCGCCGAGCGTGAGGTTCAGGGAAGCCTTCCACCTGCCGACGACCTCGCATACCGGCTGGCTGATCGGACCGTAGATGGTGATGACTGGCCATGTCGCCCTCGTGCCGCCCACGGTGACGTCCCCCGCCACCTTGCCGCTGCTCTCCCCGATCATTGTCAGCGGCGTGGTCAGCGGACCGACGAGACCACGGTGCGGCGGTGGCTGAATGTCCACGCGCACGCTCTGCTCGACCTCGTCGTACGCGGTGTCGTCCTGGCAGGCGAAGGTGCACACGACAGGGGTGTAGCCCTGCCTCGTGAGCTTGGAGGCGGCCGGCGCCCACTTGCGGGGGCGGCCGTAGAAACGGCGGGGTCGGCCGCCCTGCGTGGTCGACAGCGTGGCCGGGGTGGCGAAACGGAGGCGCAGCGCCTCCGCGTCCCACGCCTGCCCGAACCTGGACAGCCGGTCCAAGGCTGCGCCGTGCCGGCCCTGCTGGGTGGTCGCGTCGTCGACAGCGTCGACACCGACCTCGAACGTGATGGTCGCCGCGGTCTTGAAATCCTGACCGAAGCGGATACCGTCCGCGCGGGGCAACGGGGTGTCCCCGGCGTCCGTGTCGCCGTACGCGATCTCGTACGGCTCCAGCAGATAGAAGCCGGAGCGGATCGTGCCGAACGTGAACGTCGCGCCGGGATGCACACCGTTGGCGCCGTACGACAGTCTCCACTCACTCTCAGCCAGCGACATGGGCACCTCCTCGGCGGATGCGGCGCAGTTCGAACATGGCGTCGTTCAGGGCCTCTCCTGGGGTCATGGGACGGCCGGTCATGGTGAGGTTGAGGTCGCCACCGACGAGGGAGGGGCTAACGGCCTGGGGGACGGAGGCGCGGGGTGCCGCAGCGCGGGTGCCGCGGTTGACGGCCACGGCGCCGTCGGCGTACTGGCGCAGCGCGCCGTTCGCCCAGGCGACGACTCCGCCGAACTCGCGCACCACCTGCTCGACGATCTGCTTGGACCGGGTCCGCTTCGCCCCAGCTAGCGGCACGTAGGCTTCGCCGCCGGTCTCCGGCTCCGCCCACAGCCGCCATTCACCGGGGCGGGCGATCTGTGCGACGTGCCGTTCGGCTCCGGCCGCGAACGTCTTGATGCGGTTGCCAGCACGCTGGATGCCGCCGTTGGCGAACCGGGTGATGCTGCCGTTGGCGTTTTCAGAGACGTACGGCTTGCCGACCGTGGAGTACTTGATCGTGACGTGCACGGTCTTGCCGGTGAGGCCGTTGATCTTCCGCTGGATCGCCTCGACGTTGGAGGATGCCGACCCGGTCGGGGCGGTGATCTCGACCTTCTTGCCCTTGAGTTCCTTGACCTTGAAGCCAAGGTCTTTGATCATCTTCTGCGCCGTGGCGGTCGGCGCTTCCATCTTCAGCTTCTTGCCGGGCGGCAGCCCCGCGACCTTGTCGCGAATCGCCGTCAGATCCCCGGTGGCCTTCTTGATGATCGCGGTGACCGTGACGTTCTTCCGGTTCGGGGCATTCGCGATGTCCGCGGCCAGGGCGCCGATGTCGACGCGGGCGCCCTTCGTCGGCGCGGTGACCCGGACGTTCTTTCCGCCGGGGAGCGTGGTCACCTTGAAACCAAGGAGTTCGAGCTGCTTACGGGCCTCGCCCGTCGGTGCCTTGATGCTGATTGACTTGCCCGGCTTCAGCGACTCCAGCGTGCCGCGCAGTCCGAGAATCTGCGCCGTCGACTCCGGGATGCCCTTCGTGGTCATCAGCGTGGTCACGGTGTCCGGGATGAACCCCATCTGGTCGGCGAGGGCCTTCGCCTGTGACTTGGGGATGCCCATGTCCATCGCGAGCTGGATTGCCTTCGACCGGGCCCGCTCCATCGCGGCCTGACCTCGGTCCATTGCCTCCGACATGGGCATCACGCCCTGCTCGGCCGATTGCTGGGCGCTGGTAGCAACGCCGAGCATGGAGTCGCGCAGCTCGCCGAGTCGGCCGTTCAGGGTCTGCCCGTTGCGGGAGGCGGTGTTGACCAGGCCGTCACTGTCGACGAGAGCCTTGCCCCAGCCTTCGGCCTGGTCGATGTTGCCCTTCATCGTCTCGTCGATCTGGAGCATTACGGAGTTGAGCTGTGCGGACGCGTCGTGGAATGACTGCGCGTTGCCACTGAGGGCATCGAGCGCGCGGCGCAGGCTGTCGGTCCGCTCGTCGGCGCTCTTGGTCTTGTCGCTGTAGCCCTGCACCGCGGCCTGGAGGCGGTCGTAGGCGGACGTGCCGGTGGTGGATGTCCCGTTGACCGCTTCGTTCAGCTCCTTTGCCTTCGTCTTCGACTTGTCCAGCTCGCCGCTCATGCCCTTGAGGGCGTCGGCGGCGGCCTGGTACTTCTCGCCCTGCGGCGTCATCTTCAGGACGTCTGTCTTGGGGCCCATCGAGACGTAGTGCTCGGTCTCCTTCGCGAGCGTGCGCAGCTTCTTTTCCAGGCCCTCGATGGAGCCGCCTTGGTCGAGGTAGGCGTCGGTGACCGACTTGAGGCTGACGTCCGCGCTGCGAAGGGTGTCGACGAGCTTGCCCTTGCCGTCGTTGAGCTTGACGTCTTGGAGGTACTGGGCTGCCTGCGCCCTCACGTTGGCGTCGATCTGCCCGTTGGAGTCGGCGAGTGCCTGCGCCAGGGAGCTGATGCGTTCCTCGTGTGCGGCGGCGGCGCGGGCGGCGGCCTGCTGCTTCGCTGCGAGCAGCCCGAGCCCGATCGTGACCCCGGCCATAGCGATACCCAGTGGGCCGCCGAGCGCTGAGGTCATGCCGCCGAGGGTTCTGGAGGCGACCCGGTTCGCGGCGCCGATGCCCCGCAGCGTGCCGGAGAGGCGACCGCCCTCGGTGGAGGCGGTGCGGTAAGCCGTGCCCATGCGTTGCCACATGGTGGCCTGCGGGCCGATCGTCCCGGGCGAGAGGCTGCCGCGCATGACGTTGCCCAGGGACGATGCCGATCGGGTCGCCGTGGCGATCGACGTGCCGAAGCCGCGCAACGCAGTGGAGACGGCGGAGACCACCTTGAGGGCGAGCATCGTCCCGAGCAGCACCGCCAGGGCAGTGTTCGCGCCCGGCACGATGCTCATGATCGTGTTGAAGGCGTGCAGCAGGCCGTTGAAGGCGGCCAGGAGCACCCCGAGCCCAGTGCCGGCCGCCGAGAGGTTACCGATCGCGGTGGCAAGGTTGGATACGAGGCCGATCAGCGCGGGCCCGATGGAGTGCCCGATGGAGTCGAAGAAGGTGCCGAGCGCGGGCATCAGCTCGGTCCTAATCTGCCGGATCAGGTCGGTGATGCCGTTGTCCTTCGCGGCCCGGCCAAGCCCTCGAAAAAAGTCGCCGACGAGCCGGTTCAGCTCGTGGAAGGTGGGCGCGGCGTCGGAGAAGAACTGCTTCATCGACGTCTGGCCCTTGACCGAGTTCGCCCACCGCTTGAAGCGGGTCATGGCGCCTTCGAACCCGTCGAGCAGCGCATCGCCGGAGTCCTGGGCGGCCTTGCCGACGCCCCCGAGGCCCTTAACGAGGTCCCAGGTGGAGCGCCCGAGTTGGGATGCCTTATCTCCGGCGTGGTCGAGGAACTTCGCCAGCGATCCGGTTTCGCGACCGGCCTGGACGGAGGCCCGCGCCCATTGCGTGAACTTCTCAACGCCGCCGCTGACCCGTTCGACAAAAGGGCCGGAGGCCACCATGAAGTCGAGACTTGCGTGCCCGAGATTCGCGAGCCCATCGGTCATGTGCCCGACGGCCGTGCTGTTCGTGGCCGCGATCGTCTTGAAGTCGCGACGGAACGGGCCTGACTGCATGAACTGGGCGCCCCGCTCGGCCAGGTTGCCCATCTGGCCTGCGGTGTCGCCGAGCATGTCCTTCAGCAGAGGCAGCACCGCGCCCGACAGGGGCTTGATGTCGTCTGCGACCTGCGAGAAGAATCTTTCCTGCACGGACTGGCGCATCTTGCGCCATGCGCCGCTCAGGGAGGCGACCGTGGTCACGCTCTTGCGGGCTGAAGCGGACAGCCCCTCGGTGGACTGCTTGAGCGCGTCCTGCTGGGCCTTGGTCAGCTTTGCGCCGTTGGCTGCCTGCTGCTGGGCCTTGAGGGTCTGCTTCAGAGCTTCGCCGAAGCCGCCGAAGGCGACCTTCGTGCCGATCGCCGCAGTGCCGGCCGCCACGATCAGGCCGGGTATCGCTCCGAGCACACCTACGGCGGGTGCGGCGGAGGATACGAGCGCGGTCAGCGCGGCGCCGTACTGGGTGAGAGCGGCAACGGCGGGCTGCGCGAGGGAGAGCAGCGAGCCGATGCCGAGCATCCGCATCGACTTGCGGCCGCGCGGGACCCGCATCTGCACCGGGACGTTGACCGGCGTGCGGTCGGCTTCGCCCTGCGCACCGCGGATCAGATCGCGGACGCCTGCGAGCAGGCCGCCGCTGCGGCTGTGACTGTCGGAGTCACCGTCGGGCCGGACCGGTACGCGGACGTCGGTTGCTGCGATGCGCCGTGCGATGCCGTCCAGCTCCGCCCGGAGCCGCTGGTCGTCGATCTTGATCTTGACCTTGGAGCTGACGCCCTTCGACGCCTCTTTGACGGCGGCTTCGAGCTTCTTGCGAAGGTTCTTGTCGTCGACCTTGATCTTGACCTTTACGGCCAGGCCCTCGGCGGCCGCCTCGACCTTGGTGCGCAGTTCACGCGCGAATCCGGCGAGGTCGGCGACGACCGGCACGTCCAGGCGACCAGCCTGAAGGCCCTCAGCCACTGCGGACCATTCCTCTCTGCATCGCGGCCGCGAGCATCTGCCGGTGCCCCGTCATCTGGGGGGCTGCGGTGTGCTGTTGCTGTTGCGGCTTCGCGCCGGGCTGCTCGTGAGCAGCAGCCCGGGCGGGGTTGTACGGGCGAGGGATGGACGTCGGTTCTTCACGTCGCCGGTCGGCGGCCAGAATGCTGACCTCTTCGATCAGCTGGGCCAGGAGTTCCGTCTCCTTGGTCCACCCGTTGATCTGGGCGGACTGGATGCGGGACTCCTCGGGGAGGCCGTCGATCAGGACGATCAGACGCCTCAGTCCGAGGAAGCCGGGCTCTCCTGGCTGTCGCCAGATTCCTCGGGCGTCGAGTCCGTGGAATCGGTTGAGGTCGGACTCGACGTCTCCCCATCGCTCTCGGAGGAGCCGCCCAGCCCGAAGAGTTTTCCCAGGTCGACGCCGTAGACCTTGATCAGGCCCATGGTGAGGCGGACGTACGCCGGGAGGGAGGGGCCCAAGTCATCGAACCGCTGGTACTCCTCCTTGCCGAGGAGGATGCGGTGCACCTCGTAGATCGCGTCGACGAACTGGCGTGGCAGGTTCGGCCGTTTGAAGACCAGGTCGATGACGACCGACGCGGTCGGGTTCTCGCTCGCCTCGATGACGTCGCGCAGCAGGCCGACGAGGTCCAGGGTGTCGGAGAGCAGCGGGTCGAGCGCCTTGGCGGGCAGCTCGGCGGGGTAGATGAACTGCTCCTCGCGGTACTTCACGGGGATACCGTGGGGGTACTGGACTTCCCGGCGTTCGGCGGCGTCGAGGTCGATGACGAAGGACATGGCAGGCGGGCCTCTCGTGTGCGCGGGCTGGATCGCGGTGTGCGGCAGCGCGCGGACACTGGCAAGTCCGTGAGGCTTGCGTCGCGCGCTGCCGCTGCGAGAGGTCAGCCGCCCGCCGGAGCGGTGGCCGGGGCAAAGCTCGGGTCGTTGGTGATGACGTACCAGGCGTCGGAGTCGTCACCGCCCTGCACGGCAAGGCGCAGGGGCAAGACGGCTTCCTTCGTCTTGGCGAGTTCGGTGTTCACGCCCTCCATCTGCATGGAGCGCGGCACCATGTAGCGGTAGCTCTTGCCGCCGTCGATCACCTCGATGCACGCGGCGATCTCGGTACGCGAGCCGATCCTGGGCGGCGTGAACTTGTAGTGCTTCTTGGAGTCGGCGGCCGTGACTTCGTCGATCTGGCCACCGCCGTACACGGCCCGGAAGTTCTCACCGGACCACTGCTGGAGATCGACCTCGATCGTCGACGCGTCCTGGGTCTGGAAGGTCCGGGTCGGGTACGAGGACTGGGCGCTGCGGACTTGCTCGAAGTTGGGTTCGTTGTTGAACTTCAACGAGTCCTCGGTGGTCAGACCGACGGCGCGCCAGCCGTTCGGCATGACGGCGGTTGCGTCAGCCGGCGCGGTAGCGCCGACCTCGGCGAGCCACACGCGCGTGAGCGCGGGGATGACGATCTGGTTGTTGTTGGCGGTCTCGCCTGCCATGGCGGGGTCTCCCTGGGGGTCCGGTGATCGGGCCCCGGAACCTTGCGGAGAGCAGAGGGCTAACGTCGCGCGCTACGGGTGCAGCGTGACCAGCAGACCGAGGAGCCAACGAGGCTGTCCGTCGACGAGCGGGGACCAGAGGAGCGTGCCGGAGGGGCGGACGCCGCTGATGACGGGCTGCCCCGAAGTGTGGGGGGCGTCGGGCAGCTCGGTGGCCGCGGCCGCGCACAAGAGGATGATCCGCCGCAGCTCGGCTTGTCCCGGCCAGCCGCCGGGGTCGCCGTACATCTCCAGCGTCACCTCGGGCTCGGTTGCCCACGTCAAGCTGCGCAGGTCTCCGCCGGGCCCGTGGCTGACGCGCAGGTGAGGCCACGGGGCCTCTGCGATCCCGGACACGCGGCCGGGGCCGCCCAGGGCCTCGGCCACGCGCGGGTGTTTCTGGAGCCAAGTAAGCAGCGCCGTCACCGGGTCGGCGTCGGCGAGCGTGAAGACACCAGACATCAGGTACGAGCGACGTAGCCCGAGATACGCAGGCGCCGGGCGTAATCGGCCGACACGCGGACCTTCGCGCCGGGCAGGTAGCTGCGGCCTTCGATGTTGAGGTGGTTGGCCAGCGTGACGGTCTCCATCGGCGCGTTCGACGGCGCGGTGGCGCGTGCGGAGGAGGCATCGGCGGCCGGGGCTTCGGGCGTGGCGCTCTGGGGAGAGAGGTTCTTGGCAGTCATGCAGCGCACCGTGACTGGCACGGCCTGCTTGCGTCGCGTGCTCCGGCTTGGCGGTCCGGAGTACACGCTGTGAGCCTGGGGCGCCCGGCGATGCTGCGTTCGTCTACGTCCGCTACAGCAACTGGCCTGATTCGCCCGCGCGTTTAATGGGGCAAAAAGGGATCAGACGGTCTGACACCTTGACGACGCCGGATAGGATGCCGATGGCGGAAAAGGCGCACGCCACCGCCATGTTATCCGCCCCCGTTAAGGCGACATACCGTCTGACCTGCGGAAACGCCCTTTTGCTTATGCTCGCACCCCCTCCAATGTGGTCGTTGTGCCGGACGTCGGCGCCTCGGACTGGGAGGGACAACGAATGAGCGGCAAGAAGCGCACCTCTACCGGCGGTCGGAAGGCCGCGTGGCGAGAGGTCCCCTGGGAGTGGCGCCGGCCTCGGCCGCTGGAGGTCACCGGCCTCCTGACCGCCATCCCGCTCGTATCGGCGGTCGCCGGATACGTTCCCGAGGGTCCGGCGACGCTCAGTACAGCCGCTGCCTTCGCTGTGAATGCTGTGGCCACATTTGTTGCTCGATGCATGCGACGCACGCGCAGTTGACGCGCCGCAGCCCTGACGCCCCCGCATCGGGGGCGTCAGCGGCGACCAGCCACGATGGCAGCGGCGCGGGCCATGAAGTGCGCGCCGTCAGCGATCAGGTTGCCTGGGTAGACAGTCCCGACTTCAGCCTCGACGACCATCGGGCCGCGGGCGGTGACGGTTACCGTCACCTTCTTGCCGGTGATGATCGGTTGACCGGTGCTGATGTTCCGTGTAATGCCCTCGGGGTCGAGGGCGGTGGCGCAGCGGCAGTTCTTCAGGTTCGCGACCGCTCGGGACGTCTGGTCGCGGGGCTGAAGCATGTAAGTGTTCGCCCCGACGCCGCGGTGCTTGCGGTCCCAGTCCATGCTGTTGATCGTGAACCGAAGGTTCCCCGGCACGACTTGGCCCTGCGCCTGGACGTGGGTGGGACGCACCTTGTCGTCGGCCACAGTGACCCACCGCTTCGTGGGTGGGGCCAGACGTTTCGCCTCGACCTCGACCTGGTGGGCTATGCGCTGGACATGTGGGGCGACCATCCTTGCGAGCAGCGTCTCCAAGGCAGGGTTCGGGGTGAACTTGGCCATGTCAGGGCACCTCCGGCGGGTTTTGCGCGGCGGTCGCCTGGACGTAGTCGACGGCCGGGTAGCCGGGCACCCGGTGGAGGCGGGCGGTGGAGACGGTCCATGTCATCCCGGCCTCGTCGCCGATGACATCGCCGGGTTCTACGGGCCAGGCGGCCGGGGCCAGGCGCAGGGACCAGGTGGCGTCCGGCTGCTCCAGGGCGGAGCCGGGCCAGGGGCCGCGCGGCGCCGACCGATGACTCGGATCGGGCGGCACGGGGACACCGTTCGCGTCTCGGGCCCAGGGGTGCGCGAGCGCGTACAGCGTCAACGCCCGGTTAGCCAGAACGACGGCCATCGGCCTCCCCTTCCAGTCAGCGCCGGGCGCGGGTCGACGCGTACGGCCAAGGGGCGCGCGGCGGCCGGGACAACGGCTGGAACACCAGACGGCGCAGCCGGTTGAGGCTGTTGATGGTGGGGAGAGCGCCTGCCTGACCAGTGGTGGGCGCGGAGTCGTACGAGACGGACTGGCCTTCGGCGCTCACGGATGAGACGCGACGCCCCGACCCTGCTGCCGTCGTGACCTGGTCGGTCCGCTGCCGGACGGACTCAGCGGCGTGCGCTACGACATAACGCACCACCGACTCCTCCTTGACGCCGTCCAGACCGACGAGGAGGTCCACGTCGTACGTGCCGTCGCCACTGGCCCGATAGGAGATCACCTCAGCGATGTCGTCAACGTCGAGGTGCCAAGCGTCCGCGTCCTCAAGAGCATCCGTCCAGTACGGGGTGAGCCCACGCAGCGTGGTGACAGCGGGCACCAGGGCCCGGCCGAGGTAGGCGGCGACGTCGGCCTGCGCGTTGCGGATCTCCGTCTCATAGGTGCTGCGCTGGGCAGAGGCGAGCGGGAGCGTAACGCCAAGGGCGTCGGCGACAGCCTCGGGTGACGCGACCAGGCCCTGGCCGTTGGGGAGGTCCAAGCGCACTGAGGTGTCCGTGACGGCCTGCCCGGACGCGTTTGGGGTGAAGGTGACCGTGCCCCAGTAGCGGCCCGGCGCGACGTGGGGGATGTCGAAGCGGTATACCCCGGCGCTCAGACGAACGGCAGGTGCGGCCGACGCGACAACCGCCCCGTCGCGTTCCGGCGTGGCGTACAGGTCGAGGCGTGAGACCTCGCCGCCGGCCGGGGCCGGGTCGTAGTGCGCTCCGGCCCACATGGGCTTGTGGTCGTAGACCGACACCTGGCCTCTCCCTACTGGTTGCGGTTGGTGCGCGCGGCCTGCGCGTCGAGGCGTTCGCGGATACGGGCGGCGATGTTCTCGGAGACGACGGCGCCCTTCGGCTGGAGGAGCCGCGTCACGGGGTTGTGGTGAGGTCCGAGGAACGTGCGCTCGATCAGGCGGATGGTGCACTGGAGCGTCGAGCCGAACGGGGTGAGGGGTACAAACACCTCGTCGAGGTTGGCGGGCGGCTGCCCGGTGGCGTCGTCGAGGATGACGTCGGCCAGGTTCTCCTCGTCGGGGATGACCTCGGTCGGTGTGACGTACAGGGGCGCGGCCGGGGGCTCGGGGGCATCGTCGACGTGCGGCGGCTCCAACGGGGCTGCTTCCGGCGCGGTGGGGGCCGAGTCGGTGGGCTCGGTGTCCGGTGCAGCCGCCGTAGCGTCCTCGGCGATCGTCTTTGCGGTGGTCTTCCGGGTGCGGGCGGTGGTGGCCATGGATGGCTCCTCATGCGGGTGTCGGTCCGATCGCGCGCACCCTGCACGGGTGGCCCGGTTTGTGTCGCGCGGTGCGAGAAGATCGCGTCTATCGGGAATCGAAGCCTCGGAGCATTGGCCGCGGCTGCGCTGGGGCCCCACGGGCGGGGCCCCAGACGGCTCGGTTCAGCCGCCGGCCGGGGCCTCGTAGGTGAAGCCGTTGGTCTTGGCGATGAGGCCGCTGTCATCTGCGAGTTCGACGGATGCAGCTCCCGCTTCGCCGGACGGCGTCTTCACGGTCAGCTCGTTGGCCGAGTGGATGCGCAGTTCGGTTCCGGCCGTGGGGCCGAAGCTGACGGCTGAGACACCGTCGAGATGTTCACCCTTGATCGTGATGGTGGTGCCGCCTGCGGCCGGGCCCTTGTTGGGGCTGATCGCCGTCACACTGGCCGCGCTGAACGCTCGGTCGATGCTGGATCTCGGGATGACTGTCCCGGCCTGGTAGAGCAGGAAACGCTTGGAGCCTTCGGGCTGTCCGTCTCCGCGCCCGTACGGCTCGGAGACGTAGACGTCTTCGGTGATGCGGACGGGGGGATCGTCGAGTGCGGCCGCGGGAAACGCTGCTTTCGCGATGCGGGTGCCATCCTGGCGATACAGGCCCATGGTGTCCTTCCTCCGATTTCGGTAGTCGGCGAAGGATGTGTGTCGGAACGGACTAGCGTCGCGCCCTGACTTCAATCGTCCTCGCGACCGAGGGCCCGACGGGGGATGGAATCAATTTCCGTGCGGAGATTCACGACACGCGCGACGGAGTCCGGCAGTTCGACCCTTGGGGCGACACTGGCCGGCGTCAGCTGCTCTGACGTCAATCCCGGAGCGTCCTGAAACACGGTTTCCCCGTGGAGCGACGCACCTTCAAACCGAGCCCCGTGCAAGCTCACATCGGAAAACAGTGCATCTTCAATGTCTGATTCGCGGAGATCTGCGTCTTCCATCGATGCCTTGTCGATGGACGTCCCCTCCATCTGAGCCCGACGGAAACTAGCTTTCTCCAGTGATACGTTGTGGAATTTCGTTCCCTCAAGTGAGGCATCATCAAAAGTCGCCTTGGAAACGTTGCAACTCGCCAGAGTTGCCTTGTTGAGCGTGGCCTCATTGAGGCGAACCGATTCGAAGTTGCAGTCGATGAATGTCGCCGCGTGCAGGTCAGCGCCCGAGAGGTCGAAGTCCTGCAATCGACCGCCCTCAATCTGCACTTCGTGCAGAGTTACATCGCGCAGATCAACGCGGTGTGCCTCCTCGCGATCCGGGCGGCGGCAGAGAACCTGGAAGGCGACTAGCCCATCTCGCTCTGGCGGATTCGAGACAGTGAGGGTCCCGTGCTCGCCGTCAACTTCAACGATTTGAGTCTCGTCGTGACGTGCGCAGCGGTCGCGCACGAATGAGGCCAGGACCTCGACGACTGTCCAATGGTCCTTCTCGGAGTCCTTCATGATTCTTTCGAGGGCGTAGATTCCGCCAAGCCGTTCTGTCTCGCTGGCGGAGCCAAGAAGCTTGATTGCCGCCACATATCGCTCGGTGACCTGGCCTTCGCGCGTGAGTTCGGCCTGATCCCGATCCTTGTCGCGCGTGTGCTGAAGATTCAGGTGGGTGTACATCAATCCGAGGCCCGCCACCACGGCGGCCCCAAGGGCGACAAGCATTGTGCGGAGCCCAGTGATCACGACACCATCGGCCGGCTGTAGGTCTCTGTCCCGAATGTGGGAACCGTCGAGCCACCAGGGGCCCCTCCAGAGCAAGAGCCCGTAGCCGATCAGCCCTAGGAAGATCGCCAGACCAATTGCCAGGCGGCGCCCTTGAGACCCGCTGCGTACCTTCCACCTTCGCCTCAACCGAGTGATCACCTGGCCACTGTGCCTCCGGACAGCGCCGAGAGTGGTCCTTCTGTAAAGATCAGAGCAGAACTTGAGGTACTGCACGAGCTACGCCGAACTGGCGAGGAGACGGTAGGGGTCAGGAGGCTCGCTATCGCACGCCCGTTCCCTGCTGAGTCGTTGCGCGTTGGCGCGAGCTCAGAGCAACCGAAGGTGGTCCCAACCATTTGGGCTGACACTGAGGACGAGCAGCCCGGCGGACGAGACCTCGCCCGATCTAGCCGTGTACCAGTCCGAGCCGTTGTCGAGCGTGGGGGCCTGGATGTGCAGGCGCCCGTTGCCCAGCTGTTGGGTGCGGAAGTGGTGGTAGTGGCCGGTGATCAAGATCGAGGCATCTGCGATGGCCTGACGGCCGAAGCTCTGCGCTCGCCACCAGTCCCCGGCCTTCTCCGGCCTGGGGTATTGGTGGCCGTGTGCGAGTCCCACAGTGGTTCCGGCGATGTCCAGGCTGACGGTCTCGCGCCACTTCTCCGGCATGACGAAGCTGACGTGCCCGTACGCGTCCGTGTTGCGGGCGTACGCGTCGGCGATCTGGGACATGACTTCAATACCCCAGTCGTCGTTGGGCGGGCCGACGGCTTCGCGGCCGCGTCGTACACGGCCGTGGTTCGAACCGCAGGTTGCCGCGACGACGCGATCGAAGCGTCCGGCGAGGCGGTCCAGGCCCTCGAAGGTGATCCGTCTGTGGACGCGGATCATCTCCGTCATGCTCAGGTCGTTGGTGTACGCCTGCTGCGCGGTGTTCTCGTAGGTCCCGAATGTGGTCGTCGAGTCGATCGAAGCGTTCAGCGACCCGGGAGACCAGCTCCGGAGTGCCGCCATCCCGTCCGACCTTGCCTGCCTGCGCGTCGGCGTATACGACGATCAGGGCGCGCTCTGCGCTATCGGCGGTAGCGCGTGGCTTCCGGCGCCGCCGCATCGCGTCGCGGACCAAGGCGTCGACGTCTCCAGTGGAGAGCCAGGCCGGGGCGGCGGGCTCGATCACGTAGCGGCAGCGCCAGACCGCTCGGGTGACCGCGTCTTCGCCTTGGGCATCACGATGCCAGGCGGCCGGGTCGTGACGGGCTTCGACGAGTCGCACTCTCCAGCCCTCGGGGATGGCGAGCCCGAGGTCTTCGACGCGGGCACGCCAGTCGGCCTCGTCCTGCGGCGGTTGCACGGCGGCCGGGGCGGTGACCACCATGGCGCCCCCCGCCTCGTAGCGGACTCCGGCCTCCCAGCCCCGTGGGGCAGGTGCCGGGGGCCGCAGGACCTCGCTGGGCTGAGATTGATTGGCGTCCGCCGTGGGCTGGAGAAGGGCCTCCAGGTCGTTCGTCAGGCTCATCGTGTGCACCGGCATCCGTTGGCAGCGCCGCGGCGGCGGTGACGCGCCACGGTGTAGGAGGTGACCGACCGGCCGTGCTCGCCGAGTACTTCAGCGATGGCGGTGGAGGAGATGGTGCTCGTGTCGAGGATGCGCCGCAGCGTTTCAGCGGCGTCGTTGTCCACGGCGGCCAGTACGGACGCGACGCCGCACGGTGGCCCCTTGCGGGCGGCCGGCGCCTTAGTCAGTGCGTCCAAGTCGGCTGCAAGCCCGACGAGTTCCTTGTTGGTCACCGGCGTTCCTTCGTGTCAGGTCGTGCACAAGGCGGGCGAGCGGGGAGGCACCGCCAGGACGACGGGCGGTGCCTCCCTTCATCGGGTTCAGCCGGTGGGCTGGGTCCAGGTGCCGATCACGAAGGACTCGGGGCGCGGGACCTCCAGGGCGACCCGTTCGTCCGCTCGGAACGTGATCAGCCCCTTCTCGAAGTTGTCCGCGTTCTCCGAGCTGACCGTGACGGAGACCGACTCCCTGTCGTGGAGCTGGGCGCCCAGGCCAAACGCTCCGACGAGGAAGTTGTCATCAGCCATCGCCGTCGTCTCGACGACGTCCAGGCGCCAGACGCGCTTGGACGCGCCGACAGCTATCTGCAGGGCGACGCGGAACGCACCCGTCTTGTCCTCTTCGACCTCGACGTGCTCCCACATCGTCGGCGAGAGGACGATGCCAGTCGGGTCGTACTCGGCGAGCAACGCCTTGGTGATGCTGCGCCGGATCTGGACGCTGTACTGGTCGGAGTTCAACCCCTGGTACTGCTGCACGCCAGGGGTGTTGAAGATGCCGGTCAGGCTCTGGCCATCACCGACCGAGTGCAGAAGGTCCCAGTCCTCCTGGTACTTCACACCTTCGATCATGCGGCTGTTGATGAAGGTCTTGAGCCTGGGCTCGTCGGACAAGATGTTCTTGTGGGCGTCGAGTAGGTGGGCGATCTCGCTGACCGGGTACATCACCGGGACCAGCGAGAGCTTCGAGCGGGGTGCCCGCCCCCAGGTGTCGGTCTCCGCGCCCGTCGCCGGGCTGGTGCCGTCGGCGCCGTAACGCTCCTTCACCTGCTTGGCGTTGTTCGTCCAACCAGTCTCGCGAGCGCCGTACAGCACGGCCTGCTTCGTCGAACTCTTCGGGAACAGGTCGCGCACGTGGAACTTGCGGTACTCGCGCTCCGCGATCCCGAGGTTCTGCACAGAGCCGAGAGTCTGGTGCGTGACCGTCCCCGCCGACAGGCTGAAGATGGACTTCCCTTCCATCTCGGCCCGGACATACGGGCGGTCACGGAACCCGGCCTGCGCGGCGTGCTTGAAGGCGTCGGACTCGACGAAGAGATCACCGAGGCTCTTGCCCTCCATGGGGCCCTGCTGCCTCTGCCCGTAGTGCTGGCCTGCGGCGGGCACAGAGTCCGGCTCGGCCAGATACTGCTTGACCTGGCTCAGGCCCTCGGCATCGGCGATGAGCTGCTTGAGTTCCATCGCATCGGCGGACACCTTCTTGAAGGCGGACGCCTGCTCGGTGCTGACGACGAATCCACCGTTGTCCTCGACCTTGAAGGTCTGCGAAATGCGCTCGGCTTCGGCGGACTTCTCGGCGAGCTGGGTCTTCAGGCTGTTGATGAGGCTCTTGTTCTCAGCCATTGCGGGGTGCTCTCTCCTGATGCTGGGTGCGGTTGACGTGCGTCGCTCGCCCGGCCAGCACCGGGACGACCCGACAACGCGGGGCATTTGAGAGAGCGGGGGTGGTTAACGTCGCGTGCTGCCGTTCCTCACGTGATGGAGGAAGGCAGCACACGGGCTCTGACCTGCTGTTTTGTTGTGGTGTGAAGCAGGTGCCTTGTGGGCGGCGGAAGCGGTTCGCGGGCTGAGTCGCGGTGGCTACCCCTGGATCGCAGCGAGCTGGGCTTTCACTTCATCGGGGTCGAGGAGAACGGTGTCCTCGTCGTCTTCGTCGTTGTCCGGCTCCTCGCTCATGCCGTCGTTGGGGGCAGGGTCGTGGGGTTCGTCGTACGGGTCGTCCCACAGGTCGATGCCATTGCCCGCCATCGGGGCCGGGATGGATGCACGCTCTCGGCGGTCTTCGTCGGCGGGGTGGACGTCGAGTCCCTTGCGGGAGAGCGCGGCGATGAGTTCTTCTACCGTGGATCGCAGCGGGCCCAGTTGCTCAGTTCCGTCGGCGGCCTGGACGCGGGCGGTGACCTCTTCCAGTGCGCTCAGGGCCGGGCGTACGACGAGGCTGTCCGTGGTCTCGTCGGCATCGGCGGCGCGCGCCGGCCCTTGGTTGGGGATGACCACGGTGGTCAGCTCAACGGGTTGGGGAGAGCCGAGGGCTATCTCGGTGCCGTTGGCGTCGTACGGCACGGAGTAGGTGGCCGGGGTACCGCCGTCCTGGTGGACGGAGACGATCGCGCGGTCGGGGTAGGTGGCCTCGACGCATGACCAGGTGCCCTCATCCGTGGCGAGTAGCTGTCGGACGGCCGCGCGGACGCGGTCGCGGATCTCCTCGTAGGACGCTGGCAGGGGCTGGATCGGCTGCACGAGGGCTCCAGATGTGGTGCGGGACTTGGCTTCGAAGACCGTGGCGCGGGCGCTCTTGTTCGCTGGCGGGTTGCGCTTACGGCTGCTGCTACCTGCGGTCTTCGCTTCGAACACGGCGGCGCGGGCGGTCTTTGTTTCGCCCCTAGCTGGCATTCCAAGATCGTTCTTGCTCAATTGGGCAAAGAGGTTGGAGGGAACCGATTCCTCGCCGGTAGCTTGGCCGGTGAGACGGACAGGGGTGGCGTCCGGGCCGCGGACTACGTGCACGGTGTGGAAGGAGACGGGTATCGGCGGGAGTGCTGGGGTATCGGCGGGCAGGTCGTAGCCGAGGGTGATGTGCGGGGTGAATCCGTGGTCGGTCCGTACGGCTCCGGCGAGGGGCGACACAGCGAGGACGTCGAGGATTCGAGTACGCAGCTCGGTCAGGCCGGGCACGTCGACCGGGACGAACATCGGCTCGCCGTCCCCGCTGGCGGGGAAGCGGCCGATGCCCCCGATCTGGCCGGTGAGGGGTTCGGTGCCGTCGAGCGCGATGGCGACGAGCTGGGCGAGGTCGTCGGGGTGGCCGGGGAGTTGGTCGGCGTCTCCCAGGTAGGCCAGGGTGATGTGAAGGTCACGCGGGTCCGTGCCGTCGCGGTGGGCGATCTTCGCGGCGGTGTCGGCGGGGAGGTAGAGCGCGACCATGCTGCCGCGTCCTACCTGCTGCTCGGCGGCCTTGATGTCGAGGTGGCCGCTGGACGCGGTGGTCTTGTGCTCCAAGTCGACGGAGCCGGGGTCGGCCTTGACCTCCAGCGAGCGGGTCATGGGGTGGGCCCCGTGCAGTACCGGGGAGACCTCGAACAAGTCGAGCTTGTGGATTACACGGACGCCGTCGGAGCGCTTCGTCGCGCCGCTCGGAGGGACGCGGTAGCCGATGGAGAACTGGGCCTCACCATGGTCGTGCCACTGGCGCACCTGCTCGTACACGTCGCGGCCCTTGGACGTGCGCAAGTTGAACGCGATGGTCGCGACGAGTGCTCCGGCTTCGGACGGCCAGCTGGGGATGTCGGCGAAGCGGGGGTCACCGGGCTGCCACTCGGCGACGTCCAGAACGACGCCGATGGGCTCTTTCCACTCGTGGTGCCAGACGGTCTTGACAGGTCTGGTCGCCAACGTGTGAGCGAATGCTCCGGGGACGATGAGGTCCGCGACTTCATCGACGACACCTGTGACGGCGAAGATCGCCCTGCAGATGCCCTGGCGGGGCGCAGGGGCGCGGGACGTGGGGGCGGTCGGCACGGCGAGGAACCTCCGGCGGGTGGACAGTTGGCCGCCGGGACCGTGCCGTGCCTATCCGTCTACTGTCCTGCGCTGACCTCGGCCTGGGGGTTCTTGGACTCCGACGCCGTGCGCGCAGCCATGTACCCCTTCGTCCAGTAGCGGGCGCCGAACTGCTGCATCTGGTCGGGGCTGTATTGGTCGTAGGGGCAGGCGTCGGAGGGGTCGCCCGCCGTGAAGGCGTCTCCGCCTTCCTTGAGCAGCGCCAGATAGCTCTGGCGGTTCAGCTCCACCGTTGTCCGCTCCTTAACTCTGCTGCTTCGGGGGGAACAGCGGGTCCTGCCCGCCGTGTTCGGCAGGCGCACCGGCGTCGTCGCCTCCGGCCTGGCTGTGGGTGCGGGTCATTTGAGCATCGTCGACGTCGATGGCCCACACGTCCGGGTCGGTGTACCGCCACACCTGTCCGGTGGCGTCTCGGACCCACCCGGTCAGTGTGCCGTCCGGAGCCTGATCGAGCCACGCCTCTTCACCGCTGGCTCCTTGGTAGGCGGCAAATGCGGCGGTGGGGTCGGTCTCGTCGCCCTCGTCGTACATGTCTCCGGACCACGGCCGTGCATCGTCCTCCGGGGCGGGAGGCGCTTCCTCGGAGGGCTCGTCTTCGACATCTCCGCCCTCGGGAGGTGCCTCTGTTGGCGCAGTCGGGGCTTCTTCAGTGGGCGGTACGGCGCCGGGGTCAGTCTCTTCTTCTGGAGCCTCGTCAGCCGGGCTGTCCGCCGACGCGTCCGCGGCGGCCAGACCGGGCGGTGTTTCCGTGCCTGCGTCCTCCACGGCTGCGTTGTCCTGGTCCTGGTCTTCATCGTCGTCCCCGAACGGCTTGCCGCCCTTGGGGAGCGCCTTGATGGCGAATCCGTATCTGGTCACCGCCGGAGGATGACCGCGCGACCGCACTTGTGTCTCGGCCGCCCCGGACCTGCCTTCCCGCCGCTGTCAGTCGCGTCTGCCCCTCGTCGGAGCTGTACTTAAATTCGCCCCACCAGCGTGCGCACCGAACTACGATGATCGAGTGATCGATGATGGTGGGGCGTACAAACTCATTTTGGAGAGAGCGGTAAAGCGGTTCGAACTCGACCTGAAAGCGTGGCCGTGGCCCCCGGAGCGCGCCAGCGAAGACTGGGGCACATATTGGCGAGCCCGGTTCGAGGATACTCTTTTCCGGGTTGGTCTCGGCGTGCGAAAGCTAATTGAGGCCGCAAAGCTTTCGGTTGAAGTCCAGGAACTTCCCATTGGTGTCACGTTTATGCCTCTTCGGGGCGAGCGGTTCCCCGGCGTTCTAGATCAACACCGAATTGAGGAATTCTATGATGCGGAGGCAGCGCGTCCCGACCGCTTGCCTCTCCTGCTTCTCTGTCATGCGATAGTGCACTCCTACGTCCTCGTTCCCTGCTTCGACGGGTCAGCACATACAGGGCTGCTCGTACAGAATTTCTACCTGGCTTCGGACCGCGGGCGGAAGAAGGGTGTTTACCTGATCGAATGGCGCACTTTCGTTGATGATCTGGTGCGTCCCGTAACGACGGACGCCGTCAACGGGATTTTCATTTGTCGACTGCCTAACGGTGAAGAACTGAGAATCCCAACCTCTTCCCCGGGCAGGGAATCGCTGGACCGTTACGCTAGCCTGTCGCAGGGAAACGCCAAATCTTTTGATAAATTCATGCAGGAGTGGCGAGCGGCTTATGGCCTGCCGCCCAATTCGGAATCGATCTGAATAGGCGTCCCGGCGCGCCGCGAACGGCTAGCCCCCACCAGCAACCGGCAGCGCTCGTTCGCGCTCATTCATGTCAGCGTGGCCCCGGGTGTCAGAGGGAGGTGCTACCACTTCCTCTGTGGACTTCACCTCCTGGCCTGCGCTGCTCGTGGTCGACACTGAAGGCAACGGAACCAGCCCGCCTGATCTAGTCGAACTTGCAGTCTTGCCTGTCTGTGGCGGTGCGGCCGACAAGACCGTTGCGGGAGCCTGGCTCGTGCGGCCAGAGCGCCCCGTCACGCCGCGCGCCACGAGCGTGCACGGCCTGACGAACGCCGTGTTGGCCGGCGCACCATCCTGGGCGGACATCGCCAGCGAGGTACACGCGTTTCTCGCTGCGTCCTGGATCTGTGCACACAACGCCCATGTCGATTACCGAGTCATGAAGGCACACTTGCCCGGGTGGGAGCCGTCTGGAGTGCTGGACACCTTGAGATTGTCCAGGGCCACATTCCCCGACCTACCGGGCTACAGCCTGGATCACCTCATCAAGCTCCTGAAACCCGACCTGAGCGAGGCCCCCGCCCAGCGGCACAGGGCGACGTTCGACGCCTTCGCAACGGCGCAACTCCTCGTCATCATGGCGGACCGCTACGAGACTTGGGACCAAGTCGTATCCGCAGCGGTACCGCCTAACCTGCCGGGAGCTCCCAAGCCGGGACCAGACCTCACCCTGTGGTGAAACGTCCGGCACGATGAGATGGGCCGCGGCTCTCAATGACCTCGGTGTACCGCTGAAGTACGGCGAGAACGGCCTCCGTGTCGTCTCCGGCTACTGTGCGCAGAGGGCCCGTGGGAGTCAGCGGAATCGACTCGCCTGTGTGCAGTTCGACGAGAGCCGCTGCGCGGGCGGAGCCAACCACCGGCCGGTCCGCCTCACCGGTGATCACCACCTGGTACGCGGAACCATCGTCGAACCGGCCAGTCACGGTGTGCGGCATTTTCTTCTCCTTCATCGCGTGGCCAGCAGGCCGAGGAGGAAATCACGCAGATCGTCGTCCTCGTACCAGTCGCCGGTGAACATGGCCTGCAGCGACCGGGCGAGGCTGTCACCCGTATCCGGCTGCGTCTGCTGCTGCGCCAGGAGCCTGCCCAGGGCCGTGCGGTCGAGTGTGCGGGCGCCTGGGCGGCCGGTGTGTGTCCGCGTGAACCAGAACGCACGCTGAGCGGCATCCAGGTCCGGCAGGTGCCTGGCGAAGTGCTGTGCCAAGGCGTGCGCGGCAGTGCCGACTCCCGCATCACCGAGGTCAGCGACGGTGGCCCGGCGCGCCTCGGGCTCGTAGCGGCCAGCGTCGCCGTTGACGGCAGCCAGGCGGCGGCCATCAGGGGCGTCGAGCCAGTCCCGGGGGATGAGGCGCTGGACGTCACGTATCGCACGTTCGGCGTCCGGGGAGCTGTCCGGGGCGAAGACGATGCCCGCGTTGCCCCGCGGGCCGAGTTCGCGGACGTCCGCCAGGGCGGCCGCTACGGCGTTGGGCACGGCCGCGGCGTACCGGCGGCGCAGGTCCTCCCACTCGCGGCGCGCGGCAGCAGCCTCCATGCGCGCGGCTGCGATCTCCACGTCGACGTCCGGGTCCTGGATCATGCTGCTGCTCCGCGCGGCTTGGAGGTTGAGCAAGCGCCGCTCCGTAGAGGCCACATAGTCGTCCGCGTGCTGAAGGGTGCCGTTCGGGTCCCCGCCGAAATCGTCCCCCAGCGCTTCGGCAAGCCGGCGGGTGACGTCCTGGTCGACGTCGCTGCCTGCCGCCCGAAGCGCAGCCATGTGCCGCAGGGCAGTGAGGCCCGGCCCGCCGTCGGAGGCACGGTCCGGCACCCACCTGGTATCGGTGGAGCGGTCGGGCAGCCTTCCCGCGGAGAGCTGCGTCCACGTCGTCGGCATCCACCACGAGAGGCGACGGGACGCCTGACCGAAGTGACCGCGCTCGGGCATCAGGGCAGCCCACTGGGACACGCGCGCTGCCAGCGACTCGCCCTCGACGTCCGGGAGGTCGATCGCAGCTTGCAGTTGTGCCAGACGCCGAGATTCCGGCCAGTCGCGAACTCGGCGCACCAGGCGGCGCAGGAACGACCGCAGCCGGGAGAGCCGGTCGCGACTGTTACGCCACAACTCCGCGATCTTCCGCGCAGCGGCCTTCACCAGTTCGGTCACGCGGCGGCCCAGCCGGGTGAGGAGGGCGATCACGCGGGCGAGGAGACCAGGCTGCTGCCCGCCGTCCGGTGCGGAGCGGCGGACGATGCGTTGGGCGGTGGTCTGGCGGGTACCGTCGAACTGCCGCGTTAGGAGCCGGGTGATGGCGTCGATGTCTGCCGGGTCGGTCCCGGACCCTTCGAGCTGTCGCAACAGCGCGGTTAGCGCGTCGTCGACGTGCCCGGTCGCGTCGGCAGACGCATCGGCGTCGGGGGTACGGCGGCCGCGTGGGGTGGGCGGGGTATCGGGGCGCCGTGTGGCGGTCGGGGCGGCGATGTGGTCGGGGATCAGCCGCAGGAGTCCGGCTGCGCGCTGAGCCAGGTCCTCGTGGGGCTCGCCAGGGAGAGGTTCGAGGTCGTTGATGGTCCGCAGCACGGCGCGGACGGTCCGCTCGTGGGCCTTTTCGCGGGTCCGGCGCAGGGCCTGCTGGACGCCGGCGCGGTCGCGGCCTGTGATGCCCGCAGCATCCAGGGCGGCGTTCGCATCCTGGCGGGCGGTATTGCGGGCGCCTTGCAGGGCTTCCGGGGTGAGGCGCTGGGCGATCTGCTCGCGCAGAGCGTGGATATCGCCAGGCGGCTCGGTCCCGGCCACGGCCTCGTCGATGATGCGCATGGCCACCATGCGGTTATGGTCGGCGACGATCTGGCGCCGTACCGAAGCCAGCGGCGGAGTCGGAGTGCGCGGGGCGGGCGCGGGGGCAGGAACGCTGTCGATGTCTGCGGCGGGCTCTGGGAGTTGCCACACGGGCATGGCGGCGTGGACCAAGCGGCGCTTCCACTGCCGGTTCTCGTCCTCCAAGAGGAGGTTGCGCACCCCGCCGGGGCCCTCCTCCACGTCGATGACGCGGTAGACGTGGATTGCGTCGCCGCGGCGTTCGTCAGGCATGGCGATGATGTCGCCTTCGCTGATCTGTGCGGCGTTGGAGGGGCGGGAACGGTCGAGCCCTTCCGGGGCGCGGCGGCCGGACGCGCGGTCGAGGTGGTCTGCGGCTCGGATTGCCGCCCGCCCTTCGGTGGTGGAAGGGTTGGCGTTCGCCCGGAGCTGCGCTGCGAGCGCGGCGGCCTGTCCCGGGGTGACGGGCAGGTCGGCGCCGAGCCGGGCGGCACCCTGCTGGGCGTGGGGGTCGTCCTCGGGGCTGCTGCCGTTGTCGGCGATTGTGTCCCGGTCGGCTGGGGTGAGGTCCGGGTCGACGGTGGGGCCGTTGACCGGGTCGAGGGCGGGCAGCGGCTCGTGCACAGTCAGGTCGTCGGTGATCGGAGCGTCGTCCGGGCCGAGGGCCGGGGTTGTGCCGTCCGGGCCCTCAGCCTTGTGGACGACGGCGGTGGCGTCCATGTCGATGCCGCCCAGCTCGCCCGTGGTGGTGTCGGCGTAGTCGAGGGTGACGCGGTCACCTTCGCGGCTGGTGTCCAGGATCTCCACGGCGGTTGGGGTGCCGTCCAGGTCGAGAACGACGATGTCGCCCTTGTTGATCTCGTCGGCGGTCGTCGTGCTGATGCCGATGATGGGGGCGGTGTCAGGGGTGTCGTCTCGGACTTCGCCGACGACGCGGAGGCCCGCGGCGTCGCGAGTGAGGGTGCCTTCGGAAGTGGTGATCGTGATGCGGTCGCCGTCGATCTCATCGATCGGGCCCAGGAGTGCGCCGCTCTCGTCGGAGACGACGTGACCGGGCCGGAGCCGCTGGCCGGTGGAAGTCCAGCCCGTAGGGCGGCGATCCTGGGTGTCGTTCACCGTGAGGGAGCTGGGGGCGACTGCGTTGTCGGTGTCGCCGTCTGCCCACCGTATGGAGACGGTCGTGTCGGTGACACCGGTGACCGTGCCATCGCGGTCGCCGCCGCCGGTGATGTGGCTACCGGGGAACAGGCCAGCACCGCGGGTGTCGGTGGCGATGATGTCGGGCAGGTCGCCGCTGATGACGTCGCCCTGGGCACCGCTCGCCGGGGCTCCGGGTGCTGCGGCCTCCGAGGGCTCGGCGCGGGCGGCGCTGGCGTTGAGCGGGGTGTAGACGGTGCCACGGCTGCCGGTGCGGCCATCGGCAGTCTCACCGATCGTGGTGCGCCACATGTCCTCGGTGCGGCCCTTGCGGGTCACAGTGACGCGCTGCGGAGCGTCGAGGACGTACCCGGCGCGAGTCACAGCACGGCCCCGGCGAGTCGTTCCGTCGATGCGCGCCATGTCGCCGGGCTGGAGCTGGTCCACGCTCGCCCAGTGGGCAGGCTGGCCACCGATGGGCTCGGGCTCCGGGCGGGGCTCAGGCTCGGCCACGGGTTCGTCAGTGCTCTCGGGTGCCGGCGTCGGCTCGGGCACCGGACGGGGCGCGGGTGCCGCGCCCGAATCCGGGCCGGGGGCCTCGTTGCCGCTGGTGCGCGCGGTCTCGGAATCGTCGTTGCTCGACTCAGGTGCGGGCCTGGTGCCAGCGGTACCGAGACGGTTGCCTGCGGGCTCCTGAACGCTGTTGTCCGGGAGCGGCTGGTCTCCGTCGGTCGCGTGCGGCTCTGGCGCATTCGCAGGGGCGGTCGGCGCCGTGCCGATGTCGGACGGCTCCCGGCCGGCGCTGAAGGCCACATCGGGTACGGCCGGGGCCGCACCGGCCAGCTCGTCGCCAGGCGTCTCTGGGGCCTGGCGCTCGTCGTCTTGACCGAATCCCGCGCGCAGTCGCTCCGCCCAGAACGAGCGCCAATCCAGGTCCTTCAGCATCTCGCGGTCCTGGCGCTTTCCGTGGGCCGCGGATAGAGCGCCGCGGAGCCACTGGAATTCGTCGCGGGCCTGCGTGAGGTCCTGGGCCAGATTTCCGCTCGGCGAGTGCTGGGCTCGGATCGACTCGACGAGTCCAACGAGCCGGTCGTAGCGCTCCTTGACCGCCGGGTCGCTGCTGAGGCTGGAAGGGAGTTCCGGCAGCTCTGGGTTCCGTCCCGCGAGGTGCACCCTGACCGCATCCCAGGTGTCCTCATTGGGGTTCATGGCGTCGGCGGGGCTGCGCTCGGCTCGCACAACGAGGTTGGCGACGGCCAAGTCCCGGTTGGCAGAGCGGCTGTTGTGGTCGTGGTTGATCGTGAGTAGGGGCGTCGCGTCCCACATCGGTGTGCGCTCGTCCGTGTTGCGGTTCACGTTCCGAACCGTGCCGATGCGGCGGCCGTTCATCCACACATCGAACGTGCCGTCGTCGGAGGTAGGGCGAAGGTCGGCGCGCTCGGCCAGAGCACGCACCTGCTCGGCTCCGCCGAAGCGTCGGTTGGCGTCCTCCTCGGGCTCCGCGACCAGAGTGAACGAGGGAAGTTCGATGTCGGCGACGTCGGGTGCGTGCGTGGTGGCGTCACTGTCGTGGGCAGTGGTTGCGGTGTGTTGCTGCTCCTCCTCGTACTTCTGGCGATCAACACGGTTTTGGGTACGGCGCTGCTGCTTGAACGCGTTGTACGTGATGCGGCCTCCGTTGAGGTCGTACCACTCCAGCAGTTCCTCACTGGCGTACTGCCGCCACCTGCCGAAGCGTGACAGGGAGCCGCCGGAGAACAGGTCACGTTCGTCGACGGGCGGAAGGCTCCTGCTGGCGCGGCTGAAGAAGTAGCCGTTGGTGGCGTCGATGGCAGCGGAGTACCGGGCTTCGTCGAAGTCGTTGAACTCCTGCTGCAGGCGCTGCTCGCGGGTCTGCGGGCGTCGGGTGATGTCGGCGCTGCCGAAGCCGAGGGCGGTGTCCATCGCCTCTCCGCGGCGCCGGACTTCGTCGGCGTCGGCGGCGGGCGTTGTCGGGATGGCGTCCCGGATGCGCTGGTCGGCGTTGTCCCGGAGGTCCATCTCCTGGGCAACCCGGAGTTGGTCGGCTTCGGACAGCCCGCGGCCCCACGCGGCGGCGAGGTCGTCGTCGCTCAGGTCGGTCAGGTCGTCTGGGAGTTCGTTGGCCGACTGGGGCTGCGGCATGGCGTTGTCGTGCTCGTCGTTGTCCTGGAACAAGTCGCGTAGCGCGCGCAGGGCGTCGGGCAGGGTGCGGCCCTGGCGGTCGCGCCACTGGGTGAGGACGTCCGGGGTGAGCGGCTGGTGCCAGTCGATCGGCTGTCCGCTTGCGTCGGTGGTGATCTCGAACAGGTCGGCGAGGTCTCGGGCGTCATCTGTTGTGCGGGCGGTGAGGGTGATCTTTCCGAAGCGGCCTCCGTTGCGGGCCTGCGCGAACTGCCAGCGGCGCATTCCGTCAGGCGCGGTGTCGTCGGACCAGGTGACCAGACCGCCGCCGGACGACAGGGTCAGGGTCGGGTTGGCGGCGAGCTGCGCGAGGAACGCGCGCCGTTCCGGGGTGTCCTCTTCTGTGGTCAACCTGTCGCCGCGGCGCCACCTGTCACGCAGGTCGGCCACGGTGCGCGGTCGGGGTTGTCCGCTTTCGGGCAGGCCGCCGTTCCTGCCTTTGCTATCGCGTCCTGTGCCGTCGGCCGCCGGCACCTGCGGAAGGTTGGGCAGGCTGAGCCGGGGCAGGCCAGGGCCTCCCGGTCCGCCGGGGCCGCCCGCGCCGTTGCCGCCGTCGCGACGGCGACGACGACGCTCACGGTCGTCCTCATCGTCCTGGGCGTCTGCCTGATCGGTGTCCGCGTCGTTGTCGTCCTGGTCCGGGCTGCCGGCCGGGGCCTGGGGGCCACCACCAGCTCCGTCGGGAGCTTCGTCGGGGACCGCACCGTTCGAGTCCGGTCGTCGGCGTCGCTGCTCGTCCTGGTCCTGCTCGTCGTCGCGCTGTTCGTTGTCCTCGTCCTGCGTCTCCTCGTCGGACTGGTCCGGCCCCGGGCCGGTGCCGGTGTCGTCGGGCTTCGACGCGGCGGGGTTGTCGTCGGTCGTCGACTCGCTGTCGCCGAGGGCGGGCGCTCCCTGCTCGTCGCGCTCGTCGATCTCCTCGTCCGGGTAGCGCAAGCGGAGTTGGGCGTCGCGGCTGTAGAAACGCTCCTTGCCGTCGTCGGTGACGATCCTGATCCGGCCCCGGCCAGTGCGCTGCGGCGGCTCGGCCACCGTGTGCGTGCGGCCATCTGCGTCGGTGTAACGGTCGCCCTGCGTCATGTCCCCGGGGCCGCGCATCTGGACGGGGCGCAGGTCACTGGTGTCGCGACCCTCGTTGTCCGCGAACATATCCGGCGTGCCGAAGGCGTCGTCTGGTTGGTCGAGCGGGTTGTCCGGGTCAGCGACAGCGGGAGCTTGAGACTCCGGCTCGTCGATATCGAACAGACCGCCCTCCGGCTCGCTCGCAGGCTTCTTGGGCTCCGACTTGGGCGTGCGGCCAGCGCGCCGGTCCTTCTCCGCCTCCAGGACAGCCATGCGGGTGCGGTCAGCGCCGGTCAGTTCGCCGTCGGCCATCTCCCGCTCCATCAGAACCACGAACTCGTCAGCGATCTCCTGGTCGCTCATGGCGGACGGCGCCTTGGCGCCCGCCGGGCGGATGGCATCGAGCTGCTGGGCGACCTCATCGCGGTCGAGGATGACCGTGCTGTCGCCGGTGTCCGTCGTCTCCCCGTCGCTGCTCGCAGGTTCCTCGCGGTTGTCCGCCTCACCGGTCGAGGCGTCTGGCTGCGGAGCCCTGCCCGTGCGCTCGGGCGTCGGCGGGTCGGACTCGTCGTCCGGCGAGGCGTCGTCGCCGGACGTGATGGAAGCAGTCGGAAGGTCGCCACCGCCTTCGTCCCCGTCACCGGTGTTCGCGGCGTCGGGCGCGTTAGCGCTCTCCTCCGTGGCGCCCGCATCGTCATTGCTGGGGCGGATCTGCCCAAGAGCTTGGGAGACCTCCTCGGCGGACAGACGGACCCCGTCCTGATCCGGCGTAAGCGGCTCCTGCGGCTTCTCGGCGCGCTCAGGCTCGGGGAACTTCTCGTCGAAGTTCGCGAGGGTCAGGACGGAGTCGTCGACTGCAGTCTGGAGAGGGATGCGGGCCTGATGCCGCTCCTCGACGAGCTTGCGTCGCACGGGCTTAGGGAGGTGTTTGTCGAGGTCGTTCTCGTCGATCTCGGGCAGCTTGTCGAGGTCAGCGATCCGCCCGACGATGTCGTCCAGCAGGTTCGCGCGAGTTCGCGCGTGCTCGATCTGCGGGGTGAGATCGGCGGCGGCCTGGGCGGACTGCAGAAGGGCTATCTGCTCGTCGAGTTCAGGCATCCGTGCCCGGTCGGCTTGCTGGAGGGCTGGCGCCTTCTCCAGAGCGTTCGTAAGCCGGGTGATCATGCCCGCCCCGGCGCCCTTCTTCTTCAGGTCTTCCGGTCCGCGCTCGAAGTCGGAGCGCGCCAGGTCGGGGAAACCGACGTGCGCGACGAGCTTGCCGTCCGCGCGCCGTTCGGTGCGCACGGCAACGTCAAGGCCGCCGAACTGCCCCAGCGTCTTCCAGGGGCCGATGCCGTCGCGGTCGTGCTCAAGGAGCTGGGTGGTGACCTGCCGATGCAGGGCCGCCGCGGCGTCCGCGCGCTCTGTGTACGACAGACCGCCGAGGTTCATGGCGAAGGTGTCGCGGACGTCACGGATGCGGGGCAGGGCGTCCTCGCGGCGGGTGATGCCGTTGTGGGTGTCGGCGAGTTCCTGCGTGAGGTCGGCCAGTGCCTCTTGGCGGCGGACGCGTTCGGCGGCCTCGTTGTGCTGGTCGATCTCCAGATCACGCAGCGCACGGCGGGCCTTCATGAGCTGGCTCATGTAGGGGTTGCCGCCGATCTCGGCTTCCATCGTCTCGTAGTCGGGGTAGTCGACATCCAGCTCAGTGACGGTGTCGCGGGTGTCGCTGTCTGCCATCTCCGGGCGCTGGATGTCGATCAGGCCCTCTGCCTTGGAGGCGACGAACCCGGCCTTCCAGCCGTCGAGGCTGCCCTTGGTCGCGAAGACGTCGATCTCGACTTCGCCGTTCTGGTTGCCGTATCGCAAGATGCGGCCATTGCGCTGCTCCATCTGCGCGGCGCCCCAGTCGAGGTCCACGTGCGTCAGGCTGACCATGCGGTTCTGGGCGTTCATGCCGGTACCAGCGACGCTGCTGGAACCGATGAGGACGGCTATGTCGCCGTCACGGGAGCGGCGGAACAGCTCGGCCAGTTCCTCGGGCTTGCCCGTCTTCTTGTGGTCCTGGACGAACGCGATCTTCTCTTCGGGGATGCCGCCCTCGACCATGAGCCGCTTGAGTTCGGCATAGGCGTCGAAGTCGCCGCGGTTGTTGCCGCCCGGCACGCCCTCGTTCAGGAAGACCATCTGGAGGGCGCCGGGGGTCGGGTGGTCTTCGGTGCTGCCGTAGTACGTCTTGTAGCCGCGGTCCTTGTGCTGGTGGTAGCGCTCGACGTGCTTGGCGGCGACCGCGCGGAGCTTGTTGCCCGACGGAGCCTTGGCGTCGACCAGGCGGGGGTCCAGCGCGACAGACGTGCCCTCGTTGGACACGGCGAGCATGTTGTCCTGCGACCGGTCAACGTCCCCGTTGTGGATCGCACGACCGCGGACTACAAGCTGCTTCAGCCGGGCTGTCTGGTCCTTGGTCGGGTCGACCATGACCAGATTGGGGCCGCCGTTCGCGACCTTGGGACGCGGAATGCCCACGTCGTCGCCGCGCTTCGTGTCGGCAACCAGACCCCACATCGTCTTCATCGCGCGGCGGTTGTGGAACTCCGAGAACCGCTCGACGATCCGCAGGCCACTGCCGTCAGGGGCGTTCTCAACGCGGAGGGTCTTTCGCCCGAAGGTCGCAGCCCACAGGTCCGGTGCGCCGGCCTTGTACGAGTCCAGGACCCACGGGGCGGCCAGGGCGAGCATCGTGAACTGCTCGGTGATGCTGTTCGACAAGGGGGTACCGGTAGCCAGGGTCACCGTGGCGCGGCCGTCGCGGCGCCTGTGCAGATCGGTGAGCTTCTGGTGCAGGTCGATGCCGCGGATGGACGCGGGATCGCCGCCACCCTCGCGGGAGCGGAAGCCCACCCCCTTGTACCGGTGAGCCTCATCAACGACGGCGTAGTCGAACCCGAGGTCATCCCAGTACGTCTGGCCGGGCGTCCGCATGGGCGCCGCGTTCTTGCTGATCTTGTTCTGGACCGTCGCAATGCGTTGCTCGATCTTGGCGACGATGAACGGGTGATCCGGGTTGGTCGCGTCCTCGTACTGCCGGTCGAGCTGCTCGCGCAGGGCCTCCAGCTCGCGGAACTCGTAGTCCTCCTGAGCCTCGGGGCTCATCCGGATCGAGCCGAAAGCGGGCTCGGTGAAGATCACGAGATCGGGCTTGTTGGCCAGCAGCCACTCCAGCGTGCTGTCGCGCCGGCCGTCAGCGAGGTCCCCGCTGGTGATCAGGTGGACCTCAGCGTTGGGGTACAGGAACCGCGCCTCGTCGTACCACTGCTGTGCAAGGTGGTCGGGGACGACGGCGAACGGCTTCTCGATCTGCCCGGACGACTTGAGCGCCTGGGTGCCCATGACGAGCGTGCCCGTCTTGCCCAGCCCGACTTCGTGGGCGAGGATCACCGACCGCTCGAACTGCATCCGGGCGGCACCGCTCAACTGCCAGGAGTGGGGCGTGCGGTCGGGGGTGAAGCCGTCCAGGGACGGGCTCATGCCGTCGTACGAACGGACGACGTGCCCGTTCATGATCTTGTTGTAGGAGTTCGTCAGCCGCGTGAGCCGGTCGGCGTTGGCCGTCGCGTACTTCGCGAACTCCGACCGCATCTGGTCGGCCTTCTGCCGGACCAGGCGTGACGTTTCCTCGTCGACGTTCCGGCGCTTGTCGTCGCGGTAGATCGTGAGCGAGCCGTGGCCGAGGATGGAGCGGGCGATCTCGACCGCGTTCTTGCCCTTGGTGCCCTTTGCCTCATCGGCCGCGACACCGTGCAGGACGTTGTTGGCCTTGGGGACCTGGCCGGTGTAGAGCATCCAGCCGTAGCGGTCGTCGTGCGCGACGCGCAGCGTCTTGTCGCCCAGGTAGTCGCGCAGGAACCCCTGAAGCAGTTCGGGCGGCGTCCAGTGCGCGCCCATCTCCGGGGTGAACTCGCCGATCGTGCGGTCCTTGGGCTGGACCGCTTCGAGGGCGGAGACGTTGACGGCGAACGCCGGGTCCTTCTCGGCGGCGCGACGCGCGGCGGCGAGCTTGTCGCGGACGGGACCGGACAGGTAAGCGCCGGCGAGATCCAGGCGGCCGGTGCGCGGGTCGGTGAAGACCTCGCTGCCCAGAGCCCGGATGGCCTCCGTGGGCGTCATGTCCAGCAGGCGGGCGATCCTGCCGACGTCCACTTGACCGGTCGCCGCGACGACTGCGGACAGGGCCGTCTTCGGGTCGTCGGTCCGGTCGAGCGGCTGCCGTCGTGCGGCGGCGCGCTCTTCGAAGACGCGGCTCAGGATGGGTTCCTGCTTGTCCGCGTCCCACCGCTCCAGGGCGAGGACCGAACCGGCGTCCGGGTCGGAGCGGAAGTAGCCCCACGCCGTAGGTGTGCGCTCTTCCGTCCCGTCGTCGCGGGTGCCGGTCTTCATGCTGCGGAACTGGCCGGGCTTGGACAGGGGCCCGTACTGCTTGACGTACGCGGTGTGCAGGTCGCGGAGCTGGGTGCGCAGCTTCTCGGCCCGCTCGTCCTCCGCGTTCTTGCGGTCGAGTGCTCGCAGTTCGGCGGCGACGTCCCGGAGCTGCATGAGGGCGCGGAGCTGGTCGCCACGGCCGTCGGACGGCTCGACCGTGACGGGGTTGCCGCCGTTGACGTGCTGGTAGAGCTTGCCGTCATCGCCTTCGTAGAGGCGGCCCGTCCAGTCGTTGGCGTGCTTGTCCCGCGCGGTCTGCAGGAACACCGGCGCCCGGTTGTCGCCGTCGGGGTGCGGCTCGTAGCCACGGCCATCGGCCTTCGCCTTGGTGGCGATGCCCTCCAGAGCGTCACGAAGCTGATCGGCGGCCTTCGCCGGGTTGCCCTTGACGGTCACGCGCGGGCCGTACGGGGACGACTCGGTAGTCAGCTCACCGAGGACGTGCTCCGGGTGCCGGGTGAAATACGCGTTGACGTGCTCGTGAGTGCTCCCGACCTTCCGCTCCGGAGCGTTGAGCCACGAGGCATCGCCCGGCTCGTCGCCGTCGGCGCGGCGCTGCAGTACCAGGACGTCGGTGACAACGCTCGTGCCGGCGTCGTTGAAGACACCGGACGGCAGACGGACGGCGCCGACCAGGTCGCCGTACTTGGCGATCTGCTTGCGGGCCTTGTCGCCCTTGGAGTCGAGGGTGTGCCGGGACGTGATGAGCAGAGTGATGCCGCCCGGCCGGGTCAGCGCGAGGTCCTTGGTGATGAACCCGTTGTGCAGGGACTCCGCGGGGTAGCGCTTGTCGCCGAACGGCACCGAGGCGAAGGGCACGTTGCCGACCGCCGCGTCGAAGGTGCCGGGCTCGGCGTCGGTCTCTGCGAAGTTCTCGTTGAGGACATTGGCGTCCGGGTAGATCGCCTTCGCGATCCGCGCCGTGGTCGGGTCCAGCTCGATGCCCGTGAGGCGGGCGCCCTCCGGCGAGACGCCGAAGAACGTGCCGCTGCCGGACCCTGCCTCAAGTACGTCACCGCGCTCGAAGCCGAATGCCTTCAGCCCATCCCACATCGCCTCGGCGATGGGCTGCGGCGTGTAGTGCATCGACAGCGTGCCGCGGCGGGCCTGCTGCCACTCCAGCGGCGACAGCTCGTCGGACAGCATCCGACGCAGGTCCCTGTACTCCGCCCAACGGGTATGGTCCTGTGCGAACTTGCCGTACCGGGCGCCGCCCTGCTGGTAGCGCGGTTCCTTCTCGTTCGGCTCCGACGCGAACATGATCGGAACCGAGCCCCACCCGGTCCAGCGGGCGAGAGTGACCTTCTCCTTCTCGGTGGCCGGGCGCTTTTCGCGCTCCAGCCGCTTCATGACCCGGATCGCCTCGACGTTCGCTGCGGCCCGCTGGACGGGGCCCTTGGTGGCGGCGTCGGCCGGGTTCGAGCGGAAGCGCGGTGCTACATGTCGTACAGCGCGTCCTTCAGCGCCTGAAGATCCCGCATCTCCGGGCTGAGCGTCTGCGGCTGCTCCGTCTGCGGCTCCGGCTCCGGCAGCAGATCCCGCAGAACCATCGCGGTCGCGTCCGCCCTGATCTGCTTGATCTGACCCGCCCGAGCTTCGTACTCCGTCGCGGCCGGCACGGACTCCTCCAGTGCCTCCTCGGCCACCAGAATCGCCACCTCGATCTCCCTGCCCTTGTTCAGGAAGAACGTCTCCGCGTCGTCCATCGCTGCCAGCTCCCGCGGACGGTACTTCGTCCAGTGGTCCCTGGCTGTCTGGCTGTAGATGCTCACCATCAGGCCCTTCGTCCGTTCCGAGAGCCGCGCGCAGGGCTGCCTGCTGCGCCTCGATCTCCTCGCGGGAGATGACCTTGCGGTCCTCGTCCCCGCCATCCTTGCGTACTGCATTGCGCTGCGCGTCGATCCCGTGCAGCGCAGCGTTGATAGAGGCCAGTCGGGTGCGGGCCTTCGACCGGTCCGACGAGTCCAGCTCACGGTCGGTGGACCGCAACATCATCTCGCGAGACAGATCCTCGGTGACACGGTGGAACTCCGCGAGCAGCCCCTCGGGCACCGCGATGTTCGCGCCCTTGCCGATCTTCCCGGTGATCGGATTGGAGCCGTCGGACCACCCGTAGCCGTGGCCCTTGAACAGGCCGTATAGGGTCTGGCGTTCCTTGCTCGCCGACGGGAAGGAGTCGGCGCGGCGGGAGGACTGGTACAGCTCGAAGAACATCTTCGGCACCCACACGTGGCGCACGGAGCCGTACAGGCGCACCGGCTCGGTCGCGGGGTCGCTGTCGTAGCTGTCGACAATCGCGGCCAGGGCCGCAGTCATGCTCGGGAAGGTGCCCAGGATGCCGCCGTGGCTCTGGCGCTGCGCGTTCCACCCGGCCTTGTGGCCGCCCGCGTACGGCGAGTCGTGATCGTGGTAGCTGACCTTGCCGTAGTCGTTGCCATCGACCTGGATCGAGGTGCCGTACGAGCTGGACAGCGGGTTCTCACGGGTATCTGCCCGGTTGACCTTCTGCTCGCGGCCCTCAGCACCACGGCGGTTCTGCTCGTCGAAGAGAGCCGTCAGCCGCTCGTCCAGTGCTTCCCGCTCCCGGCCGCTGGTCAGGTTCCGCTTCTTGTGAAGGTCCTTGAACGCTTTGTTCAGGTCTTCGTCGGCGAGCCCGGCCGGGTCGGGGCCGTTGCGGTAGGTGGCGGCCTTGCGGTTCTGCCGCTCCTCGTACACGGCGTTCCGGCGGGCGGCCAGGATCTCGTTCTGCTCCGGGCCCAGACGCCGGAGTCGGACGGGGAGGCGCAGGGACTCCTTCTCCAGTGCGTCATCGTCGAGGTCCTGGACCGGCGGGCGCTGCTCGATGTCGCGGAGCTTGCGGGTCTGCTGTTCGGTCTCAGCGTCTGCGAGCCGACCGGTCAGGTTGTTCCACAGGTCGCGCTCCGGCGCGAGGTCGTCCTCCCCGTGGATCGACCCGTTCGGCTTGTGCGTGCGCTCCCGCGCCTCCAGGCCCTTGATGTGCGCGGCAAGTTCTTCGTCGCTCAGGTCCTGCGGGGTGTCGACCTGGGCCACCTGGTCGGTGGTCCGTCGGCGCCGGTCGGCGTACAGGGCACGCTCGTCGTCGGTGAGGCGGTCACCGCGACGGGAGCCGTACGTGCCCCGGTCGCGCTCGGATCGGCTGATGGCCTCGGTGAGATCGGCATCATCCATCGCTGCCGCGCGGTCCTGTGCGCTCGGCTGTGCCTCGGGCTCGGCCTGGTCGGTCTGGTTGTCCTGAGCGATGCGACGTCGGTCGAGCTCGGCCTCGACCTTCTGCAGGGCGGCGCGCGCTCGCTGCTTATGGGCCGGAGTCGTGGCGACCTGGGCGTGAATCTTGAGGTTGTCGCGGTGCTGACGGAGATCCGCCTCGGGCATGGCGCGGAGCTTCTTGGTGTCCTCGTCGAGCTGCTGCGGCTCAGGGGCGCCGACGGTGTTGTTCCGGTCCTCGTCGGTGACGCGGACGTTGCGGCCCTGCCGGATGAAGGCGGCGAGGATGTCGGCGCCCTTGCGGTCACGGGTCTCCGGCTTCCACTGAGTACCGGTGATCCGCGCCTTCTGGACCGGGGACCAGGCGAGCTTCCCAGCAGTGCCGACGGCCCGGTCGTCGCGCGCATCGTTCTTGATGGTGCCGCGCACGGCCAGGACCCGCTTGCCCTTGTGCGTAGTCCACGCCAGGTGCACGTGGTCGGCCTGGTCCGGGTTCGTGGTGGCCAGGTGATGGCGGGCAATGATCTGGTCGGCGATGTTCGCGTTGCTGCCGATGGGGACGTAGATGCCGTCGACCGTGGCGTGCCGGTCGCTGTAGCCGCCGACGACGGAAGCGATACGGGTGCCGTCCGGGCCGTACACGGTGACCGGTCCGGGGTTCCACGAGGTCGACCAGTACCCGGGCACCCCGTCTACGGGCTCGGCGTCCGCCGGTACACCTGTCGGTCGTCCATCGCTCTCGCCCGCCGGCGCCTCCTCCGGCTCCGGCTCCGGCGCTGGAGCGGACTCGGGAGACGGTTCCGGCTGCTCGTCTGGGTCGGCCTGCCCCTGTTCGCCTGTCCGCGCATCGGCTGGTACGTCAGGCTCGTCGGTGGCCTCGGGCCCGGAGGGAAGCTGTTCAGGTGTCTCCGGCTTCGGGGCCGGGGTCTCGTCGGCACCGAAGGGGCGCCGACCCAGGGTCTCAGCGAGGCGGGCGGTAGCGATGCTGTGCTTGGGCGGGTGTTCCTGGTCCCACAGGGCGCGAGCGGCGGTCCACTCCTGCTCGTAATCGCGTCCCTCGGCGGAGCGCCACGCCCCGCGGTAGTTGGCGAACGCCGGGTCGGAGAAGTCGAGGGCGTTGCCGTCCTTGTCCTTGAGCTTGCCGACGATGTGCTCCGCGAAGCCCTTGGCATCGGCCTGGCGGTCGAACCACCAGCTCATCTGCTGGCCGGAGCCTGTGGCGTACAGGTACCAGTCGCCCTCGACGCGGCGTGCGACGAACTGGCCGTCGCCGACCAGCTTGAGGCGCTGCTCCTTGACGAGGCTGTCGAGGGCGCGGGAGGAGCGCCGGTCCTGCTCGCTTCCGGAGGCGCGCAGAGTGTCGGCTCGCTGGGTCCAGTTGTCGCGAACCTGCTGGAGTGTGGTGAACCGTTCGCTGGCCTGCGGGGGCTGCTGCTTCGCTGTCGGAGCCTGCTGAGGGTTCTCCTCTGCACGGGCGGCGTGGAAGTCCCGCATCGCGCGCCGGATGGCCTGCTCGGCGTCCTCTCCCGCGGTTGAGCGCCACGTCAGGAAACCATCGGCGATCTTGGGGTCGGAGAAGTCGATCGGCTCGTTGAACTCGCCCGGCATGATGTGCCCGTTGCGGACGTGCTCGTTGAGGTATTCGGCCGCGGCCTCGGCTTCCTGGCGGGTGGCGAAGTCGCCGACGTCGAGGTAGCCACCGGTCCCAGTCGAAGTCAGGTACCAGCGGCCGTTGGCGTCATCGCGGGTGGTGACCAGGCCGCCGGAAGGCGTGACCTGAAGGTCCTCGTCACCGGCCAGACGTCGCAGCGCCGGGGCGTTAGCACCAGGCTGCTGGGCGAGGTCGAGGAAGTGCCGGCGAACTGCGGCGGTGTCCTGGAATCGGGCCCCGGGGCGGGCCTGTCGGTTCGGCAGAGCATCGGTGTCGACGTCGTGGTGCCCGGCCTCGGGCTCGTCCTGGTCGTCGTCCTCGGGGCCGTCGCCGTCGTCGTCGCCGATGGCGTTGCCCTCGTCGTCGGCGTTGTGCGGATCGTCGGGGGTGTCCGGGTCACCGTTGTCGTCGCGGGACAGGCCCAGGCCGCGCCGGTCGTCCTGATCGCGGCGGGCGTCCTCGGCCTCGACCTTCTTCTGGTTCGATGTGGGGGCGCTGCCGTCGGGGCGCGCCACCATCGTGATCCAGCGGGCGCTGGTGCTGTGTCGCCGCCCCGTGTATGTGCCGTCTGCTGTGCGGTCCTGGACGAGGACACGGTCACGCGGGAGGGCGCGTACAACTCGGGCCAGCTTCCCCGACCACAACCTGGCGATTCCACCGGTTTCGATGAACCTGCCCTTGGAGTCCCTGGGGTGCAGGGCAGAGTTCCACGGCCGTCGTACGGACTTGGCCTCAAGGGTGCGACTCAGGTCGGCCGGGGAGGTGCGCTTCAGCATGGACCGGACCATGCACAGCGCGACTGGTTAGCGTCGCGTGCTGGCAGGCGGCCCGCCGTCCAAGATCATTCTTGCCCAATTGTGCAAGCCGCCCGGTGCTCAGTTACATCGTCTCGGTCAGGATGTGGATCGCGAACCATGCGGAGAATCCACACCACCCCACAGCGAATACGGCACGCCCGGCCTTGGAAGTGCGGGTGCGGAACAAACGCCGGAAGGTTTCACTCAGGGTGTCGCCCTCCTGCTTGTTGATGAGGGCGGTGGTCTCGAACACGGCGAACAAGCAGGTCCAGGCGAACCAGATGGCGGGCCACATCAGGGCGTCTCCTCAGTGGTGGGGCCGGTGCGGTAGCGCAGGCGGCAGCGGCAGTTGATGGTGAGGTCGGTGGGGGCGAACGGGTCTCCCGGGTACCGCAGGGCGGAGCCGTCGACCGCGTAGGGGATGCCGGCGGGCAGCGTGGTGCCGCTCAACTTCTGGTGGGCGGGCCGTACACGGGTATCGCCGCGGGTGACCCACGTCCGCAGGACGGTCGGGCCTGCGGTTTCGGCGGCGGCGTCCGCGGCGCCATTGACGGTTGCGACGGCACAGGACTCGGCTAGCACGGCGGTGAACATCGCTGCGCGGGCCCGGAAAAACGCGGCCACGACGCCCGCGAGGTCGTCGAGGGTGGCGTCCTCTGATTGGGCAGTATCCAAGGCGGTAGCGAGATCAGCGAGTAGAGCGGCGACAGCCCCTCCGGCCATCGTGGCGGCGGCGAACGCCGCGGCAGTCGCGCCCGGCGGCACGGCCGCCGTTCCGGTCATGGCCGTGCTGAGTGCAGCCGCCGTAGACGTCGCGGCCGGTTGGAGAATCGGGGCCAGGGTGCTGGTGGTCTCTTCCTCCCAGCGTCCGGCGCCCACGACGCGCGCTCCGCTGATCGAGTCATTGCCTCTGCGGAGGTCGCCGTCACCGTCCGGCTGCCAGTACCGGGTGTGCTTCCGGGTTTTGGGCGCGTGAAGGCGCGCGGTGATGACGCCTTCCTGACGGGCGAGGAGCGCAGTCAGTGCGGCTGTGACGGCAGCAGCGACGGTGTCGAAGTCGCTGTCGCTGACCTCGAACCCGTCATCTCGTGGCAGCTCCTTGCGCTCGATGTGGGTGCGTGCAGCATCGACATCGGCGGCTGCTTCACCAGAAGTGGGAGCGTCGACTGCGGCGCGGGCGGCGGTGACGTCGCCGGCAGCGTCGCCGGGCAGGGTGAGGGGCATGTTGTCGCGGGCCTGGTCAACGGCTGCTGTGGCCGACCCTCCAGCAGCGGGGGCATCTTGGGCTTCGCGGGCCGCTGCAACGTCGGCGGTCGCGCTCGCCTGCGAGTCTGGGGTACGGGCCTCCGCGACTGCGTCAGCTGCGGAGGTGCCGCCGCCTGGCCCCGCGGGGGCGATGGCTGGTGGTGATCCACCCGCGCCGGGTAGGCCAGGGCCGACTGCGGCCATCGGGTCCTGGGCGACACCGAGTGCTGCCGCGTCCACCTCGTTGGCCGGGACGGGGGCCTTCTGCGGGCTGATCCACAGGGCCCTGGTGTGGGCCACGTTGAAGGGGCGGCGTCCGGCGATCTCTCGGTACTCGTCAACTGTGATCAGCCCCGCGTTCCACTCCTGCCGTGCCTCCTCGCGGCGCTGACGGCGAGGGAACTCAAGCGCTTCGACCGTGGACGTGTTGAAGCGCAGGGACCAGCCGTCGTCCAAGTCGAGGTCGAATGCAGAGGCGAGCAGCGACAGGTGCGGGAGTTCGGTGTGCTGCCAGAAGTTCCACTCTTCGCGGTCGGCGTTGGCGTACGTGCGCTCGCTCGCGTTGCCGACGATGGATTCGGGGACGCCGAACGCGCTCAGGATTTCGTCCTTCGCGGTCTTGGACAGCGTCTCGTAGTTCATGTCGCGCGGTCGCGTGCTCGTGTCGACGTAGTTGAGGCCACCGGGCCCGCTGCCGACAACGACGGTTTCGCCGGCGTTCTGTGCGCCGGGGGCGAGGCGCTGCTGGATGCGGTCGATCTCACGCTGGTCCAGGCCGTCCACGTCAATGCCGACGATTCCCGAAGGCCGAGCGTCGTTGTCGATGAAGGCGATGTTGTACGTACGGGCCTTGACGTCCAGGTCGACGGAGAGCCCTGCGGCCTCCAGTGGGGTGACGCCGCAGAAGGGGTCGGTGGGGTGGGGGTCGCGCAGCCAGATGACGCGGCTGGGGTCCAGCTCCCGAAGACGGCCGTCGTATGTCGTGAACTCGAAGTGCGAGAGGTAGTCGCCGTGGGGGTCGGGTATCGGCTCGACGCGGTTCGCGGGTAGCAAGTCGAGGCGGGTGATCGTGCCGCCGCGGCTGCGCGTGATCTCGACGAAGGCGCCCTTCTTGCTCAGAAGTACCTGGGCGGAGAGCCGCTTCTTGAAGACCGTGGCGCGTTCGAGCGGGTTAGCCTGGACGTTGAGAACGTGCAGGAGGGGGTGGTCGTCGAGGGTTTCCGCGAACTGCCGCTCGTCGCCGCCGCGTCCTATCTCGATGGTGAGCGCGCTGGGGTGCTTGGAGATCGCCTCGACGGACTTGAACGTCCAGATGCTGCGTTCGTAGCCCTCCTGGATGACCCGGTCGAGGTCCCAACCGGCCGCGCGGTTCTCGGTACCCCACACGGTGGTGGTGCCCGCGTAGGACATGGAGACATAGGAGTTGCCGATGGGCCCGACGGACTTCTCTTCGACGAGTGTGGCCGCCTGCGGTACGAGGAGCCGGCGGAGGCCGGGGAGAAACTGGCGTGGCATCAGGCCCCCTCACTGGCCAGCCACGTTCCCGTGACGCTGAGGGCTGCGCCGACTTCGACCCAGCCCAGGACCGGGAAGTAAGCGAAGGTGCAGCCGACGGCCGCCGCTGCTGCGACGACGCTGGCGGAGAGGGCGACGACTCGGGCAGTTTTCGTCTTGGGTGAGGCCATGAATCTGAAGGCTGCGAGGGTCCCCGTCGCCGCCACGGTGGTGCTCAGCACCGGGTGGATAGCGCCCAGTGCGACGAGCACGACGAGCACGCCGACGGCGACGAGGAGGAGTCCGGCGGCTTCGCGGGCGAGGATTCGCGGCGACGGTGTCTCTGGCGGTGTACTCACACCGCGCACCATGCGGACGACGGATGCTTAGTGTCGCGTGCTCGCATGTCCGGCGTCAGCGGGGGCGGCTGACCCCGGACATGTAGGCGCTGATGCCGCGCCGCTGAACCTTCTCACCCGGGATGATCTGGGCGCCCCTGGGGACCGGCAGGCTTTTGCGCTTCTTCCTTGTCGACTGGTCACCGCCGATCAGGTGGCGGTTGTCCACCTTCTCCGCACAGTCGGAGCCCTTCACCTCGTCATACGGACGCCGGCACCCCTTGCAGTACACCTCCAAGGCGTCTACTCGCTGGCCCGCATCGGTCTTGAACGAGCCCCGGAAGTCAGCGATAGACGCGACTCGCGGCTCTACCTGAATCTCGGCGGCGACGACCCAGGCGTGCGAGAAGTCCTGACGAGGTGCTGGCGGTTCTTTCGGAGCCTCGGGAGGGCCTGCTTTCGCTTCCGCCTTCTTCGCCGACTGTTGGGGCGCGAGGCCGGGCCGTGACGGGAACAGAGGTTCCTGCCAGAAGGCCCGGCCTGCCGCCGGTGAGAGGGGAGCGGTAGCAGCCGTCACCATTCCTCCGCCGTGTCGCTGGTGGGGTGGACACAAGCGCCAACCCCTTTTCACAGCGCGGAACGCCAACAGGCCGAGTTCTGTTACATCTGCTGGTACGCCTACAGAGCTCGCAGTTCGCTCTGGACCATGGCGTGCGCCTCCCCTCCGTACAGCGCGCCACGTGCCAAGAGGTCGAACGCCCGGCCGTAGGTAGCTACCTGCTCCGGGTCGGTGGAGGTTGGGGAGTCGGCGAAATTCTCGATTTCCACCCGTGTGCCGTCGAAGATCCCGAAGCTGTTGCCTGGGTAGATGTCGAGCTGGGCGCGGTCAGGAATCACACCCAGCTTGAGCCCGGGGAGGTCGAACGCTTCCAGCAGCCGACTGAGTTGGCCGCGCATGACGGCGGCTCCGCCGATGTTGCGTCGGAGAGCCGGTTCACCGAGGAGCACGTGGTAAGTGCGTCCGCCCGTTCCGATGAGCGCGGCTCGGGCGGTGCGGGCGGCCACTCCGTCTTCGATGTCGTCGGGAAAGCCGTGGAAGTCCACCACCAGGCGCAGGATGGCCCGAGCGTACTCCGGAGTCTGGAGATTGCCCCAGATAATGTTCTGGCAGTAATTCTTGGTGTCCTTGGTCTGGCGGACTAGTTCAAGGAATGCTTGCTGCGTGGGCCCCATCCCCTCCTGATGCCACTCAGCCCAAGGTTTCGAGGGGTCGCTTGGAGGCGTCATTTTCCAGTTCCTTTCGACGAGTACCGGTCTGTTGAGGCTCTGCTACATCACGATGACGAGTTGGTGGGCGCGGTTCGTTCTGGGGGAAGGAACTTCGCCGACTTGGCCAGGAGTTGCTGGTGGAGGTAGACAGCAGCATCATCGGGCCGCATACGGGCCAGGGTGACCAGCCCGGTGATTACGACGTCCGCGACTTCGGCCTGGGCGTCCTGCCATGTGTGACTATTTCCCTTACGCGGGTTGGTCCCGCGGGCGCCCATGACGGCCTGGGCTGCTTCGCCAGTTTCCTCGGCGATCTTCAGTACTTGGAGCGTCCACTGCTCCTCCAGGGGAAGGCCGCGTTCTGCATCGTGAGCGGTGAAGCGTGCGGCCAAGGTGTTAATGATGTTCCACGTGTCGCTCTGCAAGGGGGTGGGTCCTCGTTCGTGGCTATGGAGGTCTGGCGTGGGCTTCGGCTCAGCGGGGTCGGTCAGAGTAGTCACGTTGAGGTTCCATTCGAGCGAAGGAGCATTGGGCGCCCCTACTGGTTTGAGTGGCCCTGCTGGTGTGAGGGGGGATTCAGCGGTCTTTCCCGAGCGCGACAAGTTCAGCGAAGAGGCCGTCAGCTTGCGCTAGTTCCTCGTACTGTCCGTGCTCGATGACTCGACCCTTGTCCATGACGAGGATGCGGTCAGCGAGTTTCGTGTTCTCCAACTGGTGTGTGACCACGATGGTGATGCGGTCGGCGGCACTGCCCTTGATCTTCTCGAAGATTTGGTGTTCACCTCGGGCGTCCATTTGTGAGGTCGGCTCATCCAGAATGAGCAGTTCAGGTCGCCTGTAGATTGCGCGAGAACAGGCAAGGCGCTGCCATTGTCCGCCGGAGAGTTCGGCACCGCCGAAGACTTCACGGGCGAGTAGCGTCTCGATACCGTCGGGTAGAGCCTCAACCGCCTCCCGCATACCCACGGCATCGATCGCTTCCCATACGGATCGGTCATCATGAGTGCGGGGCTGCCCGAGGGTGACGTTCTCCCGGACACGCAATGGCCACTGCGCGAATAGTTGCGGGACGAGACCGGTACGTGCCCAAACGCTGTCCTGGTGAAGATCGGCGAGGTCTGCCCCATTCCACAGAATGCGCCCCTTGTCGGCCAAATAGATGCCGGTGATAAGACGGAGGAGGGTTGACTTCCCGCTGCCGTTCTCGCCGACGATGGCCAGGATCTCACCGCGTCGCAGCGAGAAGGAGACGCCATCGACGGCCGGGCGGTCCTTGCCGGGGTACTGGTAGCCCACGTTGTCGATGCGGATCTCCTCCACGACCGAGGGCGCGGGAACCTCGCCGCGCTGGGGTGCGCGGCGAGCAGCATCGTCGAGGAACGCGTGCATATCGGTCAGATACAGACTGGTGTGGAACAGGGCCGCCCCGTTGACGACGACCTGGGACAGCGCTGCCAGGGTGGTCTGAACGGCGACGACCGCAGTGGCGGCAAGAGCGAGTTCGATGCGCCCGGTAACCGCCATCCAGGCGAGAGCGGCCCACGCCAGGAGCAGGAAGAAACCACCGACCGCCGCGGACAGCAGGGTAATGCGCAAGGTGCGGGGAGCAACGGCGAGGAGACGGCCATCGATGCGCTGGGACAAAGAGCGATACCAGAACAGCAAATAGCCGGTCATCCCATTGGCCCGGACTTCGTCACCGTGTTTCGGGGTGGTCGCCCACCAGCGCATCATGTGGCGCACGTTGCGGTCCGAGACGTTGGCGTAATGCATCTCGTAATCGACTCGTGCGGTGAGGAGCGCGCCGACCCCGGCAGGAATGACGGCGAGAAGGAGCAGGGGCAGCATCGCCCAGTGCAGCACCGACAGGATTCCGCTTGCGGCCACCATTCTGATGAGGGCCGCCATGAAGCGCTGCGCATCGTTCACCATCACGTGAGTGCGCGTCACGCCCATCTCCGCTGCTTCCTGCCGGTCGGCAAAGCCGTCATGGGCATAGGCGGAGGCTTCGACGCGGCACACCGCTTCGACGAGCGCCACGTCGGCGGAGGTTGTCAGCGGCGGTGTGAGCCTGCGGTCGGCGTAGGAGGCGAGCGCACCGGACAGCTTCCCCGAGGCTGCGGCGCCGGCGACGACGAGTAGAGCGGGCAGAGCCGCATGGAGTCGGTCGTCCACGGCGCCGGGGGCCAGGATGGGACGCATGGCGTGCGCGGTCGCGGCCAGACCTAGCGCGGCCGCGGCTCCTGTGACGAGTTGGCAGGCCACGAGAAGGAGAACGGCCGTGCGGTCGAGGCGCCACGCCATGCGGCAGATCCCGCGCAGCACGGATGGCAGCCGAGAGCACATGTGCGCAAACGAGACCTCCCCGAGGGGGTTGGTGGAGTATTCGCCGCTGTAGCGAATCTCCGCAGGTGGTGGAGGGGGAGGTACGTCCTCACGTTCCGTCGAGGCGTCGGTGACAGTCACCTGGGGCTCCTCCTTGGGGTCAACTCCGAGCCTGGGTGGCGCGGTAGTGCTTGGCATAACGACGCCCGTGAGGAATCGAACGCGCTCGATTCCGGACTCGTTGACGCCCTTGAACCGCATGAGGAGAGCGTGTGTCCGCAGTGCTGGGGGCCCTTCTTGGGCGGCGTGGGTTGGCCGAATCGCCGAGGTCTGAAACCCCTGTGACAGGTGAGGTTTCCGAAGGGGTCGGTCCTGGTGGGGGTCGGCGATGCCACTCGGTTCGCGATTCGTTGATCAGCCCGGTTCCTGCGCGTCTTGGGGCGGATCGAGGATCGCGGTACGGGCGGCCAGCGCGAGGGCGCTCTGGGCGCCGAGGGAGAGACCGAGCCGGTTCCAGTGGAAGATGACGTGGTAGGCCAAGACCCGCCGGATTCCACGGTCGAGAGAACCAAATGCGACGCCTTCTTTGAGTGCGTTGCCCGTGCGATGGAAGGCTGCGGCCCACTCGGCAAGGGGATGCAGAGGCCCACCGTCGCCGAATACGGGGCCGTCCGGTGCGGTGTCGCTGACGAGAAGTTCTCGGATTTGCCGGGTCATTCCCCCAAGGCGTCCTTCAAGGACCTTGCCCGTGGACGTGCGGTGTTCCTCGTTGATGACGCGATCCCAAACGTCGCCTTGCTCCAGCCACTCCAGGCCCGCTGCACGCATCATGACCGTGCACAGGAGAGCGGATAGTTCCCGCCGGCCGAGGTGTACGTCTGTTCTGCTGTGCAGGGTCAGGATCTGAGTGCTGTCCGCAGCGAAAAGGAGGTGCGCGTTCATCATCCCGGAGGCGCCCCCGAAGGCCGCGGTCTCGGGCTCGTAAATGCCCGGCCACCAACGGGTGAGGTGGCCTTCCTTGACCAGTTCATCCAACCGCGTTCCGAGTTCGGCGTGCACCTGGGTCTCCGGACCGCCGTGGACGCGCAGACGCCAGCAGGGGTGCTTGCGGATGAACCACCACAGAGAGATCGTGCCGCGCTCCTGCAGCGTGCCGAGGAGCGGCACCAGGTGTGCGGCCGCGGTCCGCTCGGCGTGGGGCCAGTCGGGGAACTCTATATAGAACTGCCACCAATTCGTGCGCCGTTCCTGTCGATCAAGAGCTTCACCCCCGGCCTGCTTGAACACCTCCACAGCATCGGACAGCGTTACGGGTTCCATACCCGCCCCGCGGGCTACCTCGTCGAGGCGCCCTCCAGCCAGGACGTCGAGAACAGCGCGGCCCACGGGGCTGGGGTCGGGGGATTCGGCAACGGGGATCAGTTGATCAGCAGACATGCATCCCATCCAGTGATCGGCGGTCGGTCGGCTGCGACGGTGGTGAGGGCGAGGGCGTATCCGGCGTCGCCTTCCAGAAGGCCCGGCCCATCCCCAGCCGCTGGGCGAGCGTGGGCGACCAGGTTCTTGCGGAGAGCTGGGAGCTGGGCAGCCAGGTGCGGGGTGCCGGCGTCGTGGGCTGCTCTGAAGACGGTCTGGTACAGGCCCGGCCAGCCGTGGCAGAGACCCCCATCGGTGATCCGGGCGAGCTGTACGGGGTCGCTCAGACACTGGTGGAGGGCGTTCTCGTACATGCGTTGAAGGGCGGAGTCGCCAAGGGCGATCCCGGCGAGTTGACCGGCGCGGGCGATGCCGGGTGTGCCGTAGCACCACGAGGGCCGGGCGGGCCCGTGCTGGTGCGGTCGACCCGTTTTGAGGTCGGTGAGCGTGAGGTGTTCGGGCCACCACGGTCCGGTGTCGCTTTCCTGCCGCCACGTGTCGAGGTGGTCGCAGATGGCGCGGATGGCCTCGGCCTGGCCGTCGACCTGGATGCCGCGGCGATGGGCTTGAGCGAGGAGCAGGAGCGGCCCGGTGATGCCGTGGGCGACACCGAGGTTGCCGTGGCCGCCCGGCAGCCTGTCCGTACGCCTCATGTCGTGGTCTACCCACCATCCGAGGGTGCTGTGGCCGTCGCAGTCGAGAGGGTGTGTCAGCGAGACGAGGTAGCGCAGGACCTTCTCCATCGCGTCGCTGTTGGGGGCGGTGCGTAGCAGGTAGGCGCCGATGCCGGTGAGCCCGTAGAAGGTGTCGTACTCGGCGAAGTTCGCGTGCGCGCCTCGGTACATGCGGGCGAGGGCACTGCCGACGCGGCGGTGCGCCAGGTTCACGACGTGGCTGTGCAGGGCGGTGCGCGCGTCACGGTAGAGGTGTTCCACGGAGTCCGGGACGCTCTGCAGGATGAACGCGATGGCGGGGGCACCGAGGTAGAGGCCGGTGCTGTCGGTGGCGGTGATTTCACCGGCGGCGGCCTGCCCGATCCAGCGGTGCGCGGAGTGCCACGTCGCCTGGCCGGTGGCGGCCTGCTCGATGTGGAACAAGGCGATGCCGGCCGCGCCGGTGGCGAGGGATTGCCCGGCCCACGGCTCGTCCTTCGGGGGTGTGGAGGGCTGGCTGAGGGCGGCGGTGAAATCCTGGACGAGGGTGTGGGCTTGATCCATTACCTCGGTCATCGGGCCGCCTTGACCGGCTGATGGCGTAAGGCCACGGTGCGGGCGAGGTACAGGGTGGCGGCTTCGACGGTGGGGTCGACTCCGAGGGCCCGCACGTGGTGCTGGTGCAGCAACGAGCGCAGCACGGTGCCGGGGTCGTGCTGCTCCGTGGTGAGGGTCTGCCGGTAGGCGGCGAGACAGCGCCCGCGTTCTGCCCATGCGGCGGTGAGGTCGGTGCCGCCCTCGGATGTGTAGAGCTGGAGAGCCTGGGCGCGGTGGTCCCGGTCGGGCCTCCCGTGGGCGGGGGTGTTCTCGATCAGCCATCGCCATGCGTCATTGGCGGAGGGCAGGAGATGGGCAGCGAGGTTGACCAGGCTCGCGGCTGTCACCGCTTGGGGCGGGATGTGCGAACCGGCGGAGAGGCGGATCTGCGCGAGGGCCGCCGCGGAGTCTGCGGCGAACACCTCGTGCGCCGCGTCCATTGCGGTGTGTGCGCCAAAGCGCCCGGTCTGGGGCCGGTATGGCTCCAAGGTCACACGGGCAAGAAGGCGTTGGTAGTGCAGGACGCTCGCCCACCGGTTCACGGCGGCTGCCACGGCGGCATGTTCGGCCGGAACGATGAGCAGGTTCAGCGCGAGGTGCTGACCGGTCTCGGGGCGGGCGAGCTGGCGGTGGCGGGTGAACCACCACGTGGGCTCGGATTCGAGCGAGGCAAACAGCCGTGAGAGGTGGCGGTCCAGGATCTCGTCGAACCGATCGGGGTGAGCGTGCAGGTGCATCTGAAGTACCGAGCCAGCCCCGGGGAACTGGATGGGCGCCTGGGTGTCCTGGTGGGGCCGAAGTACCGGCAGTGACCGCTTGGTGGGGGTGGTTCGTACGAACGGGAGCACGACGTCGTGCGCGCGGCCGATCCAGCCGTGGGCGTCGGGGTCCGCAGCCTGGCGAAGCTCCAGGCCGGGCCCCTCGTACATACGGGAACGCACGAGGCGGCGGTGCACGGGATGGTTGAGGTCCAGGGGCAGACGCTGGTCGTATTCCATCAGGCAGACGTAGCGGGCGACGTCCATGCGCCTGCGCCAGGCCGCGAATGCCTGCTCCCAGTCGTTGTGCGATGCGGAGCGGCCGGGCATCCCGCGGTTGTCGAGGAGCCAGCGGGCCGGGGCCAGGGTGGAGCGGCCATAGCGCACACGGGGCAGGTACGGCAGGCGGGAGGCGGCGCCGAAGTCGAAGGGTTTGTAGGCCGCGTGCCGGGCGCCGGCGACCTCGGCCAGGAACCGGGCCAGGGGCGGAGTCTGGATACCGGCCTCCAGAGCATGGAGGACGCGCGCGTCGATCGGGCGACCGGTGGAGATCTGGACGAGGTGGAGACTGCGGGCGTCGGCGGTGACGCCGACGTCATCCAGGGCGATTGCCGTGGCGCCCTCGACCGGATGCTCGGCGAGCGGGATCACGTAGGGCAGCAGCTGAGGGGTTCGGGAGACGTTCTCGTTGCGGCGCCGCCGCGGGCCGAAGGAAAGCTGCGCGGTGATCGCATCGTCCCGGGTCGTGTACGAGTCGGCGATCCGCCGCTGCTGATCGGCGGGCAGCAGATGGGCGAAGCGCCCGAGCATGCTGCTCCCGGGTCGGGGGACACCGATGACTTCGATACTGAACTCGCCCTGGACCAGTGCGCGCGTAGAGGGAGCGTGGACCTCGAAGCCGAGTTCGCAGCGGTCTGCGTAGAGCGGCTCATCAATGCCTGCGGCTTCGACAAGTTCGGTGATCGTGGGCTCATCGAGGACGAGGTCGCCACGGCCGCTCTGCTGGATGAGCTTGAGGAGCACGGTGTCGCGGTCGGTGAGCAGCGTGGGAGCTTTGCGCCGATCGGAGCCGACATATCCGGCGGGCCAGCCCAGACCGCTGTCGGCGACCAGGTCGAGGACGGGAACGCTCGTGCCGACGCCGTATTCGGCACGGAACCGGCGGTGGTAGTCCCGCCAGTGGTGGTAGCCGTAGGGCAGCGGGCTGAGGCGGTGCAGGACGGTGACGGCGTTCTGCGCCTCGGTCACGACGGCCGAGGGCAACTGGACCGATGTGTGCAGGACGGTGTCCACGAGCACCGGCACGGGCGCGATGGCCGACTGGGAGGCCATGCGGGTGGTGAGCGCCTGCAGATTGGTGGCTGCGGCGGTCTCGTGGTGTGAGGCCAGATCGTCGCGCAGGTCGTACAGGCTGCGGGCGTAGTCCCCGACGTCGGGCAGGGAGTGCGCGTCGGCCTTCTTCAGCTCTGCGCAGACGTGGTCGAGCGCGTCGAGGACCGTCATGGGCGGGCGCAGGCTGGTGATGAGGAGGTTCTGTGTGAGGAGTTCGCGCAGGACCGCCTCGATCCCTCCTCCGGCTCCGGCCGGGAACAGGGCCGTCAGGTGATCACGTAGGTCCTGGTAGCGGATCGGCTTCTGGGCGGCGTGCATCGCCGCCTTCACCGGCCGGGTGAGGCGCATGGATATCTCGACGGGCGCCATGAGGCGGGCGTGGCCATCGGCGGGCGGGCCGGGCGCAGCGAGACGGTCACCGCGGACGTAGGCAGTGTTGTTGGCGATGACGGGGAGCCGTTCGAGGAGGTCGGCGTCGTTCTCCAGGTGCTGGATGACGTCGCTGATCCACTCGCCGTCGGCGCGCAGCCTCACGGGGTGGTCATGGCCCCAGCCCACGCGCGGTGCTGTCTCGACCGTCAGCGGGGCAGTCCCGGCGAACAGGCCGAAGGGGGTGGGGCGTTGCCGCCAGCGCAGGAGGTAGGAGACGACGGACAGGGCGGCCCGGCGGATCTGGCGGGACGGCGGGGGCGTGCCGCGGACGATGCTTTCCACCGTCTGGGAGAGAACGGGGCTGGCAGTACTCAGGGCGTTGCGTACGTCGGGCCGCTGCCAGATCCGCACGAGCCACGTGCGGGTACTCACCGCATCGTCCAGGTTGAGGCCCGGGGGGATATCGGCGGGGCTCGGGTCGGTGGTGGCGCGGAGCATGGCTGCGCCCGTCCACTGGTACCTGATGGCGTCAGCCATGAGAACTCGGTCCTTCCGGCAAAGGGTGGCGGCTGTGGCGGGCGCGGGGGCGCCGAACAGAGCTGTTCGACGCCCCCGCTTGACCGGTCGTGCGTCAGGTCAGGCCGGGTCCTCGACGAAGCTGTTGCAGGACGAGGCGCTGCCGGCGCAGGTTCCGCCACACCCGTCGCCGGTGGAGCACATCAGCTTCCCGATGGGGTGGGCAGCGACGATCACCTTGACGTCCAGCGGGGCGAAGTCGTCCTCCTCGCCGAAGGTGGCCTGCGGCGCTTCCAGAACTGCACTGGTGGGGCTCATATCGATCCTCCTGGTTGACGGGGTGGTACCTGGCAGACCTGGCTCGCAGCTCTCAGGCCGCGGGCCAGGAGAGTGAGATCCGGCTGTGGACCTTGTCGATGACCCGGTCCGCGGGGATCTGGTCATCGGGGGTGCCGGCCGGATAGACCCGGATGCTCGGGCTGGGGCCGCCGCGCCGGTGGGCCTCCCAGTCGCGCAGGACGTCGGCGATCCTCGCGGCGAACTGTTCGGCGTTCGGGCCCAGGGCGTGCACGCCGTACTCGACGTGCTTGTTGTCCTCGGTGCGGCGGGTGACGAGGTAGGCGAAGGTGTCCTCTTCGACGGCGGCGAGGGCGTACCGCTTGTTCACCGGGGCGACCAGACCGGTGTCCAGATCCTCATCGACGGCCATGGTGCAGAAGCCCGGCAGGCTGATCGCCAGATGCATCTGGAAGGTGTCGAGCAGTTCGGACAGGCCGATGGTGACGCCGGTCCACAGCTCGTAGCGCGGTGTCGTGACGGCGTTGTCGAGCTTGCTGGGCTCGGCGGGCAACCCGTCGTCAAAGCGCAGGCCGATCTCCGGGGTTCCGTTGACGAGCAGGAGCTGTTCATCGTGCTCGGTCGTGCCCTGCATGGGAACGAATCCGCAGATCTTCGCCGACTCCGACTCCAGGTGGTCACCGACACGGGTGAAGGCGACGGAGCGGGTCAGGCCGCGCATCCGCAGCGGCACGACGAGACGACCACCCGGCTCCAGCTGATCGGTCCAGGCCGGCGGGATGTCCCAAGCCCCGACGGTGACGAGGATGACGTCCACTGCGCCGAGGTCGGGGATCGGCTCGGCGGCGTCCGCGGTGACCACGCGCACCTGGTCGTAGTCGTTCTCGGCGAGGAGTCGTTCGGCGCGTTCGGTGACCTCCGAGTCGATATCAACCGTGGTTACATGCCCGCCAGACCCGACGAGTTCGGCTAGATAAGCGGCATTGAGGCCGCCCGAACCGATCTCCAGGACACGCATTCCCGGCTTGAGCTGACACTGCTCCAGCTGGATGGCCTGGATCTGCGGGGCAGAGACGCTGCTGATCTGCACGCCGTACTCGTCGGTCTTGGTGATCACGGCTGAGTACGGCGCGTACACCTCTTCCAGCGGCGTGCCCGCCGGGGTGAAGCGGTCTCGGGGCACCTTCTTCATGGCCGCCTCGACCTCCGCCGTGGTGATCCAGCCCTCATCCCGCAACTGGTCGATGATCTTGTGGCGCAGTCGCGTGGCTTCGTTGGGGGCTACGGTCGAAACATCGGTCACAGGAGGTTCCTTCGGTGGTGTGTGCGCGTTTGTGAAGGCGCGTGCTCTATGCCGTCGGCGACGCTAGCCAGGCGGCTGTACTGGGGATGCGGTTACGTGCCGCTGGGCCAGGTGACCGACGGAGTTCGGCTGAAAAGCGGTCTCGGATATCGCCACCGCTGTTCTCCCTTCCTTCGTTGAGCCGGTTCGTATGGGGAGGAGTCCTGTATAGGAACGGGGCTCCTCCCCACACGGTTCATCCGGCACCGGCCCTTGTTCAGGCCCGGCTGCCGGGTGGTGCGCCCGCCTACCGATCGGTACGTGGCACTTGACCGCGGGCGGGCGGCTCAGGGGCCGGCCGCTTGCTCCCCCACGGAGTGCGGCCGGGGCACGGCTTGGTGCCGCCTCCTCCGGGACGATCTCGGGCCCTCGTGAACCGCACGAAGATCCACACGCCCGGGAGGAATCCCCAGTCATGGGGGGTTACTCCCGCTGCGGTGCCTCTACGTGGCGCGCGCGGGCTTGTTCGCGGCCGACCTCGCCGATCGTGCGATTCAGGGCTTGGGCGAGACGAGCGAGGTTCTGCGCGCGGTGGGCGGCCGACCGGCGGGAAGCGCTCTGCACCAAAGGCTTCAGGGGAAGCCGCCTGCTGGCCTCGCTGAGAGTCGCCTGTGCACTGATGCAGAGGTCCGAGTCCGCAGGCAAGCTGCGGAGCTGCGATTCCAGGTCGGCGGCGACGATCCTGCCGTAGTCGGTGAACTGCCGGGCCAAGCTCAGAGCATCTTTGACGGCCGGGAGAGCGGGGCCGTCTATATCCCAGGACAACGCAGCCTCGACGAGGGCCAAGACCTCGACCTTGTCGGGGACCGTGGGGATGTCCTCGCGTGCTTCGCATGGCGCCACAGCAATCGCCAGACTCTCAGGAATCAGCGAAGCCATGAGATCACCTGCTCCGCCGCCAAGAGCTGGTACTGCCAAGCCCGCGTGACGATATGAGCGGGGTTCCTCGCCCCGAGATTCGACATCAGGTCGCGGCCGTCCCGGCGGACGATGTTGACCGGACGCTTCAGCTCGGTGGCCATCTGCGCGGAACGCATGCCCCTCGCGACGAACGGCACGAGCTGACGCTGCTCAAGCGGCACGTGCAGCCCCGCGCAGTCCAGCAGATTCGGCCGGTCGATGGCTTCGGTGGCGAAGCCGACGGCGATGGCGGCAGCTGTGTCACTCACTCCATACAACCTCCGCTTCGCCAGCTTGAGGTAGCCGGCAGCTGTGCCTTCCCTGATCTTGAGGGCCTGAGCGACTGAACTGAGCGTGCTGCCATCGCATAAGCCCTCGATGACTTGCCGCTCTCTGGGGGCGAGGATGATCCTCGCGATCGTGGTCACTGCTGCGCTCCCTTCTGGCGGGCGTGAGTTCTCTGCCGGCACAGCTCGGCGAATCGCCCTTCGTCAGCGGCTACCAAGCTGTGTATGACCGGGACCGGTCGGCGGCGCGGAGAGCGGTGCAGGCCAGCGAGGGTGAACGCGCAAAGCACTGCACCGATGATGCAGAGGGTGCTCCGCCCCGCGCCGGGGCGCTTCGGCTCCCATAGGGGGACGTGCGGAGCCGTGTTTTCCCGGCGCCGGGCGGAGAGTCGGGCAGCCAGGGGAAGCAGCCCGGCGTATGGGGCGGGGGGATGCGTCATGAGGGATCGTCCTCCCTCAGCTCAGCGAGTTCCCCCATCAGGTCGAGGACGCTGAGGATCGAACTGGCGAAGCGCACCAGATGACCGTGGGCGTCATCCGGGCCCGGAAACTCGCTGCTCCGGTCCATGACGGCGTCCATCTCCGGCGGGTAGGGCTTCAGCAGGCGCTCGACAACTTCCTTGAGCACCGGCGCCACATCCTTCAGCCGGTCCGAGATGACCAAACTGTCTTCCGGGCTGAGGCGCGCGGCGTTCTCGCCCAGGACGGTCTCCAGATCGTCGTACAGGTCGACGGTGACCGCGTCGGAGGCAAGGAAGCGGCGTAGGCCGAGGTCGACTCGGCTGGCTGTCTCCGCGTCGTGGGCCCACGCTGCGACGGGTAATGGAGCGGCGCTTTCGTACATCACGGCGGTCATCCGTTCCTCCCCGAGGAGAGGCGGAAGGCACACCACGTGGTGTGGCCGTCGTCGCTGACTCCCCAGTTGTGGGCGAGGACGGCGACGAGGAAGAGGCCGCGGCCGGAGAGGTCGTCATCATCGGCCTGGGCGAGCCGGGCGGGGGCCGGATTGCCGTCCGTGACCTCGACCCGCAGCTCGCCGTCGACGCAGATGGCTTTCAGCCCTACGGCGCCGTACCCGTGCTGGATACCGTTGGTCACGAGTTCCGACACTGCGAGGATCACGTTCTCAGCGGTCGACTTCGGTACTCGCCACAGCCGCAGGTGTGCTGCGGTGATCTTGCGCATGTGTGCGACTCGGCACTCGTCCGGGGTGAAGGCAACCGCGAACCCAGGGCCGATGCCCTGCTGTATTTCGCACGCGGCAACGACGACTGCAGACGTTGCGGGGCTCATCATGCTCCTCCTCCCGGTCGAGCGCCGTGGGAGAGGATGCGTCGTGCAGCGCCGTTACGTCGTGCACTTCTCACCTCGCCGTCGGACACCCCGGACGAGGGCTCGTGTACCTCCGCCGAGTGGGTCACTCGCTGCTTCGCCCTCCCCAGGGGAACGCGGTTCCACGGCAGGTCGACGCTGTCCAAGCGGTCGGCGCTCACAGTGTCGGTTGTGCCAGTGGAGGCGTTCATGTGGAGTGCTCCCGCTCGTCTGGTAGCTGGCCTACAAGAGCGAACCGCCAATCCGCGGTGCACGGAATGGGGTCAAGGGCTTGGGGGTGGTCAAGGTGATCAAAGATCACTAACGGCCACCTGGTTGGTACGGCACAGAGGCGAGATCCCCCATGCCGAGGTGCGGTGTGACGGCTAATACTCAGTCAACGACGCTCGGTGACCGGACGACAGGAAGAGTCCAAGGTCCGCGCCTCACCATCGACCGGAAGACTTTACGTTCCCATTGCCTAGATTCTGGGCAGTTCAGTAGCGGCGGTACTACTTTCGGTGCATGGGAGCGAACGTCATCCTTCAGAAGCGGATGGATGAACTCGGCGTGACACAGGACGAGTTGGCTGACCGCTGCAACCAGGCGTTACTGGAGATCACCGGCAGACCTGGGGACATGTCCTCGCGCACGATCCGGAACCTGCTCAACGGGACGACCCGGCGGCCAATCGGCCGTACTTGCGCTGCACTTGAGCGTGTGTTCGGCTGCCCCGTGGCGGACCTGGGGTTCAACACCCCCAGCACCATGCAACATTCTCCGGAGGGCCCCGTGCGGCGTCGTGACTTCATCGTTGCCACCACAGGAACGGCGGCCGGCGCTGTGCCCCTCGGGAAGCAGCGTCGCTCGGTAGGCATGACGGACGTCGATCGGGCCTCCGCAGGCATGAATAAGCTCGTCGCAGCGGACGACCGTCAGGGCGGACACCGTTCCCTTGCTGCCGCGGCCATCGAGGGCCGCGCCAAGATCCTGGAACTCCAGCAGCGAAATGCCAGTGAAAGCGTGCGCCGGGCCTTGTACGCCCTCGCCGCCGAATACACGACTATCGCGGCGTGGGCGTGCATCGACCTGCGGGAGCTGGACGCAGCGCAGGGGCATCTTCACGAGTCCACGACCTTCGCGGGGTTGTCTCAAGACTCTGCGACCGGAATGCGGGTGTGGATCAACGTGGCGATGCTGGCGTACCAGCGAAAGAACTGGCCCGAGCAACTAGCGGCCGCGCAGGCGGCCAACGCCTCGAAGGCAGCTCGGAGAGACCCCTTCTTTAGCTCCATGGGTCGGGTACGCCTCGCCCTCGCCCACTCATCACTGGGCGATCCGAGAGCAGCCAAACGTGCCCTTGGATCAGCGCAAGAAACCCTGCGGAAGGCAGCCGCGGACGAGCGGCCACGCTGGACTGCGTTCTACGGGCCAGCAGAACTTAATCACCTTGCGGCCGTCATCCTGAACCGCAACGGTGAAGCTACCCACGCCGAGGCCATGGCCCATCGCGCCCTCGCCAAGATTCCGGTGGAGTTCCAGCGCAACCGTGCTCTGGCTACATGCCAGCTCGCCCTCGCGCAGCTCCGACAGGACGAACCCGAGCGGGCGACGGAGACTGCGGCCACTGTTTTCCAGATCATGGACGGCGCTCCGCTTCCAGGACGGATGCGCACCCTGATCGGAGATTTCCACCGAGACCTGTTCCGGCTAGCGCCGTCCACGGCGTATGCACGCGACTGGGCCGACCGTATGCGAGAAGAATGGAGTCGAGCGTGACCAGGCTGATCGACCTGCGCCACTACAACCACGGAAGCCTCCCCGAGGGCTTCAAGCAGCTGCTGATCGACGTACACGCTGATTCCTATGCCGAAGCCATGGACAACGAGTTCAACCAACGGTTCCCGTGGTTCGTCGATCACTGGTCCAGCATGGACGGATTCACCTGCGTTGTCGCCTTCGAGGATGAGCAGCCGACGGGGTTCGCGTACGGCGCCCCGCTGCAAGCCGGCCGTGAGTGGTGGCGCTCGACCGCGTTCGAACCGAACAACGGCTACACCGCGACCTACGCAGTCTCCGAGGTCATGGTGCGGCCGAAGTGGCGCAAGCAGGGAATTGCAGACCAGCTGCACGAGGCGCTGCTGAGTACGCGCAACGAAGACCTGGCCGTGCTCTTGGTCGACGTGACTCACCCCAAGGTGCAAGCCCTCTATGAGCGGTGGAGCTACCGCAAGACTGGCGAGCAGCAGCCGTTCGCCGACTCTCCGGTCTACGCAGTGATGGTCCGGGACCTCCGCGATGGGCCCCGCCCCACATGAGTTCGGCACTTGCGATCGAGCTCCGATCGTTCACCGACCTGGACGTGGCGCATCCAGAGTCGGAGTGGTGACCCTGGAGAGGGTGAGTTTGCGACACCTTCCCTGTGTCGAGCACCAGTTGAGCACTACGTTGGATATGTGCCCGCTCCCGGGCTACCCGCCGGGGCTGGTCGGTCAACGTGGTCAAAGATCGTTTTCGGGTGCGGGGGCGCAGAATGGCGCGGGAGAGAAATGAGCGGCTGGCCTCGCTCCTCCTGGAAGCTGGCTGGTCACGGGCGCTCGCCGCAGCCGCGTACAACCGGGTCGCCGTTGAGACACTGAACGGTGCGGTGCTGGAGAACTCCAAGATCGGACGCTCCCACGTGAGCATGTGGGTAGGCGGCGTCCAGCCATCAGGGATCGCTCCCGTTATCTTGTGCCAGGCGCTGTCCCGTCGATTGAAGCGTGAGATCACGCCACAAGAGATCGGGTTCGCAGCCGCCACCTCGCCAGCGCAGGAGGCGCTGGACTGGTGCGTCGATCCTCTGATCGCGCTGAGCGACTTGGGGAATGGCGTGAACACGGACCGGCGTCGACTACTGGCAGGGGGCGTGTACTCTGCGGCGTCCCTGATCTTGCCGGACGCGGCATGGTGGGAGGCCATGGCCGAGCCGCCGGCCGAGGAGACCTTGGCTCGGAAGCGGGTCGGCCATGGGGATGTCGAGACCGTACGGGAGCTGACCCTCGCGTTCTCGCGCATGGATCAACGTCGTGGAGGCGGACACGGTCGGCGGACCGTCGACGAATACCTGAAGCATGAAGCTCACGGCTTCCTTCGGGGACGCTTCGCCGACGACGAAACTCGGCGCGCCATGTTCTCTGCCACCGCCGAACTCGCCTATGTCTCTGGCTGGATGGCCTTCGACAACAGCGAGCACGCCATTGCGCTCCAGCGATTCAATATCGCGGTGAAACTGGCAGCTCGGTCCGGCGACGCGCCTCTGAGCGGGCACATCTTGCGAGCCCTGGCCCATCAGGCACTCGACATGGGCTTTCGTCACGAAGCTCTCCAACTCGCGCAGGCTTCGGTCCACGGACAGCGGTACGCGGCTGCTACCCCGCGGGAGCGCGCGCTCCTGGGTGTGGTCCACGCACGGGCTCTCGCAGCGAACCGCCACAGCGACCAGGCGGCCAAGGCCCTGTTGCGAGCGGAGGATGATCTCTCCAACGCACACGATGGGATCAAGGAGCCTGACCGGACGTTCTTCTTCGGGGAGGCGTCTCTTGCCCATGAGACGGCCTGCACGTTAAGGGACTTGGGCGATCACCAGCGGGCCGTGAAGGAGTTTCGCCGTTCCGTACGCACGCGCGGCGCTGCGTTCCGGCGCACGCACGCGGTCACCCTCGGGTACATGGGCGCGACGCAGATCGCCCAGGGCGGCGTCGAAGAGGCGTGCGCAACGTGGACCAGTGTCCTGGACGAGATGGAGGACGGGATCTACTCCGGCCGGGCCCGGCAGAGAGTCGTCGACATGCGACACCTGCTGTCGCCCTACCGCAAGCGCGGCATCCCCGCCGTGGGGGTGCTCGATGCCCGTGCGGCCTTGTATCTCGCCCAAGTAGATTGATCGCCAGCGTCCATACATTCGAGTCGAGGGGATGGACCCATGGCCTTGGAGATCAAGCCGATCGGGGAAGTCATCACGGGCCGCACCGAGGTAGCCGATGACTACTGGGGCGGCATTGAGTCCGTGATCCAGTTGGACGAGGCCGAGTATCCCCTCGACTCCGTGCAGGGCCTGGAGGAGTTCTCCCACCTGGTCGTGGTGTGGCACTTCGACCAGGCATCACCTGATGACGTCGAGTATCACGCCCGGAGCCCACGGGGAAACACGCAGTGGCCTGCCACAGGAACGTTCGCGCACCGCAACCACCGGCGCCCCAACCAACTGGCGCAGAGCTTCCCGCGCCTGCTGGAAGTCGACGGACTTCGACTCCGAGTGACCGACCTGGACGCAGTGGTCGGCACGAAGATCTACGACGTGTCGCCGTTCTTCGCCGAGATGGGCCCGCGCGGCGCGGTTCATGAGCCCGCCTGGCCTGGTGAGATGCTGGCCGACTACTGGACCGATAAGAGCTGAACGAGCCGCACGACAGTCCCTGGCTGGCTTACAACGTGTTTTTCGCCCCTGGCTCTGCCGTCCGCTGGCCATACATGGGGATCTTGGCGAAAGGGTCATGGTTTTTCTGCTGTGCCGGACGGACGTACACGCGACGAGGGATCGGGGACCCCTTCGCCCAGCGTCCCGCCTCCTCCAGTTCCTCGTCCGTCGCGCCGTGCTCGGCCAGGTCGGTGGCGCCGCCGGCGCGCAGGCCCTGGGCTGACACGGGGCGCCCGTCGGTGACCAGGCCCGCGTTCTTGAACCAGAGCTGGACTCGTTCGTTGACGGTGTGGCCGCGCAGATAGTCGCCTCGCACGGTGGCGGTCTTGCGCCGGGTTTCGGTGGTGGCGACGGTGCCGTCCTTGAGGAGATGGCGGAACAGTGGCCCGGTGGTGATGCCCTGGTCTTCAAGGTGGGCCAGCCAGCGCCGCATCCTGGCGACGAGGTGGAGGTCAAGCCGGTCATGGAGGGTCAGCGTCTGTTCCTCCTCTTGGTGCGTCTTGTCCTTCAGCAGCCACACGACGATCCGGTCGTCGAGGATGTTGAGGTCTTCGATGTCCAGGTCGGCGTCCTCGATTCGGCGGGCGAGGAAGCGGTAGCCGAAGGCGAACAGGGCGGCGTCGCGCCAGCCGATCGGGCGGTCGTTGGCTTCGGCGGCCGCCATCATCGGGACGAGGTACGGCAGGGTGATGGGGAACGCCTGCTTCTTGCGTGACGCGCGCTTGTTTTTGGCGCGGTAGTCCTTGAGGAGTTGCAGGTAGAGGCTGTTGTCGGGCTGCTTGCCCACGGGCATCGACGTGCGGATCAGGGACATGTAGTTGCGGATCGTGGCGACCTTGAGCTTCTGGCTCATGAGGTGCCGGCCGTACTCCGTGTACGTCGCGGTGGTGCAGGGGACTGCGACGCGGCCCTCCGTGGAGCACCACGCCCGGAAGCGACGCATCGCGGAGCCTCGCGGCCCCGTCTCGTCGCCGCCCGACTCGTCGAGGGCTCGTGCAGTCTCCTCGGAGACGTACAGGTCGCGCTCGGTGTAGCGCGGTCCTTCTGCGGCGGTGGGGATCTCCTCGCCGGGCCGCAGGACGGTGTTGTGGTCGACGTACGGACGGGCGGACGGAGCCCCGGTTGCCAGCGGCGCACCGTCCACTACGAGTTCGGCGTCGACGATCTCGACGAGATCCGTCCCCACGTCCATCAAATCCCCCTGGTCAGCGACACGTTGGGTCCAGAATACCGACGACAATCCTAGTTATCGTCGGCTACCTACGAGTAACTTGATATCTCAGAGTGCCACTTGCTTAAAAAGTCGGCACCCTGACCCTGAAATTTTAGATGCCAACCACTAGTTTTTTAGCTATGCAGGCAACTATCTTGAGGTAAGAAGCCACTTCAGGAGTAAGGGCGGGGCCGTGAGCGACGAGGAAGAGTTCGAGGCAGAGTTCGAGGGCGAGGCTTTCAATAGCTGGGCCGACCTCGATCAAACGGTGAGGGACCGTGGCGGCGTGCTGCGGGTCTCGATGCGGGATCTGCGCTACCTGTCCGGCTATGAGCGGCTGAAGGTGCGCGTCTTGGAGCAGATCAAGTCGCAGCTCACTGATCTCGGCATCGGGTTCCTGCCCGAAGACCTGCCAGGGGACCAGAACGCCTACGTGGTCCTCTATAAGACCGGAAGTGAAGCTGGCGCCGTGATCGACGCAGTTCGCAATGGCAGCAGCAGTCACCGCGCAGAAGCGGCGTTGCGCGAACTGAACACGGCCAAGAGCACCCAGGCCAAGCGCGAGTTCGAGCTGAAGACCAAGGAGCTGCACGAGCACTTGGCTGAGATCGAAGAGGCGGTCGTGGGTATGCGCGAGACGATCACGAGAGAGGGCGACGTGCTGTGAGTCCGAGCGTGTAGGGCCTCGGCGCCCGACCTCGGGCGCGTACAACTTGAGCACGCATGGCGCCCGTTGAGGCGCCGCATCGGCGGAGAGCAACCGCCGAAGACCCGAACCGAAAGGGATTCGTGATGCGCAGAAAGACTGACCTGCTGCTCCTCGCACTCGGCCTGCTCTCCGTGGCCTTCCCTCCGATTGTGCCCCCGCTGCTGGGCATCGTCGGAGGAGCGGTCGCGGGGGTGCTGTCCCTGTTCACCGTGGTGGTCGCACACCTGCCGCTGGCGTGCACGACTGCGGCCGGCGGCGTGCTGGCGTACGCCTTCCCGGCCGCCGCGGCAGCAATTTCGAAGTGGCTGTGTCGCGCCTTGGTTGCTTCCGTCGCTGCCGTAAGTCCCGCGCGCAGTCTGACCTGCGCTGTCACACCCCAGAGCCTGTGCCGTTCCCATGTGCGGCGCACTCCGGCTCTGCCGTCCGGCGGAGAGCAACCGCCGGAAGACCCGAACCGAGAGGTAAGTGACGTGACGTTCCGCGTGACGAAGGGTGAATTCGAAGCCCTTCAGGCCCGGCTCAAGGAGGGCCGGAGCCCCGCGGCGACCAAGCCGCGCCCCGCCCGCCTAGCGCCGCCGCTCGGCCCACCCGCGACGCCAGATCCCCCCGACCTGGCCACGGCCATCGGTGCCTTGCCGGGTGCTGGCCGCTCCTGGACGCTGCTCATGCCGTACGGCGACCTGTTGACCAGCAACCAGCGGCTCCACCACATGGCTGAACACAGGCTGAGGAAGCGGCTGCGGCAGGAGGCTGCGCTGACCGTTCGGGGCCGACGACTTCCGAGCCTGGAACGGGCCGCCGTGTACTACGTCCTGCACCCGAGGCCGATCAAGCGCAAGCGGGACCCGGGGAACTGGTCCCCCACCGCGAAGGCGTACGTCGACGGCCTCGTCGACGCCGGTCTCCTCCCTGATGACAACTCCGCCCACCTCCTGGGCCCCTACCCGGAGATGGGAGCGCCCGTGACGACCGGCGGCGCTCGCTTGTCCCTCGTCGTGGTGGAGCTCGCACCCGTGCCCTCCTGATCTGCGGCGATACAGCCGGGCGTAACAAATTCTGCGATCCGACGTAAGTGACCGTGAGGGCTTGTACCTCGACCACCTACCAAGGAGATGCCCCTCCATGAGCACCACCTCCGCCATGCCCGCGGCCGTCGTCCAGGCCACCGAGGCATTCGTCCGCGGCGGCGAACACATAGCCCCGGACGTCCTCGACCTGCACCTGTCCGAGGTCGCCGACAAGGCGTCGTGTTCCCTGCTGCGCGACCGCTTCCGCAACGACTTCCCTCATGCCGCCTACCACGAGCTGCTGTCCACGGTTGCGGCCCTCCGCTCGGTACTCGGCTTCTCCCCGACTCCCACTGCCGCCGAAGTGCTGGCCTGGCAAGACCGGCAGCGCATCGTCTACGCCGAAGCCGTAAGGGGGCCGAAAACGCAGTACCCCGTGGTCTTCGTCGACGGGCCGTACCGAGGAGTCGAGATGACTCTCGATGGCCCGGCGGAGCCGTACCCGAACGCAGACGACCCCCTCGGGCACCTGGCAGACGGCTGGATCGCAGGCCCTCCCGCCTTCATCCCTCTGCCGATCATCTGGGGAGACACGGAGCGGCTGGGCCACGGCAGCGTCCGGTACAAGCGCGGCTACGCCCCGGACTCCGAAGGCCGGTGGCAGTTCCGCGTTCGCACGGATGACCCCGCGCCGCCGGAGGGCGCCCGCCCGAACATCACCGTGCCGGCAGCACAGGAGATCTGATGGCGGCCACGTTCGAGGACCGGGCGGCCAGGTTCGCCGACTGGATGGAACCGATCGAGAACCCCATCGTGGACTGGCACAAGGTCTACATACGCCTCCAGCCCCACGCCGCCGAATCGCTCGCCCTCGCTGCCGGATTCCCGATCTTTCCCGTCCCGCTGCCGTTCACCACGATCAAGGTCCGCGCCGAGGTTCCTTGCCCCGCGTGTGGTCAAGGCCGGGTCTCGCGCAACTGGCGCCTGGGAAGACGCGTGCTGATCGCCGGTTCGGGGTGCTGGCGGCACGTCTTCGTCATGGCGCCTCCGCTGCCATACCTGCGGATGGAGGACCAGGCGTGACCGCGCTGGCCGTCGAGCGGCCGACCGCGGTATGGGCCGGGCGGATCATCGTGCGCGCGGCGGGCCGGATCGCCCTGCACGTCGCCGTAGCGGGGGCCACGGTGCCCACAGCGACGATGTTCACGGTGCCGGTGGAATGCCACCCGGACGCAGAGTCCGCCCCGGGCGTACGGCCCTGGACCGGCCCTGTTGACGAGGAGCGGTTGTGCGCATCCTGCCTGCGGGCGTTGCGCGGCGAGCCGGAACCAGAGCCCGCCCGCACCATCCCCACGGGCAAGGCCGTCGCTCTGCCGGACCTGGGAGCGGACGGCCAGCAGCGCCGCCTGCTGCGTGCGGTTGCGGATGCACCGACCTACACCGCTCCGAACCTGCCGGCCGAACACCGCGCGCGTCCCATCCGGTGGTCGGAGTGGGGCACGGCACCACAGCTCTCGCACTACTCGTCCGCCTGCGACTGGTGCGGTGACGCCGGGCCCTGCCTCATGGCGGACGGTCGCCAGGGCAACCCTCTCGTGAAGGACAACCCCCTGCGTTGGTTCGTCGCCTACCGCTGTTCGTACTGTCAGGAGATGAGCGTGTACGAGCAGACGGGCGCCGCGGACCTGTCTTCGATCGCCCACTTCAAGCCCAAGTCCCCGAAGGGAGCCCGTACGTGAACACCACCGAGCCGTCCGCGAACCTGCTTCGACAGGTCGCCCTCACCGCGTGCGGCCGCAGGCCGGGCAAGACCCAGTCCTGTGACTCGTGCGCGCGTAAGGCCCCGGCCCTGCTGAACATCGCCTCCACAGGCGCGGCGGACGCTCTCGCGGCCGCGATCTGTGGCAGCCAGGGCGGAGCCTGCGCCGACTGCCACAGCAAGGCTGAAGCGATCATCAACGAGACGGCGGAGACGTTGTGCGACGCCTGAGCGGAGAGATCGGCCCCCGATCGTCACGCCTCCTCCTCCTTGGAGAGCTGCTGCCGCTGGAAGGGTGGATGAACGTGGAGCTGCACTGCCACCTCGACGGTGTCGGCCCCTCCGACCGGCACCCGGACCTCGCCCAGGTCCTGGTGTCGGTGCCCCCTCCCGAGGAGCCCTACGGCATCGACCCGCGGGTGGAAGCCCTCGCCGACTACATCAGCCGCACCATGGAGCTGGGCGCCGGCATCGACGAGATCGACCGGGATATCCCCGGCCGCAGCGAGCAGTACCGCTACCTCGCCGAGGCCCTGATGCCGTGGCTCCGCGGCGCCCCGCGGCGGGAGCTGAAAGACGCATGGGACCGCGGATACGAAGCGGCATCCGCTCCGACGATCACCCCGTGAAAGAGTTCTCCCCAGGGGGCAGTTCACTGCCGCGTCGGTGAGGGGAAAAGGCGATGGGGCGACGACGGCGACGGTTCATGATCTGGGAATGGCTGACCGTCTTGTCCGCCCGCGACGGAACCTGCCTCTACTGTGCCAGCCGATCCCAGACAATGGACCACGTCATCCCGTTCTCGGACGGTGGCGCAGATGACCTGAAGAACCTTCTGCCGATATGCCGCCCATGCAACCGGACGAAGGGCAAGAAGAACCCAGTCGTCTGGCACGTCGCCATGGACCTGTGCCTGCGCTGGAGTGGCGAAGGCTCCTTGCTCGACGGAGCGACCTTGCACAACAAGAGCCTGCGGGAGCTGTATCTGCTCACCCACGCGCAGGTCTTGGAGGCCCTGGACGAGCTGGAAGAAGTGCAGGCCGAAGTTATCGACGCGCGGCGTACGGCGTGGTTCCAGCGAAAGTTCGAAGCCTACGGTTATCCCTCTGCCAGGTTTGGCGTCCCCCGGGCACGAACTCAGTTCGACAAACTCATTAGCGAGGGCAGGACCAAGGGGTACCCGTCAGTCGACGAGGAGTGGGCGGAGGTCCTGAAGCGACTCGAAAGCGGACGCTGACGGTGGGTCGTTGGGCAAGCGCCCCAGAGCGTCGTGACGTGTTCGGGGCGCCGGTCGCAGCCGCCCGCCCATCCTTGTAGGGCAAGCGGCCGCGAACGCTCAACTTCAGGCCAGTCGCACGCTCTTGCTCCACACACCTGTTTCCTGCAGTTTGGAGCGAATCTGGTCCAGCCGTTTGGCGACTGCTGCAATCTGGCGTTGCCGTTCCAGATCCGGCTCCCCATTGCTATCGACCGGAACCTCAATGGTCAATTGTGCGACCCTCTTGGTGTACAGCTTTGCTTCGTAGAGGTACCCTCCTTGCGCGATTTTCTGCGAGAGGGCCACAGCTAGGAACCCGAGGTCAATGTTGTGCTCCGGGATCGCCTTCGCATCGGCCTCGTCGCCCCCCTGGGTCTCTTCGTCGCCAAGCTGCATTTGGCCGCTTTCGCGCTCGCGGGGCCAGGGCTGGACGATTACGACATCATCGGTCATGACACAGTTTGCTTCGCGATAAAACACCGTGCCAACCGCTGATGCTCCCGTAGCCATGACCGTCACTGACGGATAGGGCTCCGGGAATACCCCCCGTTCCCTAAGCCAATCCTCGTCGATCCGTCCCTTGATTGTCTCGGGTCGCGTGAATACCGAGTACACAGGGACTTTCCCGGGGTGGTCGCGAAGGTCGACGTTGCGGATTCGAACCCCAGACCGCACTTGGAATCTTTTGGAATCCGACAGGGCGAAATCTTTAGTATTTCCCGACCGCAGGCGGTCTAGCTCCTCTTTTGCCTCTCCTAGTTCTGCGATCACTTCGTGGAGTGTTTCAGTTGCCAGCTCAATGAACTGACTGCGTTCAATCGTGTCTTTCCGCTCTCCGAGTTCGATGTGTTCTGCATCCGTCCAATGGCGGATTACATCCCATCGCTCATCGGGAGCGAATTCATTCGGCGGGACAATTTTCGCGAAGGAGCAGTCGCTGTACGTCGTAGAATGGGTGACCTTCTCGTCCGTACCGTCGCTGACGTAACGCACGAACAGATTAGCCAAGGCCGCCAGATCATTTTCATCGGGAGTGGGAACCCTCTCATAGTCAAGGGTCTCACCGATGCTGCGTGCAATTCCGCAGAAAACGGGCGGTCGAGATTGACTCTTAACCTTGCGCTTCTCAAGAGCCAGAATATATGTCGGCTGCGCCGTGTTGAAGAATGCATTTCGGGGCAGCTGGATACTAGCCAGAATATTGCACTCTCGAAGTAGCTCTTTCTTCATCCTCTGAGCCGTACGATTGAGCAACCCTAGTGGAACAATTACGAAGGCTCGCCCCCCAGGCTTGAGCGCCCCAGAGATGTAGCGAAGGAACAAGGCCTCTACGCCGAGACCTCCGGTGTCGTAATACTCATTCAGGTAAACGCCATTCTTCTGTCCAGTGACGTGCTCGATCTCCTTGCGATAGATCGAGGACCCTTGTGTCACGTAGGGAGGATTCGTGAGGATCACGTCTACTGCTTCCCTGGGTGGATAGAGCAATCCACCCAGGGTTTCACTGTCATCCATCAGGATGAAAGTGTTCACCAGGGCTTGATTCAGAGCCTCTGGTGTCGTGTGTGGATCACGCACGAACTCGGCAAGGTGTAGCAACATATTCGCCTTGGCCAGTATGTTCGTCGAGGCATCCACATCGATACCTACGAGTTTGACGCGCTGTTTCGGATCGCCGTCAACGAAGGAGACGTTACCCGGCAATGCATCTGAGAACAGCAGGGGTTCGAGCAAAAATCCACCGACGCCGGCGGCAGGGTCGAGCACAACGGAGTTCTCAGGCAAGGCATTTAGCTGAGCCATCTTGACCATTGGCTTCACAATATTTCTGGGCGTAAAGAACTGCCCCAACCTCTGCTGCCGCGCTGAACGCTTCAAGAAGGTTTCATACAAGCGCAATTTAAATTCTGGATCAATGTTGGTGAGGGCGCCAAATTTTTGAAACTCCTCCACGATTTCGCAAAACGTTCGGTTATACGATGATGTGGTGGTGGTCTCGGAAGAGCGTAGAAACGCAAACCCGTTGATGATCGATGTGTAGGAGGTGATCGTGGCGAGACCGAAAATATTTCGGACGCTCTCGTCGTTTACCAGGAGCCGTTCAGCAAAGATTTGTTTGATTCGCGGGCGGATGCTGTTGACGTAGTACTCGATCTGTGTGCATCCCTTGCTGCGCTTGAACTCGTCCGGTGTCGACAGCAGCACGTCGAAACGATAGTCAGCTGGCAGTGCAGTGAGCGGGAGGTTATCTGACAGGAACTTCAGCATGAAGAATTCTACGAAGGTGAGAAGGCAGTCCTTCGGCTCCGCCTTCGTCGCCATCCAAATAATCTGCCAGACGGTTTCCGAAAGGGGGCGCGGATCGCGCTCCACATCAGATTCTCCCCGATATAGATCAGAAAGCACGGAGGGCGTGAAATCCCTCATTTCGGGAATCTCGATGATTTCACCCGCCGCTGCCGAAGCTGCCGCGTCGATATAGCGATAGCGCTCACCATCGGTTGTCAGTGCCAGTCGAACGCCCATTGCCAAGGCGCCCACTACCGCCTGCTCGGCTGCTGATAGTTCATCTTCGGGCTTACGGAGTCGAGATTTACTCTTCCACTCAGCCACCGCAATGGGGATGGCGCGGCCCGCGACGCGATGCACATACACATTGTCGGGCTTGCCCTGGCTCGCCTTCTTGGGTGCTTTATAACGCTTGCACGGGAAGGCCACTGCGCTAGCCGGGGTGAAGTCCAGACCCGCTGTCGCCAACTTTGCGACTGTCGTGGCGCCGAGCTCCAGTACTTCGAAGTCGCCAAATCGCTTACCCCTCACCCCGTCGGACTTGAGGTATCCCTTTTGGGCAAGCTCTTCCATACTCACTACATCCACCGTCCGCTACGCCCGCGCTGTGGTCTACCACTGCTCGGGAAGTCACCAGAGCTCAACCAGCCAAACTGTACTCACGTAGCGTCCCACGGGCCGCACGCTGTGGTGATCCGGTACCGATCGTCAGCTGCAGGTGGAGACTTGAGGGTTGCTCGCCGTACTCGATGATCCATTTATGACGCCTACGTGACTGCTCATGGCGCCGCTCATCGGCAGACTTCCGAGCGGCGCGCGTCACGAGCCCGCCCCATCCCGGCGCGTGCGATCTCCTTGAGAGCCACACGGGCGGCCGGGGTTCCGTCAGGCGTTCTCCAGAAGGCCTGCCCCGCGATGCGGCGGGACAGCTCCAGCAGGCGACGACGGGCGTCCGTCTGTGACCTGGCCGAGTCGCGGGCCAGCTCGTCATAGGCGAGGTACCAGGCTGTCTGATCCTTCAGAAGATCATCGGGGAAGTGGTCATGGTCCATGCTTAGAATAGATCACATGTTCGATTCCTGAAGCAAAAGCGCAGCCCGCCGCGTGTGGCGCGATGGGTCTAACTCATGCCTCGGCGGATTTCTTCGACGAGGATGCCGTCCTGTTCGCTCAGTCCGAGGTCGGCCCACGAGGCGCCAACGGCAGCGAGCACCTCGGCCATGGTGGCCCTCCCGGGGAACTGGGCTTCGAGAGCATCCAGGTCGCCCGAGCGCTCTGCGATGCGTTGCATGGACGCCATGTGGGCGGCTTCGGCCGCAGCCGCTTCGTCGACCCGCGCACCGGCCTCCTCCATGGCGATCCGGGCATCAATCGCGTCCCCTTGAAAGACGTCGAAGGCCATGCTCACGATCTCCGGCACATCCAGATCAGGCCGCTCGGCGTGGATCTGGCGAAGTTTGCCCTCCAGGAGGAGCACGGAACTCTCCGGCAGGATCTCACGTGCAGTTTGCAGGATGCCCCTGAACTGGGCGTCGAACTGGCTCGTCATACCGGGCAATTTAGCGCCCCGGCGCGTTCACGGCGGACTCATCAGCGCACCCGCCGCGCGCTCAGTGCCCCACTAATCGCCCAGTCGTACGGGATACCCAGTACGCGACGCTAGGAAGCGGGACCCCTCACAGTGCGCGCACCTGCCCACACCGCAGGGATTCGCGACTTAGGAGGACCCTCCCATGACCCAGTGGACCCCGAAGCTCACCAACGTCGACGGTGCAGACGGTACGTCCGGCTCTGGCCATTACGTCTCCGCCGGTGGCGCCTGCACGTTCACCGCGATGATCGTCGCCCACAAGGAGACGACGTCCAAGGACGGCGCCGGGTTCGGCCTCACGCTGCCGGTGCCGGCCAAGAGCGGCGTGCGCCTCACGTTCCAGCTCAGCTACGACGGCCGCGACGCTGACAACGGCACCAGGACCGGCGAGGCGCTGATTTACGCCGGTTCCGACGGCAAGCAGATCGACCGGCTGCGGGTGACCGGCACCTCCAACGGTGCGGCGCTGCAGAACGTCAACTACATGTACGGCGACGCGGAGGGCGCGAAGGAGGCGGAGATCATCACCGTCACCGGCTCGTATCCGGTGGCCTGAGTCAGATGTAGAAGGGCCGCCGGGACCCTCGGGTTCCGGCGGCCCTTCCGCGTTCCCGGGAGCTACGACAACTGGCACCTGCGGCAGGTGACACTGCTGTCGAGGAGATCTGCGCAGACGACGCACTCCTGGTCCCCGTTTCCAGAGTCGGCGACACCGCTCAGGTTCACCCCGCACAGGGCCCAGTTCGGCTCGCAGCAGTAGGTGTGAGCGATCGCTGTGCCCGTCGGCGTAGCAGGCTTCATATCGTGGAGTTCGCCGCGGGCACGCGCGACAACGGTTCGAGTGGCCTGGTCGAGGGCTGCAAGGAACGGGTCCGACATGGACGCGAGAGTAGCGCGGCGAAGGGCGATCAAGACCAGAGTGAAGCCGTTTGATCTTCGGCTGGCGGGGAGCCTGCCGGTGATGATGAAAGGCTGGAGCGCGACAGAGGGTTGGGTCATAGTCTGTGTCCATGGCGCGCAGGTACTCGGAACTGACCATCAAGCTGCTTTTTGGCTCAGCATCGTACTGCGCCTACCCCGGGTGCACCGAGCCGCTGGTGTTCAAGGACAGAGGTCGGCTCACTGTGGTCTCGCAGATCGCGCACATCCGGTCGGAACAGCCAAACGGGCCTCGGCATGAACCGGGTTACGAACCGGTCAACGGCTTCGAAAACGTTCTGCTGCTCCGCGGCAAGCATCACCCTCCGATCGACCAGCACGAATCCGAATACTCGGTTAACGAGTTGGAGGAGTGGAAGGCTGCCCAGATAGCCCAGGCCGGACACGTTCTACCTGCCGGTGAGCTACCGGAGATTGTCGCCGCTCTGGAGGAAGCGGCGCACGCCCAAGAGCGACGAACCATTCTTCGCGCAACGTGGGACTCGTTCAGCCGCGCCGCCCTCCCCTTCTGCGATCACGCCCAGGGAGCCCTTAGTCGCGATCCCATGCACCTGAACGAGCAAATCGTCAGGGATCGGCGGGCGTTCAACGGAACCATGGCCGCCCTTCAGCGGGAGAGCCCTCAGGACATGCGCGAACTCGCAGTCGCAGTCCGCGACTGCTGCGACGCTCTGATCCTCCATGCCAACATCTATGGGCCAGGTTGGATCGCCTGGCGCGCCCTGGACGACGCCAGGACTCATGCCCCTCCTGAACGTTCCTGGGTCGCGGCCTGGGCACAGAACCAGCTCGGCATCCTCATTCGAGCTGCAAGCGCGGGAGTTCCGGCTCCCGAAGCCACTTACGCGGAAGCGGAGACTGCCCTGTTGCAGGTTGAGGGTCTAACCCCAGTTCACGTGCAGGCCCTACTTGAGGACGCCAGTCGGTTGGAGCCGCGCATTACGGCAATAGCCAGCCTCAACACCGCACGTGAGAAGTTCTACGAGGCCCTTGAACAGTTCGAGACGAGCGGCCTGGCGCATCTCGCTATGGCCCCGTAGACGTGGCGGGACGCGCCCGCGAGCATCGGAGAAGCTGCATCTCAGCGCGAGGACGAACCTTCAGTTCAGGAGACCGCGGCGACGCGGCTTGTTCAAGGGCTCGGGCTCGTACAGGGCCAAGAGCACGGCTTCCGCGCGGTCCGGCGACTTCATTCCGCGGGCTTTCATCGCCTTCTTGCTCTCGATCTGGGTGTAGCCGCTTGTCGTGGACAGCAGCTTCGGCGTGGAGAGCTGCGCGGCCGCCTTCTTGTCGACGTGCAGGCGCAGCCGCCCCCGGCCGGACGACGGGTCGGGCTGGAGCAGCGACCTGGTGGCAAGCCACATCTCGTCGCGCTTGCGCCACGGCCGCATGACGGCGCCCGGGTCGTCCTGGCTCGGGGACTCCGAGACCATGACGCCGACGATCTGCGCCTGGTGCCGGCCGGTCTCCGCCCACCGCTCCAGCATGGAGACGACGCCGTGACCGATGCCGTTCTGGTCGACCTTGACGCGCACGGGGTGCGGGGAGTCCAGGGCATCGGCGAGGCGCTGCGCGGCGTGGATCTCCTCCAGGACCTTCTCGGCGACGTTGACCTGGCTGTCATTCGCGGCGCCGGCGGATGCGTGCCGGAACTCGACCGCGTCGCCGACCGAGCGATACACGGTGAATTCGTCGCCCCCGTCGGCGGCGATGTCCACGCCGAGCCGGACCCAGGCCCCATCGCGGACGGTGTGCCCGGCTTTCTCGCCTTCGAGGCCGAGGTCACATAGCCGGTGCCAGCCGTCTCCGGCCGGGTCCTCGTAGGACATGGCGCCATCGACCCAGGTCGGCGGGATGGCGATGCCACCGCCGCCCTTGGGGAATCGGGCGAAAACTTTGGCGATCACGTACGGGTGGTCTTCGCCGTACGACCGGATGGTGCGGTCCACCCAGTCCTGGTCGGGCATGTGGTCGGCGAGGGAGTGCCGGGCGACGCCCGCGGGGCAGTCCGTGCAGTACGGGGCGTGCTCTCCGGTGATTGCCGGGGAGTCGAGTGAGGAAATGGGGATGGTGACGGTGGTCGGCTCGTCGGCATCGTCGCCTTCGAGGCACAGTTCCTCGAACCAGCTCGCCGGATCGTCCATCGCCGGGTTGCCGATGGCCAACATCGCGGCGTGCCCGCCGGTGAGTAGGTTGTTGGTGCCGTGGCCGATCATCGGGGCGATACCGCCCGCCTCGTCGACGATGAGCAGCAGGTGGGGCATGTGGATGCCCTGCATCGCTGCCTCGTCGTTGGCAGGCGCGGAGAAGCCGTAGGCCGCGACGAAGTCGTTGCCGTACGGGTCGGGCATCTTGTACTGGACGGTGTCGCAGTACCCGGGCAGGCCGGCACGGGGGACGACCTTGCGGATGTGCGGCCAGAGCTGGCGTTGCACCTGCCGGAACCGTGTCGCCGTGGTGATGGCCAAGGCGGTGCCGACGGGATAGACGTTGGTGAACCAGACGGCGGCGCGGGCGGCCAAGTGCGTTTTGCCGACACCGAATCCGGCCGGGACGGCGACGCGCTTGTGATCAACGAGCGCGTCGAGAACGGCTCGTTGCTTGGACCACAGGCTCTCGCCGAGGACGTCCTCGACGAACCCGGACGGGGAGTCTCGCCAGAGCCCGTAGAGGGACCCGGTGGCCCTTTCGACTTCCGTCATGATGACGGCGCGTTCGTGGGGTGTGAAGTGCTGCTTGAAGGCGTTGCGGCGTTCGGTGGGCGGCATTCGCAGAAGCCGGTCGGCGATGTCGGCGCCGTCGCGTGAAATGACGCCGGGGCGGGCGTGCTGCAGCTTGGACGCCGAGGGGGCCACGCGGGTGCGTGTCGGCTGCTCAGGCTGCTTACGGGACATGATCAGGACGCTGCCGCTCGGGCCGGGTTTGTGTCGCGGTCTGGCCGGGGGCCCATGCCCTGACACCCCGACCAGACCGCGTGTTCCGGCGCGGTATGACGAACACGGCCATCTCTGCTGGCCCTTGCGCCGGAAGCCTTTTCGCTCAAGGCCCGCGCGCTCGGGGGGAAGGTCGCGCGGGCCTCGGCACCATGTAGTACGTCGGAAGTCAGATCTTGTTACACCTGGCGTCGGGGCCGGTCAGATGCCGTCGTAGATGCCGCCGCACCCGGTGCACTCCCAGGCCGGGCCGACGCTGTCCCCTCCGTGGTACTCGTGCACGGGGCGGAAGAACGACTCACCGCAGCCGCACGCGTCGGGGGGCCGCTTGAGTACGTAGCCGTCGACGTAGAAGTCGCCCATCACGGCCGCGCGAAGTCGTCGGCGTCTGCGGAGGCCGGGCTGTCCGCGACGCCGCCCAGGAGCACAGCGTGCTCATCGTTGGCCCGACGCACGGCTTCGAGGATGATCCGGGCCTCGGCGACGGCGACGGCGAGTTCATCGGCCTTCAGCCGGTACCAAGGAGTGGCCTGGGCGCCGGCGGCGGCCAGGACCTCACGGCGGGTCTCGTAGAAGTGGCGGGCCAGGGGCAGAAGGCCGGGCATGGTCGTCGTGCCCGGGGGAACGTCAGCCAGCCGGCTTTTGTGACACCCCGCTCAAGGGCGTGCGTGCAGTTCAGCAAGGGTCGTGAGCGAGGTACGGACGATCCCGACGGCCAACGGCGGAGTCAGCGCGGCATGGGTGAGATCCCCGTGGGCGAACTTGTTCCGGATCGGGCGACCGAAGCCGTCGAGGAGGCCGTACTGCTCATCGGTGAGGAGGCCGTCCTCGCGCGCCTTCTTGAGGTGGCTGGCCAGGCTCCCCTTGCCGTAGCGGTCGGTGAGCGCAGTCTCGATGGCGATGATGGACGTAGCGGCGCCAACCATCAGGAACTCAAACCGGTAGTAGCTCATCCGGATGAGTTCGCACGCGGTGGTCATCACACTCTCGGCGGCCTGGGGCAGGCCGGGCGGGATGACGAGCTCCCGGACCAGGTCGTGCATGTCGGAGAACTGCCCGGCCCAGTGTCGAAAGCGGACGTCGGGCACAGGCCACGGCAGTTCGCGCATGTCGCTCATGCCCGGAGTCTCGCAACGCGGAGGCAGGCGGGGCAGCTGCTTTTCGACAGGCGGATCTGGCTTGGAGGCAGACGCCGACGGTGTCTGAGCGAAGCGAAGGCACCGTAATTACTTGATGGTCATGCTTGATGTTCATACTAAAGGGGCCTGACCTGCCGGAACCCGGAGCACCGGAAGCCGGATTCACCGGGGCCGGGTTTTCAGGCCCCGGTTACCGGCGACTGAAAACCCGGCCCCGGTGATGCTGCAGGGCCGGGCTCGGGGCGGGGGTCAGTAGCCGCGGCGCTTCTTCGCTCGCGTCTTGAGGTTCCGCACGTACGCCGGGGTGAGGTCGTCGCCCAGCTCCGCGATCTTGCTGGTGCTCCACCCGTAGGGCTCCTCGGTCAGGGCGAGCGTGGCGTCATACAGGAACGGCATCGCGGCCTTCCGGCGGGCGCCAGCGACCGACACCGTGGCCGACAGCGACGGCAGCCGGTCCGCGGCGTCCTTGATGTGCTCGACCCCGGCCTCCTTGGCGGCGGCTCGGCGCTCCTCGGAGGTCATGCGGGCGTTGAGGTCGCCGTCGGGGTTGATCGTCGCCGTCTTGTCGCCGCGCAGCGCGAGGCGGCGCATCTCGCTGTACGCGTTGGGCAGGATGCCCAGGACCTTGTCCAGGCCGCGGACGCCGTCGTAGAACCACAGGCTCATGGCGGCCTGGTTGCGCTCCTCAGCGTGCGCGGCGATCTCAAGGTCGGCCTGCTGCACGATCTCGCAGGCCCGCTTGAACCGGTCGTCGGGCCGGGCGATGGCGCCCAGCTCGTCCTTGACCTGGCGCTCGGCGTCGGCGCGGAGGGTCTTGTGCTCGGGGACGGTGAGGTTGTGGTGCGCAGCGGACATGACTGGCCTCCGGGTACTCGGGCACCGCGCTGGGTGCCGGCGAAGGCTGGGGCAACCCCATGCCGAAGAACGCCGAAATAGTACAGCGCGGTACGGAGGCTTGTCATGACGAGCGCGCTGCACCCCTCCTGAGCAGGGCAAATCCGAAACGGCCGACGAGGAGAACCCGCCCATGGACGTCCGCTGGGGCAGCTGGATCGCGGCCAGCCGGTGCGTCGGTGAAGACGATCCGGCCGACCTCCGTCGGCGGCACGGAGCCGGGGCGCAGGAATCCGAGCCCCACGAGACGCCTCACCGCCACCACCGCAGCCGGGCAAGACCGCGGCGCGGACCCGGAAGCGGCTGGAACTCCTCGCTCTCCGTTTTCCACGGGTCATCCTTCCGGGCCCTGTGCTCGGCGCGAGAGCACAGGGTGAACACGGCCCAAGTGCTGCGGCCGAAGGTGATGGCGGGCCCGCCGACCCCATACAGCCGCTCGTTGCTGCTGTAGGTGTAGCCGATCGCGAACCACACCTCCGGGGTGCTCGTGGTCCAGGTCCCGGCCGTCCACCGGCCGAAGTCAACGAACCCCGGCGTCTCCCGCTTCATCGCCCCGCCCCCACGACCGTGGTCCGCTCGCCGTCCGGGGTGAGTCGGTACGTCTGTCCGTCGGCGTACTCGACCTCGACCTCGTCCGGTACCTGTGGGCGACGCACCTTCCATCCGGCCTCGTATGACGGTTTGGGGTTGTCCTCGAACCATCCGTTGCACAGCTCGCAGGCCAGCAGCAGGTTGTGCGCCTGGTTGACCCACGGCTCCCGCGCCCCGCCCATGCCGCGGTTGACGCGGTGATGGATGGTCAGCCGATGAATGGTGCCGCAGCGCACGCACTGCCCGCCGTCTCGCTGGTAGACGAGGTCCTTAACCGGGTCGGTGGGGCCGGTGCGTCGTCGAGCCACGATCGTCTCCGTCCTGCCCGGCCTCCGGGCCGCGGTCGCGGCCCGCGTGTGCGGCGGGGTGAGGGACGGGAGAGTGGCGGGTGACCGGGCCTTACGTCGCGCTCTCCGGCGCCCGCCATCGGGCAGCGACCCACGACGGGCACGTCCTGGTCGTCGTGGAGGTGCGGCGTGGGCGAGCAGCGAGGTGCGGGGCGCAGGCGGAACGTCGTCGAGCCGGGGTGCGGCCGGATCGGATTTGGGACCGGAATGAGTGTCCCCGCCGTGACGGGGGTTCACGGCGGGGACGACTTCAGTGTGCCACGTGATCGTTTTCGAGAGTCACGCCCTCTGTTGTACCGATGTTCAGCACGATCGGATCGGCAGCGGTACGGGGCCATGGGTCCGGGCGTGGGGCAGGCGCGCTCAGTGCCGCGTCGTCGCCGTGCTCGGCGAAGGCGTCCTCCAGGGCGTCAAGGACGGCTGCCGCGTCTGGGATGGGCGCGAACGAGATGACGACTTGCCCGTGCCCGAGGGTGCCGAGGGTGAACTCGAACTGCGCGGCCGATGTCTCGCACTCGTACACATAGGTGCCCGGCGGGGCGTCGCTCAGTGGCCCGTCCGCGTAGTCCAGGTACGGGAGACGGATCTCGTCGACGGCGCGCGCGATCACCTCATTGGGGATCTGTCCGAACTCGACGTTGGCGCGGCCCTCGTCGTCGACGCAGACGCGGCCGGCGCCGCGCCCCTCGGTGTCGTACTCCAGGCGGATGTCGTCACAGCCGACGTAGCGGGAACGGTCTCCAAGGTGAGGGAAGGCGGTCTTCAGCGCGGCGACGGCCGCGGCCTGCGTCTCGTGCCAGTGCTGCTCCCAGGTGTCGATGGCCTGGAGGAGGTCGGGCTGCATTTGGTGCTCCGTTCGGTCGCCGGGCCGCAGCCGCGGGGGCGGCCGGGGTCCGGCAGGGGTGATGCAACGGAGCAGCATCCGCATCGAGGGGGCTAGCGTCGCGCTGGCCAGCGGATACGTGCGGGCATGTGCTGTTCGTGGACGGCGCCCATCAGGTCCATCAGGGAGCTGGACGCCGAACCGGGGTCCCCGATATCGACGGCCTTGAGAGCTCTGGCTGCGGCCTCCCTCACGGGGGCGTCGAGACGTTCCGCTGCGGCCTGCTGGTAGGCGACCCAGCGCAGCTCGGCCACCTCCTCGTCGGTGACCGCTCCGTTCCCGGTTCGGGGGGAAGCGGCGCGCTGGTAGCAGGCGACGGCGATGAGGGCGCCCTGGGCCAGCGCGGCCCCGAAGCCGTTGCGCTTCGCTTCGGCCTGCTGCTGGCGGATCTGGCGGAGCCGGACGAACGCGGCGACCCCGGTTCCACTGGCACAGCACACGGCCGCGGTGAGCGTGCTCGTCACGTCCTGGGTGGTGAGGTAGCCGACTCCGGCACCGAATATGAGCCCTCCGAGCGCCATGACGGCGACGACGGGGCGAGCGTCCTTCCACATGCCATGCAGTGTCTCAACCAGCACTGACAGCCCGGCGCGCCCGGTAGTCGGCAACGAGGAGCGCTGTGGCGGCGTCGGTGAAGCCGTCGGCTTCCTCAAGCGCAGCCGCGGGGAGCGGATCGCGGGGATCGTAGCCGAGGGCCGGGCTGCCGGAGACGTGCTCGCACAGGGCGTCGAGCCGGTGCAGGAGCGCGGCGCGACGGGCCTGGTCCTGGTCGAGGGAGCGGAGCCAGACGAGGCGGGCGCGGGCGTCGTCGAGGGGGCGCGGCGGCAAAGAGCTTCGGATCGCATCCGCCCGCTGCGCCAGGGCGTTCCGCACGGGAACACGGAGCAGCGCGGCGAGGCGTTCGCGCGGCGAGTAGTCCGTAAGGATCGCGGTCATGAATCCCACTGTTGCAGCGGGCACTGACAGCCCGGCCGGGCATGTTCGCGTCCGGCCGGGCGTGCGGTCAGCCGGTTCCGCCGAAGAGACCCCCGTTGCCGCCCGTCCCGCCCGTGCCGCCGTCGGGACCGTTCGCATTATTCGCGGGCCGGTGCGCTGCGCGAAGGGCCAGAATGGTCGCTCTGCACCGGAGGGGGTTGCTGATGAACAGGAAGGTCGTGGAGCTGCCGGACATCCCGGCGGCCGGCGAAGAACTCGAGGATTACGTCGCCGCGCTGTTTCAGGCGTCGGGCCACTATGTGGAGAAGTCGATCGTGGGGTCCGACCCTGCGGACATCTTCGAGCTCGATATCGTCACCACCGACTACGCGCATGAAAGACCCAGGCGGCGGCTCACCGAGGTCAAGGGTGGGGGCTGGGGGTACACCGATCTCTTCAAGGTCGTCGGCTGGATGCAGTACCTGAAGATCCAAGATGGCGCCTTCTTCATCACGCGGTGGGATGACCGTGAGTCTGCCCCGGGCAAGATGGGGCCGTTGGGGCTGGACGTCGTCTGCTTCGAGGACTTCAAGACCGCGCCAGAGGAGTTCACCGAGAGGGGCTTCGGAACATTTGCAACGCAGGAACTCATCGAACTGTGGCGACACTCATACGGTGCGGAGCGCAGGTTCGTCAAGCTCCTCAACAAGCGGGCGAAGAAAGGGGATGAGGGTGCCAAGGCGGCGAAGGCATATCACCGCCAGATCAACAACGGCACCTTCCTCGCGCGCGCTCCAGAGGAGTCCTTGGCGCTGCTGTACGAGGCGTACGGCGAGCACCCGAAGCTGACCCGCGGCTACGCGCAAGAGCTGGACGGCAACGGGTTTGATCCTCAATCGGAGGCTTCCGACAGCGCGAGCTACAGAGCCATGTTGAGGGGGGAGTACCCGGAGCTCCAGGCCTGCACGTACCTCGAACACCGAGCGCGGCTTTCCATATTGAAGGCGGCGGTTGACTACGCGCTCGAACACCCTGATGGTGCCCCGGGGGTGATCTTGGAGGGCAAGAACTGGTTCTTCCAAGGTCTGACCTATCACGCCCTGCCCGCGACCTTTCACGACGGCATGACGTGGCTGCGAGAGCAGCCGAACTTCAGTCGCTACGCGAGCTTTTGGCAGCAGCTTCTCTGGGGGTGGGGTGGGTTCTACCTCGACGACCGGGAGGAGCAGGAGTTTGAGTGGATGTCGAAGTATTCCGGCATTCCCGTCGATGAGATCCCGGTGGCGTTGGAGGCTTTCGACCGGTTCTTCCCGATCCCCGGAGGCTGGTTCGTCAATGCAGGGCCGACCGATGTCCGCATGGTCAAGATGGTGCCGTGGATCTTCCAGGGGATTGGCGCTCACCATCGCCGCGTCCAGTACGGCCTGGACGAACAGCTCAACCTGGCGGCACTGAATCCAAGCTCCCAGTACACCCTCAGCGATCTCGGCAAACGCATCAACTGCGCCGTCGACTTTCTGCTGGATCAGCCGTAGGCCTGTCCTTCGGCGACTCCTCGACAACAGCCACGAGGACAGAGGCAACTGTATCTAAGGGGCCCCGGGGAGGTCGGTCGGCCTCCCCGGGGCCCATGGTGTCCGAGACGACGTCAGCTCCGTGGCGGCCGTGGCGGTGAGCCAGTCGGCGGCTTCGGCATCAGTCCGAACCAGCGCGCGTGTCGGAGGTGCGGGCCGGCAACCGAGGCCAGGCGCTGCAAGCTGAAGGTCGACAAGCTCAGCGCACCGGCCGACCCCGGACGCGAGGCTATTGAGAGGAAACAGCTACCTTAAGTCGCGCGCCTATCGGACCTTCACGAGCGACGGCGCCTTGACCGCCGGAGCCGGGGCTTTCACGGCAGGCGCCTTCGGAACGGACGGCGCCGTGGGCGCACCGGGCGCCTTTGGCTTTGCCTGGTTCCGGTTCGTGCCTCCGCCGGCCGCGCCGGGCACCGCTACCCCGCCGTCTGCCGGACGGTGCGCGCTGCTGCCGTAGACGACACACGGCCGGTGAGCGGCGGACGTGCCAGCCCTGCCATCGGCACCGGGGTCAGGGAGTCTCATCGGGTAGGGGGCTTGCACTGGGTGCCGGACTGCCCCCGTTTTGCGAAGGCTCGTCCGCGGCTCCACCATCCAGTTCCGGCAGCTGCGGCGGGGGTGGCAGCTCAGACAGACCCTGCTGTGTTCGTTCCAGTTGCGCTCGCATCCACTCAACGTGCGCTCGCCTCGCCTCCAGGTTGGCCTCGGCTCGCGCTCTTTCCGCCTCCGCCTTAATGATGGCGGCCTGCCCTTCTGCTCGGGCCCTGACGATGGCCGCCTCGCCTTCTCGCTCAGCACGGACCACAGCAGCTCTGCCGTCTTGCCGAGCTCGCTCTCCTTGCCCAGTCTCAGCTGCGCGTCGCCCCATGGCACGAAGGAGCCGAGACATCGCAACGCTCGTGCCTGCTAGAAGTCCTCCGAGGCCTGTTACCGCGCCGATCATCGGGGCAATGTCATCCGGACCGAATCGGGAGCCCGGAAAGGCGGTAAGCGTACGGTCGAGCCCCCAGTAGGCGAGGGCAAAGAAGGCGCCGCATAGTGCGATCCAGGCGATCCAGACGATTCCGACGGGCAATGCCGAGTCCGGCCCATCTCGCCATAGCAACCACGACGCCAGAATGAAAACAATGAGGCCGAGTCCCGCCCACAGCAGTGCGGGATCGATGAGATGCCGCATGGCGGGAGAATCCTGCACCAAAACGCCCGCCGCCACGGCGAGGCCCAAGGCCGTGACAGCCGTGGAGAGGGCATACAGCCTCAGGAAGAGCCCGTCGTTCCGGCCCGGCCGCGTTCGCTCTCGGTCCATCTATGCAGTATGTGGAGCCCATCGGCACCTACTGGCTTGAGAGGAACTTCCGCCGCCTAACCGTGACATGAGGCCACACCGTCCAGGCAGAGGCCAGATGCTTGCCGGACGCCGGACGCCGGACGCCGGACGCCGGACGCCGGACGCCGGACGCCGGACGCCGGACGCCGGAAGCCGGACGCCGGACGCCGGACGCGCAGCGAGCGGAGCCGGGCGGTGAAGGTGGTCACGAACAGGGCCTTCCAGGTGGGCGAGCAGTTGGCCGCGCATCGTGGGCGGGGTGCGCCATTTGCGTCGCGTGCTGAGGCCGGGCGGCCCGGCCTTCGGGGCGGGAGGCCGGGCGTGGGCTCAGACAGCTAGGTCGTACTCGTCGTCCCACAGGTCGGCGTAGTGGTAGAGCCCGGTGAGGTAGTCGCATAGTCGTGGCTCCCAGTCGAGTCCGTGGAGGACGGCCAGGACGTACGCGGCCACGGCGGGGCAGACGACGTCTCCGGCCTGCTGGAACTGGCTGGAGCGTGACCCTTGCCACGGGTAGGTGGCACGGAAGGAGACGAGTGTTCCGGCTTCGGCTGAGGTGAGGCGCTTCCCGTCGCTTTCGCGGACCCAGGTGCGGGTCTTGCCGGTGAGGCACCAGGACGGCTTGTCGGCTGAGAAGCAGTTCCCGCCCTTGGCTCGGCCGGTCGTCGGGTCCACGGGGCGCTGTCCTCGGGTGTTGATCCGCTCGCTCTCGTCCCATCCGAGTGCTTCGGCCATCGTCGTGACCGGCAGGGGTGCGGCGGGCGGCGTGATGTCGACCCAGCGGTGGCGGGAGGCGAGCATGAACGTCCGCTTGCGGCGGGAGGCCACGCCGAGGTCTGCGGCCTCCAGGACGGCCCAGGAGGTACGGAACCAGTCGGCGCACCCGAACTCGACGGACAGCTCCTCCAGGATCTCCTCGGGCAGGTTGCTGGACTGCTCCATGGCCATCCACTGGGTGGGGGCGCCTGCCGCCTGAAGACCGAGCGGCCAGATGGCGACTTCGGCCATCAGGCCGATACGCGGGTCGGTCAGTCCGTCGAGCATGGCGCGGACTTCGGCCCAGCTCTGGCCGGAGCGCGGGGCGTAGCCCTCGTGGTACCCGAGATCGGCGCACAGCGGGCAGTCGCCTTCAAGATCGGCAAACAGCTCGTCGCAGCACACCTCGTCGAGGCGGATGAACCCTCCTGCCTCACCGGCGGCCGCGATGGTGTCCCGCAGGATGTCGATGTTCGTGGCGAGGAGTCCGGCGCGCTTGCCCGCCGTCGAGAAGCTGGGGCATGGGGGGCTGATGATGACGCCTACGGTGCAGCGCAGGGCGGGGTGTTCGGGGTCGAGCTTGCTGACGTCGGCGCAGATACGGACGTGGCCAGCGGCGCGAGCGGTGGCGCAGGCGTCTTCGTTGATGTCGACGCCGACGATGTCGAAGCGGGTGATGCCGAGGACGGTCTTCAGGCCCTCTGCCCAACCACCGGGGCCCGCGCACAGCTCGACCACTCGCTCCGGCTCTCCCTCTTCCCAGGGGAGGAGCCAGCGGCCGGGCCAGGGAGCGGCGATCTCGTCGAGCTCCGCCATGACGTGTGCGGGTATGGGGGCGCCGGTGCCCTTGTAGGAGAGGGCGCTGGTGATGACGCTCTCTTGGGCTGCGGTCAGTTCGGGCACTGGTGTGTCTCTTTCGCTTCGGGTCGGTCAGCGGTTGCTCTCCGCCAACAACTAAAATACTACAGTGTGCGTCACGCATAGTCCATTCGTGCAGATCAGAGGCATGTTAGTGACGCGAACTGGATGAGAAAGGTAGAGGTCCACGCAAGAGTGAGGAACACAAAACGGGGCGTTCCTCGCTGTGAAGGAACGCCCCGTCGAAGGGCTCGTGCTACCCAACGGACTGTCAGGGAGAGGTTCGGCCGCCCCTGGCCCGGCGACCGTCAGGGCGCGTCGTCGACCTGGCCCAGGACGATGGTGAGGCGCGCGCCTTCCTCGGGGTGCAGCAGTTCGGCCAGTGCCCCCAGCGCCCGGGACAGCACCGTGTCGTCCCAGTCGGCGGTCTCGTTCGGGCCGTCCTGGCCGGGGGCGTACAGCTCAACGTCCTGTCCACGCCAGTCGGCGTGACCCATGCCCAGCTTCGAGTCCGTCGCCTCGAACACGGCCGTCTCGTAACGCCGTCCGTCGCCCGGGGCCAGCAGCCCCGCCCGGCGGGCCACCACGTCGCGCAGCGCGGCCTCCTCGGCGGCAGCGGTGGTTTCCCGCAGCTCGGTCAGCATCGCCGTACCGAACCCATCCAGGAGCCGCCGCAGCGCCGACTTGCGCTCCTCGCCCCGGGCCCGGGCGACAGGGGCCTGGGCGCAGCACTCCGCACGCCAGCACGCACACCGCCCGCAGTCCTGGCACCTCTGCGCCAGGGCGCAGCCGCACCGGCAGTCGAAGGCCCCGCAGTCGGCCGCGTGCTGCGCCTCCGGCTCGGACGCGGGGACGGCTGCCAGGGAGCGGGACAACTCGGTGAAGTCGCGGTCCTCTTCGACCAGGTTCGCGGCGGAGGTCTCGCCGCTCGCGCGCAGCATCGCAGCCACCTCGTCGCAGGTCTGCCGCCGCACGATGAGGGCGTGCGCCTCTACCTGGGCGCCGATGAGCAGCGGGAAGGAGTCAGGGACGGGGATGTTCTCGGGCATGGGCATGGTCTCCAGACGGAACCGGGGCGCGCCGTGCAGGCGCCCCGTGGGGTGGGATGAGTCAGCGGGCGAGCAGTGGGGCGAGGTGCACCAGGTGGTCGACACCGACGCCGTGCAACTCGGCGGACGCAGGCGTGGAGTCCCGCACGCGGGCGGCCGGATCGGTGGGCGGGGCGAGGTAGCCGAACGGGCCGATCGCGCCTCCGAAGGTGAGGCCGCTGTCGTCGAGCTGGTCGACGTCGGTGAACTGCGCCAAGTGCGCGGCCACGCGGCGGCCCAGGCGTGTCCCAACCGTGCGCAGGGGGAAGCGCGGAGTGCGGTCGGCGGGCTCGGGCAAGAACAGCGGCAGGACTCGTTCCACGGCCGTGACGGGCCCGGTGACGGACAGGTCGCACGCGGGGTTGGCGCCGACGAGCGTCACCGCGAACCGCGCCCCCTGCGCCTCCCAGGCCAGGACATGGCTGTTGGGCTGGACGCCGACGGTGTTCAACGTCGCCGCACCCTGGGCGCGCACAGCGCTGCCGATCAGGTTCAGGTGCAGCAGCCTCATCCGGTGCGCCTCACTGGCGAGCGGCTGGGCGTAGGCGACAGCGGAGGCGTCGTCGAGGCGCGGCAGGATAAGCCGCAGGGTCTCGCGGACCACGGGCTCCGGTGCCATCCGGTCCAGGCTGAGGTCCGGCTCGTAGGGCTCGCGGTCGTCGAGCTGCCACGCGATCTCGGTACGCCACGGGTGCGCAGCGAGGATGAGCGCGCCGGGCCGCCCGGCCTGGGTGAGGCGCGCGGCGGGACGCGTCGTCCACCAGGCCGCGTACGGGGCGACCGTCCAGGCGTGGCCGTCGCGGTGCGGCAGACGCTCGGCGACGCGTTCGGCGATCGCCGGTGCGGCCTTCACGGGAGTGGTGGCAGTAGCCATGCGGGTTTCCTTCGGGTCTTCCGGCGTTGCTCTCGCCGGGGAGTTGACCGGCAGGGGGTGTCTTGCGTCGCCCCCTGCCGGTGGGTGGGGTCAGAGCCAGGAGCGGACGACGCGCGGGCTCTCCGAGTAGCACTCGACAGCGACCGTGTAGAAGTCGGCGTCGGGGTCGTCGAGGAGGGTGAGCGCCGCGTTCACGACGAGGTTGTCCAGGTCATCGGGGAAGCTGCGTCCGGTGTGCCGGGCGGCGGCGTCGACGCCGTTGTTCACGGCCTGCGAGACCTGCTCGCGGATGAACTGCGGAGCCTCGTCGTCCTCGGCGGCGTCCGGGGTCGGCTGGTAGTGCCGGTTCTTCACCTCGGCCCATGGCGCGGACGGGGCGTCGAGGTACGTCATGACGGCGGTGATCGCCCAGGCGAACCGGTCGCCCTGGTTGGAGCGGTGCGCCTCGTCGGCGGCCATCGTCACGTCGTCGACGATCGCGGTGTGGACTTCGTCGCGGGAGTACAGCTTGACCGGGCCGGATTGGGTGGAGGCAACGACGTCGCCGGGGCGCACGGTGGTGGGGTCGAAGTCGACGACCTGAATGCGGGCGCCGTCGAAGGATTCGAGGGACATGGCGGGGTTTCCGTTTCGGTCCGGGTCTGTGCCGGCCCGGTTGCTCTCCGGGTCGTGGGACCCGACCGACGGCCGGGGCCCGAGGGCGGGTTGGATCAGTCGACGTCGCTGAGTCCACGCACGGTGTTGGCGACGAGTTCGGCGAGCACGGGCAGCCCATCGGCGGCGCACGCATCCGGCAGGTAGGTGCGGCGGCCCATGTCGTCGGCCAGGTAGAGGTCTCCGTGAGTGCACGGGTCCCTGTCGGTGTCGACGACCAGCAGGTAGCCGTTCGTCTCGTCCTGGAGCTGGAGGTACGCGCCGACGCCCCACGGGGTGGACTCCGCGTGCCAGATGGGACCGAGGAGTTGCACGGCGGCGCGGCCGATGTCCCCGACGCTGAAGTCGTACTCAGTGCCCGGCTCCGGCGTGTAGCGGTCGTGGTCGTCGTGCGGCAGGTACCGGGAGTGCGCCTCCTCGAACGCGACGATGGCATCCGCGACGATGGCGACGGCGGCACGGCGGATGGGTCGGCCGAAGATCAGCGGGGTGTCAACGGCCGTACTGGCGACAGCGATCGCACCAGTGAGCTGCCAGGCCGCTTCCTTCCACACGCGGGTGTACGGGGCGCGGACGGCCGCGTACGCCTGCATCGGGATGATCCGCTCGATCAGCAGGTCGGCGGCGCTCCGGCGGCGGGGGAAGGTGGCGAAGACGCCGTACGCGGCGCGGGCCTCGGGGGCGAGCGGGGTGACGGTGATGCTCATGGTTGTGCCTTTCGGGTCTTGGCCGGTTGCTCTCCGTCCAGGGGTGGGGCGCACCGGTGGGGTGCGCCCCGTGGGGCGGGTGGTCAGTGAGCGGTGTCGCCCTGGATGGCGGGGCACTCGTAGCCCCAGCAGTCGCATGTGGTCGCGTCAGCCCAGGTCTGGCCCTTGCCGCAGTCGCAGACGGCCCACTCGCGGACGGTGAACCTGATGGAGGAGCCGCCGCACGCGATGCACTTCAGGTGCAGTTCGGCGACGCGCGCCCGGTTGAAGGGGCGGCGGCTGCCGACGTTGACCGCGCCTTCGAGCCGCTTCCACTTCGCGAGAACGTTGAGCACCGCGCGGAACCAGCGGTCGGTGTCGGCGTCAGCAGTGTCGGTGTCGGCGTGGAGCCGGTCGAGTTCGGCGCGGAGCGCCGTCTCCTCGGCGGCATCCCGCTCGTTGGGCGGGAGTAGCCGGGGCAGCGTGGGCAGCGGTGCGGCGGTGAGCGGTGCGGTGATGTAGTCGATCACCGTGTCCGGGAGGCGGCTGTCGGGGTGAAGGGCGATCAGCTCACGGGCGTCGGCAAGGGCCCGTCCCATCTCCATGAAGGGGGCGTTCGTGGTGCCGTCGTAGGCGTCGCACGCGGTGGCGGCGGCGTCGAGGTGCGCGGCGATGAACTGGAGGGCGGAGATGGTGGCCGGGGCGGCGAACCGGTCCCGGGCTGCGTTGGCGGCGGTGCGGGCGCGGGTGGCGGCGGCGATCTGGACCGAAGTGGGCTGGTAGGTCACGGGGTTCCGTTCGGGTCTGGGCCGGTTGCTCTCCGGCCAGATGGGGCGCACCGGTTTGGTGCGCCCCGTGGGGCGGTTCAGGAGCGGCAGGCGTCCGGTGACGCGCAGCCGGGCTGGCAGGTGGAGCGGGTGACGCCGTTGATCAGAACGCGGACAGCGTTGGTGCCATCGGCGCGGCAGGCTCCCCGGGAGTGGTTGCCGTGGACGACTTCGGCGCGCAGCACCTTGCCGCTAGTCCGGCCGATGGTGATGGAGCCGAAGGCGCCATGTGGGCCGCTGGAGTTGAGGACGATGCGTCGGGTGTTGCCGTGCGGCTGGCCCCAGGTGGGGCGTAGCCCCTTGGCCTCGGCGAGGCGGATGATGCCGACGGTGTAGCCGGTGATCCCGGTGAGGTCGATCGTCGTCTCGGCGGCGCCGGGGATCTGCTCGGGTGCGGGGGCGGTGTTCATGGTGGAGGTCTCCAAAGTGTGGGGGCCGGGGCACGGCGGGGGTGGGCCGCGCCCCGGCGGTAGGGGTGGGGTTACGCGGCGAGGGCGGCGCGGATGGTCTTGTACTCGGCCTTGCGCGGCTTGTAGTTCGCGACGATCTGGGCGACCTGTTCGGCGGTGTAGCGGTAGACGGTCACGACCTGGCGGGCGCGGCCGTTGAGCGTGCGGCGTATGCGGGCGGCGCGCCCCTTGATGCCCGCCTTGCGGGCCTGAGTGCGAAGCGCGTCGGCAGCGCCGGAGACGGCGGTGAGCGGGGTGCCGGTGGCGATGATGTGGGTGACCAGGGAGCGGGGGCCGGTGCGGACACGGCGGGCGGCGGTGGAGGCGGCGCGGCGTGCGCGGGCTTCGGCGCGGTTGGTGCGGGCGCGGTCGCGGAGGAGGGCGGCGGTGCGGCGGGAGTTCGCGGACATCGGGGTCACCTTTCGGTTCGGGTCTGTCGGCGGTTGCTCTCCGCCAACAAGAAAAATACTACAGCACGCGTCGCCATGGGTCTAGTTCGGGGAGTGATCGAACACCAAAGTGCCCGTAGGCGGCAGATTCGTTGCCCTCTGCGGCTGTCGTGGTTCGTGCATCTCGACCGTGGCGACGCGCGCTGTACTCGACCGGGAGGCTAGAACAGTGCGTCGACCTGCGGAGGTGCGGCCTCGGTCCGGCGGCGCGCGGTCCGCCGCTCGGGCACGTCGTCGCCGAACAGAGCGGCAGTGCCGTACGCGTCCGGCGCGGCCAGCACTCGGGCCCCCGCTCGCGCGGTCCGCTCGTCGACAAGGGCGAGCTGGGCTGAATCGTCGAAGTCGCCGCGCCCCATCTGCGTCCAGTCCGTCACCGGCTTCCCTCCTTCTGCTGCGTGGCGTTCAGGTCGATGACGTACGTGTGCCCGTTCTCGTCCCCGATCTCCAACTCCGGCGGCCACCCGTCGGCGGCATAGCTCTTGAGCTGTTCGTACGCGAGCTGTGCGGCCTCCTGCGGGCTGGACGCCTCGAAGTCGGCGGACCACATCACCCCGTACGTCCGCACGGGCAACGCGGCCTCATCGGCGGCCTCCTCGGCGGCGGTGACAACGCCGACAGGGATCACGGCCATGGGCCGATTGCGCAGCTCGATGGCGCACGGCTCATCACCCTCGTCGCCCTCACCGTGCTCGGACGGCGACAGGCACACGAACCGCCACCCGACGTCGCCCACACGGCTGTGGTCGCCGAGGGTCCACGCGTCGACGTCGTCGCGCTCCTCGCACCCCTGGCACGGGCAGTCCCGCAACGCGTGCGGGTCGGCGGGGTACGGGGTGGGGACGTGCCCCGCCCGACGGGTGCCGCTCTCGTCGGAGAAGTCGGCGAGCACGAGATCACCGGCCTTCACCTCGTGGGCGTGGACGGCAACGGCCTGGTCGAGGGTGAGCCCGTGCGGCAGGGGCGGATAGTCGGAAGCGGTCGGCCGGTCGGTGAGGTGCAGGGTCTCGGAGCCGAGGGTCAGGGTGCGCATGGTGGGCCTTCCGGGTCAGGCAGGGAACTGGTGGGCGGGGATGACGATCAAGAGTTCGTCGGTGTTGTTGAGCTGGCACACGGGGTCCCCGCGCGGCCAGACGGTGAGGACAACTGGGCTGGTGAGGTAGGTGCACGGATCGGCGCGGTGCTGGCGGCACAGCTCGCACGGGCACTGCGGGTCCACGGGCCGGGGCCGGGCGGTGAACGGGATGCAGCCGTACGGCAGGTAGCTGACTTCAGCGGTGCGCTGCGGGTCGTAGTCGTAGACCTCACCGAGCACGACATCCCCCTGTCGAACCTGGTCAACGCGCACGATGCGTACGGCGGCCAGATCGAAGGCGTAGGGGTGGGCGTCGTCCGGGCGGGCGGACAGGCGGACGGGGCGCACGGTCGGGTCAAGGTCGAAGAACTGCGGCATCGGGTTTCCTCCAGCGGGGGGCGGGGCCGGGGCGCGGCGGTGCGGCTGCGCCCCGGCGGGGGTGGTCAGTGGTGTTCGCGCCACTCGGCGTCGAGGGCCCGCAGCGCGGACGGGAACCCGGGCGTGCCGGGCTTCTCGTCGAGGTCGCGGATCTGGGCGTGACCATCGGGGTTGTCGACGCGGGAGCCGTCCGGATTGGCCCATCCGTACGCGGGTCGGCTGGCTACGGTCACGCACAGCCCGACGGCGACCCCTGCGCCCTTGCATTCGGTGGGGACGATGGGGGCGCCGCAGACGCGGTTGCCCATGGTGTGGCAGTCCCAGCCGCTCTCGTCCTCGTCGATGCGGCCGTCACGGTTGTCGTCGCCCGTGGCGTCCGCGCGGCCGTCGGCGAAGCCGTCGTTGAACGCGGTCACGATCTCCTGCGGAGTGGCCTTGGTGGCTCCGGCGCTGGCGGGGCCGAAGGTGGCGATGGTGCCGAGGGCGGCGGCGGCCAGCCCGGCGGCGAGGAGCACGGCGGGGCGGGGCCGGCGGAAGGGCAGGCGGAGTCTGCGCATGGCGAAGTCCTTTTCGATTCGGGTCGGTTGGCCCGGTTGCTCTCCGGGCCGGTGGTGCGATGAGAACGCTACACACCCTCAATAGAAAAGTACAGCGCGCGTCGCGCGGACTGGATGGGGAGCCTTGCATGTAGGTGAAAGGCGCCATCTCGGTGGGGACTTCCCAATGGTGTGACGCGTGCTGTAATATTAAGGTGTTGGTAAGCGACACCGCTGACAGCCCGGAGAGCAACCGGGCACCGACCCGAACCGAAAGGCACAGCCATGCCCGTCACCCTGGACAAGGCCCCCCGCTCCTTCACCGTCCTCATGCAGGACGGCGTAGTCCACGGCGTCCTCCTCACCCCCGCGACAGAAGAAGACCGCGAACTCCTCTACTTCGACGCCTACTGGGGTGACTGCCTCGACCTGCGCGAGGTGACCGCCATCGACCGCTTCGAGGCGCACAACACGGCCGTCGCCACCCACGACCGCGAAATTGCGATCGAGGACTACGTGGACCGCGTCGGGGTCAGCCACGACGTGGCCCGCACCGTCTACCAGGACTGCCGCATCTGGGCCCGCTCACTCGGCACCGCAGGCCGCGCCTCCTGGCTGCGCCATGGCCTCAAGAACTACATGCCGCTCAAGCACTTCGTGCTGATCGAGGTCCTGCGCGAGGTCGGCGAGCCCACCACCGCGTGACCGACCACGCCGCCCGCCACCACGGCGGGCGGCACCCCCGCCATCCACACAGAGGAAAGCCATGCCCGTGCAGCCCACCACTATCAGCCCCCGCTTCGACCAGCACCGCCACCCCGACGGCGAAGGCGACGGCTGGAACGAACACATGCGACTGATCAACGGCCGCCTCTACCACTTTCAGCACGGCTACACCGTCCAGGGCTACGCCACGTTCCGCGCCTACGTCCGGATGCCCAGCAGCGCAGTGCCGATCACCCCGGAACCCCTCGTGAACTGGCAGCTCGTCCACGAACTGCACACCGACTAGGGCAACTCCGTGACGGGCGGCCCGCCCCGCCCGTCACACCAGCCCCACCAACGCGAAACAGCGTGCAATGGCGCGCTCTTACGCGTGCGCGCGTAGAGACCGCTCAAAACGCTCGCAACCTCGACCGCTCTCCCCTTGGAAGGCCCCGTTTGATGACTGCTTCGACGACCGCCGCTGACCTGACCACGGCCCAGGTGACCATCACGCTCGACCAGTGGGACCGGCCCGTCGTGCTCCTGCCCGATGACGTCGCCGCGCGGCTGGCTGTCTCGTCCCGTACGGACGTGAAGAACTACGGCTACGGCCACTTCGAGTCCCGCGTCTTCGGCGTGGACACGTACGAGACCCGGGCCATCCGCACGATCTTCGCGGCGGTTCTCTCCGTGCACCCCGACGATCAGGGCCTTGCCCAGTACGAGCGGTTCGGCACCGGCTACTTCTACGGCTGGACCGTCGGCGTCTCCGGCTGGGACCCGGCCGTGCGCACCTGGCGCAACTACAACGCCACCAAGCATCTCCACGTGGACGGCCTCCACCTGGAGCACGACGGACGCTCCCACTTCGGTTCGTGACCCCTGGGGCGCCCGTCCCGGCGGGCGCCCCCTCCCTCTCGCACTTCACCCTTGGAAGGGCACGCCACCATGCCCGTCTCGCTCGACAAGCCCGTCCGTACGTTCACCGTCATCCACCAGCGTGGGAAGGTCTTCCACGTCGTCCCGGCGCGCGCGGAGATCCACCGGGACGGCTCCCTGGGCCCGTACGCCACGGCGTGGCAGAACATGTTCGCCCGCTGCCTGAATTCCACGACGGTCGAGGCCATCGACCGGTGGTCGGCCGTGACTGCGGCGTCCGACGCGATCGGCCCGTACATGACCGAGCGGGAGTGGCTGACCAGTCGTATCGACGTCTTCGCCAGGGGCAACCATTCGGCGAACCCGCAGCTCCCCGTCCACGAACGCGCCGTCGTCATCGACGTGGTCCTGGACTCCACGTTCACGCCCACGGTCGACCCGACCGGCCCCGCCATCGTGTGGGAGGGCGCGCCGGCCGAGGAGCGCCGCACGTGGCTCGACGGACAGCCGACCGGCGTGCTCCTCCGCTGGTACCGCCACGTCCGGCACATCCCCGCCTGACCGTCAGCCCGGCCCCCCAGCAAGGGGTCCAGTGTCGGCCAGTTCCCCCCGTTCGCCCCGTACGCGGCCAGTGCCCGCCCCTAGGGTCGCTTGACCTGCGTGCGGGGCCCCAACCCGTCTGGTCACAGGCCAGGCCCCACCCACGTTGAGGTTCCCGTGAGCACTCCTGCCAGCACTCTCATCCACCGATCCGTCTTCACCGTTCCCGACGCTGACACCTTGCTCGACACCGTCCGATGGATGTCGGGACAGTGGCTGAAGAAGAAGTTCCGGGCCGCCGTCCCACTGGGGACCGGGCAACACCCGCTCGACGACGCGTCCGTACTGCTGTCGCAAGCGGCCTACGACGACCAGGGCGCCGAGTACGCCACCCGCATCCAACTCCGGGAGGACAAGCCGGAGGCGACCTGGCGCACCACCGTCACGGCAGTCCGCTCCACCACCGGCGACGGAGGCACCGCGGGCGTCGATCTGGAGTGCTTCCCCAACACCGCGCAGGCTCTCCGCGGCAGCAAGCCCAACCTGATCCGCGACCTGGTGGGCGAACTGGAGCCGCGCGACGGCCTGTCGAGGCTGAGCGTCAACGCGCTACGCGTCACCCACGACCGCGTCCACTCCCTGCTCGACGTACTGTGCGACCCGGAACGGCAGATGCCCACCCTCATCGCCGCACGCCCCGTACAGGCCGATCCACTGTGGTCGGACCGCGTGGCCGGCACGATGCGGAACGTCGCCGGGGACGCGTCCACCTACCTGTTGTGGGACCTGGCCGCGGTCGACGCGTTCCGTGAAGCGATCGGCCATGACCACCGCGTCAGCCCCGGTTGCGTACGTACCTTCATGCCGCTCGTCGACCCGGCCTGGGCGGCGGAGCTCCGCGGCACCGGCTGATGGGCTCCTCCAGGTGGACCGACCAGGCGGACCAGACGTGGCGTGGCGTCGCCCGACGCGTGCACACGCTCGCCCTGGAACGTCCGCTGCCCCGACAGCTCTCCTCCGTGATGTTCCCCGACCGCGTCGCCGAGCAGCACCGCCAGGAACGCCGTGAGTCCATGGACAAGGCGCGGCTGCTCTCCTCCGTACCGGCGCAGCGCACGGGGGAACGAGACGAGGAGCTGCGCGCCGAGGTGGCCCTGTTGAACGGTCTGCTCGACCAGGCCGACAAGGAGCTGTCGGAGCTGGGCCGCAGCATCGACCTGGCCGAGCGCGCGAGCACGTCGACTCGTGACCAGCTCCAGGCCGTCATCAGCGATCGGGACGGTGAGATCGAGGACCACCTGACGACGCTCGACGCGTTGCAGCAGGCGCGAGCCGAGGCGGACCGGCTGAGGCTTCTGCTACTGCGCCAGGGGCGCGCCGATGAAGTCGTTGAGGCCGCCAAGAGCCTGCCGGGCATCCCCGCATCGTTCGAGGAGCTGTGGGAGCGACTGGGGGAGCTGGAGCATCTGGCAGTGACCGCGGACCAGAGGATCGCGTTCCGGCTCGACGAACACCCCATGTCGCGGACGTGGGCGGCGAAGGGCTGGACAGCCCTGGTGGCGCTCGACTCCTATGCCGCAGCGGCGAAAGCCGGGTTCAACGGCGGGTTCTACCAGTTCTGCACGATCCCGCCCGCAGGCGCCAAGCCCTACCCGGCCAAGCAGATCGCGATGACCGAAAGTGCGCCGACCATGGAGCAGTACGGGCACGAGCGCATGTTCCCGGTGCCCGGCGGGGAGCGCGCGGAGATGCAGGCGCACCTGAAGCTCGCCGCTCGGGGAACCATCGCGCCGCGCGTGTACTTCCTCGACGAGGTGAAGGGCGCCGGCCGTCTCGTCGTCGGGTACGTCGGACCGCACCTGACGAACATGATGACCAACTAGCAGCACCGGCAAGGCACAGCGCGCAGCGCACCATGAAGGATCTGGCCTTGTTTTGCGGGGTCATCTAGCACCCGTGCGACGCGTGCTGTAGTATTTGAGTTGTTGGCGGAGAGCAACCGCCGACAGACCCGAACCGAAGGGAACCGTCGTGTCCTTGACCCTGCCCAGCGTGGACGACCTCACCGCCATGTGTGGGCCGCTGCGCACCGTCCTCGCCCACTCCGGCCCCGTCGACATCGCGCCCGAACTCGACGAGGTGTACTCCTTCGAGATCCTGGGCGGCAAGACGCTCCGCGAGTCCGTCATCACCGGCGACGCAGGACCCGCCCTGATCATCCGCCTCGTCGAGTACAGCGACCCGGTCACCCACACGACGCGGTACGGCGTCGAAAAGTGGAGCGTCGTCGGATACCGCACCGTCGACCACACCGTGCGCCTCGTCTCCGACACCGAATACGACCGGCAGGTCCGCGCCGAGTTCGCCGCGCCGTCCCTGCCCGTCGGCCGCGAGCGGTTCACCGGCGGCATGGCCACCTTCTACGACGCCACCGACGTCATCTGACCATCCGCTCCCCACCCCTCCCGCACCGAAGGACTGCCAACATGGCCACCGCCCCCAAGAAGCCGACCCCCGCCCACCGCCGCGCGCTGCTCGCCGCCCTCGCGGATGACAAGGGCCGTGTCCCCGAGAGCACCAACATCCGCGTCCAGGACGCCATCTGGCTCGCTCATTGGGTGACCGAGGTGACCAACACCGGCCGCGCCGCCGCAGGGGCGCGCTGGGCTGGATACGACGGGCCAACGTTCCTGTCTGTCAACAGCAGCGGTCGCCGCGTACTCCTCACCGACGCGGGCCACACCGCGCTCCACGGCGCCACGCCAGAGGGACGCCTGCCAGAAAACACCCCGTGGCCGACCGCGATGGCCCTGCACCGTGACGGCCTGATCGAGTTCCGCGACGCCGTCGGCACCGTGCACCCCAGCGACGGCGACGACGGCGTACGCGGGCCGCAGTACGCCCCGTACCTCACCGCGATCGGCCGACGCCTGGCCACTGGGTTCCCGCAGGCGCACCGGACTCCCCAGACCGTCTGACAGCCACCCACCGGCCGCGCCACCACTCACCCGGCGGCGCGGCCCCGCTCACCGAACGGACACCCACGATGAAACCCACCAACGGAGACACCGCGCTCTCCACCCTCCGCATGAGGACCAGCGAATGGCGCTCGAACGCCGACCGCACCCGATCGGCCGGCACCGACGAGTCCCTGGGCTGGCAGATCGACCGCATGGGCGAGCGCGACGACCTCGCCACGGAGATCGTCGAAGCGTGGACGATCCTCGACGACACGATCACCCGCAACCTCGGCGTGTCCCGGCCCGAGGAGTGGCGCGTCCCGCAGCTCACGGACGAGGAGTTCACCGCAGCACTCGCCGACTGGCCGGAGCTGGCCGTATTCGGCGAAGACCTGGTCAAGGACCTGTCCCGCCATGTCGGCATCCGCTACGTCCACTGGATGGCGCAGCGCGCCGTGAAGAACGCCCCCCGCCTCGCGGCGCCCCAGCAGGACGACGCTTGCACCTGCGTCACCAACTGCAATGAGGCCAAGGGCGGGTGCAGCCTCTCCGGGCGCAGGCACGTCCACCCCCGCACCCGCACCCGCACCCGCAGCGGCCGGTACGGGAAGTGCCCTGAGCACCCCGACGCCCCCGTCGACCTGTAGGCCGACCCACCAGGGCCCCCGCGCCCGCCCGCACCTCCGGCGGAGAGCAACCGCCGTCCGACCCGAACGAAAGAGGCCCCGTGTTCAACGCCACCGTGCTCGAAGCACTCGCCGCAGCCGACGTCCCCGCCTTCTACGACGAAGAGGGCCTTCTCATCGCGCACTCCGCCGACGTCCCGCAGAGCCGGGCACCGTTCGGCGAACACGTCGTGATCCAGCCCCGCAACCGGGACGGCAGTGGCTACTACGCCGTCGCCTGGGAGCCCGACGGCCTGCCGGACTACACCGAGATCGCCACCGTCTACGAGACGCCTGGCAGCGACGTGAACCTGTGCGCGCGAGCTGTCGCCGAGTGGTTCACCACCCCCCGCCCGTCCGCTGGCGGAGTGCTCCTTGCCGCGCTCACCGACTGGGGCATCACCGCGCACACTGACGACGTCGGCATGAGCTACGCCATCCCCCTCGACCCGACCACCCCCGCGGCGGACTCCCGCAACCAGCCGCACCTGTCCGTAGGCGACCGCGCGCCGTCGGTGGAGCACGTTCCCGCCGCACACACCGGCTGGACCCTGTTCATCCACGATCAGGACGGCGCCCCCATCGGCGACCCGCTGTTCATCAGCGGCGACGGCGGCCCGGTGGACTGCCGTGTCGACTCCGCGGCAGTCGCCGAGACCATCGCCGACTTCCTGACCCACCCCGCCCACTGACTCTCCACCGGGGCACGGTCGCGCGCCGTGCCCCGGCCTCTGACGGGAGAGCAACCCGCAGGCCCGCACCGGCTGGTGGTTTCCAAGGCACAGGCCGCCCTGTTCGCCGTGCCGGCTGAGCCACCCGACAAGCGACGCACCGTCTTGTCGCACGGACCGGCGGGGTCATAGCCGCCGGCGCGGTGCTCCACATGATTGGCCGGAGCTGCGAGGTGACCGCGGCGATCAGCCCGGCGCTCGCCGGAAAGAAGTTTACTCCGCGCGGCTTCCGGCGGCTGTTCGCCATCGAGATCGTCACCGGGGGACTGCCGATCCATATCGGCGCGGCCCTGCTCGGACCCCTGAATCTCCGGACCGCTCAGGGTTACGTCGCGGCCTTCGCCGAGGACATCGTCCAGCACTACCTGAAGTACTTGGACCAGCCCCGACCACGGACGCAAGGCACCACCGACCCAGCCCCAGCGTGACCACGCAAGGCGTGCCACTGGCTCAACCGCCCCTGCACACCTGCCAGAGCGCGTGGCCGCTGCTAAACTCGTGCTATCAGCAGACGGCCCCAGCTTTGACGTGGTTGGGAACCTGTTGGTGGGTCAATACGTACTGTGGAGCACATCGGCCACCAAGGCGTATTCCCGATCCGGAACAGTAGGCGGGGTTACCCCGCTAACCCGCGGTGCTCGGGGTGACAAAGCATCTTCCTGAGGCTTGAACGTCAGCGGGGCTCAGTTTGACCACCATTCAATAGGTGGTCGAGCTGATGCTGCCCGCCTCCGGCTCGACCGCCTCCCTCAGGGAAGGCCATCGGTCGTTGAAACTCACCTTCGCAGTCAAACTGTTGCTCGTCCTGATCGCGGGACTGGTGTCGCTCGTCGTGGCGATAGGCGCCGCCCTGCTGTCCCGGTCCAGTGATGCGGCGTTGCCCGCCGCTGTCCTTTGCGGGGCGGGAGCATTCGCAGTGTCCATGACGCTCTGTCTGTGTGTCATGTCAGCACTGGGCCTCACGGGCTGACACAGGTCCTTCAGTTCCAGTGGCTGAGGCTTGACGCGCCTCAGTCACTTGGAGGCCGCCTCGCGCCAACCCCGGAACCCGTGCACGGGGAACAGCGCGCGTCGAACGTGGAGGTGATGGCCTGAGTTCCTGGGGCAGGTGGACCAAGCGTGACGCGTGCTGTAATATTTGGAGTGTTGGTGGAGAGCAACCGCCGACACGACCCGAACCGAAAGGGCCCGTGCGCCATGACTGCGCCATACCTCTCCCCGTTCCTGCCCGACGTGAAGCGCAACCGGGACTCCCTCGCCGCGGCCTGGCTAAGGATGCTCGAACTCGGCTACACGACCCGCACCAAGCCGGTCCAGGAGCCCGAAGGCTGCACCCGCACCCGGTGCGCCGGAGCCCACGACGGCTACCCCGGCAGCGAACACCGGTGGGCCCTGCACTGCCTGCTGGACGGCGTCGACATCGAGGTCTTCTACAGCCACATGCGTGAGCGCAAGGGCACCAACCCCGCCCCGCCGCGCCGTCACAAGGGCTGCACGTTCTCCGGACCGCACAACGCCAAGGCCCGCGCCGCCCGGTACGTCGAACTCGGCCTCACCGTCCCCGCCTGGGACACCGACGCCCGCGCCGCGCTCGCAGCCTGACCCACCCCGCCGGGGCGCGACGCAGACCTCCGCGCCCCGGCACCCTCCCCATCCTTCATCACGAGATCACGAGGTAGTCATGACCACCGCTCCGGCCGTCCTCATCAAGAACACCGCCGAACTCGCCCAAGGCCACATCGTGCACACCCTCGGCGGACTGCGGGTCCGGCTCGACGAAGGGACATCCCGCGCGCTGACAGGCCGCACCGTCTACTACTGGACCGCCACCGTCCTCAACCGTGCCGAGGTCCTGGAGAGGGGCGTCATCCCCGAGGCGTTCATGCGTACCCAGAAGTGGGTGCCGGGCAGCGGCTGGAAGACCGACCGCGAAGACGTCTGGACCGTGCAGGGCAACAACTTCGACGAATGGCTGGTCGAGGACCCCTCCTAGCCCAACCGCCGGGGCGCGCCCGCCCGCGCCCCGGCCCCGTTCCGAACGCCCCGCACCCTCACCCCTGCCGAGGAACCCGTGAGTGCCCAACTGGCCCTGTTCGCCGAAGCCCCCGCCCCAAAGAAGACCCGTCTCCGTCGCGTCCACCCGTCCGTCCCAGAAGTGCCGGCCACGACCATCCCGAGCGCGCTACTGCGCGCCGCCGACTGGATTCTCCTGAACTCCAGCGGTGGGAAAGACTCCCAGGCCATGGCCTCCCACGTGTGCGCCCTGGCCGCCAAGCTCGGCCTCCTGCACCGCATCGTCGTCGTCCACGCGGACCTAGGGGACATCGAGTGGGCGAACACCCGCAAGCTGGCCGAGGAGCAAGCCCGCCGACTGGGCGTGCGGTTCGAAGTGGTCAAGGCCGAGGGCGGCGACCTCCTCGCGCGCACTGTCGCACGGTTCTTCAAGCTGAAGGCGAAGGCCGAGACGGAAGCACGCGAGCAGGGCCTTGACCCCGCCGCGGCGAAGGTCGCCCCCGCCTGGCCTTCGAGCTCAGCGAGATGGTGCACTTCGGACCTAAAGAGAGGCCCGATCCGGAAGCTGATGACCCGGCTCGTCAACGAACGCGGCGACCTCGGACGCCCGGTGCGTATCTTGAACTGCCTTGGCCAGAGGGCCGCCGAATCCGCTCCGCGCGCCAAGCTCGCCGCTGTCGAGATCGACCGACCCGCGAGCAACGGCAAGAGGCATGTGACGACCTGGAGGCCGGTGCACGGCTGGTCGGACGTTGAGGTCTGGAAAGAGATCGCCCGCTCCGGCCTGCCGTACCACGAGGCGTACGACTGGGGCATGAGCCGCCTGAGCTGCAGTTTCTGTGTCCTCGGGTGCGAGGCAGACGTAGTGCTCGCCGCGCGGCTGCGCCCGAAGAAGGCCGACGAGTTCGTAGCCGTGGAGAAGAAGGTCGGCGCCGACTTCAAGCACGGCCTGTCCATGGCCCAGATCATCGAGCGGGCCCGAGCGCTGGACGCCGAACACGGCGAGTTGCAACGCCCGCCGCACGGCACAGCACTCTCCCGCTACGTCGGCAAGAAGGCCACCCGCGAGTACCTGGCGCGCGTTGAACGGGGCCGTCTCGACTTGGCGGCCTGACCGTCCCGCACCGCCCCCGGCCGCCCGGCCGGGGCCTATCGGCCCGGAGAGCAACCGGGCCGCCCCGACCCCGATGGAGACCCCCCCCATGTCCCGCACCACCCGAACGCACACCATCGCGGCGCACCTGACCTCCGGCGGCCTTACCGCGCTCTCCCTCAACTGGGACGAGCAGCAGGAGGAGAAGGACCCTGGCCGGCACGAGCGCGACGGGTTCGCCGTACGGCAGCAGCACGACCAGACGGGAACGCTCGTCGTCGTGGCAGGCGCGTACGGCCCGAACTGGTTGCGCACTCTGGCCGAGGTCAGCGGGCGCCTGGAGCAGCCGCACCTGAAGTGCACGGTCATCGCCGCGGCGCCCGGCGTCGGCGACCACGAGGTCATGGTCCGGTGGGCGACGTCGACCGAGTTGCAGGACAGCAAGCGCGCCCGTGCCCAGGCGCAGGCGCCGCTGATCGCGCTGCTCCGTCAGCAGGATGCGGCTACCAAGGCGGCCGAGGAGCGGCAGGCGCTCGAAGACGCGTGCCAGTCCGGTCTGTGGTGACCGCCGAACCGCGCCGACTCTCCTCACGGATGCCGCGTCTATGAGGAGGGAAGGACTGCGGGATGGAACCGGACTTCGCACGCTACGACGCCTTGATCATGGACTGGGACGGGACGCTCGTCGACTCGCAGCCCCTGAACTTCCGCTCGCTGGCGATCGCATTGGAGCCGCACGGCGTCGCGCTGGACCAGCTCTGGTACCGGGCACGTCTGGGGGCTTCCGGCGACGATCTGCTGACACAACTGGGCGTCACTGCCCCCTTCGACGACATCCTCACGCACTGCGGAGAGCTGATCATCCGGGACATCCACTCACTGGCTCAGTTCAGCACCGTCGTCCAGTGGGTGCACCAGGGGCGGGAGTTGGGCCTTTGCTGCGCGGTCGCATCCGGTGGAGGCGACGAAGTCGTGCGCGCTGGCCTGGCCGCGACGGGCCTGGAGCCACTGTTCGATACCATCGTCACCCGCCGCGATGCGGTGCACGGCAAGCCCGCTCCCGACCTCTTCCTCACGGCTGCGGAACGCTTGGGTGTCGCCCCCAGCCGGTGCCTCGTGGTGGAGGACGCTGACGAAGGTCACGCCGCGGCCCGCGCCGCCGGCATGGACGCGATCGACGTACGGCCCCTGACGACTTCCTCATGGTGACACCGCCGAACGAGAAGGACCCCGGCACGGTGCGTGTGCCGGGGTCTTCGCGTTGTACGGGCGCGCCTCGCCTCACCCCCGTGAAGGCAGGACGCACCCGGGTCTGTCAGGCCGTCAGGGCGGGAGCCTGCGGCGGGGTGGGCAGCGTCTTGGCCAGCAGCTTGGCCACAGCGATGACGGTGCGGTCGGACAGGTAGGGGCCGATGATCTGGACGGCGAGCGGCAGACCGTCGCGGGTCTGCCCGGTGGGCATAACCACCGCGGGCAGGCCGACGGGAGAGGCCAGGTTGACCTAGCTCGTCTGGTCGAAGAAGCTGCGCTTCTCGCCGTCCACGGTGATGTAACGGTCCGCGGCGGGCACGGACGTCTGGTCGAGGACGGCGGCGGTCGGCGCGGCCGGGGTGATCAGCACATCGTGCTCGGCGAAGTAGGCGGCCCACTTCGCACGCAGCTTCTGCCGGTCCTCGTCGGCCCGTGCCCAGTCGCGGTGACGCATGGTGCGGCTCTTGAGGTAGCGAGCGGACGGAGCATCGTCAGCAACAGAGTCGGCTGCCTTCACCTCTCCGGCGAACGCCTCGTCGGTGGCCGAGGCTGCGGAGGTGGCGTACATCAGACGCTCGAACAGGGTGTTGCTCGCCTCGAAGTCCACGGGGCGCGTCGAGTCGTCGACGCTGGCGCCGGAGGTACGTAGGGCGCTGGCCACCTGGTCCATCAGGTTGCGTGTCGAGGCGTCCACGCGGCAGAACGCATCGTCGGCCCAGAGGCCCACCCGGTACTGGCCGAGGCGGGTCGTCGACGGGGCGGGCAGGTCGATCTTCCACGCGGCGTTGTCGGCCGGTGCCGGGGCGGCGAGGACGTCCAGGAGCAGGTCGAGGTCGGCGGCGTCCCGGGCGATCGGGCCCAGGGTGAGCATGTCGCTGGACGTGAGCCAGCCGGGCGGCCGGGGGATGTGTCCGCGGGTGGGGACGATCGGGGAGGTGCCACGTGAGGTGCGCAGGGCGAACACGCCGCAGTACGCGGCTGGCAGGCGCAGCGATCCGGCGAGGTCCGATCCGACCTCCAGGGCGCTGAGGCCGGTAGCGACGGCGACGGACGGCCCGCCGGAGGAACCGCCGGCGGTGTGGTCGGGAGAGAACGGGTTGTTCGTCTTCCCGAAGATCATGTTGCTCGTCTGGATGTCCTGGCACATCGTCGGCACGTTCGTCTTGCCGATGATGACGGCTCCGGCCTGGCGGAGCAGAGCGACTACGTCCGCGTCGGCGCTGGGGACATGGTCGCTCAGGTCGGTGCTGCCGCACGTGGTGCGCAGGCCCGCCGTCTCCAGAGCGTCCTTGACCGTGATGGGCAGGCCGTGGAGCGGGCCCAGGGTGCGGCCGGTCTCGGCAAGGTGAGCATCTGCCTTGTCGGCGGCGGCGCGGGCACCCTCTGCGTCCAGGGTCACCACGGCATTCAGTCCGGGGTTGACCTTGGCGTGGTGGGCGAGCACCTGGTCCAGGAGGGCGCGGGCCGTGATGGTGCCGCGCCGCAGGGCAGAGAGCTGGGCGCGTGCGGTCGAGCGGTACGGGGCGGTGCTGTTCATGGCGTCCTTGGTTGCTGCGGCTGAGGGTGCCGCGATGGCCGTCTTCGGCAGGGAGGCTGCGGCCACCGTGGTGGCGGCTGCGGCCAGGAGGGTTCTGCGGTTCACGTGCGGACTCCAGGGGCGCATGGGACCTCGGGCTTCGTCGACGGTGCCGTGAAGTAGTGGGCGACGCGGACGAGGTGGCGGAGGTCCTGCTGCGGGGTCGGGGTGTTCAAGGCCGCGTCAGCGTAGGTAGCCGGGCTGCTTACTGGCCCGTCCTCCCGTTGGAGGAGTGCGGCACAGATCTGGTCGGCAGTGACTGCGGCGGCCTGGTACTTCGCGGGGCGCCACCAGGCGGAGCGCCGGGTCTCAGCAAGAGCGCGCGCTTCGGGCGCGAGGTAGGGGCGGAGCTCGATCTGGGCGTCTCGGATCTCTACGACGCGCCGGTACAGGTCGAACGACCGGTCGCGGGAGTCCTTGGCGGGCTCGACGAAGACGATGCTCGGCTCCGCGGCGGAGACGGCCTGCCAGAGCCGTTCGAGTTGCTGGTACTGCTGGCGTTCCCGGCGGGCACCCAGCAGGCGCGCGGCCACGATGGGCATGAAGTAGCCGATCTGGGTCAGGGTGGCGCCGATGTCGCCGCAGATCCAGGCGTAGGGCTCGGCGGGCCGCACGCTGAAGCCGAACTCGGCTCCGAGGATGGCGCACAGGCGGATGCCGCTGTAGCCGAGGGTGATGACGGCGCCGACGGCAATCAGGCGCAGTCCCCGGCTGATCCACGGGTCCTTGATCTCTCCGGCGTACTTCCAGCACACGCGGGCGAGGTAGATCTCGGCAACCGTGTACGTGCACATGTAGAGCAGCAGGTACGCCTGGAACGCCGGGTCGTGCGCGTAGTACAGCGTGAAGTCCGTGGGGCGCTGCGAGACGGGAGTCAGGAGCGCGAAGAGGACTGCCATCACCGTGATCACCGAGATCGCGCCGGCCATCAGCAACTTCGCGCGGCGTGCCCCCTGCTCAGTTGGCTTCGTCCAGAACGCGAGGACGCTGGCCTGGAGGCCGAAGACGAGCATGACGCAGCCCTGCGCCAGGGGTACGGCGATGTTGGTCACGCCGAACACGCCGTCAATGCGTACCCACACCCAGGTCAGGGAGATGGCGTAGCTCATCGCGGAGAAGAGGTACGTGAAGGCGAGCGCGACGAGTGCAGGGTCGCGCTGCTGGGGGGTGCGCCAGGCCGTGCGTAGGTCGCGTAGGAGCAGCAGGAAGCCGGAGCCCGCGATGATCAGGCACAGCGGGTGGAGTATGTCTTTCACTGTTTCCGTCTGGTCAGTCTTCGCGCCGCATGAGCGTGCGCGTGATGCGGTCAGCCGACTCGCTCTGTGTTGCAGGGCGGCTGGTGATGACGTGTGCCTGAAGGAACGAGCCGATGGCTTCTGCCTCGCGCTCGATGGTCTCGGCGTAGTTCGTCCGTCCCAGGACGGTGGCCCACAGGTCCACATCGACGTCGCCGAGGATGATCCCCTCCTGGGAAGTGGGTTCCACGCGGTTGCCGCTGTGGCCCTTCAGGAGGTGGCCGAACTCGTGGGCGATGATGAAATCTTGGGCGGTGCTGGTGTCAGGGTCGTACCTGACGTAGTGGACTCCGCCACTCTTGACCACCATGCCGCAGGGCGTGTCTCCGCCGGCGGGGCGGCCAGGCGCGATCTGGATGGGCTCACCGATCAGGGTCTCGATGTAGCCGCGCAGATCGCGCACGCTCGACGCACGGGGGAGATCCAGAGACTGAACGAATCTGCGGCTCTCTTCGAGAACAGGGTCCACCGATATCGAAGGCTCAGCTTTGCCGGTGCGGCGTGAGCGGCGGCGCCTCATGGATCGCTCTCCTCGTGCTGGTGGTCAGGTGTGCTCCCGGCCGGTGTCGGGCTGGTCCGTGGGCTCGGTTGGTAGGCCTTCGAGTCGGCGGACCTGTTCGATCATTGCTGCGGCAGCAGAGAGACCTTCGTCGGACAGTCCGGCGGCCCGCATAGCGATGCTGGTCACCCGGGCGTCCTGCAAGCGTTTCAGGGTGCTCGCGCTCACTCCCTGCTCGTTCATTCGGGCCAGCTCGTCCAACTGCGCGATGAGCGCTTCGGGCGCCGCTCCCTCGCTCATACGTTTGGTGAAGCTGACGAGCTGCCGATGCAGCTGCTCCGGCGTCGCACCGTTGGCCTTGAACCCGTTGAGGCGATCGATCAGGCGGTTGATGATCTGGGCCGTGGCCCGGCTGGACCAGTAGTCCTTCGGCACGCCGAAGAAGTCTGCGAGCCCGTCCATGTTGTTCTTCGTCGGGTTGTCGGCCCGGCCGGTGCGAAGTTGCCACATGTAGGTGTTCGAGAAGCTGGGCAACCCCTGCTCCTCCAGCATCTTGACGACCGTCGGATTGGTAAACGGGCCTCTTGGATCGTTAGTGCACAAGAAATCTAGACGCTCCGCGAAGCTGCCCTCATCGGGCCCCTCCGCAGGCAACTGCGTCCCGTGGGCATGGGTCACGGCGGTGCCTCTCCCTCCATTCATTTCAGTTGACCTCGGTGAGTGCGACGATCAACCATCGGCTTAAGATGTTAACTCAGGTTGCTCGACCAGCTGGAGCTGGGTCGCTCGGGTGCCATGGGCGGGCTCCCTTACTGGGATCGTAGGAGCCATCGAACTAGTATTCGAGTAGGGCTCGACTGACGGGATGGATCAACGTGACGATTTCCCCCACTGAACGACGCCTGCAGACCATGCCGTCGACGATGTGGCAGCACCTCACGATGGACCGAGACATCACGTTCACCATCGGCCCAGAGACGAAGCCGGTCGACGCCATGGCCCGCGCCGCCGCCTTCGCGCGGATAACTTTGCCCATGCTCCTCAAGGACGCGCCCGGCACCGCAGCCGCGGCGAGCAACGCCATCAAGGTGCTCGCTGAACTCGTGGACATCACCGCGCGGGGCCGACACAGCACAGACGTGCTCGGCCGCGTCGCGTTCGACGGGGCGCACATCACCGTGTCCGTCGGCGAGATGGGCGGCGCCCTGCCCTCCCCGGAGGAGGAGCCCGGCCTATACCTCGTGCGCGCTCTCACCGACGACGTCGGCCAGTACTGCGGTGACGAGGGCGGCCACGTCACCTGGGCCTCAGTGCCCCTTTAGTCGATCACCCACGGCCTCGCCATTTCTCGCCTACTTACCGCACTGAAATGGGTGGCCTCTGATCTTCCGGAGCCAGCCGCAAGCTGGAAGTCGGGCTGGGGGCACCGCCGCCCAGAAGGCTCCGCAGTGATGCCGTAGGCCCTCATCAGGGCCACGATCGGGGCTAATTCCTCGTTGCCCGGCCCCTGCGATTTGAGTTCGGGTGAGTCATCGGTCGAGGCGCCTTATTGTGCCGCAAGGCTTAGCGCCTCTATATTCGCGGACCCATCGCTGGAGAATCCCTGCGTGCGCTGCACGATCCATTTGGGGAGTGATGCAAGTCACGAAGGGTGTCCACATGTTGGACAAAGGGTTGGGTGCCACTCTGGCTACCGCAACCTCAACTGTCAGTCCCTGCCCGTACGGTCGTGGCGTGATTGAGCACCCAGACCCCACGCTGCACCAGCTGAGTAAGGACGTCCTGGAAGCCGACGGCTGGCCTCCGTTCACCGGCATGTTTGATCTGCTCAACGAGTGGCCGGCTGAACTCCCGACGCGGAGGGGTGTCTATGTGTTCCTGGCGGGCGGCGAGGCAAGGATCACCTACCCACTTGGGGAGTCGTCGATCGTCTACATCGGCAAGGGGGGATCGGAGCGCGGAGTGCGTGGTCGGGTATCGCAGCACAGGGGGCATATCAAGCGTGGCCCTCACAGGAAGTACGTAGGCCATCCAGCGCACGAATGGATCATGGCCCGAGGTGGGTTCTGCCTCTACTCCCTCGCCCCCGACGTCTTCGGCGCGGCAGGGATGGAACGTAAGCTACGCGAGGCGTTCAGGTGTCTGCATCGCACCCGCCCTGTCGGCAACGGGATCGACGCGTAGAGAAGACGTTCATACGTAGCCAGCAAAGTAGCCACAGAGGGGCGCCGTTGATGCGTTGTCGCAGGTGATAGCGCTGCGGCGACTCTCCCCGGCGTACAGCCCGACTCGTCTGCCGCCACCTGCGGCTTTACTTTGGAAAGGGCCTCTGACCTGCGTCGGAGGCCCTTTCCGTTCTTTAATCCCTGCTGCCTCTGCGATAATTGCGCCCATCACAGCGTAGATGGCGGCGGCACGACGTCGGAATTTCCTGTTCTGCGAGTCATTCTTCGAGGCGGTACTCCTTTGTTAACCCGAGGGCTGCCGCCAGGTGCAGGAGCGTTGACGGCAGCCCTCAGGGTTTCACAGGAAGAGTATCCCTAGGTGAACTGGCGTCTACTGGAAAGCTGTTCCTCCGATGGCTTCGCCGATGTCGGGGAGACTCAAGAGGCCCGTGGGGTCGGTGCGGTTGACGGGGTCGCGGCTACTTCAGCCCGGTTCTAATCAACGGTCAAAATTCCAACAATAATTCCTGCCGCTATTGCGATCACCCATAGAGCTATTTGAATCTTCTTGGAATTAGTCACAGTTTGCCACTCATTTCTGTCCCTGTGAAGCAGTGCAGATTTCGCAAGAATGGTGCGGGAGGGTTGACTCCTCTCGGAGTCAACCCTCCCGCGATCTGCCTATTTAATCGGGAATGACACCGTCAGAGGGGTCAACGCAGGCCCACAGGTCTCCCGCTTCTTCGCTCCAGTCGTTTCCGTCTTCGTCCAGGACTGAATTTGTGCCATAGCAGGCCAGGACGTAACCCGGGGTTGGCTTTGCCCAACGCCCAACAGTCTTCGCTCCCGACTTCAGCGCTCCACCGATGTCGCCCCAACTGAGCTCCCCGGCGGACTTCTTCGCCGGTTACCGCCAGCAGAAGCAGGGCGAGCACGGCCTCACTGACGACGACCTCCGCGGCTGGCGTCCTGTGACTGCGACCCGAGGTCGTCGCGCAGCAGTGAAGCAGTAGCCAGGAGTAGATCGACTTCCGTGGGTTCAGGGGCCACCCGCTGCGTGCGTGGGTGGCCCTGTTGCTGCACGCGCAGTTCCGCCCACACGGTCTTGCCCGGGGCCGCTCGGCGAGGGCTGACGCCCCAGTCATCCGCGAGGGTTTCGACGAGGAGTAGGCCCCGGCCGGACTCGGAAAGTGAGTCGGCCGCCGGGGGACTGGGCGGCGGCTGCTTCTCGGCGCGGGTGTCGGTCACCTCGACGCGGACGATGCCGTCGGCCAGGACCAGGTGGAGGTGGAAGTCCCGGCCAGGAACGTGGCCGTGGCGTACGGCGTTGGCGGTCAGTTCGGCCGTGATCAGGGTGAGCGTCTCGTTGACCAGGGTCGTGTACGGGTGCCCCCAGTCGTCCAGGCGGTGCGAGACGAGTCGGCGGGCGAGGCGGGCACCGCGCGGTGTTGATGTGAAGCGCATGGAGAACTCGCGTTCGGGTGCGGAGTGCTCTGGCATATGCCCGTTCGGGGGAGTTGCTGACTTCATAGGGTCAACGATCGCCAACTCTGCGTAGCGTTGACCAGGAGTGATGCGCTGACGGGTACGGGCTGTACACGCGGGCGGTGCGCCTGTATTCGGTGTTGGCCGTGACCGGTTCCCGGGCCCCGAGTTGGCCGACTGGGCGGTTGTACGAGAGGAGCTGCGCATGGACGACGAGGTTCAGCAGCCGGAGTATGAAGTCGGAACGGGCATGCTGTGCGTGTTCGGACGGCAGTTGAAGCTGTTCCGGGAGCGGGCGGGCCTGGACCGGGCGAGGCTCGGGTCGCTGACCGGGTACTCGGCTTCGACGATCGCGTCGTTCGAGCAGGCGAGACGCATCCCGCCGCCGAAGTTCATCGACCAGGCCGATGAAGTGCTCGACTCCGGTGGGGTGTTGAGCGTGAGCAAGGAGGAGGTGGCTCGGGCTCAGTATCCGGCGTTCTTCCGGGATGCGGCACGGCTGGAGGTCAAGGCGGCAGCCCTGCATGTGTACGCGACGAAGGCAGTACCGGGGCTGTTGCAGACGGAAGATTACGCTCGGGCGGTGTTCGCCATGTGGCGTCCGCTGTTGGACGAGGAGACCATCAACCAGCGGGTTGCGGCTCGCCTGGCACGCCAGAAAACCTTCTCCCGGGCCCCGATGCCCACCATCAGCTTTGTCATTGAGGAGTTCGTTCTACGGCGACCGCTCGGTGGACGGGCCGTTATACGAGGCCAGTTGGAGCAGATTCTGCTGTATGGGCACCGGCGCAACGTGGAAATCCAGGTGATGCCGATCGAGCGGGACGAGCATGCTGGGCTGGAAGGCCCCTTCACCTTGATCGAGACGCATGAAGGGCAGAGGATCGCCTACGTGGAGGCGTACAAGGACAGCCGTCTCTACACGGAGCGGCGGCAGGTTCGGGAGATCGAGGAGCAGTACGGCATCCTTCGGGCCCAGGCGCTCACTCCGCGCGCGTCGCTGGCCGTCGTAGAGAAGTTGCTTGGAGAGAGATGAACGCCCAACAGCTGATAAAGCCGGTACCTGAGTCGGCCTGGTTCAAAAGCAGTTACAGCACGGGCTCGGGCGGCGAATGCGTCGAGGTCGCCACCCGCCCCGCCAGGGTCCACGTCCGGGACTCAAAGGACACAACCCGCGCCGCACTGGACGTAGAGCCCAAGGCGTGGGCCGCCTTCGTGGAGTTCGCGGCGCTCTGACAGAGGTGGCACCGATCGCAGGGCCTTCGGCGGCCGTGCGCTTGCCGAGGGCCCCGCGCATGTCCGCCTCCACGGCCCTTTGCCGAGGCTCGCGCCTTGCTCGCCGGCGTCGATCGGGCACGCCAGAACGGGGAAAGGTTTGTCATGGCCCTGCCTATTGGGCAGGGTGGTGGTCCTCGGCGGTCAGGGCATCGCCGGGGCGCCGGACCGTCGTCTGGTCGGCCCGGCCAGAGGGAGGGGATGTCCATGCCAGTCCTGCAAGGCCACGCGCACACAGTCGCACGCGTCCCGGCCGGCCGCCGGGCTCTCAGATGTTTACCGAACGCTGTACTCGCGCTGCTGCTCAGCCTGTTCGGTGTCCTCCTGGCGCCGGCAGCCGCATCTGCCGACCCGGGCGACCCGAATCCGAACATGATCGACTGGACCGTCGTCGACACCTTCCAGGGGGCCCTGGGCAACGACGTCCCCTTGCGCGAGGGACAGGTCGACTACCCGCAGGGCAACCCTCCGGTGGACGGCTTCGGCAGACGTCACATCCTGGCGCACGGAGTGGTACCCGACCACGAGGACATCCAGGAGACCGTTGGCACCGGTGGCTACTGCGTGCCCGCTCCGGACAACCGGGTGATCTGCACCAACACGGAGATCAGTCTGGTCGTCGTGTACGCAACGCACAGGGATTCGCGCTCGGGCGACGGCAGGCCGTTCGGGATCATCACCGCCTACTTCTTCCTGCCCTGCTTCCAAGCCGCTGACTGTCCCGGCCCCGAACAGCCCCACAAAGTGGACACCAGTCTCGCCTACACCGGTGACACAGCAGTGGTGAACGGTTCCCCGGCCAGGCTCTCGGCGAGACTCACCAACGTTTTCGGAACTCCGATCAACGGCCGTACCGTACGGTTCGCCCTGGGAACCGGGGCCGCGGAGCAGACCTGCACCGGCACCACCACGGCCTCGGGCTCCGCGAGTTGCACCATCGACGCGGTCGACCAGTCACAGGACTCAGGGAACGCGGTACCCATAGCGGCCGCGTTCGCCGGCGACGACGACTACAACGCCTCCAGCGCCGCCGCCGGACTGGGGCTGACCTCACCCACGAAGCTCGACTACACCGGCGTGACCCACCTCGCCAACGGCACTCCGGCCGAACTGAGCGCCGCCCTCACGGACTTCGGCGGCGACCCGGTGTCGGGACGCAGTGTGCGTTTCACCCTCGGTACGGGCGACGACGAGCAGGCGTGCACCGGCACAACGGACGGCGCGGGCTCTGCGACCTGCACCGTGGCCTCGGTCGACCAGCCGCTGAACGACTCCGCCACTGTCACGCTGCGTGCGTCCTTCGCCGGTGACGCGGGCTACCTGGCCTCCGACACCTCCGCGCAACTGAAGCTCCAGTACGCGACGGGGCGCGCCTACGGCGTCTCGGCGCACGTCGCCCTCCTCGGCGTACCGCTGCTGGACGTCGAGCCGCAGCCGGACACCGGTACCGTCCGCACGGCGGACGCGACCACGACCGCCACCCCCTGCTCGGCGGAGTTCAGTTCTCCCCTGCTGTCGGTGCGGAAGCTCTGTCCGAAGGTCACCACGTCACTCGCCCCCGGCGAAGTCACTGCGTCGTCCACCGTGGCACAGGCGCGCATCGGACTGACCGGTGTGCCACTCATCGAGGTGTCCGGCCTCACCGCGACCTCCACCAGCACGTGCGGAAAGACCACTGGCAGCACCACACTCACCCTGAAGATCGCGGGAGTGCCGGTTACCGTGTCGGGAGCTCCGAACACGGAGATCCCGCTGCTCGGAGGGGGTCGGCTCATTCTCAACGAACAGATCCCCTCGAACGGTACCGATGCCGGACTCAAGGTCAACGGGGTCCATCTCGTCCTGCCCGCCGCCGGAGGTGAGGTCGTCCTCGCCTCCACGGACACCGCGATGCACAACTGCGGTGGCTGACGCCCACACCGCCTGGGGCGGACCGCAGGAGTACACCGACGCGTTCCTGCGATCCGCCCGTCGTGCTGTCCAGGATCTGTGCGAGCGACGGGGCGGTGAGTTCGAGTCGCTCTCGCACGACGTCGTCCACGACACGGCCGACGACATGATCATCGCCGCTACGGCAGTGGTGCTCTTCCGCGGCCGCCGCTGTGTTTTCCGCCGCGGTATCTGGCCTCCGAGCCATCCCGCCGCCACCCGCGCCGCCATCTACGCGACCGTCCTGGAGGAACGAATGCTGACGGGGGTCCGCCCCCTTCCGAGCGACGACACGCCACCGCTCGACCTCTGACGGGGCCGCCTGGTTCGCCGACCCGGGCCGTCTCTTCCCGCTTGTCCGCCGGCGGCTCAAGCCCGGTAACGTCTTCGTGTTCTCGCAGCCTCCGGCCATCCCGGGCGCGTACGGGCCGCAGGGCATGTGCAAGGGCGGCTTCGCCGCAAAGGCGATGTCCACCTACCGCTACAGCTACCGCCTGGCTGTCTGGGGACGTCTGCTCACCCGGGCCGGGTTCGCCACTGCTGAGGCGCAGGTCCTCGACGCGCCCCACCCGGGGCACATCGGGACTCTTTACGACACCGCCATCGGTGCCGTACTGCCGCGTGCTCGCACCGGGACAGCCCTCAGAGCCTTCCTCGACCAGTCCCTGTCCGAACTGGTCGACGCCGCCGGCGCGCGCTGCGTACAGAGCCACGGCATCCTGCTCGACAGTGTCTCGGCGGCGACCCCCGCGGACCTGGTGCCCGTGGCGCCCGCCGCAACCAGCCGGTGGATGACGGGGGATGCGGGGGACGGCGGTGCGTGTCCGGCCGATGCCCGCCCGAACGGCTTCCACCGGTGACGCTCCGCGTGCGGGCGTTCGTAGGACCGGCAGGTCGCGTGTGTCTCCGCCGACCCGTATTTCCGGATTCTCCCCAACGATCTGGACCGGTGGCCGACCCCGGGCCGGGGCGGCGGACGGGCATCGCCGGGCCGGGCCGGTGCGCCACGTCCGGGCGTCAGGGGGAGCACGGGCACACCGGAGGGAGCGAGCTGCGAAGGGGGACGGGCCGTGTCCGGCTCAGAGCTTCACGACGACCACGCGGTCGGCGCACAGCTTGCGCATGTCGTCCTCGTCCGACGTGAACACGGTGACCGGGCCGGACTGCCGGAGCGCGACGGCGGCCAGGGCCGCGTCGATGGCGTACTTGTGGCCGTGCAGGCCGGTCTCCTGGAGAAGGCCGGTCGCTTCCTTGGCGATCTCCTCGGTCACCGGCTCGACCCGGATCTTGGAGAGTGCCCAGTGCCACTTGGGGAGGTGGCACGTCGGATCGTAAGCCTCGATGAGTGTCATCGAGGTGGTGACGACCGGGATACCCGCGTCGTCGGCGTGCCGCAGGTAGGCGCCCATGCGGCGCTCCCCGCGCACCCACCGCGACAGCCCTTCGCTGTCGAGTACGTACATCCGGTTTCCGGTCATGCGGCAGCCCGCTTCCGCTCGTGCGGCTGCTCACTGCCTTCGCGGGCGCCGGCCCGCTCGGCGTGCTGCCGCTCCAGGTCGCGATGCTCGGCCTCGACCTCGGCCAGTTCCGCCTCGGTGATCTCCCCGTACTCGGACTCCCACCACCGCACCGCCTCGTGCAACCGCTCCCGCTCCCGCTGGCGCTCTATGGCGTGCGTGACATAGCGGCTGAAGCCGCCGGGGCCGACCTCGGCCCGGATGGCCTCGGCCAGCTCCTCGGGAAGCGTCACGGTGTACTTCTTGGTTGCCATACCTTCGACCATACCGAGAGCCCGGCCGGGCAGCCAGTTGACGACAGACATCCCGCGCGATCGAGTGCAAGCGGTGGCGGAAGCCGTCAGGTGGAGAGCGTGAGCGGCTGCTGGAGAACTTCGACGAGGCGCTGGCGCTCATCAAGTCCTCGCTCGTCGGGCACCGCTCCAAGGCCGCCTACCTGCACGGCTCGTTCGGTTCCGGTAGGTCGCACTTCATGGCCGTGCTGTACCCGCGCTGCTCAGCGGCGACCCGGCGGCCCGTGCCCGTAGCGGGTTCGACCCGGTACTGACCACCAGACGCTACTCCGCCCCAAGTGCTCCGTCACTTCAAGGACCAGCCCGACTCGTCTGCCGCTCGGCGTTTTCGCGGGGTGGAGCATGTTCGCGAGGGCCGGGACAGGCGGACGGCCGCTGCTGTGGGACGCGTCCCGGAGCAGCGGCCGTACTGGAGGGTGTGGTCGTGCAGGGCGGTCACCTGCGCGGCGAGGGGGTCAGCGGGTGGAGGTGACCCTGTTTTCCTTCAGGGCCGCGCAGTTGGAGCCCGTGATCTGTACGAAGACGTTGTTGATGCTGCCGCCCCAGTCGATGCAGTGGCCCTTGCCGTACACGTACGCCGGGCCCGCGTACGACGTGTACGCGCCGTCGTCGCCGGCGCCTTCCTGGGTTTCGGGGACGTAGACGTACGCGGACATGTTCACCGCGGTGCCCGGGTTGTTGCGGATGGTCGCCACACAGTTCTGGCCGTTCGAGGCGTTGTACGTCAGATAGACGGTGCCCTGGGAGCCGACGGCCGCCGAGTTCACGGTCTTGTAGGCGCTTCCGCAGACCTTCTGCGGCGTGGTGTTGGGCGCGGCCGAGGCGGGCGCCGCCAGCGCGGTCGTGGTCCCCACCGCCAGCGCGGCGAATGCGGCAGCGGTCAGGACGGAACGGTTCAATCGCATGCTTCCCCCATGTGGTCCAAGATCTGTGGTTCGCGGGGTTCAGTGTCTGTGGCTGTGCCGGCGTGCCGCAAAGCTTTCAACGATGGTCAAATAGTTCGGACGCGGGGAGGACTGCTGATGCGCAGCGTGACCTATTCGATGAACGTCTCGCTCGACGGCTACATCGTCGGACCGGACGGCGACTTCAACTGGACGGCGCCCGACGAGGAGGTCTTCCGCTTCACCATCGACGAGACGCGGAAGGTCGGCGTCTACCTGCTGGGACGACGGCTCTACGAGACGATGCTGTACTGGGAGAACCGGGAGAACTGGGAGAACGCCGACCAGCATCCGTTGCTCCACGACTCGAAGCATGAGTGGGCCGCGCTCTGGAATCCGCTCCTCAAGGTGGTTTTCTCCACCACGCTGTCGGCGGTGCGGGGCAGTGCCCGTCTGGCCTCCGGCGGCCTGGCGGAGGAGATCGAGCGGTTGCGGGCCGAGCCGGGGGAGGGCGAGATCGCGGTCGGCGGGGCGACCCTCGCCGCCCAGGCTGCCGCGCTGGATCTGATCGACGAGTACCGGGTCAAGGTCTACCCGGTGCTGGTCGGCGGTGGCACTCCGTTCTTCCCTCAAGCCGAGCGCCGCGCGAATCTCGAACTCGTCGAGACCCGCACACTCGGCTCAAGTGGCTCAAGTGGCTCAAGTGGCTCAAGTGGCTCAAGTGGCTCCAGCGGGTCAAGTGGCTCCAGCGGGTCAAGTGCTTCGCGCATCGTTTATCTGCGCTATCGCGTGGTGCGTTAGTCGTACCGCAGGCGTCCGAAGTCCCGCGTCGGTCATTTGCCGTACGCCTGCTTCCAGCGCGCCCGGTGGCGGGGGTCCCCCTGGCCCCGGCCGTTCACGCCCCACAGCGAGGCGAGCGAAACCCCGTTGTTCCAGAGCCCCAGGTGGTCCCGGTGCACGGCGAGGATTCCGTGCTCGACCGCGAATTGCTCGGAAGGGCGGCTGAAGCGCGTGGTCGCCACGAAGACGGCCAGATCTGCCCGGAAGTGCACCTTGGCGCCCAGCAGATCGCGCAGCTCGCGGCTCGCGATCGTGCTGCTCGGCGTGTACCGCTTGCACTGGATCACCATGGTCCTGCCGTCCGGGAGCCGCCCGAGGACATCGGCACCGTTGTCGTGCGAACCGCCCACCCGACGGACCTCCGTACATCCGTCGCGGCGGCACAGACCGGCGACCAGTTCCTCGAACTCCGTGCCGGTCATGGCGTCCACCTGCGCGAGGGTCCGGCGGCCGGCCTCCACCTCGTCGTTCCGACGCCAGCGGAGGTCCTGCGCGCGCACGATCCGGTCCGTGCGCCACAGCCACCAGCCCACCGTCCCGACGCCACCGAGGAGCACGGCAGCCATGACGTAGGGCCACACGGTCGACCAGGACGACGCGAGGAGGCCCAGCAGCACAACGCCGCTGATCACGGCCGCCTTCGTTCGCGCCCGTGCCCGTGCCCGTGCCCGTGTGGCCGTACGTGCCCGTGCCCCCGTCCGTGCCCCTGTCTTCTGCCGCTTGCGAGCAGCCATCCCCGTCCCTTCCTGACGTTCTGACGTTCTGCCGTCCTGACGTTCCGTTGGGCAGTCTGGGCAGCGCGGCGCCGGGCGGGAAGAGCGCGAGTCGGCCACGGCCTGATCGCCCTCCACGGCTCACTCACTCACTCACTCACTCACTCACTCATTCACTCACTCGCTTGTTCGTTCGCTCGCCGGCGACGGCCGACGCCAGGCCGACCGTCGCCGTGAGCAGTCGTGCAGGTCGTGCAGGTCGTGCAGGCGGTGCAGGCGGTGCAGGTCGTGCGGGTCGTGCAGGTGGTGTTCGGTGTCTGCCGGTGTGTCAGGGAGCCACCGCTTGGCCGGTCTGCGGGGAGATCCTGCCTGCGCACAGGCCGCGGGCGGTCAGGCCCTGCGCGATACGCGGGATCGCGGCGAGCGTGTTGGCGGACCAGTCGTGCATGAGGATGACCTGGCCGTTGCCGAGCCGCCCGGCGGCCTGCACGATGGCGTCCGTGCTCGCGCCGTTCCAGTCCTGCGAGTCCACGTTCCAGATGATCTCGGTCAGACCGTACTTGGCCTCGACCGCCCTCACCGTCGAGTTGGTCTCGCCGTACGGCGGCCGGAACAGTTTCGGCGTACCGCCGCCCGCGGACGCTATCGCCTGCTGGGTCCGCGAGATCTCCGAGTCGATCTGCGCTTGGCCGAGCTGGGTCAGATGCGGGTGGGTGTAGCTGTGATTGCCGACCCACATACCCGCGTTGACCTGCGCCTGTACCCGGGACGGGTTGGCGGCGGCGTAGTTGCCCTGGTTGAACATCGTGGCCCGCAGTCCGTTCCGCGTGAGTGCGCTGAGCAGGGCCGGCGTGCTGCTGGACGGGCCGTCGTCGAAGGTCAGGCCGACGTATCCGTTGCAGGCGGCAGCAGCGGAGGCGGAGGCAGTGGTAGCCGGCGCCGCCCCGGCGTCGGTGGCGTTGACGGTGAGCGTGCCCGCGGCCGTCAGCGCGACGGCGGCCAGCGCGGTCGTCAGGGGACGTGTCCGGGTGCCGGTGCTCATGCCGCCACCGTGATGCTTGAGCTGCCGCTGCTCTGGTAACCCTCGGTCGCGAGGATCATGTAGTACTTGAAGCTGCCGAGGGGCATCCCGGCCCGTGCCCAGGCGTCGAAGTGGTTGCCGGTGGTGATGCTGCCGCCGGTCCTCTTCGACTGCCGGACGCTCCAGTACTGGTTGAAGGTCTTCGTGCCTTCGACGGACGGGGCGTTGTACCGCGTCGTCTGGTAGATGTCGTACGTGCCGCCGTCGCTGGTGACCGTGCCCTTGTACGTGCCCGTGGGCCGGTAGTTGCCCCAGTTGTCGACGATGTAGTACTCCACGAGCGGGTTGGCCGTCCATCCGTAGAGGCACAGGTAGGCGTTGCCGGACGGGTTGAAGGCGCCGGAGTAGGTCACGGTCCTGCGGCTGCCGTTGCTCCAGCCCTTGCCGGCGACGAAGTTGCCGGTGTTCCTCCAGGTGGTGCCGTAACTGCCGCCGGAGCCCAGGTTCATGGAGACCGTGCCCTGCGCGTCGGTCCAGAACGAGTAGTAGTAGCCGTTGTTCGTGCCGGTCTGGTTCGTGGTGACGACCGTGTCGGCGTGGGCCGTGCCGGGCAGCGTGAGCGCGGTCGCGGCGCCCAGCAGCATGGCGCAGGCCTGCCTGCGGCTCGGCTGTGCGGGTGTGAGGTTCATGTGCGGGTTTCCCTCCGTCTTCCACGGGGTGGGTTTGGTCGAACAGTGTTGACCTGGACCCGTCAAGCGTCAACAGTTTCGCCCATGATTACGAAACATTCGTGTGGGACGGGGTGGCGCGGGAGGGTTAATTGCCTGGTGGGGGGCGCCAGTTGGGGTCCTCGCGTCATCATGCACATGACCCCTGCCCGATAGAGATCAAATAAAGGAGGTCACATCTTCGAATGTTTCGAAGAACTTACGGAGCGAAGGGCGGCCGACCGTCGTGCACGCGGCGGCGGCCGGCTCGTGTGCTGGATGGTGGGGCCGGGCATCCCTGAAGACACCATCAGGATCAGCTGAGTACGGGCCGCCGCGCCTGTGCCGACCTCCAGGGAGGACCAGCGATGAGCTCCAGCACAAGCACTACCGGCATCACCGGGCTGTCCGGTAAGTCGGTCGTAGTGACCGGGGCCGGTTCCGGGATCGGCCGCGCCGCCGCGCTGCGTTTCGCGGCGGAGGGCGCCCGCGTCCTCCTCGCCGACATCAACGCCGACGGTACGAAGGCGGTCGCGGCGGAGATCTCCGAGGCCGGGGGCGCCGCCGTCGCCGTGATCGGGGACCTCGGGGATCAGCGGGTCGTCGACCAGGTTGTCGCCACCGCCGTGGACTCCTTCGGAGGCATCGACGTGCTGGTCAACAACGCGGGCGTCATGGACAGGATGTCGGCCGCCGCCGACACCGCCGACGAGGAGTGGGAACGCGTCCTGCGCGTCAACTTGACCGCGCCGTTCCTGCTCAGCCGGGCCGCGCTGCCCCACCTCCTCGCGAGCGGCAACGCGGCGATCGTGTTCACCGCTTCCGAGGCGTCCCTGCGCGGCAGCGCCGCCGGTACCGCGTACACGGTCTCCAAGCACGGCGTGGTCGGCCTCGCCAAGTCCCTCGCCGTCATGTACCGCGACCAGGGGGTGCGGACGAACGCGATCGCCCCGGGCGGCACGGTGACGGGCATCCAGGTCGACGTGGACGCGGAAGCGCACGGCCCCTCCGTGCTCATGGGCTACCTGGGCAATATCGGCCGTACGGCGACCGCGGACGAACAGGCCGCCGCCATCGTCTTCCTGGCCTCCGACGCCGCGAGCAACATCAACGGGGTCGTCCTCCCCGTGGACAACGGCTGGTCCGCCGTCTGAGCCCCCGGATCCGCGAGCCGCCGTGTCCGCCGGGGTCAGCCGAGGGTGTTGTCCCTGGTGCGCAGGGTGCTCAGGACGGGCGCGTACATACGGGACTTGATGGTGGCGAGGGTCGGTCCGGCCTTGCCGGCCTGCGCCGCGGCGAGTTCCACCGCCTTCGCGCGTACGGAGTCCTCGGCCACCGCGTGGTCGACGAGCCCGGCGTCGAGGGCGTCGCCGCCTCCGTAGCGGCGGGCGGTGAGCATGGCCTCGTGCGCGGTACGCGGATGCAGCCGGGACTGGATCAGCGCGGCCATGCCCGGGGTGAAGGGGATGTTGATCTCGGCCTCGGGCAGACACCAGTAACCGCGGTCGGACCGCATCACGCGGAAGTCGTGGGCCAGGGAGAACATCGCGCCGGCCGCGAAGGTGTGCCCCTGAAGGGCGGCCACGGTGATCACGGGCAGGGACAGCGTCCGCGCGAACAGCTCCTGGACGCCGCCGACATAGTCCTCCTGCTGATCGGCGTGGGCGAACAGCCAATCCAGGTCGAGGCCGTTGGAATAGAACTTGCCGGTGGCGGCGGTCACCAGGGCGCGCGGACCCTCCGCCTTCTCGACCTCGTCCAGCGCGGCGTTGACGGAGGCGAGCCAGTCGGGGTGGAAACGGTTCTCGCCGTCTCCGAGGTCGAGAACGAAAACGTCGTCCTGGCGGTCGAGCGTCGGCATGGTGACTCCTCACCGGTAGCTACTTGCGAGTAACTTAATGCGTGACGTGTGGGTCGTGCAATGGATACGGCCGATCGCCCGTCGAAATCATTCGTCCCCGCTGGCCGGTTTCGGTCTCCACCCCGCCCCCGTGGGAGCGCTTCCATGGCAGGGCGACAGCGCAGTCATGCGCATGCCATGCGGCTGGCCCCGTCTCCTGGCGTCGTTCCATCGCGCCGACCCCGCATGCCCTCGTACCTCACAGCCGTGCTCCGGAAGGGACGGACATGTCCGCCACTGGACGCAACACCGTGCGCAGCCGCACCACGCGCAGCCGAGTCCCCGGCCATCACGCCGCGCACGACAACGCCGTGCCCGGCAACACCGGCCGCAGACGCCCGCGTTCGGGGCTCGCGGTGCTCTTCGCCGCGCTGGTGTCTCTGGTGTCCCTGCTCGCGACGGTGCTCCTGAGCGCACCCGGGGCCGTCGCCCGCGAGCCGGTCGAGAAGGCGTCCGTCACGACGAAGGCCGCCGCCGCGCCCACCGCGGCCCTCACCGAGGTCACCAACTTCGGCAGCAACCCCAGCAACCTCCAGATGTACCTCTACGTACCGGACAGCGTCACCGCGAACCCCGCCGTGGTGGTGGCCGTCCACTACTGCACGGGCTCCGGCCCGGCGATGTACTCCGGCACCGAGTACGCCTCGCTGGCCGACACCTACGGGTTCATCGTCGTGTACCCGTCGGTCACCCGCGCCAGCAAGTGCTTCGACGTCTCCTCGCCCCAGGCGCTGACGCGCGGCGGCGGCAGCGACCCGGTCGGCATCAAGTCGATGGTCGACTGGGTGACGCGCACCTACTCCGCCGACACCGGCCGCATCTTCGCCACCGGCATCTCCTCCGGCGCGATGATGACGAACGTCCTGCTCGGCGACTACCCGGACGTGTTCGCCGCGGGCGCCGCGTTCTCGGGCGTACCGTTCGGCTGCTTCGCCACCGCCGACGGCTCCGAGTGGAACAGCGCCTGCTCCGGCGGCACCGTGATCCACACCCCGCAGGAGTGGGGCAACCTGGTCCGCAACGCCTACCCGGGCTACACCGGCGCGAGGCCGCGTATGCAGGTGTGGCACGGCACCGAGGACGACGTGCTGCGCTACCCCAACTTCGGGGAGGAGATCAAGCAGTGGACGAACGTGCTGGGCGTCGGCCAGACCCCGGCCGCGACCGACTCGCCCCAGTCCGGCTGGACCCGTACCCGCTACGGCGCCACCGGTGACCAGGCCCCCGTCGAGGCCATCAGCCTCCAGGGCGTGGGCCACAACCTGTACGCCTGGGGCATGGCGGCCCGCGTCCTCACGTTCTTCGACCTGGACAGCTCGGGCCCGGGCCCCCAGCCCCAGCCGGGCGCCTGCAAGGTGACCGCCACGACCAGCGCCTGGAGTACGGGGCTGACCGGCTCCGTGACGATCACCAACACCGGCACCTCCCGTATCGAGGGCTGGCAGCTGGGCTTCACCCTGCCGTCCGGGCAGACCGTCACCAACGGCTGGGGCGCCGCATACACCCCGGCGAGCGGCGCGGTGACGGCCACCAACGCCACGTACAACGGCACGATCGCGGCGAACGCGAGCGTCAGCATCGGCTATCAGGCGAGTCATACGGGGAACAGTTCGGCACCTGCCGCCTTCACCCTCAACGGCACTGCGTGCAGCGGTAGTTGAGAAGCGTGAGACCGATGAGATCCGTGCAGGACGGGCAGGCCGGGCAGGGCGGGCAGAACGGGCAGTCCGTGGAGCCGTCGAGAGCGCGGTCCTTCGTCCCTCTCGTCACCGCCTTCGTACTCGTACTGGCCCTCGCCGTGAGCGTGTCCGCCGTGGTGGCCCTGGCGCAGGGGCCCCGGGGCGCGGACCGGGCTGCCGCCGGGCCGGCCGGGTCGGCCGCCCGGCACTGGGTCAACACCTGGACCGCGATGCCGCAGCTCACCGAGCCGGGCAATATGCCGCCCCCGCCGTTCACCGAGGAGCGGGCCGTCCTCGTCGACACCACCCTGCGGCAGACCGTGCGGGTCTCGGCCGGCGGCGGGCGCGTCCGGCTGCGGTTCTCCAACGCGTTCGGCGACACCGCGCTGCCCCTCACCGCCGTGAGCGTGGCCCTTCCGCTCGGCGGACGGGCCGGAGTCAGTGCCGTCGAGCCCGGCTCGCCGCGGCGCGTGACCTTCGCCGGACGCGCGTCGGCGACCGTGCCCGTCGGGGCCCAACTCGTCTCCGATCCGCTGGACTTCGGGCTGAAACCGGGTTCCGACCTGACCGTGACCGCCTACCTCGCCGAGGGCCAGCCGTCCACCGCGCTCACCTCGCACCCGGGGTCGCGCACCACCTCGTACCTCCAGAAGGCCGGTCACGCCGACCGCACCCGGGATCTCGACCTCCCGGGGGCGACCGCCGTCAACCACTGGTACCTCCTCAGCGACGTCGAGGTGCTTTCCGGCCCCGGTACGGCGGCGGTCGCCGTCCTGGGCGACTCGCTGACCGACGGGCGCGGCTCCACCACCAACGGGAACGACCGCTGGACCGACCGCCTGCGGGACCGGCTCCACGTGCACCCCGCGACCGGCGGGGTCGCGGTGCTCAACCAGGCCGCCGGAGGCAACCGCGTCCTCGACGACGGTCTCGGCCCCAACGTCCTCGCCCGTCTCGACCGGGACGTCCTGTCCCGCAGCGGAGTCTCCTGGCTGGTCGTCTTCGAGGGGGTCAACGACCTCGGAACCGCCGCCGCCACGCCCGCCGCCCAGCGAGACGTCACGACCGAACTGATCGCCGCGTACGAGCAGATCGTCGTCCGGGCGCACGCGCAGGGCATCCGCGTGTACGGGGCCACGCTGACGCCGTTCGGCGGCAACGCGATGTACGACGACCCCGACGGGCACCGTGAGGCGTCCCGGCGGGAGGTCAACTCCTGGATCCGTACGAGTGGACGGTTCGACGCGGTCGTCGACTTCGACCGGGCCGTCCGCGACCCGGCGGAGCCGCGGCGCCTGCGGTCCGCGCTGCACGACGGGGACTGGCTGCATCTCAATCCGGAGGGGTACCGGACGCTGGCCGCCGCGGTGCCGCTTCGGTTGTTCCGGACGTGAACCAGTGGATCCGCCGGTTCGTCGACTTGGTCGTCCGGTAGTCCGGTCAGGCGGTCTTCTCCGTGGGGTCGGCGGGCAGGGGCAGGAGGTCGTGGAGCTGTGTGTACCGCTGGGCGCAGGCCGTCTGCGCGATGGCCCGCGAGACGGCGTCGGCCAGCGGGCCCGTGGACTCGCTCAGCAGACGGCGGGCCTTGTCCGTGAGGGCCACCTCGATACCACGCCGGTCGCCGCACGCCGAGTTCTTGGTGATCAGGCCCGCGTGCTGCAGACAGGCGACCTGGTACGTCAGCCGGGTCTTCGGGCGGCCCAGCAGCTCCGCGATCCGGGTCATCCGCAGGCTGGAGCCCGGCTGGTCGGCCAGCAGGCACAGCACCAGGAACTCGTCGTGCGAGACCCCCATGGCGTCCTTCACGCGTGAACGCAGCTGTTGCTCGATCGCGCCGGCCGCCGCCAACAGGCGCATCCAGGAACGGAGTTCGGCCGGCAGCAGGCTGTCCTCCGGTACGCCCTCAACGTCTTCGGCGCCCGGCGGGACGGATGAGGGCTGGTCGGCGGGGGCGGAGGAGGCGGCCATGGTGACACAGTCTACCGGTTGTCCATTTTTGGATAACCGGCTAGCGTGGGGTCATCCAAATTTGGATTACCGATTCGTTCGTCCGTGCACATCCGCACGCATCCCACGTCCGCGAACACCCGCACTCATCCCAGGAGAAGTCCCATGACCGTCGCTGTGGAAACCGGCCTGTGGCGGCTCGACGCCGTCCGCTCGACCATCGGCATCGAGCACAAGACGATGTGGGGTCTGGTCACGGTGAAGGGCGCCTTCAGCGGTGTCGCCGGTGAGGGCGAGGTCCAGGCCGACGGCACCGCCCACGGCGCCGTCACGGTGGACGCCGGGTCGCTCGACACCAAGAACGCGAAGCGTGACGCGCATCTGCGCGGTGCCGACTTCTTCGATGTCGAGCGGCATCCGACGCTCGTCTTCGCCGTTCGTGACGCGGTGGTGCGGCCGGACGGCAGCGTCGGGATCGAGGGCCAGCTGACCGTCCGGGGGGTCGATCGGCCGCAGTCCGTGACCGGCACGGTCACCGAGTCGAGCGCGGACGCGGTCACGCTCACCGCGGAGTTCACGGTGGATCGGGAGCAGTTCAACCTGGGCTGGAACCAGTTGGGCATGATTCGGGGGCTGACGGCTGTCAGGGCGACGCTCAGGTTCACGCGGAGCGTGTAGCCGCCTGGCGGGGTGCGCGTGTTCTTCGGCTGCGGGGCGGTGGGGGCTGGTCGCGCAGTTCCCCGCGCCCCTATAGGGAGCTTGAGCCTACGTGGGACGACAGGTTTCGGGTGCGGGCCGGTGGGGCCGGTCGCGCAGTTCCCCGCGCCCCTTAGGGGGCTTGAGGAACGTGGGTTCGGAGGTTGGCCGGGCCGGTGGGGGCCGGTCGCGCCGTTCCCCGCGGCCCTTAGGGGCGTGCGCGGGTCGTCACGCGGTTCAGGTGGGTCGTGAAGATCTCCTGGGCGTCGGGGGAGAGTGTTCGCAGTGCCACCGCGGCTGTGATGATCACGTCGCAGAGTTCCGATCGCACGTCGTCCCACGTGTGCGACACGCCCTTGCGGGGGTTCTGGCCGGTGGCGCCGATGACCGCCTCGGCGACCTCGCCCACCTCCTCCGAGAGCTTCAGCATCCGCAGGAGCAGGGTCTCCTGCGGTGGGCGGTCCGGCTGGGACCTGGCCAGCCAGTCCTGGAGGTGCTCGATGGACTCCCAGAGATCACCGTCGTGGCTCATGGAACTCAGACTGCCACGCCCTCCTCGTCGAACAACTCACCCTGCTCGCCCTCCTCCTGGCGTCGCACCCGCGCGTACCGCGCTCCGATCACCACCAGGGTCGCCGCGGCCGTTCCCGCGAGAGCGACCGGCACCATCCAGTTCCGGTCGACCGTGTGGCCCAAGACGTGGTCGAGGGAGATCCGGCCGGGGCCCGTGACGGCGAGGCCCGCCGCCGCGAATCCCAGGTACGCCGCGTACTCGTAGCCGCCGCTCATCGCGAAGAAGCCGTTCGGCGCGTGCACCGCGGCGGCTCCCGCCATCGCCCCGGCTGCGGCCGCTCCGGCCGCCGGGGTGGCGAGGCCCAGCGCGAGCAGCGTGCCGCCGCCCGTCTCCGCCAGGCCCGCCGCGGCGGCGCTCGCCCGGCCGGGCGCGTACCCCACGGACTCCATGAACTCGCCGGTCCCGGAGAGGCCGCCGCCGCCGAACCAGCCGAAGAGCTTCTGTGCCCCGTGCGCCGCCAGCACTCCGCCCGTACCGAGGCGGAGCAGCAGCAGTCCCAGATCGCGTCGGTCGAAACAGGTCACGGTTCCCGTCACTCCTCGCATGTCCGCACCCGCACGCCCCTTCTGGCGTACGCGCCTGACCACCGTCGCACCGAACAGCCGGCCGGGCCTTCGCCGGCGCCGCCGTTCGGGTGGCGCCGACAACGGCCCGGCGCGGCCGTCGCGACCGGCGAGAGGCCGCTCACCGGTGAGGGTGAGCGGCCTCCGAGGGAACCGTACGGGCGGACCGGTCAGAGCGCGGGCTGCGGCTGTGGCCGCGGCTGCTGCTCGGTCAGGGCGATCCGGCCCTTCTTGATCGTCGCGAGCCGGGGTGCGCGCCGGGCGATCGACGAGTCGTGCGTGACCATGACGAACGTCAGCCCGTGCTCCCTCCACAGCCCCTCCAGCAGGGCCATGATGTCGTCGCGGGTGCCCTCGTCGAGGTTGCCCGTGGGTTCGTCGGCGAGCAGCACCTTCGGGTTCTTGACCAGCGCGCGGGCGATCGCGACGCGCTGCTGCTGACCACCGGACAGCTCGCTGGGCGCGTGCGTGAGCCGGTCGCCGAGACCGACCGAGCCCAGTGCCTCGGCGGCCTTCGCACGCCGCTCGGCCGGCTTCACGCCGAGCGGTACCAGCGCGGTCTCGACGTTCTCCTGCGCGGTGAGCGTGGGGATGAGGTTGAACGACTGGAAGATGATGCCGATCTTCTCGGCGCGCACCCGGGTCAGCCGGGCCTCGCTGATGGACGCGAGATCCACGCCGTCCAGCTCGACGCTGCCGGAGGACGGGCGGTCCAGGCCGCCGATCATCTGCAGCAGGGTCGACTTGCCGCCGCCGGTGGGGCCCTGGATGACGAGCTGGTCGCCGTCCTCGATGGTGAGGTCGACGCCGCGCAGCGCCTCCACGGTCTCCTTGCCTCTCGTGTAGTTCTTGGTGACGCCGGTGAGCTTGTACATACGTCTTCTCCGTAACGTGCCGTGGTGTTGAGGGGCGGGGGCTACGACACGCTGCGCAGCGCGTCGGCCGGGCGCATCCGGGAGGCGCGCCAGCCGCCCATCGCACCGGCGATCAGACCGCCCGCGACCGCGAGGCCCACGGCGAGCGCGATGGTGGTGACGGAGACCGGGGCGGACAGCGCGATGTCGAGGGTGCTCGACGCGCTCTGTCCGCCGGGGCCGCCACCGCCGCCGGGTCCACCGCCGCCGGGACCGCCGCCCTGGCCGCCACCCGTGGAACCGAGTTCGGCGGTGAGGGTGGGGCTGACGGCCGTGACCGCGTACGCCGCCGCGAGGCCGAGGGCGATACCGAGCGCCCCGCCGAGCAGGCCGTTCACGACCGACTCGCCGACGACCTGCCGGGTGACCTTGCGGCTCGGCCAGCCGAGCGCCTTCAGTGTGCCGAACTCCCGCACCCGGCGGCTGACCGCCGACGAGGTGAGCAGCGCGGCGACGAGGAACGCGGCCACCAGTACCGCGACGGAGAGCCACTTGCCCACGCTGGTCGCGAGGTTGGAGGCCGTCGACAGCGAGCCGGAGACGGTGTCCGCGAGATCGGCCGAGGTCGTCACCGTCGTGCCCGAGATGTTCTTCTGGATGGCCGACTTGACCGCGTCGATCCGCTGCGAGTCGGACGCCTTCACATAGATCGTGGAGATCTTGTTCTTGGAGTCACCGAGCGTCTGGGCCTGCTTGAGCGGCAGATAGACGTCGGTCGTCGACTCGCTGCTGTCCGGGGTCACGATCCCGATGACCTTGTACTTGGTGCCGGAGATCTTGACGCTCTCGCCGACGGTGTACTTGTTCTCCTTGGCGTACGACGTGCTGAGCACCGCGACCTTCGCGTCGGTCTGCGCGGCCGTGAACGTCCTGCCCTTGCTGATCTTCGTGGTGGCGAGCGGACCCAGCTCCTGGTTCGTGACGTCGATGCCGGACACCGCGTACGAGTTCACGTCGAAGGAGGCGCCGCCGCCCTGCACCTGGGGCTGACCGGTCGAACCGCCGCCGCCCGTACCGCCGGGGCCGCCGCCCTGGCCCTGCGAGCCCTGCGAGGAGGTGTCGGTTTTGGCCTTGCCCTGGGTGAAACTGCCGTCGACCTTCGTGACGTTCAGGGTCAGCGCGCCCACCGCGCTCGCCACGTTCTTCTGCGCGGCGACCTTGTCGATCAGGGCGGACTTGAGCGTCTGACCGCCCTGTGTCGTCACGCGGTCCGAGCTCTGCTCCTCGTCGTCGTCGGAACCGGCGTCGAATTCGAAGTTCGGTCTGCCCGACTGGTTGTTGCCGGAGGAAGGGGCTTCCCTGGCCTTGGTCACCGTCATGTCGGTGCCGAGTCCGTACAGCGACTGAAGGACCTTGTCCTGTGCCTGTGACATGCCGGCCGACACCGAGTTGACGGTGATGACCAGCGCGATTCCGAGCGCCAGACCCATGGCGATGACCAGAGCCGACTTCTTGCGCCGGCTCAGCTCACGCTTGAGATAGATGCCAAACATCCCTGTCCCTAAGGTTCTTGGCGCCCGCTGTGGGCGCTGCCACAAGCTATGGACGAACCTTTGAGACACCCTGAGTAGGGAATGTGTAGGACCTGAGAATGCGGTCCCGGGAGTCAGAATCGCGTAAGACAGCTGATTCCTGACCGACTCAGGGCCAGTTGCCAGGAAAGGGGTGTTGCCTTGCGCCTTTCAGGGGCGCGGGGCTGTGACATCTGCGGCTCTGCCGCGTGGGCGCGACCGGCCTCCACGGACCCGCGGCTACCCCCGCCCCACATACGGCATGCCGCTCGCGAGCACCGTCGCGAACTGCACGTTGGCCTCCAGCGGCAGCTCCGCCATGTGCCGAACGGTCCGCGCCACATCCCCCACGTCCATCACCGGCTCCGCGGCCACCTCCCCGTTCGCCTGCAGGGCGCCGGTCGTCATCCGCGAGGTCATGTCCGTCGCCGCGTTCCCGATGTCGATCTGCCCGCAGACGACCCCGTACGGCCGTCCGTCCAGCGACAGCGACTTCGTGAGGCCGGTCAGCGCGTGCTTCGTAGCCGTGTACGCCGCCGACCGCGGCCGGGGCGTGTGCGCCGAGATCGAGCCATTGTTGATGATCCTCCCGCCCTGCGGATCCTGCTCCTTCATCTGCCGGTAGGCCGCCTGCGCGCACAGGAACGCCCCGTCGAGATTCGTACCGACCACGTGCCGCCAGGCCTCGTACGGCAGGTCCTCGAACGGCACGTTGCCGGGTCCGAACGTGCCGGCGTTGTTGAAGAGCAGGTCCAAGCGGCCGAAGCGGTTCCGGGTAGCGGCGAAGAGCGCGGCCACCTCTTCCGGCCGTGAGACGTCGGTGCGTACGCACAACGACGTGCTGTCTTTCCCGGCGGGCTCCTCGGCGGCTCCGGGCGACACGTCCGCGAGGGCCGCCCCCGCGAGCGCCGCCGTCTCCTCCAGCCGCTCCGCGCGGCGGCCGGCGAGCGTCACCGACCAGCCGGTACGCAGCAGTTCGACGGCCACGGCACGGCCGATTCCCGAGCCCGCGCCTGTCACGATCGCGATCTTCGTCCGATGAGCGTTCATGGCCCCGCAGCGTACGGGAGGCCCTGGTCGACAGTCCGCCATATGGACCTCATCCGTCCGACATCTGACTGTTGTGTACGTGACGGTCCACCGTTGACTCTGGCCACTCCAATTCCTTGTACAACAACCGTCAGGGGAAGGCCAGATGACATCCACCGGCCACCAGCAACCGTCGCAGCACGCCCCCGAACTCCGCGCCGCCGCCCGTCACCTCGGGCGCCGCCGGCTTTTCACCGTCACCGGCGCGGCCGCCGTGCTCGCGTTCGCCACCAACCTGCCGACCGCGGGTGTGGCGGCAGCCGCCGAGTACGACGCGGCGAAGATCACCGACGACCCCTTCACCCTGGGCGTCGCCTCCGGCGACCCGCAGGCCACCTCCGTGCTGCTGTGGACCCGACTCGCCCCCACCCCGTACCAGGCGGACTCCGGGCTGCCCCCGGAACGCGTCGTCGTGCACTGGGAGCTTGCCCGCGACGAACAGTTCCGCCACGTCGTCAGACGGGGGGCGACCTTCGCCCACCCCGAGTTCCACCACTCCGTGCATGTCGAGGTCGGCCACCTCGACTCCGACCGGGTCTTCTACTACCGCTTCAGGACGGGCAGCTGGATCAGCGAGACCGGCCGGACCCGCACCGCACCCTCGTCCCGCGCGCGCGTCGACGAGCTGCGGCTCGCCGCGGTCTCCTGCCAGGCCTACCACGACGGGTACTTCACCGCGTACGGCCATCTCGCCGAGGACGACGTCGACGTGGTCTTCCACGTCGGCGACTACCTCTACGAGTACGCGGTCGACTCCGTGGGCGGCGCCCGCAACTACACCGACCGCGTGCTGCCCGACCTCTTCAACCACGAGACCATCACGCTGGAGGACTACCGCCTGCGGTACGCCCTCTACAAGACCGACCCCGACCTGCGGGCCGTGCACGCCGCCCACCCCTTCGTGGTCACCTGGGACGACCACGAGATCGAGAACAACTACGCGGACGGCATACCCGAGAACTCCGTACCGCCGGAGGAGTTCCTGCTGCGGCGCGCCGCCGGGTACCGCGCCTACTGGGAGAACCTGCCGCTGCGCCGCCCGCAGCGGCCCGAGGGCCCCGACATGCGGATGTACCGCCGGCTGAACTGGGGCCGGCTCGCGCAGTTCGACATCCTCGACACCCGGCAGTACCGCTCCGACCAGGCGTACGGGGACGGGGCGGACGTTCCCGGCCCCGAGACGGACGATCCGGCGCGCACGATCACCGGCGCGGCGCAGGAGCGGTGGCTGCTGGACGGGTGGCAGGACTCGCGGGCGCTGTGGAACGTCGTTCCGCAGCAGGTCATCTTCTCCCAGCGGAAGTTCGACCTGGCCGTGCCGTCCCGGGTGTCCATGGACGCGTGGGACGGCTACCGGGCCTCGCGGGGGCGGGTGCTGGCCGGTGCGGAGGCGGCCGGGGTCGAGAACCTGATGGTGTTCACCGGGGACGTCCATGTCGCGTACGCCTTCGACATCAAGGACGACTTCGACGATCCCTCGTCCCGGACGCTCGGGACGGAGATCGTGACGACCTCGATCACCAGTGGGCGGGACGGGGCGGAGCGGCCCGCCAACTGGGAGACGTACATGGCGGCGAATCCGCATCTGAAGTTCTACAACGGGCGGCGGGGTTATACGACCGTGCGGCTCGGGAGGGAGTCCGCTCGGGCCGACTTCAAGACCGTGCCCGCGGTTACCACGCCTGGGGCTGCGATCAGTGTTGCGGCGTCGTTCGTCACCGAGGTGGGGGATCAGGGGCTGAAGCCGGCGTAGGGCTCCGCCCGGGGGGCCGTTTCAGGGGGGCGGGGGTGCGCGATTCGTTGTCGGCTGCGGGTCCGTCGTGGCTGGTCGCGCAGTTCCCCGCGCCCCTTCAGGGCGAAAAGCCAGAAGACTGCGCCGTTCCCCGCGCCCCTGACGCCGGTTCGCCGGGGTAGGTGACGCCTATGTCTGCCCTTACCGCGTCCAGGGTGCGCATGACCGCCAGGGTGCCGTCCAGGGGGACCAGGGGGGACTCCGTTTCGCCGGCTCGGAGGCAGCGCATCACCTCCGTCGCCTCGTGCTTGAGGCTGGCCCGGGTGCCGTCCGCCGCGTTCGCCGTGTACTCCTGCGGGTCGCGCCCGTCGCGGTGCAGGACGAAGCGGTCCGAGTGGAAGAAGCCGTACGGGATGTCGATGCGGCCCTCGGAACCGGTGACCGAGGCGGAGGTCGACGTGCCGCCGGTCAGGGAGCAATGCAGCGCGGCGAGCGCGCCGCTGTCGTACGAGAGCAGCATGCCCGTCTGGAGATCGACGCTCTCCTCCGAGAGCACCGCTCTCGCCGTCACGCCGGAGGGCTCACCGAGCAGCAGATGCGCGAACGACACCGGATAGACGCCCAGGTCGAGCAGCGCCCCGCCGCCCTGCGCCGGATCGCGCAGCCGGTGGGTGGGCGGGAACGGACCCGAGAGGCCGAAGTCGGCCTGCACCGTGCGGACCTCACCGATCGCCCCGTCGTCCACCAGCGCCTTGAGCTGCCGGACCAGCGGGTTGCAGTACATCCACATGGCCTCCATCAGGAAGCTCCCGTGCTGTTTCGCGAGGCCGACCAACTCCTCGGCCTCGCGCGCGTTCAGCGTGAACGCCTTCTCGCACAGCACGTTGCGCCCCCCCTCAAGACACAGCCCGGCCGCCGCCCGGTGCGCCGAGTGCGGAGTCGCCACGTACACGACGTCCACGTCCTCGTCCGCCGCGAGGGACTCCCAGTCGCCGTACGCCCGAGGTATCCCGAACCGCTCCGCGAACCCCTTCGCCGACTCCTCGGTGCGCGACGCCACCGCCACCACCTCGGCATCGGGCAGATCGATCAGATCCGCGGTGAACGCCGCGGCGATCCCACCGGTCGCCAGCACACCCCACCGCACGCGTTCCTCAGTCATGCCCGACCCCTCGCTCCGTGCCGTCGACGCCCGCGGCGCCCTCGACCGCTTCGACCATCTGTACGAGACCACCCGTACGAGCTGAGAGCATAGGTGGCGGATCACACGGAGAGGGAGGGGCGCATGCCCGAGCGCGGCCGTACGACGCGGGACCCGGAGGGCCCGGAGACCCGCATACCCAGCGCGGCGGTGACCGAGGAGAGCGTGCTCGCCGCCTCGGCGCCGCCGGTACCGCCACCGGTCGCCCGCCGCTCCGTGGGACTCCTGGTCACGCTCATCCTCGGCGGTCTCACGGCCGTACCGCCGCTGTCCATGGACATGTACCTCCCGGCCCTCCCGGACGTCACCGACGCGCTGCACGCCTCCGCGGCCACCGTGCAACTGACGCTCACCGCGTGCCTCGCCGGTATGGCGCTCGGCCAGCTGGTCGTCGGGCCGATGAGCGACAAGTGGGGCCGCAGACGGCCGCTGATCACCGGACTGGTCGTCTACATCCTCGCCACCGCCGTCTGCGCGATCGCCCCCACCATCGAATTGCTCATCGCCTTCCGGCTGCTCCAGGGACTCGCGGGCGCCGCCGGGATCGTGATCGCCCGGGCCGTCGTACGCGACCTGTACGACGGCGTGGACATGGCGCGGTTCTTCTCCACGCTCATGCTGATCTCCGGAGTCGCGCCGATCATCGCGCCGCTCATCGGCGGCCAGGTGCTGCGGATCACCGACTGGCGGGGCGTCTTCTACATCCTGACCGTCATCGGCATCGGGCTCACCGCCGTCGTCTGGCGGCTGCTGCCCGAGACGCTCCCGCCCGCCGAGCGCCATGACGGCGGCACGGTCGAAGCCCTGCGCACCATGCGCGGACTGCTCGCCGACCGCGTCTTCACCGGCTACATGCTCACCGGCGGCTTCGCGTTCGCGGCGCTCTTCGCGTACATCTCCGCGTCGCCGTTCGTGGTCCAGGAGATCTACGGCGCCTCCCCGCAGACGTACAGCATCCTCTTCGGCGTCAACTCCGTCGGCCTGGTGATCGTCGGCCAGGTCAACGGCAAGATCCTCGTCGGCCGGGTCAGCCTCGACAAGGTGCTCGCGGTCGGCCTCGCGGTCATCACCGTCGCGTCGGCCGCGCTGCTCCTGATGTCGGCCGGGGCGTTCGGCGAGGTGGGGCTGGTCCCGATCGCGGTCGGACTCTTCGTCCTCATGTCGGCGATGAGCCTGTGCATGCCCAACACCAACGCGCTCGCCCTCATGCGCACCCGGCACTCGGCGGGCTCCGCGTCCGCCCTGCTCGGCACGTCCTCGTTCCTCGTCGGCGCGGCCGCGACACCCCTGGTGGGCATCGCCGGGGAACACACGGCCGTCCCGATGGCCGTCGTCCAGCTCGCGTGTTCACTGGTGGCCGTCGGCTGCTTCATGGCACTGTGCCGTCCCTGGCGGAAACAGCCGCACACACGGACGAACGTGAAGCCGAACGTGACACCGGACGTGACATCGAACGTGAAGGGAGCGGGCAGCTGAGCGCACCGAGACTGCGCCCCGGCACGGCGGAACGTGCCGGGCTCGACCCCGGAGAACTCGACGCTCTGGTACGGGAGTTCCGCGCGATCACCGTCGGGTACCGGCCCTGGGCCGCGGGCGCCGTACTGGTCGCCGGACGCGGGCCCGTGATCGCCGTCGAGGAGGCGGCGGGCTGGGCGGTGCGCTACCGCGCGTACGACGAGGACGCGGACGCGGGCGTGGAACTGCCGCGCGGCGAACGCGTGCCGATGACCGTCCGCACACCCTTCGACCTGGCGTCCCTCACGAAGCTCTTCACGAGCGTCGCCGCCGTGCAGCAGCTGGAGCGCGGCACGCTGGGCATCGACGCGCGCGTGGGGGCGTACCTGCCGGGCCTCGCCGCCGCCGCCGAGTACGGCATCACCGTGCGGCACCTGCTCACCCACACCTCCGGGCTGCGGCCCGAACTCCCGCTGTACGACTGCGCGGACGACAGGGCACGGTTCGCCCTGCTGCGGGCCGAGAAACCGGTGACGGCGCCGGGCGCCGCGTACGGCTACTCGGACCTCAACATGCTGCTGCTCCAGCAGGTCCTGGAACGGATCACCCGGCGCCCGCTGGACGCCCTCGTCCGGGACGGGATCACCCGGCCGCTCGGCATGACCGACACCGCCTTCGGCCCCTGCCCCGGCGCTGCCGCCACCGAGGACCAGCGGCGGCCCTGGGCCAAGGCCGACCGGGGCATGCTGCGGGGCACGGTCCACGACGAGAACGCGTGGGCGCTCGGCGGGGTCGCGGGGCACGCCGGCCTCTTCTCGACGGCTGCCGACCTCGCCGTCTTCTGCCGCACCCTCCTCGCGGGCGGCTCCTACGGCACCGCCCGGATCCTCGGCCCCGACTACGTCGAACTGCTCCTCTCACCGCCCGGCCTCGGCTTCGCCCTCGACCAGCCGTCGTTCATGGGCGCCCTCGCCGGCCACGGAGCCGCGGGCCACACGGGCTTCACGGGTACGTCGCTGGTGATGGACCCTTCGACGGACACGTTCCTGGTGCTCCTGGCGAACACGGTCCATCCGCGCCGCCGGCCCGCGGACCACGGACCCCGCGCGGCGGCGGCCACGCGGCTGGCGAGGGCGGTCCGCGGGGCCTGAGCGGTGGGCCGGCGGTGGGCCGGTGGTGGACCGGGGCGGTGGGCGGTGCTCGTAGACTTCCTTCGTGACCGCCCCCGTTTCCCCAGCTGAGACCTTGCGCGCGGCCCTCGCGGGCCTGCTCGACGGACTGCCGCCCAAGGTGGCCGCGCAGGCCGTCGACCGGCTGATCGCGAACTACCGGGGCACCACCCCGACCGACGCCCCGATCCTGCGCGACCGCGCGGACGTGGCCGCGTACGCCGCGTACCGGATGCCCGCGACCTTCGAGGCCGTACGGGCCGCGCTCGCCGCCTTCGCGGACGTCGTGCCCGAGTGGGTGCCGGGCAGCCACGTGGACGTGGGGGGCGGCACGGGCGCGGCGACCTGGGCCGTGAACGCCACCTGGCCAGGGGAGCGGCCGGTGACCGTGCTCGACTGGGCCGAGCCCGCGCTCGTCCTCGGGCGTGAACTCGCTTCCGCCAGCCCGCAGTTGCGGTCCGCCGAGTGGCGCCGCTCCCGGATCGGGGCGGAGCTCGCGCTGCCGGACGCCGACCTCGTCACCGTGTCGTACGTCCTCGGCGAGCTGACCGAGGCGGGCCGCGGTGCCGTCGTGGACGCCGCGGTGGCCGCCGCGCGGGCCGTCGTGATCATCGAGCCCGGGACGCCGGACGGGTACGCCCGCGTCATCGCGGCCCGGGACCGGCTGATCGCCGCCGGGTTCTCCGTCGCCGCGCCCTGTCCGCACAGCGGCGCCTGTCCGATCGTGCCGGGGGAGGACTGGTGTCACTTCTCTGCTCGGGTGAGCCGGTCCTCGTTGCATCGGCAGGTGAAGGGGGGCTCGTTGGCGTACGAGGACGAGAAGTTCAGCTATGTCGCCGCGACGCGGTTGTCCGCGGCTCCGGTGGCTCCGGTGGCTTCGAGGGTGGTGCGGCGGCCGCAGATCCGTAAGGGGCAGGTTCTGCTGGACCTGTGTGAGGTGGGGGGTGGGTTGCGCCGTTCCACCGTGACGAAACGGCACGGGCTCCTCTACAAGGAGGCCCGGGATGCGGCCTGGGGAGACGGGTGGCCGCCGCGGGAGCCCCGATAGGGGCGTTTTCTCGCCCCCGCCGCCCCTACCCTTCCCGTCACTGCATGGGGGCTGCGCCCCCTCGCCCCCCTTGTCGCGCTGCGCGCTCGTCCTCAAACGCCGGACGGGCTGAAGAGTTGCGGACCGTCCGCGAATCTTTCAGCCGTCCGGCGTTTGAGGACCGGGGGTTCGGGGGCAGCGCCCCCGAGTACGTGACGGGAAGGGTAGGGGCGGCGGGGGCGAGGACAGGCTTGGCGAGACGGGGCGTCTTGTTGTGCTGGTAGTTTCGGGGGTATGCCTCCCGACTCCACCCGCCGCAGCGAGAAATCCCGCCGCGCGATCTACGCCGCCGCCCTCACCCTCGTCGCAGAGGTCGGCTACCCGAAAACCACCATCGAGGCCATCGCGGCCCGCGCGGGCGTCGGCAAGCAGACCATCTACCGGTGGTGGTCGTCGAAGGCCGAGGTCCTCATGGAGGCCTTCGTCGACCTGGGCGCCCAGGCGGCGGAGGCGGCCGGCGGGGACTGGGCGGAAACGGACGGCATCCCCGACACCGGCGACCTGGAGGCCGACCTCAAGACCGTCCTGCGCGCCACCGTCGACGAGCTGAACGACCCGCGCTACGAGGCCCCGGCCCGCGCGCTCGCCGCGGAGGGCGTGGGCAACCCCGCCTTCGCGAAGGAGTTCGTCGCCACCCTGCTCCTGCCCTCGCTGGAACTGTACGTACGACGCCTGCGGACAGCCCAGGACGCCGGCCAGGTGCGCGCGGACGTGGACCCGTACATCGCGCGCGACCTGTTCGTCTCGCCCCTCGCCCAGCGCTGGCTGCAGGGCACCGGACCGCTCGACCACGCCTTCGCGGACAAGCTGGTCGAGTACGCCCTCTACGGCATCGCCCCTCGCTGACCCCAGGCCCGGACCCGTACCCGGGCCAGCCGTCCCGGGGCGTCCGTGATGATCCCGTCGCAGCCGAGCGCGAGGGCGCGGTCGCGCTGCGCCGGGGTCACCACCGTGTGCGCCCACACCCGGGGGATGCCGGACCGGACGGCCCGTACGAGATCGTGGTCGCGGGCCTTGTGGTCCACGTCCAGGACGTCCACGAACGGCCGCCACCGCCCGGGCCGGTCGGTACGCATCTGGTGCGCCGAACGCCACAGCTGCGCGAGGAGGCCGAGGCGGTGGGTGCGCAGGGCCACGGCGGGATGGTTGGAGTTGACCAGCACCGAACGGGTCAGACCGCGTTCCCTGAGCATGGCGGCGATGGCCCTCAGGCTCCGCGGGTCCTTGGCCTCCAGCATCAGCACCACCCGCCCGCCGAACCGGTCCAGCACCTCGGCGAGCGTCGGCGGCCGTTCCGAACGCCAGCTCCCGGGCAGCGCGTCCCTGGGGCGCAGCCGGACCCCCTGCCAGTCCCGCCGGTCGAGCGCGTGCACCGGGCCGCCCATGTAGGTCGTGCGGTTCAGGGTGGCGTCGTGCATGACCACCATCGTCCCGTCGCGCAGCATCCGGGTGTCCAGGTCGAGCACCTGGGCCGTCCCGCGCTCGTACGCCGTCATAAGGCCCGTCATGCTGTTCTCCGGAACCTCGCGGGCGCCGCCGCGGTGTGCCGTGTAGACGACGCGGGGCAGCGCCGCCACCGTCAGGGGGCCGGCGCCCCATTCCACCGGGGTGATCGCCCCGCTCTGTCCCACGAGAGCCAGTGACGTGAGGCCGGCGATACCCGTCAGCGCAGTCCGTGTGACCATGCCGACACCGTAGGCGGGCATATCGTGTCAAAGTACGCAATGACACTCGATCACTGCCCCGGGCGGGCATCACCCCACCTACCCCGGATGTGGGCTCCGGCCCCCCGGAGCGCAGGATGGTGGGAGCATGAGGCATGCTGTCCGCACAACAGCCAGGCGAGGGCAATATATGAGCGCAGAGACGGGCCGCCGCTCCGGCGGGCAGGGCAGGATCTCCCAGTGGTTGCGCGGTCGGCGCCCACGGACGGACGCCGCGGACGACTCCGCGAGCCGTGAGGAACTGCTGCTGGCCGCCGCCGGAGCCGGGCTGCCGCTCGCGCCCGCCGCCCATCCCTCCGCCTACCGGTGTTCCTGTGACCGCGTCGGGTGTCCGACCCCCGCGCGCCACCCCGTTTCCTTTGCCTGGCAGACGCAGTCCACGACCGACCGGGCGCAGATCGAGCGGTGGGCCCGGCATCAGCCGCTCGCCAACTTCATCACCGCGACCGGCATGGTGCACGACGTGCTGGACGTACCGGTGGAGGCCGGGCAGGAGGCGCTGGAGCGGTTGCTCGGCTCCGGGATCGAGGTCGGTCCTGTCGCGCTGTCCGGGGACGACCGGATGCTCTTCTTCACCGCCACGCGCGGTACGCCCGAGGACGAGGACGAGTGGTGGCCGTGCGAGCTGGACTGCCATCCCGAGACGATGGACGAGCATCCGGGGCTGCGGTGGCACTGCCGTGGGTCGTATGTGCTGGTGCCGCCGGCCCGGTTGCCGGGGGAGCTTGTGGTGGAGTGGCTGCGGGGGCCTGAGCATCCGTTGCCGGATCCGTTGTCCTTGCTGGAAGTGCTGACGGATGAATGTGCGCGGTATGCGGGGGAGGAGCGGGAGCAGGTCGCGGCTTGGCCGTTGCGGGGGTGACTCCGTCGGGGGCGGTTGTTCTTCTGCGGGTGCGTCGTGGCTGGTCGCGCAGTTCCCCGCGCCCCTAAAGGCAAAAGATGCGCCGTTCCCCGCGCCCCTTGAAAGCGACAAGATTGCGCCGTTCCCCGCGCCCCTAAAGGCAAAAGACTGCGCCGTTCCCCGCGCCCCTGAAGGCAAAAGACTGCGCCGTTCCCCGCGCCCCTATTCGCCCTTTGCCGCCGTCAGGCCCTGGATTCGGCTCAGGAATTTCACCCGTTGGTCCGAGGCCGACTTCGGGGGGTCCAGGACCGCCTGGTTGGAGGTGGACTCCAGGGTCAGGGACTGTTTGGGGTCGCCGGTCATCAGGGCCTTGACGTCGGCGTTGGTGACGTTGATCGGGACGCCCGGGGCCGCCGTCTGCTTCTGGTAGTGGCGGGTGGTGAAGAAGACGAGGGCGCCGCCGTCCGCCGTGCGCAGACCGACCGGGGCGTAGTCGCCGGACGTCAGCGGCTCGTCGATGTACTGCTGGGCGAGCCCCGGACGCGCCGCGCTCTTCGCCCGGTCGGAGCGCCACTTCGTGGTGTGGGCGCCGTCCGCGAAGGTACTGCCGCCGTCCTTGAGGTAGGTCGCGTACCGCTGGGGGAGTTTCCCGGGGGCGACCGCCAGATCCGCCGCGTTCGCCGTGACCGGCTCGGCCCAGCCGTCCTCGTTCTTCCTGAACGCCGGTATCTCCTTGGCGGAGGAGATCGTCAGATACGCGACCTGCCACACCTCGTCCGCGTCGCCGCGGGTGAACACCATCAGCCAACGGTCCTCGGGGCGGCCCTTGTTGGCCTTCGAGTCGGTGACGAACCAGCGCGGCCAGCCGGCCTTCTCCGGGATGGTGAAGTCGGTGTCGGTGAGCTTGAGCGGCACATAGCCGGCGTTGCCGCCCGGCTGGTTCTTGCCGCCGGCCTTCAGCTTCGCCCCGTCGATGTCCCCGAGGGCGCCGGTGACCCGGTCCGCGTCCAGGGACGGGTCGTTGGCCCCGTTCGCCTTGTTGTAGTCGGCGGTGAAGTCGCGCAGGGCACGTGCGGCCTCGCTCTTCGTGGCCCCGGGGAGGATCTCCCGTTCGCCGTGCACCACCACGCACCCGCTCGCCGTCACCGACAGCACGGTCACGGAGGCCGCCGTCAGCGCGCTCCGGCCGAGTCCGCGAGGCCTACGAGGCCCAGGAGACTTCCGAGGGCTGCGATCCCTGCTCATCGAGTCCCTTCACCTTTCCCGTCCCGAATCCCGGTCCGCGAACCCCGGTTCCCCTCCCGGTTTCCGATCCCGGTTTCCCGGAGGCGAACCCTACCGGGGCCGGGAAGCGCCCGGGCGGCGGGATGACGTACCGAGCCCTTCGCGCGCCGGTCCTACGCGTCCTCGCGCAGGGGGGTCGGGGACTTGGCCCCGCTCCCGCCGGACCGCGAGGGCGCCAGGAAGAACGCCAGCGTCGGCACCAGGTACAGGAGCCACACGACCACCTGGACGACGGTCGGGTCGGGCTGGAAGTTGAGGACGCCCTTCAGGAGCGTGCCGTACCAGCTGTCCGGGGGGATGGTCTCGCTGATGTCGAAGGCCTTGTTCGTCAGGCCCGGCAGGAAGTCGGCCTCCTGGAGGTCGTGCACACCGTACGCGAGGACGCCCGCGGCCACGACGACCAGCATGCCGCCGGTCCAGGTGAAGAACTTGGCGAGGTTGATACGGACCGTGCCCCGGTAGAAGAGGTAGCCGAGCACGACCGCGGTCAGGATGCCCAGCAGCACACCGATCAACGGGCCCTGGGTGCCGTCGTTCGACGCGCGCACGGACGCCCACACGAACAGGGCCGTCTCCAGGCCCTCCCGTCCGACGGCCAGGAAGGCGGTCGCCACCAGCGCGCCCGTGCCCATCAGCAGGGCCGCGTCGAGTCTGCCGTGCAGTTCGGCCTTCAGGTGCCGCGCGGTGCGGCGCATCCAGAAGACCATCCACGTCACCAGGCCGACCGCGATGATCGACAGCGAGCCGCCGAGCGCCTCCTGTGCCTCGAACGTCAGCTCCTGGGAGCCGAATTCGAGCGCGAAACCGAAGCCGAGGGCGAGCACGACGGCGACCGCGATGCCGATCCAGATGGGCTTCAGGGCGTCCCGGCGGTCCGTCTTCACCAGATAGGCGATGAGGATGCAGACCACGAGGCTCGCCTCAAGACCTTCGCGCAGGCCGATCAGATAGTTGCCGAACACGGCCTACGCCTCCTTGGGCTCGGGTGAAGCACCGGGGTTCCCGGCGAACAGGGCCCGGCCCCACCAGTCGTCCTTGTCGCGGACGCCCGGCGGGATCGCGAACACCGCGGAACCCACGTGCTGGATGTACTCGTTGAGCGCGTCGGCCGCCAGGCTGCGCTGCACCGGGATGAAGCCCTTGCGCACATCGCGCTGGTACGCGAGGAAGAACAGGCCCGCGTCGAGGCGGCCCAGCCCGTCCGTGCCGTCCGTGAAGGAGTAGCCGCGGCGCAGGAGCGTGGCCCCGGCGTTGGTGTCGGGGTGTGCGAGCCGCACGTGCGCGTCGGGCAGCATCGCCTTCAGGAACGGCTTGTCCCGCTCCTTGGCCCTGCCGACGGGAGCGCCTTCGCCCTTGTCGCGGCCGAAGATGTCCTCCTGCTCCTGGAGGGAGGTCCGGTCCCAGGTCTCGATGTTCATCCGGATGCGCCGGGCCACGAGGTACGAGCCCCCGGCCATCCACGCCGAGTTCGCCCCGCCGTCCTTGTCCTCGACCCACACGAACTTCTTCAGGCGGTCCGTCTCGGTCCCCGCGATGTTGCGGGTGCCGTCCTTGAACCCCATGAGGTTACGAGGGGTCTGGGCGTCCGGGGTCGTCGACGAGGTCTTGCCGAAGCCCAGTTGCGACCAGCGGATGACGACCTTGCCGAAGCCGATCCTGGCCAGGTTGCGGATCGCGTGCACGGCGACCTGCGGGTCGTCCGCGCAGGCCTGCACGCACAGGTCCCCTCCGCTGCGCGCGCGGTCGAGGTTGTCGCCGGCGAACTTCGGCAGATCGACGAGGGCTTCGGGCCGCCGGCCGGAGAGGTCGAACTTCCCGAAGAGGGAGGGGCCGAAGCCGATGGTGAGGGTCAGCCGTGACGGTGTGAGGCCGAGCGCCTCCCCGGTGTCGTCCGGCGGCGCCTCGGCGAGACCGCCGTACGCGCCCTCGCCGACCGCCCGCCCGGCGGTCATCCGCCGGGCCGCCCCGGTCCAGTCCTTCAGCAGCTGGACGAACGCGGCCCGGTCGGTCGTCTTCACGTCGAAGGCGGCGAAGTGCAGCCGGTCCTGCACCGGGGTGGCGATGCCCGCCTGGTGCGTACCGTGGAAGGCGATCTCGCCGCCCGCCCCGGCCGCGGCCGGTTCGGCGTCGTCGCCCGAGCGGGCCACCGCCACCGCACCACCGGCCGCGGCGGCGCCCAGCGCGAGCCCGGCACCGCCCCAGCCGATCAGGGAACGCCGGGAGGGGGCGGCCGGTGTGCTCTCCTCGGCCGCGGTGGCTTCCCCGGCGGGGGTGTCCGTCATGGCCGGTCCCTACTTCGCCGCGACGACGGCGGCGGCGAGCTTGGACAGCGGCTCCGCGAGCGCGTTCACCGCGTCCGAGAGCTCCTTCTGGTCCGCCTTGGAGACCTTGTCGTACGAGGTGAAGTCGTACGAGGTCTTGTCCTTACGGTAGGTGTCCAGCAGCGTGTCGAGCGCCGCGAACTGCTTGTCCAGTTCGGTGACCAGCGCCGCGTCGTTCTCCTTCGCCACCGGCTTCAGCAGCTCGTACGACTTCTCGGCGCCCTCGACGTTCGCCTTGAAGTCGACCAGGTCGGTGTGCGAGTAGCGCTCCTCCTCGCCGGTGACCTTGCCGGTGGCGACCTCGTCGAGGAGTTCCTTGGCGCCGTTGGCCATCGAGGTCGGGGTGATCTCCGCCTTGCCGACGCGGTTCTGCCAGTCGGTGAGGTCCTTGATCAGCTGGTCGGCCAGCGCGGAGTCCCGGTCGGTGAGCTTCTTGTCCTTCCACAGCGAGCGCTCCAGGCGGTGCCAGCCCGTCCAGTCCTTCTCCAGGTCCTGGCCCTCCTCCAGACCGTCCTCGCGCAGGTCGACCTTCGGATCGATGTCACCGAACGACTCGGCGACCGGCTCGGTGCGCTCCCAGCCGATGCGCGAGGTGGCGTACGCCTTCTTGGCGGCCTCGATGTCACCGGCCTTGACGGCGTCCGTGAAGACCTTGGTCCTGGGCAGCGTCTCGTCGGCCTGCTCCTGCGCGTACTGCCGGTAGGAGGCGACCGCCGCGTCCAGGCGCGGGTCGCGCTTCGCGGCCTTGCCGCCGCCGGTGACCGTGACGTCCTGGCGAATGCCCTTGCCCTTCATACCGGGCTTGCAGGCGATCCGGTAGTCGCCCGCCTTCACCTCGGCGGTGACCTTCTGGCGGGTGCCGGGGCCTATGTTCTCGCGCTCGGTGACGATCCGGTCGTCGGGGAAGAGGAGGTAGACCTCGGTGACCTTGGAGCCCTTGTTGGTCACGTCGATCTGGACGTGACCGGCCGGGAACTCCTTCTTCGACACCTCGCACCCGGTGTCCGTGGCCGTCACCTCGACGACGTGGTCGTCGCTCGACGCGTCGCTCTTCTCGGTGCAGCCGGTGACAGCGGCCAGCGCGACCGCGGTCGCGGCAGCGGTGACGACGGAGAGTCGGACGGCTCGCATACAGGCTCCAAGAGGTTCACGGGACACAGGAAAGGCACAGACGCTGAGTGAGGCTGCCCTAACTTATCTGAGGCTTACCTGACTGAAAGCCGCCCGTCCAGTGATTCAGCTCTCATGGACGCCGTACGAGCACGGCCCGGTCACGGAGGTGCTATCCACCCCCCACGAAACGGTCAAAGACGGGTCAAGAACCCCTGACAGGGGCCACCATGACCCCGCCCGTGCGCGGGTGGGGGAACACCTCCACCGGCTGTTTGTAGACGTCCGAAAGGAGTCGGTCGGTGAAGACCTCCGAGGGCGCCCCGTCGGCCACCGCGCGCCCGGCGCACAGGATCACCACCCGGTGCGCGTACGCCGCCGCGAGACCCAGATCGTGCAACACCACGACCACCGCGTCCCCTTCACGCGCCCTTTCGCGACAGACCCGCAGCACCAACTCCTGGTGCCTGAGGTCCAGTGCGGCCGTCGGCTCGTCGAGCAGCAGCAGCCGGGCCCGCTGGGCGAGCACCCGGGCGAGCGCGACCCTGGCCCGCTCGCCGCCGCTGAGCGCGGAGAAGGGCCGGCCCGTGAATTCGGTGACCTCGGTCGCCGCCATGGCCGACGCCACCGCCGTGTCGTCCTCGGCCTCCTCGGGCCGGCCGGCCCAGGGCGCCCGCCCCATCCGTACGACCTCCTCGACCGGGAAGGGGAAGGAGAGCGAGGCGGACTGGGGAAGCACCGCCCGGCGCAGGGCCAGTTCGTGCGCCGACCAGTCGGACACCGGGCGCCCGTGGACCCGTACGACACCCTCGGCCGCCGGGAGGTCGGCGGCGAGCGCGCCCAACAGGGTGGACTTCCCCGCTCCGTTGGGGCCGACGAGCGCCAGCACCTCACCGGCGCGGGCTTCGACGTCCACGCCGGACAGCACCTCGCGGGCGCCGAGCCGGACGCGCAGCGCCTCGGCCCCGGCGAGTACGTCACCGGCGGCCACGGGTCCGGGCGGCACGATCCCCGTACGGAGCCATCCCCTGCGCTTCCTCATGCCCAGCCTCCCTGCCTGCGACGGGTCCTGCGCAGCAGCCAGAAGAAGAACGGGCTGCCGAAGAGAGCGGTCAGCACACCGAGCGGCAGCTCGGCGGGCTCGGCGACGGTACGCGCCGCGAGGTCGCCCGCGAGCAGCACGACCGCACCGCCCAGCGCGCTGCCGGGGACGAGGAAGCGGTGGCCGGGCCCCGCGAGCATGCGCAGCAGATGGGGGACGACGAGGCCCACGAAGCCGATGACCCCGGAGACGCTCACGGCCGCGGCCGTCAGCAGGGCCACCACCAGGACCAGCACGATACGAAGCCGTTCGACGTCCACGCCGAGATGCCGGGCCGGGCGCTCGCCGAGCGCCAGCAGATCCAACTTGCGTGCGTACAACGGCGCGACGGCGAGACCGGCCACCGCGCACGGCAGTACCGCCAGCACCTTCGGCCAGGTCGCCTGGGAGAGCGAGCCGAGCTGCCAGAAGGTGATCTGGTTCACCGCGGCGGTGTCCGCCAGGAAGATGAACAGGCCGATCAGCGCGCCCGCGAAGGCGTTCACCGCGATACCGGTGAGGATCAGCGTCACGACCTCGGTACGGCCGCCCGAGCGGGACGTCGAGTACACGAGCAGGGCGGTGCCGAGCCCCGCGACGAAGGCGAAGACCGGGATCGTCCAGGTGCCCAGGAAGCTCAGGCCGAGCGAGATCGCGGCGACCGCGCCGACCGCCGCGCCCGACGAGACGCCGATGACGCCCGGTTCGGCGAGCGGATTGCCGAACACGCCCTGCATCAGCGCGCCCGCGCAGCCCAGCGAGGCACCGACGAGCAGCGCGAGCACGATCCGCGGGAAGCGCACGTTCCACAGCACGGACTCGGGGACACGGGCCAGTTCGTCACCGCCGAGACCCGCGCGGTGCGTGACGGAGGAGAGGACGTCACCGGGCGGGATCTCGTACGCGCCGAGGCCGGCGGAGGCGAGGGTGAGGAGCAGAAGAAGGGCGGCCAGCCCGACCGTGAGCAGCCAGGTGACACCCCGGCGGGGCCGCGGGGGGAGGGCGGCGGCGGGCTGTCCCCCGGCGGGAGGGGCCTCGGAGGCCTGGGGCACGGCCTTGTCGGTCACGCTCACTTCGTGTCCCCGTACAACTGGCCGACGATGGACTTCAGTACGGCGTCCGTGCGGGGCCCGTAGTTGAGGAGTACGCCGTCCTCGACGGAGACGACCCGGCGGTCCATCCCGGCGGGGGTCTGGGCGACGCCCGGAATCCTGACCAGGCCGTCGATGCCGCCGACGGACTCAAGTCCCTTCGACATGACGAGGATCGCGTCGGGAGCCGCCTGGGCGAGGGCCTCCGTGGTGATCGCGGTGAAGTCCTTCTTCAGGCCCGACTCCGCGCCCGCGTCCACGGCGCCCGCCGCTTCGAGCAGCGAGGTGGCCCCCGAGCCCTTGCCCCCGATCAGATAGACGGACGCGGAGCCGCGGAGGTAGAGGAAGGCGACGCGCGGTTCGTCCGTCTTCTTCGGAACGTCCTTGCGCACGGCGGCGATCCGCTCCTCCGAACGCTTCGTGAGCTCCTCGCCCGCGGCCGGTACGCCGAGGGCGCGGGCCACGGCCTGGATGCGTGGGCCCACGTCGTCGAGGCCCTGGGCCGGGTCGACGACGAGGACGGGTATGCCCGCGTCGCGGATCTGGCCCATCGCCTCCGCGGGCCCGGTGGTGGCCTCGGCGAGCACCAGATCGGGCTTGAGGGACAGCACGCTCTCCGCGGAGACGTCGTGGTTGCGGGTGACCACCGGCAGCTTCTCCGCCTGCGTGAAGGTGGCGGTGATGTCACGGGCGACGACCCGGTCGCCGAGGCCGAGGGTGAAGACGATCTCGCTGAGGCTGCCGGAGAGCGGAACGACGCGTTCGGCGTCCTTGACCGTGAAGTCGTGGCCGTCGGCCGACCGCACGGTGACCGGAAGTCGAGGCTCCGGTGTGTCGGCGAGCGGCTCGACGCGATCGGCCGCGGCGCCGGCCCCGGCGGCCTTCGCGGCAGGCTCGGAGGTCGCCTCGGGGGAGGCGCACCCCGCCACCACAAGCACCGCGAGCAGCGCACCCGTCACTCGTACCCGCATACGTCGCACGGCTGCGTAGTTCCTTTCGGTTCGCCGGAGCCCCATGAAGGCGGGGCAGCGCCCGTGAGGGGCGCGGGGAACTGCGCGACAAGCCACGACGGACCGTCAGGCGAAAAACAACCCGCGGCGGTCCCCTTGTGACCTCGCCCCACACTTCCCGCATCAGTGGACATAGCTTAGGTTAGCCTTACCTTTCTCGCCAGGAGTGCGCATCACACCGCATCCGGCCGGATCCACCCGCCCCGGAGGACACATGCCAGCCCGCCCGCATCCACGCACCTACGTGACCCTGCTCTGCGCGGCAGCACTCACGGCAGTACTCGCGGCGCTGCTCCCGGCCGGCCAGGCCCACGCGGCGAGCCGGACCGTGCAGGGTGGCCGTCTGGACTGGGGCATCAAATCCTCCTTCCAGAGCTATGTCACCGGCCCGATAGCGAACGGCAGTTTCTCCCTCACCGGCGGCGCGGCCACGGTCGGCGGCAGCCAGTTCCGCTTCCACTCGGCGACCGGTACGTACGACGGTTCCTCGGGTGCCTTCCACGCCGGCTTCTCCGGCGGTGTCCACTTCCTCGGGCACAAGGAGGACGACGGCGGCTACCAGCTCGACCTGACGATCAGCCGCCCCACCGTCCGCCTCGCGGGCAACGGCGGCACGCTCCACGTCGACATCATCAGCAAGGCGAAGGGCACCGGGGCGGTCACGACGTCCTCGCAGGTGCCCTTCGCCTCCCTCTCCCTGGGGGGCATCGACATGAAGGGCGGCGGCAACGCCGTCCAGCTGAACAACCTGCCCGCCACGCTGACCGCCCAGGGCGCCAAGTCCTTCGCCGGCTACTACACGGCGGGCACCGCCCTCGACCCGGTCAGCCTCTCCGCGGACGTGCGGGCGGCGGCCGAGCCGACCCGTACGCCGTCCCCCTCGCCGACCGGGTCCACGTCCGGTTCGAAGGCGAAGGCGAAGAAGGCGACTTCGGGCCGGATCGAGAACGGCGCCGTCGACTGGGGTGTGCGCAGGACCTTCCGTGAGTACGTCACCGGCGCCATCGCGCAGGGCGAGTGGAAGCTCAGCGACGGCGCCCAGGACGGCGGCGCGCTCTTCCGCTTCCCCGAGGGCTCGGGCACGTACGACGAGAAGAAGCGGACCCTCGACGCGACCTTCGCCGGAGCCGTCCGCTTCACCGGCGAACAGGGCCTCGACCTGAAGCTCGGCGGAATCAGGGCCGAGGTCGCGGACGACGGCAAGGGCACGCTGTACGCCGACGTCACGAGCGGCGGCAGGACGCGGGACGAGAAGGGGAAAGAGACGCGGAAGAAGGTGTCGCTGGTCACCTTCACCGCCAAGGACCTCAAGCCGAAGGACGGCCTCGCCCAGGTCACCGAGGCCCCCGCGAAGCTCACCGCCGCGGGCGCCGAGGCCTTCGGCGGGATGTACAAGGCGGGCACGGAGATGGACCCGGTGTCCCTCGCCGTCGCCCTGACCGCCAAGGCCGAACTGCCCGCGCTGCCCGACCTGGGCAGCGCGGAGTCGGCCACGCCCGAGGCCGCGGCGGCCGAACCGAAGAAGGCCGAGCCGAAGACCGAGGCCACCGCGAGCGGATCGGACGTCCCCGTCCTGCCCATCGGCCTCGCGGTCGCTTCCCTGGTCGCGGTCGCCGCGGCCTTCCTGGTCACCCGCAGGCGCCGTACGCCACAGACCGCCACCGGCACCGAAGCCGACGCCTCGAACGCGTCGAACGAGTCGAGTGCGTCGAACGAGAACTGAACTTCTTTTCCCCGTCCGCCAGTTGAGCGGACCTCCACACACTGAATCCGATTCCGAACCGAGGAGATCCACGACCATGGCCGCCAACCGCCGCCGCCCGACAGCCCTTGCCGCAGCCTGCGCGACCGCCGTCACGCTAGGCGCCACCGCGCTCGCCGCGACGTCCGCCTCCGCCGCCGAAGTGCCGCTCAAGGGTTACGAGTTGACCTGGGGCATCAAGGAGTCGTACCGCAACTACGTCACCGGTATGGCGGCCGGTACCTTCACGGCCGAGGCCGGCGCCACGCAGGCCAAGGACAACGGCGTGTTCACGTTCGTCAACGGCACCGGGAGCTACGACTCCGAGGCCCACACCGTCGCGCTCGGCTTCGAGGGCACCCTGAACATCGTCTCCAAGGCGCACGGCTTCGAACTGAGGCTGTCCGACGTGCAGTTCGACAGCAAGGACGCGAGAGTCACCGCCGATGTGACGAAGGCCGGTACGACCGAGCAGGACGTGCCGCTCGCCGAGGTCACCGTCAACCGCACGATGACGGACATGACGACCAAGCTGACCAAGGAGGCGGGGGACGTCTTCGGCAGCTCCTCCTACACCGGCGCGGCCGGCGACCCCCTGACGGTGGTCGAGAAGAAGGCCGAGTCGCCGACCCCGACGCCCACGGGCACCACCACCCCGCCGGCCACTCCGACCGGCACCCCCACGAGCACCCCGACCAAGACCCCCACCGCGGACCCGACAGGATCCACCACGCCGAAGCCCCCGCCCACCGAGGCCGCCACCAAGGGGGCCATCAGTTACGGCACGCTCGGCTGGGGTGTGAAGCAGTCCTTCCGTACGTACGTCGTCGACGGGGTCGCCAAGGGCAGGATCACGGTGTCGGGCGGGGCGGAGCAGGCGTCCGGCAACGGCGTCTTCACCTTCCCCGACGCCACCGGCACCTACGACACGGACGCCGACACCCTCAAGGCCTCCTTCAAGGGCTCGGTCAACTTCAAGGGCCATGAGGACAACGGCAGTTACGGTCTCGACCTCACCCTCAGCGACCTGAAGGCCGAGATCGACGGCGGCTCCGGCAAGCTGACCGCCGACGTCGACAGCCTCGGTCAGAAGTCCGAGGACGTGACCCTCGCCGCACTCAAGCCCAAGTCGGCGGACCTGACCGCGAAGAAGGACGTCATCACCCTCGACGACGTCACCACCACCCTCACCAAGGCGGGCGCGGAGGCCTTCGGCGGCTTCTACCAGACCGGCGCCGAACTCGACCCGGTCGACATCGCGGTGGCCCTGACCGCGGACGCCGAACTCCCGGACGCCGACCCGACCTCGACCTCCGGGGCGGGCGGCACCACGGGCGGTACCACGGGTGGTACGAGCGGCGGCACCACCGGTGGCGCGGGCACGACCGGGTCCACCACGGGCGGTGTGACCGGCAACCTCGCCTCCACCGGCTCCGACGTCCCGGTCGGCGCGCTCGGAGCGGCCGCCGCGGTCACCGTCGCGGCGGGCGCGGGCGTGGTGTTCGCGGTACGCCGCCGCCGTCTGACGGACTCCGCCCAGGCCTGAACGGCCTGAACGGCCTGAACGGCCTGAACGGCCTGAACGGCCTGAACGGCCTGAACGGCCTGAACGGCCTGAACGGCCTGAACGGCCTGACGGGTCGGACCGGGAAGCGCCCGCACACGCGTCGCCGTCATGGTGTTTGAATGCCGGTGTGACTGATTACGACGTGGTGCGGGTCTTCTGCGGGCCCCGCGGCGAGTACGGCAATGAACTCGGGGTGGTACGGGAGGGTTCCGTACTGCCCGAGCGGGACGAACGGCAGGCGTTCGCGGCGAAACTCGGCTTCAGCGAGACGGTGTTCGTCGACGACCCCGAGCGCGGGGTCATCGACATCTACACGCCCAGTGTGCGGCTGCCGTTCGCCGGGTACCCCTGTGTGGGCGCGGCCTGGCTGCTGGACGTACCCGAACTCGTCACGCCCGCGGGCGTGGTGGGCACCCGGCTGGACGGCGAGTTCACCTGGATCGAGGCCCGCCCGGAGTGGCCGCAGCCGCGCACGCTGCGCCGGCACGCGACCGCGGCCGAGGTCGAGGCGCTGGCCGTGCCGCCGGCGGGGGAGTGGGTCTACGCCTGGGCCTGGGAGGACGAGGCGGCGGGCCGCATCCGCGCCCGCGGTTTCCCCGGCCGGGGCGACGGCATCGACGAGGACGAGGCGACGGGCGCCGCGGCGCTCCAGTTGACAGCCCAACTGGGCCGTGCCCTGAACATCATCCAGGGCAAGGGCTCCCAACTCCTCACAGCGCCCCAGCCGGAGGGCTGGATAGAACTGGGCGGAAGAGTCTTCCTGGAACGCTGACACCCTCCGGGTGGGGTCGGCCAGGACTCCCGTGCGGGCCCGGTGGGGGCTGGCCGCGCAGTTCCCCGCGCCCCTAAAAGACTGCGCAGTTCCCCGCGCCCCTCAAAGCCGGGGCCGCGCCCCAGCCTTCGCCCTGCAGGGGCGCGGGGAACTGCGCGGCCGGCCACAACGAACCCGCACCCGAAAACGCGACCCCCAGTGGAACGTCACGCACTGATGCGAAACTCTTCCCCCAACCCCCGAAAAACCCCCGTGTTCAACGCGAACGCCCGCCGGCACTCGGCAACAACCCGCTGCTTCTGCAGGTCATCCACGGGAAGAGCGTCAAGCAACTCCCGATACCCCCGCTTGAACGCCGCGGGATTCCCGATGTCCTCGAAGACATAGAACCGGACCCCGTCCCCCTTGCGCGCGAACCCCCACGTCTTCTCCGCCGTCCCACGGATGATCTGCCCACCGGAGAGATCCCCGAGGTACCGCGTGTAGTGATGCGCCACATACCCCCCGGGCCACGTACGCGCACACTCGGCGACCCGCGCCGCGTACTCCAGCGTCGCGGGCAGCGCGGTGACGCCCTCGCGCCACCCCGGCCCCCGCAGATGGGCGAGATCCCGCTCCAGCGAGGCGAGCCGCATCAGCTCGGGCTGGATGAACGGCCCCGCCACCGGGTCGCCGGAAAGATCCCGCGCACCCGACTCCAGCGCCTCGTACACGAACCACAACTGCTCCGTGTAGCGCGCGTACGCGTCCACGCCGAGCCTGCCGCCGAGCAGATCGCTCATGAAGGTCGAGGTCTCCGCCTCCACGTGCTGCTCGTGGGACGCGGTGCGGATGAGCGTCGAGAACGGCGTACTCGACGATGTCATGAGGACCTCCGGGGCTGAACGGGGGAGACGGGAGCCGGACCAATCTTCTATGGTTAGGCTTACCTAAGTCAATGGGTTCCCGACGGCCTGTCGGTAAAACCGTACCCCGATCCTCCACCGTTCCCACATGAAAGTGCCGCCCGCTCTGAGTGAGCGGGCGGCACGTGGCGGGACGGGAGCGGCTACGGCAGCGTGAGGACCTCGGCCCCGCTGTCCGTGACGACCAGGGTGTGTTCGAACTGCGCGGTCCGCAGCCGGTCCTTCGTGACGACCGTCCACCCGTCGTCCCACAGGTCGTAGTCGTACGAGCCCAGCGTCAGCATCGGCTCGATCGTGAACGTCATCCCGGGCTGCATCACGGTCGTCGCGTGCGGGCTGTCGTAGTGCGGGACGATCAGCCCGGAGTGGAACGACGAGCTGATGCCGTGCCCGGTGAAGTCCCGGACGACCCCGTACCCGAACCGCTTCGCGTACGACTCGATGACCCGGCCGATGATGTTGATCTGGCGGCCGGGCCTGACCGCCTTGATGGCACGCTCCAGCGACTCACGGGTCCGCTCGACCAGCAGCCGCGACTCCTCGGCCACGTCGCCGACGAGATACGTGGCGTTGTTGTCGCCGTGCACGCCCCCGATGTACGCCGTCACGTCGAGGTTGATGATGTCGCCGTCCCGCAGGACCGTGGAGTCCGGGATGCCGTGGCAGATCACCTCGTTCACCGAGGTGCACAGGGACTTCGGGAAGCCGCGGTAGCCGAGCGTGGACGGGTAGGCGCCGTGGTCGCACATGTAGTCGTGCGCGACCCGGTCCAGTTCGTCCGTGGTGACGCCGGGCGCGATGAGCTTCGCGGCCTCGGCCATGGCTCGCGCGGCGATCCGGCCGGCGACACGCATCGCCTCGATCGTCTCGGGCGTCTGCACCTCCGGCCCGGTGTACGGGGTCGGCGCGGGCTTGCCGACGTACTCCGGGCGGCGGATGTTTCCGGGCACGGAACGGATGGGGGACAGCTCCCCTGGGACGAGCAGCGACTGGCCAGACATGCCAGCGAGTCTAACCAGCGGAGATGGGGGAACATGTCGGTGGCGAGAGGAGCTGGTCATGGCACTGTTCAAGAAGCGGACGGTCGGCAAACCGGGCGAGTGGTACTACTGCCTGGAACACAAGAAGGTGGAGGAAGGCCCGGAGTGCCCGGCGAAGGACCGCTTCGGTCCGTACGCGTCCCGCGAGGAGGCCCAGCGGGCGATGGACACGGCCCGTGAGCGCAACCTCGACTGGGAGACGGACCCCCGCTGGCACGACGCCGCTCCCCGCGGCGCGGACGAGGACTGAACCTCTTCCCCGCCTGGCCGCCCCTTCCTGGGGGCACGGGGTACGGCGCGGTCTTCACCTCGTGAACCGCTCCCGCCGCCCCTCTCGCGAGCCCCCGGGAACGCCGCCGGAAGTCGGGAGGCCGCCGGCTCACCACCGCGCGGGTGGCGGCGCCGTCAACCGGTCCGCCAGCCGCGACAACCGGTCGGTGAACCGCCGTCGGCCCCGGGGGGCGGGCAGCGAGTTCTCCCCGGTGGCCGCACTGACCAGGTGCTGAACCGTGTCCAGATCAAGCCCCGTGTCGCATCCCGGTCCGGGCGGCACCGCGAGCGCCTCGTGCGCCATCGCGTGCAGTTCGCGGTCGCCCGAGTCCAGCGCGAGGATCAACGCCCCGGCCCGGCGCGCGTCGTACACCCGCTCCAGGAGCGGAGCCCCGGGCGCGCCCGGCGCCACGACGAGCAGCGTCTCGCCGCGCCGGGCCGCCTCGATCCGGCCGAGCCCCACCGCCAGATGGGCCGGGTCCCCGGGCCGCGCCCCGTGCCGTACCAGCGTCGGTGTCAGCTCCGGCGTGCCCGACCAGGCGGCCTCGTCCACCAGATGCGCGGCCAGGTGCCAGGGCTCGTACTCCGCGGTTCCCACCAGCAGCAGCCCGCCCCCGTGCGGCAGTACGGACGACCGCAGCACCCCCGCGAACCGCCGTGTGGCTCCCGGCCACTCGGTCCCGGCGAGTACTTCGCGCAACAAGGCCACCCGTACGGCATCCATGTGGCCGCATCCTGCCGCAGCCGACCGCTCGTCAGACGGCGTTCACGGTGAATTCGCCCATCCTGGGCAGAGTGGCCCGTCCACCCAGCCGGCGAGGAGAGGTTTCCATGACCAGCAGTGCGGCCAGCAGTGAGGTGTCCGTGCCGTTCCGGGCCGGACAGGAGGGCTACGCGAGTTTCCGTATCCCGGCCGTCGTCGTCAGCGCGGCGGGAACCCTGCTCGCCTTCTGCGAGGGCAGGGTCGGCTCCCGCGACGATTTCGGCCACATCGACATCGTCCTGAAGCGGTCCACGGACGGCGGACTGACCTGGGGGCCGATCCAGGTGGCCGCCTCGAACGGCGAGGCGCTGGCCGGGAACCCGGCCCCCGTCGTCCTCGACACCGGCAGGATCCTGCTCGTCCACGTCCGCAACGCGGCCCTCGCCACCGAGGACGCCATCCGCCGGGGGAAGGTGAGCGCCGCCGACGGACGCCGGGTCTGGATCCGGCACAGCGACGACGACGGACGCACCTGGTCCACGCCGCGGGAGATCACCGGGCAGACGAAGAAGGCGCCCTGGCGCTGGTACGCCACCACTCCCGGCCACGCCCTCCAGCTCACCACCGGCCGGGTCGCCGTACCGGCCAACCACTCCCTCCCGCCGACCGGCACGGACACCGGCACCGAGGGCAGGTACAACGGCGGGCACTGTCTGCTCAGCGACGACCACGGCGCGACCTGGCGCATCGGGTACGTCGACGACAACCCCGGCAACCCCGTCCACGTGAACGAGACCACCGCCGCCGAACTCCCCGACGGCCGCGTCTACTTCAACACCCGCACCGACTCCGCCGCCCCCGGCACCCGCGCCGACGCGTACTCACGGGACGGCGGCCGGACCCTGGTCAAACCCTTCCGCCCGCAGGCCGGCCTCGTCGGTCCCGTCGTCGAGGGCAGCGTGCTCCAGCTCCGCGAACCCGACCTGCTCCTCTACTCGGGCCCCGCCGACCCCGGCTTCCGCGCCCTCATGACGGTCCGCGCCAGCACCGACGACGGTGTCACCTGGCGCACGGCACACACCGTCGACGGGCTGCCCGCCGCGTACTCCGACCTCGTCCGCGTCGACGCCGACACGGTCGGACTCCTCTACGAGACGGGCGACTTCAGCGCGTACGAGACGGTCACCTTCCGGCGGATCCCCGTGACGGCTCTCACATGAGCGGCGCGCGCCGGAACCACACGTGAGAAGGGGCCACGACGCACGTAAAGTCGGCCCATGACCTCTACTGACAGCGCACAGAAGGCCCCCGCCAAGGACCCCTGGGACCTTCCCGACGTCTCCGGGCTCGTCGTCGGCGTGCTCGGCGGCACCGGTCCCCAGGGCAAGGGTCTCGCCTACCGGCTGGCCCGGGCCGGGCAGCAGGTGATCATCGGTTCACGGGCCGCGGAGCGCGCGCAGGCCGCCGCCGACGAGCTCGGACACGGCGTCGAGGGCGCCGACAACGCCGAGACCGCCCGCCGCAGCGACATCGTGATCGTCGCCGTGCCGTGGGACGGACACGGCAAGACCCTGGAGTCCCTGCGGGAGGAACTGGCCGGCAAGCTCGTCGTCGACTGCGTGAACCCGCTCGGCTTCGACAAGAAGGGCGCGTACGCGCTGAAGCCCGAGGAGGGCAGCGCCGCCGAACAGGCCGCCGCGCTGCTGCCGGACTCCCGCGTCACCGCCGCCTTCCACCACCTGTCGGCCGTGCTGCTCCAGGACCCGGAGATCGAGGAGATCGACACCGACGTGATGGTGCTCGGCGAGGAGCGGGCCGACGTCGAGATCGTCCAGGCGCTGGCCGGACGCATCCCCGGCATGCGCGGCATCTTCTCCGGGCGGCTGCGCAACGCCCACCAGGTCGAGTCGCTGGTGGCGAACCTGATCTCGGTGAACCGCCGGTACAAGGCCCACGCGGGCCTGCGCCTCACCGATCTCTAGGACCGGCCCGCGGGACCGTGTACGGGCGCGTTCCGGACGTGGGGGACACTGGAGCCGCGCAGTGTCCCCCTCCGGGGACCGGTTCCGCCGGGCCCCCGGAGTTCCCCGACAGGAGCAGACCCCATGTCCCGACTCGCCCTCTACGCCCTCGTCGTCTGCGTCCTCGCCACGGCGGCGGCCGTCGTCTCCTTCGTCCAGGGCAGCTGGCTGGGGATCGTGTGGGTGCTGCTCGCGGGTCTGTCGTCCAACATGACCTGGTACTACCTGCGCCGGGACCGGATGCGGCGCAGGGCGTCGGCGTCCTCCGTCACCGGCTGACGCGGCGGCCGGTCACTGGCCGACCGAGCAGTACTGGTCGGTGTCCGTCCAGAACCGGTAGAGGTTCTGCCCGCAGTACGTACGGATCTCGTCGATGCCCAGCGTCCGCAGCAGCGCGTCGATCGCGTCGAAGAACTGGTTGTTCACCTCCGGGATCCACAGGATCGCGAAGACGAAGAGCAGTCCGAAGGGCGCGTACGGCTCCACCTGCCGGCGGATCCTGTGCGACAGCCAGGGTTCGATGACGCCGTAGCCGTCCAGGCCCGGGATCGGCAGGAAGTTCAGCAGCGCGGCCGTGACCTGCAGCAGCGCCAGGAACGCGAGGGCGAACTGGAAGTCGGCCGGTACGCCGTCCAGCGCGTCCAGCCAGAACGGGGCGGTGCAGACCACCGCGAACAGCACGTTCGTCAGCGGGCCCGCCGCCGAGATCAGGCTGTGCCTCCAGCGGCCCCGGATGCGGCTCCGCTCGATGAAGACCGCGCCGCCCGGCAGACCGATACCGCCCATGATGACGAAGAGGACCGGCAGCACGATACTGAGCAGCGCGTGCGTGTACTTGAGCGGGTTCAGGGTCAGATAGCCCTTCGCGCCGATGGAGATGTCGCCGCTGTGCAGGGCCGTGCGCGCGTGCGCGTACTCGTGCAGACAGAGCGAGACGATCCACGCGGCCGTCACGAACAGGAAGACGGCGACGCCGGGCTGCTCGGCGAAGCCCGTCCAGGTGGCCCAGCCGGTCACCGCCGCGACGGCCACGATCCCGAGGAAGACCGGGCTGATGCGCCGGTCACTGTGCCGGCCGGTGGCGGTGGTCATGGGGTGGGGCTCCCTGGAATGTTCGAACGGGCTGGGCGTGCCGGGTAGACCGTACCGGTGGTGAGGGGGCAACGTCCCAGGGAGGGTCGGAGGTTCCTGCGGCCCTCCACCCGCGTCCCCGGTCCGTTCTCGGCCACCCCCGGTTCATGCCGGTCCAAAATCCGGGGCGGGGCCGGGTCGCCGACAGGGACAATGGTCTGCGTGCGCTATCGCATCCTCGGCACCACCCAGGTACTCCGTTCCGACGGCACCCCCGTTCCGGTCGGCGGGGCGCGGCTGCGCGCCCTGCTGACAGTGCTCGCCCTGCGCCCCGGCCGGCCCGTGTCCGTGGCCGTGCTGGTCGACGAGGTCTGGGGCGCCGACCCTCCGGCCGACGCCCCGGGCGCGCTGCAGGCCCTGGTGGGCCGGCTGCGCAGGGCGCTGGGCGCGGACGCGATCGGCTCCGACGAGGGCGGCTACCGGCTGCGCGCGGCGGCCGACGACGTCGACCTGCACCGGTTCGAACGGCTCGCGGGCGAGGGTTCCCGCGCGCTGGCCGACGGCGACCCCGGCAAGGCGGCCGTCATCCTGGACGACGCCCTCGCCCTCTGGCAGGGCCCGGCCCTCGCCGATCTCCCGGACCGCACGGCCGAGTCGTCGCGCTGGGAGGCCCGCCGGCTCGACGCACGGCGCGCCCGTCTCGGCGCCGCCCTCGCTCTCGGCCACGCCGAACAGTCCCTGCCCGACCTCACCGCGCTCTGCGACACCCACCCCCTGGACGAACCCCTCCAGGTGCTGCGCCTGCGGGCCCTGCGCGACGCGGGCCGCGCGGCGGAGGCCCTGGCCGCCTACGAGTCCGTACGCCGCCTGCTGGCCGACCGCCTGGGCACGGACCCGGGCCCCGAACTGCGCTCCCTGCACACGGAACTCCTGACCGGCACCCCGGCCGGCCAGGCCCCCGGCACACCCCGTGACACCCAACACGCCGAGAACCACCGATCCAACGGCACCGGCCCGGCCTCGCTCAGCAGAACCACGGGGACGACCCCGCACAGAGGCGACTCCGAAGCAGCCCCGCCCGGAGACGACTCCGACGCGACCCGGCCCGGCGGTGGCTCCGGCGCGGCGCGGGGCCGACGTGGCGCCGCCCCGCGTGAGCGGCCCGTGCCGCTCGGGAATCTGCGGGCCCGGCTCACCTCCTTCGTCGGGCGGGACAGCGATCTGGCCACCATCCGCGGGGACCTCGCGGGGGCGCGGCTCGTCACACTGCTGGGGCCGGGCGGCGCCGGGAAGACACGGCTGTCCCAGGAGGCGGCGGAGAGCGTCGCCCAGGATCTGCCCGACGGCGTGTGGCTGGCCGAACTCGCCCCCGTCGACGACCCGGAGGCCGTCCCCGAGGCCGTCCTCACGGCGGTCGGCGCCCGGGAGACCGTGCTGCGCGGCGCCGGCGCCGAGGAGATGCGGGCCGTCACCGACCGGCACGACGACCCCCTCGTCCGGCTCACCGAGCACTGCGCCAAACGCCGCATGCTGATCGTCCTCGACAACTGCGAACACGTCGTGGACGCCGCGGCCCGCCTCGTCGAGCAACTGCTCGAACGCTGCCCCGGACTGACCGTACTGGCCACGAGCCGCGAACCCCTCGGCGTACCGGGGGAGCTGCTGCGGCCCGTCGAGCCGCTGCCAGAGCCGTACGCGCTGAAGCTGCTCGCCGACCGGGGCGCCGCGGCCCGGCCCGGTTTCCGGACCGAGGACGATCCGGAGGCCGCCGCCGAGATCTGCCGGCGCCTGGACGGACTGCCGCTCGCCATCGAACTCGCCGCCGCCCGGCTGCGGATGCTCACCCCGCGCCAGATCGCCGACCGGCTCGACAACCGCTTCCGCCTGCTCACCTCCGGCAGCCGTACGGTCCTGCCGCGCCAGCAGACCCTGCGGGCCGTCGTCGACTGGTCCTGGGACCTCCTGGACGAGGACGAACGCGACGTGCTGCGGCGGCTGTCCGTCTTCGCCGGCGGCTGCGACCTGGCCGCCGCCGAGGCGGTCTGCGGACCTGCCGCGCTGGAGGCGCTCGGCTCGCTCGTCGACAAGTCCCTGGTCGTGGCCGCCCCTTCGGGCAAGGGTCCGGGGAAGGAGACAGCCGTGGACGCGAGTTCGGGTGCGGGTGCGGGCTCGGGTGACGGCGAGATGCGCTACCGGCTCCTGGAGACCGTCGCCGAGTACGCCGGACAGCGCCTCGACGCGTGCGGCGAGCGCCCCGCGACCGAGCGCGCCCACCTCACGTACTACCGCGAACTCGCCCGCACCACCGACCCGCGACTGCGCGGACCCGGCCAGCGCGAAGCCATCGAACTGCTCCAGCTCGAAGGCGAGAACACGCGTGCCGCACTGCAGCGCGCCGTCGCCGCGGGCGACGAACAGGAGGCGCTCTGCCTCGTCCTCTCCCTCGCCTGGTACTGGCAGATCCGCGACCTGCGGATGGTCACCCGCAACTGGACGCGGGAGGTCATGGCGATGGGCCCCGACCCGTTCGCGCCGCCCACCGAACGAGCCGTCCCGCTGTACGAGTCCTGCGTCGCCGACCCGCCGCCCATGAGCCCGGACGTCCTCGTCGAGGCCAGGCGGGGCGTCCATCTCCTCCATCTCGCCTGTATGGACCTGGAGCTGGACACCTGGCAGACACCGGAGGCGGAGGCCAAGCTGCGTGCCATCACCGAGGCCTACGATCCCGGCCTCCCGCAGGTCTGCCGCAACCCCGGCTACCTCTGGTTCTTCGCCGTGCTGCTGACCGGCGACATGGACCGGCTGCGCCGGGTCATCGACGCGAGCGTCGAGACCTGCCGGGAACTCGGCACCCGCTGGGAGCTGGCCGTCGCCCTGCAGATGCGCGCCAACATGCTCGCCAACCGCGCCGACTGGGCGGGCGACGCGGCCCGTGACGCGGACGAGTCGCTGGAGCTCTTCGTCGGCCTCGAAGACGCCTGGGGCGCCGCCGAGGCGCTCTCCGCGCGCGGCGAAGCCCATGAGCGCAAGGGCGAGTACCAGCTCGCCGCGACGGACTACGAGACGGCCATCGCCCACGCCGAACGCCTGGGCGCCCGCGCCCAGATGGCCATCCTCAGTACCCGTCTGGGCAGTGTGCTCATCGACGCGGGCGAGACCGGGCGGGGCGAGCGGCTGCTGCGCGGGGTCCTGGAACAGGGCGACGGCGCGCACAACGAAGCCATGCCCGGGGCCCGGCTCTTCCTCGCGATGTGGCTCGGCCGCACCGGCCGCGTCGCCGAGGCCCGGGTCCAGATGGAGCGGCTGTGGGACGACTTCGGCGCCGTCCGCTTCGTGGTCTTCGACGGGTTCGTCATGGGCGTGGAGGCCTGGCTGGACTCACAGGAGGGCCTGTACGAGGAGGCCGTGGTGAAGGTGCGGGGAGCCCTGGAGCGGGCCAAGGACCCTCTGACCCAGATGATCGCGCCGCATATGTTCTCGGTGCATCTGGCCACCGCGTCCATCGCGCTCGCGGGGGTCGAGGGCGGCCGGCGCGCATGGGATGCCGCCCGGTGTCTCGGCGCCGCCGACCAGCTCCTTCCGCTCGGACACTTCCGGGCCGTCGTGGAGCACGAGATCAGGGGACAGGCCGAGGCGGCGGCGCGCGAGGTCCTCGACGACCGGGCGTACGACGCCGCGTACGCGCAGGGCGGCGGCCTCTCCTTCGAGGAGGCCGCCGCCCTGGTCTGAAACGGGACGGTCCGAGACGAGTCGGTCCGAAGCGGGACGGTCAGGTCTTGGTGCGGTACTTGTGGATGGCGACCGGCGCCATCACCACGGTGATGACGAGTGACCAGAGCAGCGTGATCATGACGTCGTGGGCGATCGGCCGGCCGCCGTTCATCAGACCCCGGGCCGCGTCCGCGAGGGACGACAGCGGGTTGTAGTCGGTGAACGTCTGCAGCCAGCCCGGCATGGTGGACGGCGGCGAGAAGATCGACGACCCGAACTGCAAGGGCATCAGCACGAGGAACCCCATTCCCTGGATGGCCTGGGCGTTCTTCATCACCACGCCCATGGTCAGAAAGATCCACATGATGGAGGAGCCGAAGACCAGGGCGAGACCGATGGCGGCGAACAGACCGGGAACGTTCGACACGGACAGACCGAGCAGGAAACCGACCCCGAGCAGGATCGCCGTGGCGAGCAGCAGCCGGCCGATCTCCACCGAGATCTTGGCGATCAGGACCGAGGCACGGGAGATCGGCAGGGACCGGAAGCGGTCCATCACGCCCGTCTGGAAGTCCTGGTTGAAGCCGGTGCCCACGCCCATGGCGATGTTCATGCCCATCATCGCCATCAGGCCCGGGACGACGTAGTTGACGTACTCGTCCTGGTTGCCCTTGCCGGCGATCGCGCCGCCGAAGACGAACACGAAGAGCAGCGTGAAGACGATCGGCATCAGGATGACGTCGAACATCGACTCCGGGTCCTGGCGGATCCACAGCACGTTGCGGCGGACCAGGGCGCTGATGTGCCGCAGATGGGCGCGTATGCCGACGTGCGGATCGTCGTCGGTGCCGAGCGCCGCGGGCGCGTCGACGGCGGTGGCGGCGCTCATACGGCGGCCTCCTCGTAGGACTCGTGGGAGCGGTCGGCCGCGGTGTCCCGCGGGTCGTCCGGATCGGTCGGTTCGGTGGCCCGGTGGCCGGTGAGGGAGAGGAACACCTCGTCCAGGCTGGGCAGTTCGGTGCTCAGACCGGCCAGGGTGATGCCCCGGGCGGTGAGCGCGCCGACCACGGCGGTCAGCTGCTCGTCGCTGAGGATCGGGACGAGGACCGTACCGGTGGTGATGTCCACCGTGGCGCTGCCCGGGCCCGTGAGGCCGAACTCGTCGAGCGCCGCGGCCGTGGGGCGCAGCTCCAGCGGGTCGGCCGGACGGATGCGCAGGGTGCGGCCGCCGACCTTCGCCTTCAGCTCGTCGATGCCGCCGTTGGCGATGACCCTGCCGCGGTCGATGACCGTCAGCTCGTTCGCGAGCTGCTCGGCCTCCTCCATGTACTGCGTGGTCAGCAGGACGGTGACACCGTCCCCGACCATCCGCTTGACCTCGCCCCACACCTCTTTACGCGTACGGGGGTCCAGGCCGGTCGTCGGCTCGTCCAGGAAGAGGACGGTCGGACTGCCGATCATGGACGCGGCGAGGTCGAGGCGTCGCCGCATGCCTCCGGAGTACGTGCTCGCCGGGCGCTTGGCCGCGTCGGTGAGCGAGAAGCGCTCAAGGAGTTCGTCGGCGCGGGTGCGGGCGTCCTTGCGGGTCAGGTCGAGGAGCCGGCCGATCAGATAGAGGTTCTCGCGCCCGGAGAGCTTCTCGTCCACGGAGGCGTACTGGCCGGTGAGGCCGATGACCCGGCGCAGCCGGCGGGGCTGGCGCACGACGTCGAAGCCGGCGACCGTGGCCCGGCCGGAGTCGGGTATGAGGAGGGTGGAGAGGATGCGTACGAGGGTCGTCTTGCCGGCGCCGTTCGGGCCGAGCACGCCGCGGACCGTGCCCTCGCGCACGTCCAGGTCCACGCCGTCCAGTGCTTTGGTCTCGCCGTAGTGCTTGACCAGTCCCCGCACGCTGACGGCGTCGGGGCCGGTGCCGCCGTCCTGCCGGGGCTCGTTGTCGATTCGCGTCATGCCACCCAAACTCCCACCCCCCACCGACAAACCACCGACATCCCACCGACAGGCTCCGCAGGGGGCGTCTGTGTTCGTCTGCGACCCGGTGGGGGCGGGCCCGAAAGACCGCGCAGTTCCCCGCGCCCCTGAAACGCGGGCTGCGCCCTGGCGTCTGCGGAGTGGGGGCGGGCCTAAACGATTGCGCAGTTCCCCGCGCCCCTAGGTACCTAGGGGCGCGGGGAACTGCGCGATGGGGGGCGAGGGGGCGGAGCCCCCATGCGGTGACGGGAAGGGTAGGGGCGGCGGGGGCGAAAAAACGGCAGCCCGCCGACGGGGGAAATCGGCGGGCTGCCTCCGTACCGCAGTGGACTAGTGGACGGAATGCTCCTCCTGAGGGAACGTTCCGCCGACAACATCGTCGGCGAATGCCTTCGCCGCGTCCCCCATGACCTGCCGAAGATCCGCATACTGCTTCACGAACCGAGGCATCTTCCCGCCCGTGAGCCCGAGCATGTCGGTCCACACGAGCACCTGCGCGTCCGTCTCGGCCCCCGCCCCGATCCCGACCGTCGGAATGTGCAGCACCCGCGTCACCTCAGCGGCAAGCTCCGCCGGCACCAGCTCCAGTACGACGGCGAACGCGCCCGCGTCCTGCACGGCCTTGGCGTCGCGCAGCAACTGCTGAGCGGCCTCCTCACCGCGCCCCTGCACCCGGTATCCCATGGAGTTCACGGACTGCGGGGTGAGGCCGATGTGCGCCATCACCGGAATTCCCGACTCCACGAGCAGCTCGATCTGCGCGTGCGACCGCTCGCCGCCCTCCAGCTTGACGGCCCCGACCCCGGCCTCCTTCACGAGCCGGGTGGCCGACCGCAGCGCCTGTACCGGCCCCTCCTGGTACGACCCGAACGGCAGGTCGCCCACGATGAGGGCGCGCGAGGTGCCCCGTACGACCGCGGCCGACAGCATGGTCATCTCGTCGAGGGTGACGGGCACGGTGGTCTCGTAGCCCAGGTGGCAGTTGCCCGCCGAGTCACCGACGAGCATGACCGGGATGCCGGCCTCGTCGAAGACGGACGCGGTCATCGCGTCGTACGCGGTGAGCATCGGCCACTTCTCGCCGCGCTCCTTGGCCACCGTGATGTCGCGGACAGTGATACGGCGTGTGCCCTTGCCTCCGTACAGCGCCCTGTTGCTGCTGTCGGTGGTGTTCTGGGCAGCCGAGAACTGCGTCATTGCAACGGCTCCTTCTGTCATCTCGAAGCGCCCTGACGGCGTCCCCGGATCCCCTCCATGGTGGCACCTCGTGCCACAGAACGGCTAGAGGGGTCACCGTGGCCCTCGTCTCCGCCGCCACCCGCCCGTGTCCTCGCCTCCGGCAGGCCCCAAGGCCGCCTCCAGAGCTCGTAAGGTCTCGGTAAAGGATTCCGATACGAGACGGTCTCGTATCGAATCTCCTCTAGCCTTTTCAGCATGACAACCCCTGCCGACACCGCTCCCCGGATACCGGAGGCCGTGCACCGACGACGCTGGGCGATCCTCGGCGTCCTGATGCTGAGCCTGCTGATCGTCGTTCTCGACAACTCGATCCTGAACGTCGCCATCAAGACCATCTCGACGCCCGCCCCGACCGGCCTGGGAGCCACCCAGAGCGAGCTGGAATGGGCCATCAACTCCTACACCCTCGTCTTCGCGGGCCTGCTCTTCTCCGCCGGTCTCCTCGGTGACCGGCTCGGCCGCAAGAAGGTGCTGCTCGGCGGACTGCTCGTCTTCGGGATCGGCTCGGCGCTCGCCGCCTCCTCCGGGTCCCCGGTCGAACTCATCTCGTTCCGCGCGGTGATGGGCCTCGGCGCCGCCTTCGTGATGCCGGCCACCCTCGCGGTCCTGATGAACGTCTTCGAGCGCGACGAACAGCCGAAGGCCATCGGCATCTGGGCGGGTGGTGTCGGCCTCGCCATCGCCATCGGCCCGATCACCGGAGGGATCCTGCTCGACCACTTCTGGTGGGGATCCGTCTTCCTGATCAACGTACCGATCGTGATCGTGGCGCTGGGGCTGATGATCTGGCTCGTCCCCGACTCCCGCGACCCGAAACCCGGCCGCATCGACCCGGTGGGCGTGGTGCTGTCCGTCATCGGCCTCGTCCTGCTGGTCTACGGCATCATCAAGGGCGGCCAGCTCGCCGACTTCACGGACGCCAAGGTCCTCGCGACCATCGGTGCCGGACTCGTCGTACTCGTCGGCTTCGTCGTGCACGAGAAGCGCAGCGACCACCCGTCGATCGACATCGACTACTTCAGGAACAAGGTCTTCTCCGCGGCCATCGCCGCCATAGCGCTGGTGTTCTTCGCGCTGATGGGGGTGACGTTCTTCTCCGTCTTCTACACCCAGAGCGTGCGCGGCTATTCGCCCCTGCAGACCGGTCTGCTGATGCTGCCGCTGGCCGTCGCGCAGCTCGTCTTCGCGCCGCGGGCCCGGCTGGTCGTGGACCGCTTCGGCAACCGGGCCACCACGACCGCCGGCATGCTCACCATCGCCGCCATGCTGGCCGCGTTCGCCGCGCTGGAGGCGGACACGCCGATCTGGATCCTGGAGGTCATCTTCTTCCTGATGGGCGCGGGGATGGCGCACATCATGACGCCGACCAGCGTCGTGATCATGCAGGCCCTGCCCCGCGAGAAGGCGGGCTCCGCCTCCGCTCTCAGCAACACCTTCCGCCAGGTCGGCGGCGCCCTGGGCATCGCCGTACTCGGCTCGGTCCTCTCCGCCGCGTACCGCTCGGGCATCGAGGACAAGCTGCCCGAGGCCGCCCGGCACGAGGCGGGCGAGTCCATCGAGGCGACCCTCGGCTTCGCCGCGAAGCTCGGCCCCAAGGGCGACGCCCTGATCGGCCCGGCCAACGACGCCTTCCTGCACGCGATGCACGTCACGGCCCTGTGCGGCGCGGGAGTCGCCGTGGTGGGCGCACTGGTCGTCTACCTGTTCCTGCCGGGCCGCACCCCGACCCAGGCGAAAAAGGAGACGAACCTGGCAAGCGCCGACCACTGAAGCCCCCGCAAGGCGCGCGGACAACGCCGCACCCGCACCCGCACTCTTGGGGGCGCGGGGAACTGCGGGCCCGACCACGACGCACCCGCACCCGACCTCAAAGGGGCGCGGGGAACGGCGCACCCAGCCACGACGCACCCGCACCCGCACTCTTAGGGGCGCGGGGAACTGCGCGCCCGACCACGACGCACCCGCACCCGACCCGATAGGGGCGCGGGGAACGGCGCACCCAGCCACGACGCACCCGCACCCGCACTCTTAGGGGCGCGGGGAACTGCGCGGCCAACCCCCACGCACCCGCACCCAAGTCACAACCTGCCGTCACCCAGGGACAATCGACCCGGACGGCGGACGGCGGACGGCGATTGACGGCGCAGCGTCAGGACGTCAACACCCAAGAGAGCGGAGCGAAAACGTGGGCGGCGGGCAGCAGGTGCCGGGCGGGCCCGGACGGCGCGGCGGCGGGGCCGCCAGAGGCCGCCCCCGCAGCGAGGCGGTGGAGCGCTCGATCATCGAGGGCGTCATGCGCCTCCTGGAGGACGGCGTTCCGCTCGCGGAGATCTCCATAGAGCGCGTCGCCCGCATCGCCGGCGTCGGCAAGGCCACCATCTACCGCCGCTGGAGCGGCCGCGAGGAGCTCTTCTGCGACGTGCTGCGCACCGCCGAACCGCCCGACCCGCGGCTCCCCGGCACCTCCATGCGCGACGACCTGATCGTCATACTCGAATCGCTGCGGCGGCGCGGCCTGGTCACGCGTTCGTCGGCGATCATGCACAACGTCTACGCGCAGATGAAGAGCAGCCCCAAGCTGTGGAAGGTCTACCACGCGGCCGTCATCGAACCGCGCCGGCTGATGACGCTCGACGTCCTGCGGCGCGGCCAGGCGAACGGCGAGTTCCGCGCGGACGTCGACGTCGAACTGGCCAACGACCTCTTCGTGGGCCCCATGCTCCTGCGCGCGGTCATCCGCCCGGACGCGGGCCTCGAAGAGGGACTGTCCGAACGGATCGTCGACACGGTCCTCGCGGGACTGGGCCCCGCCGCTCGCTGAGTCCCGCGCCCCGCCTGCTGAACGCCGGTCCCGGCAATGTGCGCGTTCCGTCACAGACCACCCCACCTGGCCCAGTGCCGGAACTCGACGCGCCCCCTCGGTCGTCCTTGTGCCCGTACGGCCGCCGTGCGGCGGCGGGAACGATCGCGATCATCCCCTAGGGTCTTAGGGCGCGGGGATGATGTGAACGGCAGTTGGTGAGGCGACGGTATGGCGCAGGCGTACATGACGGAGACGGGCAGCGGCGGCCAGGGACCCGACCGCAGAGGACCCCGGCTCCGCCGCCTGCTGACGTCGCTCCGTACCGACCGGGGCATCTGGCGGCGGGGGATCGTCCTGGCCGCGTTCGCCCTCGTACTCGCCCTGGTGATGGCGCTCCACGCGCAGATCCCGAACCGGATCGGCAACCTGGGCAGCCTCCTGGAGACCTTCCTGCCCTGGCTGGGGCTGGCCGTCCCGGTGCTGCTCGCCCTCGCGCTGTTCCGCAGGTCCGCGACCGCGCTGATCGCCGTGCTGCTGCCCGCCGTCATCTGGGTCAACCTCTTCGGCGGGCTGCTCGTCGACAGGACGGGCTCCGGCGGGGACCTCACCGTCGCCACCCACAACGTCAACGCGGACAACCCGGACCCGGAGGGCACGGCCCATGACGTGGCCGCCTCGGGCGCGGACGTGGTGGCCCTGGAGGAACTGACCACCTCGGCGGTCCCGGTCTACGAGAAGGCCCTCGCCTCGACGTACAAGTACCACTCCGTGCAGGGCACGGTCGGCCTGTGGAGCAAGTACCCGCTGAGCGGGGCCGCCCCCGTCGACATCAAGCTCGGCTGGACCCGCGCGATGCGGGCGACCGTCACCGTTCCCGAGGGGCGGCTCGCGGTGTACGTGGCGCACCTGCCCTCCGTACGGGTGAAGATGGAGGCCGGTTTCACCGCGCGGCAGCGCGACAAGAGCGCCGACGCGCTCGGCGAGGCCATCGCCGACGAGAAGCTGCCGGACATCGCCCTCCTCGGCGACCTGAACGGCACGATGAACGACCGCGCGCTGAACGGCGTCACCTCGCAGATGCGCTCCGCGCAGGGCGCGGCGGGCAGCGGCTTCGGGTTCAGCTGGCCGGCGTCGTTCCCGATGGCTCGCATCGACCAGATCATGGTCAAGGGCGTCGAGCCGGTCACCTCGTGGACCCTCCCGGAGACGGGCAGTGACCATCTCCCGATCGCCGCTCGCGTGAAGCTGTCGTCAACCGGCTCGTAGGAGCCCGCGTCACATCCCCGGGGAATACTGGGCCCGGGAGGCTTTGTTCCGCAGGTGAACATAAACTGCACGGAACACCGCTCTCCCCTGTGAAAGGTCCCTCATGCCCCTGGCCCTGCTCGCCCTCGCCGTGGGCGCCTTCGGCATCGGCACCACCGAGTTCGTGATGATGGGGCTGCTCCCCGACGTCGCGGACGACCTGGGCATCTCGATCCCCACCGCGGGCCACCTCGTCTCGGCGTACGCGATCGGCGTCGTCGTCGGCGCCCCGCTGCTCGCGGCGCTCACCGCGCGCATGGCCCGCCGCAAGGTCCTGATCGGACTGATGGTGCTGTTCGTCGTGGGCAACACGCTCTCGGCGTTCGCCCCCGACAACACCTCACTGCTCGCGGCCCGCTTCCTGAGCGGTCTGCCGCACGGCGCGTTCTTCGGCGTCGGAGCCGTCGTCGCCACCGGCATGGTCTCCGCCGAACGCAAGGCCCGCGCGGTCTCCCTCATGTTCCTCGGCCTCACCGTCGCGAACATCGCCGGCGTCCCCGCCGCGACCCTCATCGGCCAGCAGCTCGGCTGGCGCGCCACCTTCCTCGGCGTCAGCGTGATCGGCCTGGCGGCCATCGCCTCCCTGGCGCTGCTCCTGCCCCGCACCTCCGAACACGGCCTGGCCGCCACCGGACTGCGCGGCGAACTGGCGGCGCTCAAGTCTCTCCCGGTCTGGCTGGCCCTCGGCACGACCGTCGCGGGCTTCGGCGCGCTCTTCTCGGCGTACAGCTACATCACGCCGATGCTGACGGACTCCGCCGGGTACGCCGACTCCAGCGTGACCCTGCTGCTCGCGCTGTTCGGCGTGGGCGCGACGGCGGGCAACCTGCTCGGCGGACGCCTGGCCGACCGCTCGATGCGCGGCACCCTGTTCGGCGGCCTGGTCTGGCTGGTGGCGGTCCTGGCCCTCTTCCCGCTCATGATGACCACGGCGTGGAGTGCGCCCCTCGCGGTGGTGCTGCTCGGCGCGGCGGCGTTCATGACCAGCTCCCCGCTCCTCCTCATGGTCATGGAGAAGGCTTCTTCGGCCCCCTCCCTGGCCTCCTCCGCCAACCAGGCGGCCTTCAACCTCGCGAACGCCGGCGGCGCCTGGATCGGCGGCCTGGCCCTCGCGGCGGGTTACGGCGTCACGTCCCCGGCTCTCGCGGGCGCGGCCCTGGCGGTCCTGGGCCTGGGCGTCGCGACCATCGCGTACGTCGTGGACCGGAACCGCGGCACGACGAACGCGGGCCGCATAGTGGCGACCCACACCCCGCAGCACGCGGAGGTCCCGGCCCACCACTGAGCCGGACGCGCCCCCGGCCAAAGATTGCGCCGTTCCCCGCGCCCCTGAAGGCGAAGGAATTGCGCAGTTCCCCGCGCCCCTCAAGGCGAAAGGATTGCGCCGTTCCCCGCGCCCCTAAGCGGGGCTGCGCCCCATCAGGGGCGCGGGGAACGGCGCGACCAGCCCCCACCGGGCCCGCAGCGCACGACGAGCCCGCCGTCAGGCAAAAAAAGGGGACGCCCAGTAAAAGGCGCCCCTCTCCTCACACGCTCTCGCGCCAGAGGCTCGTGATCGGCAACCGCCGGTCCTTGCCGAACCCCTTCGCCGAGATCTTCGTCCCCGGCGGATACTGCCGCCGCTTGTACTCCGCCGTATCCACCATCCGCAGCGTCTTGGTGACCACCTCGGGGTCGTACCCCGCCGCCACGATCGCGTCGGCCCCCGTGTCGCGGTCGACGTACAGCTCCAGAATCGCGTCCAGGACGGGATAGTCCGGCAGCGAGTCCGTGTCGACCTGCCCCGGCCGCAGCTCGGCGCTCGGCGGCTTGGAGATGGAGTTCTCCGGGATCGGCGGGGTCTGCCCCCGCTCGGCCGCCGCCCGGTTGCGCCACTCGGCGAGCCGGAAGACCGACGTCTTGTAGACGTCCTTGATCGGCCCGTACGCGCCCACGGAGTCGCCGTACAGCGTCGAATACCCGACCGCCAGCTCGGACTTGTTGCCCGGCGCCAGCACGATGTGCCCCTCCTGGTTGGAGAGGGCCATCAGCATGGTGCCGCGCAGCCGCGACTGGAGGTTCTCCTCGGCCAGCCCGGTGAGCCCCAGCGACCCCATGTACGCGTCGAACATCGGCTCGATCGCCACGGTCCGGAAGTTGAGCCCCGTCCGCCGGGCCAGCTCGGCCGCGTCCCCCTTGGAGTGGTCCGAGGAGTACTTGGACGGCATCGACACGCCGTACACGTTCTGCGCGCCGAGCGCGTCGCAGGCGATCGCGGCGACGAGAGCGGAGTCGATACCGCCGGAGAGCCCGATCAGCACGGAGCGGAAACCGTTCTTCGCCGTGTACGCCCGCAGGCCCACCACGAGCGCGGAGTACACCTCCTCGTCGGCGTCGAGCCGCTCGGCGTACCCGCCGGAGAGTTCCGCCTCGTACGGCGGCAGCGGCTCGTCGGAGATGACGAGGTGATCGATGCGCAGCCCGTCGTCCACGATTCCGGAGGGCGCTTCGGGGGCGGCGGCGGGCAGATCCAGATCGAGGACGACACACCCCTCGGAGAACTGGGGCGCCCGGGCGACTACCTCGCCGTGCCGGTCGACGACGATCGAGTCGCCATCGAAGACCAGCTCGTCCTGGCCGCCGATCATGGCCAGGTACGCGGTCGTGCAGCCGGCCTCCTGCGCGCGCTTGCGCACGAGGTCGAGCCGGGTGTCGTCCTTGTCGCGCTCGTACGGCGAGGCGTTGATCGACACCAGCAGGCCCGCCCCGGCGGAACGGGTCGCCGGGACCCGGCCGCCGTCCTGCCAGAGGTCCTCGCAGATGGCGAGCGCGACGTCGATGCCGTGCACCCGTACGACCGGCAGGGTGTCGCCGGGCACGAAGTAGCGGAACTCGTCGAAGACGCCGTAGTTCGGCAGGTGGTGCTTGGCGAAGGTGAGGACCACCTCGCCGCGGTGCAGCACCGCTGCCGCGTTCCGCGGGGCGCCGGCCGGCTGCCCGTACCTGGGCTGGGCCTTCTCGGAACGGTCGAGGTAGCCGACGACGACCGGCAGCTCCCCGAACCCCTCCTCGGCGAGCCGCGCGGCGAGGGCGTGCAGGGCCGCGCGGGACGCCTCCACGAAGGACGACCGCAGGGCCAGGTCCTCGACGGGATACCCGGTCAGCACCATCTCGGGGAACGCCACGAGGTGCGCTCCCTGCTCGGCGGAGTGCCGGGTCCAGCGGACGACCGCCTCGGCGTTCCCGGCGAGATCGCCGACGGTCGAGTCGATCTGATTCAGAGCGAGGCGTAGTTGAGGCACGCGGTCCAGTGTAATCGTCAGAGCGACGTTATGGGGTGGCCGCCCCGCCTCACACCCCGACGGGCTCGTGGCGCCGGGCCCCGCGCCCCTCGAAGCGCGCCGTTC
>NZ_JBIRGP010000005.1:0-383666 GCF_044328075.1 Streptomyces sp. NPDC017991 | reverse complement strand
CCTCGCGCCCCGGTTCGCGGCTGCGGGTCCGGTGGGGGTTGGCCGCGCAGTTCCCCGCGCCCCTGAAAGGCGGGCCGGTGGGGGCTGGTCGCGCCGGGCCCCGCGCCCCTCGGAGCGCGCCGTTCCTCGCGCCCCGGTTCGCGGCTGCGGGTCCGGTGGGGGTTGGCCGCGCAGTTCCCCGCGCCCCTGAAAGGCGGGCCGGTGGGGGCTGGTCGCGCCGTTCCCCGCGCCCCTCGGAGCGCGCCGTTCCTCGCGCCCCGGTTCGCGGCTGCGGGTCCGGTGGGGGTTGGCCGCGCAGTTCCCCGCGCCCCTAAAGGCGGGCCCGCGCCCCCGCCGGAGGCGCCCCGGTCGGACGTGCACGGAGCTTCCCCAGTCACGACGGGTGTGGCCTTCGAGGTGTAGAGGCTGCGCACTCGGCCGCACCGGCCCCGTCCTTCAGGGGCGCGGGGAACGGCGCAATCTTTTGTCTTTCAGGGGCGCGGGGAACTGCGCGACCAGCCCCCACCGAACCCGCGGCCGAGAACATGCGCAACCAACCCCCCGCCCCGATCATGGGCGTCAATGATCACACCCCGCCCGGCCGCGACAGCCACCCTCCTGGCCCTGGCCGCCCTCGCCTACTCCGCATGGACGATGGAAGCCGTCCTGCCGACTTCCCTCCCCCCGGCCCACACCTACGTGAGTGAACTCGCCGCGACCAACCAGCCGTACACCACCCTCTTCCGCACAGCGGACCTGCTCGCGGGCACGCTGGTGTGCGCCGCAGCCGCGACCCTGTCGGCCCGCCGCACACCACCGACTGCCCGAGCCGCCCTCCTCCTCTTCGGCGCAGCCACAGCCGTCGACTCCCGACTCCCGCTCAGCTGCACCCCCACCACCGACCCGGAATGCGCCGCGCGGGAGACGGCGGCCCTGGTCCCATGGACCCACTCCGCGCACACGGTGAGCAGCACGGTCGCCCTGTGCGGCATCCTCGTCGCCATGGTGACCCTCACCCGTGCGGCCCCTGCGGCCCCCGCCCTCGTGGTGCTCGAACTGGCCGCCACCGCCTGGACGCTGGCCGCGATCGCCGCCCTGGAGACGGGCCACGACGGCTGGGGCGTCGGCATCGCCCAGCGCCTCCAGGTCGGCGTCATCGCGATCTGGCTGGGCGCACTGGCCGTCTCCCTCCTCCACGCCCCCGAGCCCACCGCCCCCGAACCCGCCGCCCCCGAGCCAACCGCCCGCGGCCCTCTTCGCGAAGCGGGCGCCAGCCCATGACCTTCGTCCGCATCGACGGGATCCCGCACCACATCCGCGTCGACGGCCCCGGCCCCGCCCCAGGAATCGGCCCCGGCACCGGCCCCGTCTGCCTGCTCAGCGTCGGCCTGGGCATGTCCTGGTTCGACTGGGACCCCGTGGTGCCGCTCCTCGCCCCGTACCGCACGGTCGTCCGCTTCGACCGGCCCGGCCTCGGACTCAGCGCCCCCGCGCCCGCGCGCGCGTGGCCCACCCTCGCCGGCGAGGCGCAGCGCATCGCGCGCGTGCTCGACGCGGCCGGTGTCCACACGCCCGTCACCGTCGTAGGGCACTCGCTCGCCGGTTTCCACTGCGAGGCCTTCGCCCGGCTCCACCCGGAGCGCACGGCCGGGCTCGTCCTGGTCGACTCCAGCGTCGAGGAGGAACCGCGCCCGAGCCGCGCCCCCGCCCTCCGGAACACCGCCACGCGCGCGTGCGGCACGCTGCTGGCGGGCGCGGGCCTTCCACGGGCACTGGGCCCGCTCCTGCGGCGTACCGCCGTCCGGGCCGAACGCCACATGCACCGCGGCGACCCGGCCCCGTACGACCTCGTCCGACGCGCCTACTCCACCAGCCGCTTCCTGCGGGCCGCCCTCGCCGAGAACGCGACCTACCGGGACCAGGCCGTCGAGCTGGACGGGCTACGGGAGCGGCCTCTGCCGGACGTACCCGTCACCGTCCTGGCCGCCCACGCCCACACCGCCGGTGACAGCGACAGCGACAGCGACGGCGGCAGCGAGGGCGACGGCTCACGGCACTGGCTCCACCGCCAGGAACGCCTCGCCGAGCGCCTCGGCGGCACCTTCCGCGTCTCCGCCCCCGCAGGTCACCTCGTCATGCTCGACCGCCCCCAGGACGTGGCGGCGGCGATCCTGGACGCGCCGAACGAACCGAACGAACCGGTGCGCCCGTCCCCCGCCGGCCAGGAAGAGGAACGGACGCACCGGAGATGAGAAGCCTCAGCGGCTCATTGACGCAGCGGCCAGTGACTCAGCGGCGGTACGAGGTCACGTAACCCGGCGCGGGCGAACCCACCCCCGTGACGTCGTCGTACCCTCGCACAGCCTTCAGGCTGCTGTCCTTGCCGAGGCTGCGGACCGAGGTCAGCAGGCCCTCAGAGGCGTCGAAGGCGTTGACGAAGTCCACGCGTGCCACCGCCAGGTCGCGGCCCGTCGGGCGGTCCGTGACGTCGTGGTAGAGCTTCGTGCCGTAGCGGTCGTAGATCGCCGGGTTGGCGAACCCGATCGGGCGCCCGCCGCGCGCCTGCTGGGCGAGCGCCTGGACACCGGCGATGACCGGCGAGGCGAGCGAGGTGCCGCCGATGCGGTACTCGTCGTACTTCTGCGTCCCGTCCGGGAGGGTCTGCGTCTGCCCGACCAGGAACCCGGTGTTGGGATCGGCGATCGCCGCGATGTCGGGGACCGTACGCATGGCCTGCTTCCCGTTCGCCTTCGCCAGCTTCGACGGCACGACACCCCGCTGGTAGAAGGGCTGCTTCACCGTCGCGCTCGTACCACCGCCCGCGCCCGAGGTGTACGCGCCCGGGAAGTCCGTCCAGGTCTTCCCGTCGTCGGACAGCGCGGCCCTGAGCGTGCCCCAGCCGGTCTCCCACTTGTACGTGTCGCCCTTGCCGACGGCGAGCGAGGTGCCGCCGACCGCCGTCACCCACGCCGAGTTGGCGGGGGTGTCGACCTGCTTCGTACCCGTGTTAGCGACCTCGTCGCCGTTGTCGCCGGACGAGAAGTAGAAGCCGATGCCCTCGATCGCGCCGAGCTGGAAGACCTGGTCGTAGGCGGCGGCGAGGTCCGGCGTCTGGTTGGCCTCGATGTCGCCCCACGAGTTGGAGACGATGTCGGCCAGGTGACCGTCGACGATTTTGCCGAGCGAGTCGAGGAGATCGTCGTCGTAGCAGGACGCGGCGCCCACGTAGACGATGTCCGAGGCGGGCGCTACCGCGTGCACGGCCTCGACGTCGAGGGTCTCCTCCCCGTACCAGCCCGCGGCCCCGCACTCCTCGGTCCGGGTGTACTGACCGGGCAGCACCTGCGTCAACTGGCCGCCGCGGTACGCCGAGTCACCGTGCTTCGCCGCGTACGTGGCCGCGTCCGCCGCGATCGTCGGCGAGGCGTACGCGTCCGTGATCGCGACGGTCACGCCCTTGCCGGTCGCCTTCCCCGCCCCGTAGGCGGCCCGCAGCTGCTTGCCGGTGTACCCCTTCACGGCGTACGGGACCTTCGTGCCGTACGCGCCCGGCAGCGTCGTCGCGGTCTTCGAGCCGTAGTACGACGAGAACGGGCCGGCGTTGTGGAACACGGCGTCCGGAGGCGGCAGCGTGTCGGAGTGGTCCGCCTTGTGCGGGGCGTTGTCCAGGCCGGTCACGGTGAGGACGGCGCCGTTCAGCCCGGCGGGCGCGGAGGCGGCCTTCGAAGGCGCCCGGTACGTCTTCTTCCCCTTGGCGTAGTTGTGCAGCTGCGTGCCGAACGCCTGCTCCGCGTCCGCCACTTCACCGCTCACCGACACGTAGTGCGTGCCGGTGCCCGTGACGGTCAGCCCCGCCGACTTCAGCCAGGCCGTCACCGCGGCCACCTGCGCCTCGGTGGCGCCGAAGCGGGACTGGGCCTGCCGCGCGGTGAGGTACTTCCCGTACGAGGCCGACGACGGGTCGGAGACGGCCTCGGCGTAGGCGCTGAGGCCCGCCGCGTCCCGTCCGGCGAGGTAGACCCGGGCCGACACCCGGGAGCCGTCCGCCGTGGCCCCCTTGTCCGCCCCGGCCGTGGCCCACAGGGGCTTGGTGCCCTGGAGCGTGTCACGGCCGGCCTGGCCGTCGGAGGCGTGGGCCGCGGGTATGCCCAGGGCCAGCGCGCCGGCGAGCAGCGGCAGGGTCGCCGCCATGCTCACACCGGCGCGCACCGCGGCGCGATTGGATCTCATGGAACCCCCAAAGGATCACTGGATGGGGGTCACTCTTGCGATGAACCGTTCATGCCAGGGGAATGGCCGGGACATGGCTGGCCCAAAAACCACCCAAGGAACCGTATGGGAAAGGGATTTGGGGTGCGGTGTCCGGAATCGGAATGGTCAGTGCGGCGGCTTCGCGCCGCGCTTCGCCAACAGGTCCGAGATCAGCTTCATCTCCGACTCCTGCGCCTGCACCATGCCCTGCGCGAGCCGCCGCTCCACACCGACCCGGCAGCGCTCCACACACCCCTTGGCCATGTGCACACCGCCCACGTGATGGGCGTACATGAGCTGCAGGTAGCGCACCTCGGCCGCCTTGCCGGTCAGCTTGCGCAGCGCGTCCATCTCGGTGTTGGTCGCCATGCCCGGCATCAGCGCGCCGTCCTCGCCGGTCCCCATGCCGGCCATGCCCATCCACTCCATGGGCTCGTCGGCGGACACCTTGGGCAGCTCCCACAGGTCCAGCCAGCCGAGCATCATGCCGCGCTGGTTGGCCTGGGTCTGCGCGATGTCGTACGCGAGGCGGCGCACCTCCTCGTCGTCGGTGAGGTCGCGCACGATGTACGACATCTCGACGGCCTGCTGGTGGTGCACGGACATGTCACGGGCGAAGCCGGCGTCCGCCGAGTCCGCCGCGGGCGGCCGCATTCCGGAGTCGTCGCCGTCGGCGACCGCGTACGTGATCGCCCCGGCCGCCACGAGGACGGCCGCGGCGGCTCCCGCGATCCAGCCCGCGGACTTCGTCTTCGTCACTTCGACAGGCCGTTGGTGCAGGCGGCGCCGGGCTCGGGTGTCTGCTTGCCCTGGACGTACGTCTCGAAGAACGTGCCGACGTCCGGGTCGCTCGCGCCCTTCACCGTCCGCTGGTGGCCCCACGCGGAGAGCATGATCGGGTCCTTCTGGTCCTCGACGGGGCTCATCAGCGAGTACGGCGTCTTCTTGACCTTCTCGGCGAGCGCCTTCACGTCGGCGTCGGACGCCTTGCTGTTGTACGTCACCCAGACCGCGCCGTGCTCCAGCGAGTGCACGGCGTTCACGTTCTTGATCGCCGCTTCGTAGACATCGCCGTTGCAGTTCATCCAGACTTGGTTGTGGTCACCGCCGACCGGGGGCTCCATCGGGTACTTCACGTCCTTGGTGACGTGGTTCTGCGTGAGCTTGGTGCTCCACTTCTTCACGCCGTCCTTGCCCGTGACGAACTTCCCCGACGCCGACTTCGAGTCGCTCGCCGCGCTGTCGTCGTCGGACTGCGACTTGATCAGGAACGCGCCACCGGCGACGAGACCGGCGACGACGATCACGCTGGCGGTGATCGTGAGGACCCGGTTGCGGCGCTCGCGGGACTGCTCGGCGCGCCGCATCTCCTCTATCCGCGCCTTGCGCGACGTGGACTCTGTCTTCTTGGCGGAACCCATGGGGTGGTCCTTCTGGGGGAAAGGGGCAGTGGAGTGGTCTGCTGATCGTAGTGGGGGAGGAGGGGTTCCAGGCGGGGAGCCCGGCGGATTGGCGCGGGGAGTCCATGGGATCGGCCGGATCGGCGGGGCACGGAGGATCCCTTGGCAGGCCTCCGGTAGTTAATTTGAATCCGGTATGCGCATTATTTACGCTGCTGGTATGCGGCTGTTGCGATCGACCGACCTGGCTCTGCGCGTCCTGATGCGGCTCGCTGTCGCCGACGAGGCGACGACGCCGACGACGCGTGACGTCTCGGCGGCCATGGAGGTGCCGTACACGCATGCCGCGAAGGTCGTCGCCGAGCTCCAGCATCTCGGGCTGCTCTCCGCGCGGCGGGGGCGAGGGGGTGGGCTCGCGCTCACGGAGGAGGGGCGTACGGCGTCGGTGGGGGCGGTCGTGCGGGCCTTCGAGGGCGAGGGGGACGTCGTCGACTGCGAGGGTGCCTCTCCTTGCCCGTTGCACACGGGGTGTCGCTTGCGGGTCGCTCTGCGGCGGGCGCAGGAGGCGTTCTACGTCTCCCTCGACCCGCTGACGATCACGGACATGGTGGCTGCGCCGACGGGGCCGCTGCTGCTTGCCATCACGATGAACTGAGCCGAGCTGTGGCTGCGCGTGGGGGTTGTTGCTCGGCTGCGGGCCGGTGGGGGCTGGTCGCGCAGTTCCCCGCGCCCCTTGGGGGGTGCCTCTCGGGCTCGTTGGTCGGCTGCGGGCCGGTGGGGGTGGGCCGCGCAGTTCCCCGCGCCCCTTTCGGGGCGCAGGCGACCGTGCGCCCCAGCCCCCACCCAAGGGGCGCGGGGAACGGCGCAATCTTTTGTCTTTGAGGGGCGCGGGGAACTGCGCAATCTTTGAGGGTGCGGAAAACTGCGCGGTCAGCCCCCACCGGCCCGCAGCCGAGGCGCTGCGACGCCGCGGAGCGCGTGTCAGGCGCCAGCCCCCGCCAGCCAGAGGTCAGGGCCGAAGACCTCGTAGTGGATGTCGGCAGGAGAGACCCCCTTCTCCAGAAGCTGCCCGCGCACCGCCCGCATGAAGGGCAGCGGCCCACACAGATACGCCCGCGTGCCGGCCACGACCCCCACCCCCGACAGGTCGACGAGCCCGACCCGGTCGACCGGATGCCCCACCCCCGCCCGCTCGTACCAGAAGTGCGCGACCCCGTCATCGAGCTTCGCCGCATACCCCTCGTGCTCCTCGCGCAGAGCGTGCTCCGCGGGCGACCGGTCCGCGTGCACCACGGTCACCGGAGCCCGGTGACCGCTCGCCACGAGCTGCTCCAGCATGGCGATCATCGGCGTCACACCGATACCGGCGGACGCGAGCAGCACCGGCGTACGCGGGCCGACGTCGAGGACGAGATCCCCGTACGGGGCGGACACTTCGAGCCTGCTCCCGACGTGCACGCGCGCGTGGAGGTGGCGGGAGACCTCCCCGTCGGGCGCGCCCCCGCCGTGCACCCGCTTCACACCGATCCGGCGTACGGACGAGCCGACCGCGCCGATGAGGCTGTACTGCCGCGTCTGGAGGGCCCCGTCCGGCAGCTCGACGCGTACGGAGACGTACTGGCCGGGCCGGAAGGCGGGGGCCGGGGCGCCGTCGGCCGGGCGGATCAGGAAGGTGGCCACGTCCGCGGTCTCCTCGACGCGGTCGACGACCTCCCAGATGCGCCGGCCACCCGGGCCGCCGTCCGCCTCGCTCGCCGCGTACAGCCGCTTCTCGACGGCGATGAGCGCGTTCGCCATCAGCCAGTACACCTCGGTCCAGGCGTCGGCGACCCGCGGGGTGACCGCCTCGCCGAGGACGTCGGCGATGGCGGCGAAGAGGTACTCGTGGACGACCGGGTACTGCTCGGGGGCGATGCCCAGGGAGGCGTGCTTGTGCGCGATGCGGCTGAGCATCGCGTCGGGCCGTACGTCCGGCCGCTCGACGAGCTGGGAGGCGAAGGCGGCGAACGCGCCCGCCAGGGCCTGGCGCTGGGTGCCGGAGGACTGGTTGCCGCGGTTGAAGAGGTCGCGCAGCAACTCGGGGTGGGCCGAGAAGAGGCCGGCGTAGAAGCGTTCGCTGATCTCCCCCAGGGCCCCGCCGACGGCGGGAAGCGTGGCGCGGACGGTGGCGGCGGACTGCTCGGACAGCATCGGGGCTCCTCAAGCTCGACTGCCCGCACCGTATTAAAACTTGCATCTCATATGCAAGTTATAGAGAGGTGTCGGCCGCCGCCGGGGAGTGTGGGCAAGGTGACGGAGAGACGCCTGGGGTCGCCCATTTCCTGTGCGCCGCTCAGCGGGCAAGATGGGCGTCAGCGCAGTACACCTGCCGTGTGCGAGGCGTTCGGGCGGAGGTCGGCCGGACGAACGGGGCCCGCAACGCGCATGAAATGCTGATGTGGTGTGATGCGCAGGTGTGCCCGACCGCCTCCCTGGGACGGGAGCAGGCGGCCTGACCAGCAAGATTGGGTGGAAGCGGAAGATGGACAAGCAGCAGGAGTTCGTGCTCCGTACGTTGGAAGAGCGCGACATCCGTTTCGTACGCCTGTGGTTCACGGACGTGCTGGGCTTCCTCAAATCGGTGGCCGTGGCCCCGGCGGAGCTGGAACAGGCCTTCGACGAGGGCATCGGCTTCGACGGATCGGCCATCGAGGGCTTCGCCCGCGTCTACGAGTCCGACATGATCGCCAAGCCGGACCCGTCGACCTTCCAGGTCCTGCCGTGGCGGGCGGAGGCCCCCGGTACCGCCCGGATGTTCTGCGACATCCTGATGCCGGACGGCTCGCCGTCCTTCGCGGACCCGCGGTACGTGCTGAAGCGAGCCTTGGCCAAGGCCTCCGACCAGGGCTTCACCTTCTACACGCACCCGGAGATCGAGTTCTTCCTGCTGAAGGACAAGCCGACGGACGGCTCGCGGCCGACCCCGGCGGACAACTCCGGCTACTTCGACCACACCCCGCACAACGTCGGCATGGACTTCCGCCGCCAGGCGATCACCATGCTGGAGTCGATGGGCATCTCGGTCGAGTTCTCGCACCACGAGGGCGCGCCGGGCCAGCAGGAGATCGACCTGCGGTACGCCGACGCGCTGTCCACGGCCGACAACATCATGACGTTCCGGCTGGTCATGAAGCAGGTGGCGCTGGAGCAGGGCGTGCAGGCGACGTTCATGCCGAAGCCGTTCAGTGAGCACCCGGGCTCGGGCATGCACACGCACCTCTCGCTCTTCGAGGGCGACCGCAACGCGTTCTACGAGTCGGGCTCCGAGTACCAGCTCTCCAAGGTCGGCCGCTCCTTCATCGCGGGCCTGCTGAAGCACTCGGCGGAGATCGCCGCGATCACCAACCAGTGGGTCAACTCGTACAAGCGCATCTGGGGCGGCTCCGAGCGCACCGCGGGCGCCGGCGGCGAGGCTCCCTCGTACATCTGCTGGGGCCACAACAACCGCTCGGCCCTGGTCCGCGTGCCGATGTACAAGCCCGGCAAGACGGGTTCGGCGCGGGTGGAGGTCCGCTCCCTCGACTCGGGCGCGAACCCGTACCTGGCGTACGCGGTCCTGCTGGCCGCCGGCCTCAAGGGCATCGAGGAGGGCTACGAGCTGCCGCCGGGCGCCGACGACGACGTCTGGGCCCTCTCCGACGCGGAGCGCCGCGCGATGGGCATCGAGCCGCTGCCCCAGAACCTGGGCGAGTCGCTGTCCCTGATGGAACGCAGCGAGCTGGTAGCCGAGACGCTCGGCGAGCACGTCTTCGACTTCTTCCTCCGCAACAAGCGCCAGGAGTGGGAGGAGTACCGCTCCGAGGTGACGGCCTTCGAGCTGCGGAAGAACTTGCCGGTGTTGTAGGGGCGGGCGGGTCGCGGGGGCGGCCGGCTGCTTGAACCACCTGGGGCCGACGGTCGTGGACCGTCGGCCCCAGCAGTTTTTCCGGGAGGCGTGGGTCAACTGGGGTCGTGTCACAGGGGGGTGGGCTGTCTCGTCTTTGGGGTGTAGGTGTCGATCAACCCCGAGGAGTTTGTGATGGACGCTCGGCTGAACTACTTTGCCAGTCCGATGGCCGGTAAGGCTCTCAAGTACTTCATGTCGGCGGGCAAGGCGCTCAAGGAGTCGCCTCTGCCGGCCTCGACGCAGGAGCTGGTGGCCCTGCGGGTGAGTCAGATCAACGGGTGTGCCGTCTGTCTCGACATGCACACCAAGGAGGCCGCCGCCGCGGGGGAGAGCCAGGTGCGGCTCCATCTCGTGGGGGCCTGGCGGGAGGCCACCGTCTTCACCGAGGCCGAGCGGGCGGCGCTGGAGCTGGCCGAGCAGGGGACCCGGGTCGCGGACGCGGCCGACGGGGTCAGCGACGAGGTCTGGGCGCGTGCCGCCAAGCACTACGACGAGGAGCAGCTCACCGCCCTGGTGATCCTGGTGTCCTTCATGAACACGGTGAACCGGCTGAACATCATCACCCGGCAGCCCGCCGGTGACTACAAGGTCGGCCAGTTTCACTGAAGCGAGAAGCGAGAACCGCGAACCGAGAAGGGGAGTCGGCGTGAGCAAGGTCGAGGAGTTCGAGGAGCTGCGGCCGCTGCTGTTCTCGATCGCCTATCGCATGCTGGGCAGCGTGAGTGAGGCCGAGGACGCGGTCCAGGAGACCTGGCTGCGCTACGACGGCTCGGTGACCCGGCCCACGTCGACCAAGGCCTTCCTGTCCGCCACGGTGACCCGTATCTCGATCGACGTACTGCGTTCCGCACGGGTGAGGCGCGAGGAGTACGTCGGTCCGTGGTTCCCCGAGCCGCTGCTCACCGACCCCTACCAGGATCCGGCCCGCTCGGCGGAGCTGGCCGACTCGGTGTCGATGGCCGCGCTGCTGCTCCTGGAACGGCTCAGCCCCCTGGAGCGGTCCGTGTTCGTGCTGCGGGAGGTGTTCGGCTTCGGCTTCGACGAGGTCGCCACGGCGGTGGGGCGGTCGGAGGCGGCATGCCGGCAGTTGCAGGTACGGGCGCGGCGGCACATGCGGGCCGGACGCCCCCGCTTCGAAGCGGACCGTGAGGAACGGGAGCAGCTGGCGGCGCGGTTCTTCGAAGCCCTGCGGGAAGGCGATGTCGGCGGTCTGCGGGACCTGCTCGCCGCCGACGTGTCGATGGTCGGCGACGGTGGCGGCAAGGCCCCGCAACTGGCCCGAGCCGTCATCGGCGCGGAGAACGTGGCGCGGTTGCTCGCCGCCGTCTTTCCGTTGATGGCCCGGGCCGACGTGACCTTCAAGCCGTACGAGATCAACGGCCGGCCCGGAGCGGTCTTCCGCGACCGGGACGGCAAGGTGCTCCACACGATGGTCCTCGAAGCGCTCGGCGGGCGGATCCAGGCCATCCGCTCGGTGATCAACCCCGACAAGCTCGGCCACCTCGGGCCGGTCGCCGACGCGTGGGCCGTCGACCGTGAGGTGAAGGCTCACCAGCGGACGAAGCAGTGACCTCGTCCGGGCCCGCCCGGGTCATGGCCCCGGATCCTCCGTCACGGGCAGGCACTCGGTGAGCAGGTCGACCACGTCGCGCCAGGCTCGCCGCGCGTGCCGCGGGTGGTGGCCGACGCCGGGGAGCGTGGGGTGGTCGACCGGCGGGTGGTGGAAGGCGTGCAGGGCGCCGCCGTAGACCGTGAGGCGCCAGTCGACGCCCGCGGCCTGCATCTCGGCGGTGAACGCGTTCCGTTGCGCGGGCGGCATGATCGGGTCCTCCGACCCGACCCCGGCCCACACCGGGCAGCGAATGCGCGCCGCCTCGCCCGGTCGGCCCGTGGTGGTCGCGTTGACCGTCCCGATCGCGCGCAGGTCGACGCCGTCGCGCCCGAGTTCCAGCCCGACGGCGCCCCCGGTGCCGTAGCCGACGGCGGCGATCCGGTCGGGGTCGGTCCGCGGTTCGGCGCGCAACACGTCGAGCGCCGCATGGCCGATGCCCCGCATCCGGTCGGGATCGGCGAGCAGCGGCAGGCAACGGGCCAGCATCTCCTCGGGGTCGCTCAGATAGCGCCCGCCGTGAAGGTCGAAGGCCAGCGCTATGTATCCCAGCTCGGCGAGAGCGTCGGCCCGGCGGCGCTCGACGTCGCTGAGCCCCGTGCCCTCCGGTCCGAGCAGCACCGCGGGCCGGCGGTCGACACCGGCCGGCAGCGCGAGGTGCCCGATCATCGTCAGACCGTCGGCCGGGTACTCGACCGTACGCGTCGTAATCTTCGTGTTCGCCGTCTTCGTCGTCTTCGCCGTCATGAGGCTGGACTGTAGGGATCGTCGGGCCCGGTCCGGTCGCTGTTCTGCTGCGGGCAGAGCAGCGTGGGTATCCCCCTGAAGTACGGCGAGGGCTCACTCAGTACGGCAGGGTCAGTTCGGCGCGTACCGTCTTGCCGGTCGGCGCCAGGTCCAGGATCTCCCACCGGTCGGCCAGCGCCTCGACGAGCAGCAGGCCGCGGCCTGCCACGGCCGAGGCGTCCGGGACGGGGAGTGCCCCGGGGTGGGGTGGACGGCACTCACCCCGCAGGTCGGTGACGTCGATGCGGAGGAGGCGTGCCGGGCCGGTGGACGCCCTCGGGGCGGGGCTCGTGAACGCCGGTTCCCCGCACAGCGTGAGCGCGAGTTCGAAGTCGCGTCCCGGTACGCGGCCGTGCGTGACGGCGTTCGCCGCCAACTCCGCGACGAGCAGCGCGGCGTTGTCGGAGGCGACGGATCCGTACGGGATGTCCCAGCGGTGCAGCCGGTACAGCGCGAGCTGCCGTGCGAGGCGGGCGCCCAGTGGGGTGGAGCTGAACCGCTGGGTGAACATACGTACGGTAACCGGGGTTCCGTGGGGGACGGTCGGTGTCATGGCCCCAATCTGTGGGGCCTCAGGCTCAGTTCACCAGGTCAGCCACCCGTACGCGGGCCCGGCGTACGGGTTCGCGGGATGGACAGTATGGGTAACCCTGCGTGACCATGGGGGAGTTGGCGGGGTTGTCGGGTGCGGGTGAACGGAGGGATTGGCATGGTGGACGGTACGGGTGGAGGGGGTGCCCCTCTCGGCTGTGGCGGTGGCGGTGAGCCGGAGGTGTCCGACAGCCTCAAGACGTTCGGCGAGGTCGTCAAGGCCTTCCGGAAACGGGCCCGCCTGACGCAGGAGGAGTTCGCGCCCAGAGTGCGGTACTCGGTGCCGACCGTCGCCTCCATCGAGCAGGGGCGCCGTTTTCCGCCACCGGACTTCGTCGAGCGAGCGGAGGAAGTACTCGATGCGTTCGGTGCGCTGCGGGGGGCGGCTCGGCATTTGTCGCGCCAACCCGGACTGGCCAGTTGGTTCCGCCAGTGGGCGCGCTTCGAGGCGGACGCGGTGAGCCTGTACACCTACGAGTGCCGCGTGGTGCCCGGCTTGTTGCAGACGGAGGGGTACGCACGGGCTGTGTCGTTCAGCGTGCCGCCGCTGCCTACCGAAGCGGAGATGACTGAGCGGATCGCTGCCCGCATGGCTCGGCACGAACTGCTGTCGACGAGCCGCAAACCCCTAACGGCGTTCAGCTTCATCGTCGAGCAGGCGGTACTGGAACGGCGTACGGGCGGCGATGAGGTCACTCGGGAGCTGTACGACCATCTGCTCGGCCTGATCGAACGGCACTGGAACGTGGAGTTCCAACTGATGCCGTTGCGGCAGCCGGTGCACGCGGGGCTGGATGGTCCGCTTCAGTTGGCGGAGACTCCGGACAACCGGTGGTTCGGGTACTCGGAGGGGCAGGAGAACGGGCGCCTCATCACTGCCCTGGGAGAGATCAGCCGTCTTCACCAGCGCTATGCCAAGATGCGTTCACAGGCCCTGACTCCAGAGGACTCCCTGGGCTTGTTGCAGCGAATGCGAGGAGCGCTATGAGTATGTCTGACCTGGCCTGGTTCAAGAGCAGTTACAGCGGCTCCCAAGGTGACGACTGCGTCGAGGTCGCCCTGTCCTGGCGCAAGTCCAGCCACAGCAGCGGCAGTCAAGGCGACTGCGTCGAGGTGGCCGCCTGCCCGGACACCGTCCACGTTCGTGACTCCAAAGCGCGACGCGGCCCTCAACTCACCGTCGCCCCAGGCACCTGGACCCGCTTCCTGGCGTACGCGACCAAGAGCTGACGCCGGCCGGTCCAGGCGCCCCGGGCCGGTGGACTACTGCTGCTCCGCCAGGTCCGTCAGCAGCTTGTGCAGCGGCTTCGCCGCCCGTTCGCGGTACTCCTGGATCGCCCAGCCGTTGCCGTCCGGGTCGGTGAAGTGCATAAACGTGCCGCCGTCCTGCGGGGCGTACGCGACGGGCTCGCTGAGTTCCAGGCCCCGTGCGGTCAGTTCCTCGTACGCGGCCTTGGCGTCCGCCACGACCAGCTGCATGCCGTGGTACGTGCCCGGCTGCGGGGTGCCCGACGGGATCGGCACGCCCTTGGCGAGCGCGATCGAACAGCCGGAACCGGGAGGCGTCAGCTGGACCACCCGCGCGCCCGGCATCACCTCCGTGTCGATGTCGACGTGGAAGCCCACCTTGTCCTCGTAGAAGGCCTTCGCCCGGTCGATGTCGGTGACCGGGAGCATGATCACTTCAAGGGCCATGTCCATGGAACGACTCCTTTGTCGTGTCTCGGGTGTGGTGTGCTCAGGCGTGCGAGGCCCCGGCGGTGTCCACCGCGTCCAAGGCCTCGCGGCGCATCCGCTCCGCGCCCCAGGCGCCCAGCGGACCCAGCGCCTGGTTGAGTGTGCGTCCGTGCTCGGTCAGGGAGTACTCCACCCGCGGTGGCACCTCGGCATGGACCTCCCGGTGTACGAGGCCGTCCTCCTCCATCTCGCGCAGGTGCTGTGTCAGCATCTTCTCGCTCACCCCGGGCAGGCCGCGACGCAGTTCGGCGAAGCGGCGTACGCGATGGGCTTCGAGTTCCCAGAGGATCAGGCCCTTCCACTTGCCGCTCACCACGTCGAGCGCGGCGTCGATACCGCAGATGTAAGGCCCGAGTCTCGGCGCCTTGGCCATCGCTGCTCCCCCTCACGGACTTACGGACCTACGGACTTACGAAAAGGTAAGTACCGCAGAAAATAGTGCGTACTTCCTAGATTAGTGAGGCTCTTCGAGCATGGAGGGGTGAACGAACAACAGAACCCCACCAGCGGGCAGCACAGCCCGGTCACCGTCATCGGGCTCGGCCCGATGGGCCGGGCCATGACCCGCACCCTCCTCACCGCCGGGCACCCCGTCACCGTCTGGAACCGCACCGCCGGCCGGGCCGACGGCGTCGTCGCCGACGGAGCGACCCTCGCGGCGACCCCCGGCGAGGCGGTCGCAGTGAGCGACCTCGTCATCCTCAGCCTCACCGACTACGCCGCGATGTACGACGTCCTCGCCGGCGCCACCGGATCGCTCGCCGGCCGGACGCTGGTCAACCTGAGCTCCGACACTCCCGACCGCACCCGCGAGGCGGCGGTCTGGGCGGCGGGTCATGACGCCACCTTCCTCACCGGCGGTGTCATGGTCCCCGCGCCGATGGTCGGCACGGCGGCGGCGCACATCTACTACAGCGGGCGCGGCCAGGTGCTGGAAAGCCGACTGGCGGCACTGGCGCCGCTCGGGACGCCGAGGTACCTGGGCGAGGACCCGGGGCTCGCCCAGCTGATGTACCAGGCCCAGCTCACGGTGTTCCTGACCACCCTGTCCGCGCTGATGCACGCCACCGCGATGCTCGGCAGCGCGGGAATGAAGGCCGCGGAAGCGCTGCCCGAGCTGCTGTCCGCCGCCGACTCGACCGGCGCCATCCTGAGGTCGGCCGAGGAGAACCCCGGCGCCGCGCTCGACGCCGGTGAGCACCCTGGTGACCTCAGCACGGTCACCATGATGGGCGCGACCTCCGACCACATCGTCGAGACGAGTACGTCCCTCGGCCTCGATCCGGCACTCCCGCTGGCCGTGCGAGCGCACTACCGGCGCGCGATCGAGGACGGGCACGGCGGTGACAACTGGACCCGCATCATCGACGGCATCCGAGAACCGCGCTGACCGGACGGCCGGGCCCCGGCACCCCCCGCCGGGCCGTCCAGGCGCTTCCCCCGGCCGCTGCGGCTACGCTCGGAGTCGTACGACCTTGATCGCGTGGGTGCCATCGAGTGGGTGGCGTCGCGCGGGGTGACCTCGCGGGGGATGACGGAGGCCGGGATGACGGTGCCGGGACGCAGGAGCAGTACCTTCTCTCGGCTGCTGCGGCACGGTTTCACCGATCCGTCGGCCGCCGAGCGGCTGCTCGACAGCCCGCAGCTCGCGGCCGTGACGAACGACCCGGTGCTGCTCGACGCCCTCGGCGCCACCGCCGACCCGGATCTGGCACTGCTCGGGCTCGTCCGGATCGTCGAGGCGCAGGCGAACGACGCGGGGCGGCGCGAGCTCCTCGACACGCTGATCGCGGCGAAGCCGCTGCGCGACCGGCTGCTCGGGGTGCTCGGCGCCTCCGACGCGCTCGGCGACCACCTCGCGCGCCACCCGCTCGACTGGCAGGCCCTCGTCACGTACGAGCCGCAGGACCTGCATCCCGGCGTCGCGGAGTTCGAACGCGGGCTCGCCGAGGCGGACGACCCCGTGTCGCTGCGGGTCGCCTACCGCCGGTGCCTGCTGTCCATCGCCGCCCGTGACGTGTGCGGGACCACCGATGTCACGCAGGCGGCGGCCGAGCTGGCCGACCTCGCGACCGCCACCCTGCGCGCCGCGCTCGCCCTCGCCCAGGCCGCCGCGCCCGAGGACGCCGGGATGTGCCGGCTCGCGGTGATCGCGATGGGCAAGTGCGGCGGCCATGAGCTGAACTACGTCTCCGACGTCGACGTCATCTTCGTCGGGGAGCCCGCCGAGGGAACCGACGCGGCCGACGAGGACAAGGCGATGCGGGCCGCCACCCGGCTCGCGGCCCATCTGATGCGGATCTGCTCGGAGACCACGGTCGAGGGATCCATCTGGCCCGTCGACGCCAACCTGCGGCCCGAGGGACGCAACGGCCCGCTCGTGCGCACGCTCAGCAGCCATCTCGCCTACTACCAGCGGTGGGCCAAGACCTGGGAGTTCCAGGCCCTGTTGAAGGCACGGGCCGTCGCGGGGGACGCCGAACTGGGGGAGGAGTACGTCTCCACGATGGCCCCCCTCGTCTGGCAGGTCGCCGAGCGGGAGAACTTCGTCACCGATGTGCAGAAGATGCGGCGGCGCGTCGTCGAGAACATCCCGCCCGCCGAGATCGAGCGCGAGCTGAAGCTCGGCCCCGGTGGACTGCGGGACGTCGAATTCGCCGTACAGATGCTGCAGTTGGTGCACGGGAGGGTCGACACGTCACTGCGCAGCGGGACCACCCTCGACGCCCTGAAGGCACTGGCGGCGGGCGGGTACGTGGGACGCGTCGACGCCGTGCAGTTCGACGAGGCCTACCGGTTCCTGCGGTCCATGGAGCACCGCATACAACTCTTCCGGCTGCGGCGCACCCACCTCGTCCCCGAGGACGACGCCGATCTGCGGCGCATCGGACGGTCGCTCGGGCTGCGCACCGACCCGGTCAAGGAACTGAACCGGGAGTGGAAGCGGCACGCCGGTGTGGTGCGGCGGCTGCACGAGAAGCTCTTCTACCGGCCGCTGCTCGACGCGGTCGCCCAACTCGCACCCGGCGAGAGCCGGTTGAGCCCGGGAGCGGCCCGGGAGCGACTGGTCGCCCTCGGCTACGCGGACCCGGCCGCCGCGCTGCGCCACCTGGAGGCGCTGGCCTCCGGTGTCTCCCGCAAGGCCGCCATCCAACGCACCCTGCTGCCCGTCCTGTTGGGCTGGTTCGCCGACTCCGCCGACCCCGACGCGGGGCTGCTCAACTTCCGCAAGGTCTCGGACGCGCTCGGCAAGACCCCCTGGTACCTGCGGCTGTTGCGGGATGAGGGAGCCGCCGCCGAGAACCTCGCCCGGGTGCTCTCCGCCGGACGGCTCGCCCCCGACCTGCTGATGCGGGCGCCCGAGGCCGTGGCGCTGCTCGGCAACGGCTCCAGCGGTGGACTCGTCCCGCGCACCCGCGCCCACCTGGAGCAGGAGATCCTGTCCGCGGTGGGCCGGGCCGGCAAGGGGGAGGCCGCGGTCACCGCGGCACGTGGCGTACGGCGGCGGGAGCTCTTCCGTACGGCCGCCATCGACATCGTCAGCTCCTACGGCACCGAGGAGACGCCCGCCAACGCCGACCAGGGCGCGCTCGTCGACCTGGTCGGAGGCGCCATCTCGGACCTCACGGCGGCAACCCTTGCCGGCACCCTGCGGGCCGTCGTCCGCGACGGCTGGGGCGAGACACTGCCCACCCGCTTCACGGTCATCGGCATGGGCCGCTTCGGCGGCCACGAACTGGGTTACGGGTCCGACGCGGACGTGCTCTTCGTGCACGAGCCCCGGGAGGGCGTGGGCGAGGAGGAGGCCGCGCGGGCCGCCAGTGCCGTCGTCTCCGAGATGCGCAGGCTGCTGCAGATCCCCAGCGCCGACCCGCCGCTGCTCGTCGACGCCGATCTGCGTCCCGAGGGCAAGTCAGGGCCGCTCGTACGGACGTTGAAGTCGTACGAGGCCTACTACCGGCGCTGGTCGCTGGTGTGGGAGTCGCAGGCGCTGCTGCGGGCCGAAGTCGTGGCGGGGGACGAGGAGTTGGGGCGCAGGTTCCTCGACCTCGCCGATCCGCTGCGGTATCCGGCGGAGGGGCTCGGGGAGGACGCCGTACGGGAGATCCGGCGGCTCAAGGCGCGGATGGAGACCGAGCGGATGCCTCGCGGGGCGGACCCCACTCTGCACACCAAGCTGGGGCGGGGCGGGCTGTCCGACGTGGAGTGGACCGTGCAGTTGCTGCAGCTGCGGCACGGGTGGGTGGAGCCGGGGCTGCGGACGACGCGTACGCGGGAGGCGCTGGCCGCCGCCTGTGCGGCGGAGCTGATCTCCGGTGAGGACGCGGCGACGCTGGATGAGGCGTGGGTGTTGGCCACTCGGGTGCGGAATGCTGTGATGTTGGTGCGGGGGCGGGCGGGGGACACGTTTCCGTCCGACGGGCGGGAGTTGGCGGCAGTGGGTCGTTACCTGGGGTACGGCCCGGGGCATGTGGGGGACATGCTCGATGACTATCGGCGTACTACGCGGCGGGCGCGGGCGGTGGTGGACGAGCGGTTCTATGGGGCGCAGTGATGTCGGCCGGGTTGTTTTCGCCCCCGCCGCCCCTACCCGTTCCCGTCACTGACTCGGGGGCCAGCCCCCGAACCCCCGCTCCTCAAACGCCGGAGAGGCTGTCTCCTAGCCCGTCCGGCGTTTGAGGACCGGGGGTTCGGGGGCAGCGCCCCCGAGGCAGGTACGGGACGGGTAGGGGCGGCGGGGGCGAGAAAACGCCACCCCGACCAGCACCACCCCCATCCCCGCCACCACCCGCCACCCGACCTCCTCGCCCAGGAACACCGCGCCCAGCCCCACCGACACCACCGGCAGCAGGTACCCCACCGTGGCCGCACTCGTCGGGCCCTCGTCCGCGATCAGGCGGTAGTTGAGGTAGAACGTCACCCCCGTCCCGAGGACGCCGAGCGCGGTCACCGCCAGGAGACCCGTGGCGTCGGTGTGCACGGGCCCGGCCGCGGGCAGCGCCAGGGTCGTCCACGCCGTGGCCGTCAGCAACTGCGCCGCCGAGACGGCGAGCGGCGCCCCCCGCCCCGTAAGCGTGCGCGCCATGTACGCGAAGGCCACGGCGTAGCTCGCCGCCGCGCCCAGCAGGGCCAGCGCGCCCCAGGTCAGCAGCCCCGAGCGATGCCACGGGGCGAAGATCAGGAGCGTACCGGCGAAGCCCAGGAACAGGCCGGCCAGACGGAGGCGGCCGAGTCCGCGGTCCGTGCCCAGGGCGATCCCGATCAGCAGCGACCACAGGGGAGTCGTCGCGTTCAGGACGCCCGCGACGCCCGAGTCCACCGTCTGCTCGCCGACGCTGAACAACGCGAACGGGATCGCGTTGCAGAAGAGGGCCGCGACGACGAGGCGGCCCCATGTCCCGCGGTCGCGGGGCAGGCGCTGGCCCGCCGAACGGGCCAGGAGCAGGAGCACGGCCGTGCCCAGCGCACAGCGCGTGATGGTGATCTGGGCCGGGGACAGCCCATGGTTCAGGGCGAGCTTGATCCACAGGAAGCCCGAGCCCCAGAGGAGTGCCAGGGCGGCCATGCGGAGGGACGAGGTGAGCGGCATGCGTCCACCGTGAGTCACGAGTGACATAAGGACAAGTGAAAGATCTTGCATGCACTGTTAACCTGACCTACATGCTTGATGTGCGACGCATGCAGATGCTGAGAGCCGTGGTCACCAGCGGGTCCGTGACGGCGGCGGCGACGCGGCTCGGCTACACGCCCTCGGCGATCAGCCAGCAGATCGCGGTACTGGAGAAGGAGGCCCGTACGCCCCTGCTCGAACGGGTCGGCCGGGGCGTACGGCCCACCGAGGCCGGACTGCTGCTCACCGGATACGCGGACACCATCGGCCGCCAGGTCGCCGAGGCCGAGACCGCGCTCGACGACCTGCGGGCAGGCCGGACCGGGCGGCTCGCGGTGCGGTACTTCGCGACGGCGGGGGCCGCGCTGGTCGCCCCGGCGGTGGCCCGGGTGCGGGCCGAACACCCGGGTGTGCAGATCGAGTTGAAGCTCGTCGACCCCGAGGACCCGCTGCCGGACGTACGGGAGGGCCGCGCCGACCTGGCCCTCGTGGTGCGCCCGGAGGAGGAGGGACAGGCAGGAGAGGGGCAGGCGGCGGAGGCCGGGGCCGACGGCGTACGGCTCGTGCGGCTGCTCGACGATCCGTATCGCGCCGTGCTGCCGAAGGGGCACCCGCTGGCGGGGCGGCGGGCCGTGGCGCTGGCCGACCTCGCCGAGGAGCCGTGGGTCGGCAGCGAGTGGCCCGGGCCCTGTCTGGACGCACAGCTCTCGGCGTGCGAGGCCGCCGGGTTCCGGCCCCGGTTCGTGGTGGAGAGCGGGGACTACGTGACCGCGCAGGGGTTCGTCGCGGCGGGGCTCGGCGTCAGCCTGGTCCCGCGCCTGGGTCTGGGCAGCCGGCACCCCGGAGTGGTCGTACGGGAGGTCCGGGGGCCGGAGCCGGTGCGGTCGATCTTCGCCGCGGTGCGGGAGGCGGCGACCCCGACACCCGCGCTGCGGAGTTTCCTGCAGGCGCTGCGGGAGGCCGGGGGAGGCGGGGAGTGACCCCGCCCCGGACGCCCGCCCCGGCCTCTCAGGCTTGGGGCGGGGCCTTCTGCGGGGTCTTTTGCGGGGTCTTCTGTGGGACCTGCTGCGGAAGCGCGTACGGCATCGACCCGTACCAGAGCCTCGCCACCAGGTAGCCGAACGCCAGGCAGGCCATGCCGCCCACCGCGTCCAGCCAGAAGTGGTTGGCCGTGGCGACGATGACCACCAGGGTCGCCACGGGGTAGAGCAGGCCCAGGACGCGGACCCAGGGGACCGAGGCCAGGGCGAAGATCGTGAGGCCGCACCACAGGGACCAGCCGATGTGCATGGACGGCATCGCGGCGTACTGGTTCGACATGCTCTTCAGGTCGCCGGAGGCCATCGAGCCCCAGGTCTGGTGGGCCACGACCGTGTCGATGAAGCCGTTGCCGTTCATCAGGCGCGGCGGGGCCAGCGGATACAGGTAGTAGCCGACCAGGGCCACACCCGTGGTGGCGAAGACGACCGTGCGCGTGGCCGCGTACCGGCCCGGGTGGCTGCGGTAGAGCCACACCAGGACGCCGATGGTCACCACGAAGTGCAGGGTCGCGTAGTAGTAGTTCATGCCGACGATCAGCCAAGTCACCGAGTTCACGGCGTGGTTGACCGATTCCTCGACGGCGATGCCGAGGTCGTGCTCCACTCTCCAGAGCCAGTCGGCGTTCTCCAGCGCCTGGGTCCGCTGCTCCGGAACGGCGTTGCGGATCAGTGAGTACGTCCAGTAACTCACCCCGACGAGCAGGATCTCGAACCAGAGCCGGGGGCGGCGGGGCGTACGCAGCCTGCGCAGGAGACGGTGTCCCGCGCTGCCGTGCGCCTCCTCCGCGACGGGCTGTGGAGGGGCCTGCTCCTGGCCTTCCAGTGTCGTCACGGTGCTCTCACCCATAGGGACAGAGTCTGCCAGATGAGCCTTTCCCGACCGATCATCCCTTGGGTGGGTCCGGGTCGCACGTTCTACACCTGGAGTAGGTGGGGCACTACTTCCCGCGCACGACAACGCCCGCCCCGCACCCCTACGCGCGGTTGCGGTCCCCCGGGGACGAAGCCGTCGAGCCCCGGACCACCAGCTCGGGCATGAACACGAACTCGCTGTGGGGCGCCGGGGTCCCGCCGATCTCCTCCAGCAGCGTACGCACCGCGGCCTGGCCCATCGCCGGGACCGGCTTGCGGACGGTGGTCAGGGGCGGGTCCGTGAACGCGATCAGCGGGGAGTCGTCGAAGCCGACGACGGAGATGTCGTCCGGGACTTCGAGCCCGCGCTGCCGGGCCGTGCGTATGGCCCCCAGTGCCATCATGTCGCTCGCGCAGACGATCGCCGTGCAGTCACGGTCGATGAGCGCCGCCGTGGCGGCCTGTCCGCCCTCCAGCGTGTACAGCGAGTGCTGGACCAGGCGCTCCTCGATGTCGGCCGTGGCCAGACCCAGCAGGTCCTGCATCGTGCGGACGAAGCCCTCGATCTTGCGCTGCACCGGCACGAACCGCTTGGGGCCGAGCGCGAGGCCGATCCGGGTGTGGCCGAGGGAGACGAGGTGCGTGACCGCGAGGGCCATCGCCGCCCGGTCGTCCGGTGAGATGAAGGGCGCCTGCACCTTCGGCGAGAAGCCGTCGATGAGGACGAACGGCACCCCCCGCCCGCGCAGTTGCTCGTAGCGCTGCATGTCCGCGGAGGTGTCCGCGTGCAGTCCGGAGACGAAGATGATGCCGGCGACCCCCCGGTCGACCAGCATCTCGGTCAGTTCGTCCTCGGTGGAGCCGCCCGGGGTCTGGGTCGCGAGAACCGGCGTGTAGCCCTGCCGGGTCAGCGCCTGGCCGATGACCTGGGCCAGGGCCGGGAATATCGGGTTCTCCAGCTCCGGGGTTATCAGCCCGACGAGCCCCTCGCTGCGCTGGCGCAGCCGGACGGGCCGCTCGTAGCCGAGCACGTCGAGCGCGGCCAGTACGGACTGGCGGGTGGTGGCGGCGACGCCCGGCTTCCCGTTCAGGACCCGGCTGACGGTCGCTTCGCTCACCCCCGCCTGCGCTGCGATGTCGGCAAGCCGTGTGGTCACGGGATTGGACTGTACCGGCCGGGGATCGCGTTGCCCACTGAACGAACGCCGTGCACGGGCACTCGGACGGCCCGCTCCGGGCTGCTGCGTCATCGCGTTCCCTCGTGATTCTGGTCGGCAGTGTCGTGGCGGGGTGGTCGTCGTCCGCCGCGTGCGCCTGTGCGGATGGGGTGTCTCCTGCAAGGCGCCGAGCGCCGATGATCCTCGTGACGGGCGAGTATGGCAAGAGCTTGCAGAGTCTTGCACGGTGGCCCCGCACCCTATGAATGCCCCTGTGGCAAGGCATCGCGGCAGATCGGGACGGTTCCGAAGAGGTCACGGCGGAGTAACTGTCCGCGGGTCTTGCACTTTTTTGCTGCAAGGTCTTTCGCACCGCTTACATCGCTGTTACGTTCACGTCGCCCGACGGCGGCAACGGTGCGGTCGGCGAGTCGGCGGGGACGGCGGACGGGGCCGCTCCCTCACAGCACACGGGCTTTCACCCTCAAGGAGAACTCATGCGGCGTGGCATAGCGGCCACCGCACTGGTGGCGTCCCTCGCCCTCGCGGCGACGGCCTGCGGCGGAGACGGCGACGACAGTGGCAAGGCGGACGGCCCGGTCACCCTCACGTGGTGGGACACGTCCAACGCCACCAACGAGGCACCGACGTACAAGGCCCTCGTGAAGGAATTCGAGAAGGCCAACCCGGACATCAAGGTCAAGTACGTCAACGTGCCCTTCGACCAGGCGCAGAACAAGTTCGACACCGCCGCCGGTTCCAAGGGCGCCCCGGACATCCTGCGTTCCGAGGTCGGCTGGACCCCCGCGTTCGCCAAGAAGGGCTTCTTCCTGCCGCTCGACGGCACCGAGGCCCTCGCGGACCAGGACAAGTTCCAGGCCAGCCTGATCGAGCAGGCCAAGTACGAGGGCAAGACGTACGGTGTGCCGCTGGTCACCGACACCCTCGCGCTGGTCTACAACAAGAAACTCTTCGCGAAGGCCGGCATCGACGCGGCGCCCACCACCTGGGCCGACCTCAAGACGGACGCCGGCACGGTCAAGAAGAAGACGGGCGTCGACGGCTACTGGGGCTCCACCCAGGCCTACTACGCGCAGTCGTTCCTCCACGGCGAGGGCACCGACACGGTCGACGCCGACGCCAAGAAGATCACCGTGAACTCGCCCGCGGCGGTCAAGGGCTACGAGACCTGGCAGGGCCTGTTCGACGGCAAGGGCCTGCACAAGGCCGACACCACCGCCGACGCGTACGCCCACATCCAGGACGCCTTCGTCAACGGCAAGGTCGCCTCGATCATCCAGGGCCCGTGGGAGATCACGAACTTCTACAAGGGCTCGGCCTTCAAGGACAAGGGCAACCTCGGCATCGCCGCCGTCCCGGCCGGCTCCAGCGGAAAGGCGGGCGCCCCGACCGGCGGCCACAACCTCTCCGTGTACGCGGGCTCGGACAAGGCCCACCAGAAGGCCTCGCTCACGTTCCTGAAGTTCATGACCTCGGCGAAGTCCCAGGAGACCATCGCCCTGAAGAACTCCACGCTGCCGACCCGCGAGGACGCCTACACCACCGAGGTCAAGTCCGACCCGGGGATCGCCGGCTACCAGAGCGTGCTCGCCTCGGCCCAGCCGCGTCCGGCGCTGCCCGAGTACAGCTCGCTGTGGGGTCCGCTCGACACCGAGCTGCCGAAGATCGCCGGTGGCAAGGAGTCCCTCGACAAGGGCCTGAGCAACGCGGAGACCGCGATCGCCAAGCTGGTCCCGGACTTCAGCAAGTGACACCGGGTGGCCGCCGGATCCGTCCCCCCGTCCCGCACGAGGACGGGACGGATCCGGCGGCCACCGGCCACGCCCACGACCGGCCCACAGGCACAGGCCCGCAGACCCGACGGCCTGCTGATCAGCCCTGATTTTCCAGAAGGTGTCGAACCATGACAGTCGTCATCGACCGCGCGACCGGCAAGCGCCGCGGTGAGCGGGCGCCACGCCCCGGCCCGCTCCGGCGCATGAAGCGCTCGTACCAGAAGTACTGGTACGCGTACGCGATGACCGCCCCGGTGGTCGTCGTACTCGGTGTGCTGGTGCTCTATCCGCTGGTGCGCGGCATCTACCTGACGTTCACCGACGCCACCAGCCTCAACTCGGCCCGCACGATCGGCGTCAACCACATCGACGCCACGTACGAGTTCATCGGCCTGGACAACTACGCCGACATCCTGTGGGGGCCGACCGCGTACGACCGGTTCTGGTCGCACTTCATCTGGACGATCGTGTGGACGGCGCTGTGCGTGCTGCTCCACTACGTCATCGGGCTCGGGCTGGCGCTGCTGCTCAACCAGAAGCTGAAGGGCCGCACCTTCTACCGGCTCATACTCGTCCTGCCGTGGGCCGTGCCCACCTTCGTCACCGTGTTCGGCTGGCGGTTCATGCTCGCCGACGGCGGCATCATCAACTCCGTGCTCGACGCGGTGCATCTGCCCTCGCCGCTCTGGCTTGAGGACACCTTCTGGCAGCGGACCGCCGCGATCATGGTGAACACCTGGTGCGGTGTGCCCTTCATGATGGTCTCGCTGCTCGGCGGACTGCAGTCCATCGACCCCGTCCTGTACGAGGCCGCCGAGATGGACGGTGCCAACGCCTGGCAGCGCTTCAGGAACGTGACCCTGCCGGGTCTGCAGTCCGTCAGCTCCACCGTCGTCCTGCTGGGCATCATCTGGACGTTCAACCAGTTCGCCATCATCTTCCTGCTCTTCGGCGACACCGCGCCGGACGCGCAGATCCTCGTCACCTGGGCCTACCAACTGGGCTTCGGGCAACAGCCGCGCGACTACGCGCAGTCCGCCGCGTACGGCGTACTGCTGCTGTCCATCCTGATCGTCTTCACCTCCGTCTACCGCCGCTGGCTGGCCCGCAATGAGCAGCAGCTCGCGATCTGAGGCAGGAGCCCCCATGAGCACCACGACCGTCAAGAACCCCGCCCCGGCCGGCAAGGGGCCGCGGCGCGGCGAGCGCAGTCGCGCAGGGGCCCTGACCTCGCACGGCATCCTCGGCGTCGCCAGCCTGATAGCCCTGTTCCCGATCGCCTGGCTGATCTTCCTGTCGCTCGGCCCGGACAAGGACGACTATCTGCACCCCGGGGGCATCCCCGGCAAGATGACGTTCGACAACTACACGTTCGTGTTGCGGCACACACCGTTCTTCGACTGGCTGTGGAGCACGCTCGTCGTGTCGCTGGGCACGACCGTCATCGGCGTCCTGGTCGCCGCCACCACCGGCTACGCGGTCTCGCGCATGCGCTTCCCCGGCTACAAGAAGTTCATGTGGGTGCTCCTGGTGACCCAGATGTTCCCGGTCGCGGTACTGATGGTCCCGATGTACGAGATCCTCAGCGAACTCCAGCTGATCGACAACTACTTCGGCCTGATCCTCGTCTACTGCTCGACCGCGGTGCCGTACTGCGCGTGGCTGCTCAAGGGGTACTTCGACACCATCCCCTTCGAGATCGACGAGGCGGGACGCGTCGACGGGCTCTCGCCCTTCGGTACGTTCTTCCGGCTGATCCTGCCGCTCGCCAAGCCGGGGCTCGCCGTCGCCGCGTTCTACAGCTTCATCACCGCGTTCGGTGAGGTCGCGTTCGCCTCGACGTTCATGCTGTCCGACACGAAGTACACGTTCGCGGTCGGGCTGCAGAGCTTCGTCAGTGAGCACGACGCCCAGCGCAATCTGATGGCCGCGACGGCTGTGCTCGTGGCCATCCCGGTGTCGGCGTTCTTCTACCTTGTGCAGAAGAACCTGGTCACCGGGTTGACCGCGGGTGGCACCAAGGGTTAGCCGTACGCGGCGAGCTGCGGGGTCGTCGGTCGTCCGACGGCGCGTCGTGGCTGGTCGCGCCCACGCGGCGGAAGCCGCATATCGACACAGCCCCGCGCCCCTGACGGGGCGCTCTCCGTCACGTATCAAGGAAGTTATGAGCCAGCAGCACTCCGCCGACCCGGCGCCGAACTCCGCTCTCGTGACCGTCGCCGACCGCCGCGACTGGTGGCGCGACGCGGTGATCTACCAGGTCTATCCGCGCAGCTTCGCCGACAGCAACGACGACGGCATGGGCGACCTGGAGGGCGTACGTTCCCGACTCCCGTATCTGCGCGACCTCGGCGTCGACGCCGTGTGGCTCAGCCCCTTCTACGCCTCGCCGCAGGCCGACGCGGGCTACGACGTGGCGGACTACCGGGCCGTCGACCCCATGTTCGGCAATCTGCTCGACGCCGACGCGCTGATCCGCGACGCCCATGAACTGGGCCTGAGGATCATCGTCGACCTCGTCCCCAACCACTCCTCCGACCAGCACGAGTGGTTCAAGCGCGCCCTCGCCGAGGGGCCGGGTTCGCCGACACGGGAGCGCTACCACTTCCGCCCGGGCAAGGGTGAGAACGGTGAACTGCCGCCCAACGACTGGGAGTCCATCTTCGGCGGCCCCGCCTGGACACGGGTCACCGAGCCGGACGGCACCCCCGGCGAGTGGTACCTCCACCTCTTCGCGCCCGAGCAGCCCGACTTCGACTGGGACCACCCGGCGGTCGGCGACGAGTTCCGCTCGGTCCTGCGGTTCTGGCTCGACATGGGTGTCGACGGCTTCCGCATCGATGTGGCCCACGGGCTTGTGAAGGCGGAAGGGCTCCCGGACCTGGGATCCCACGAGCAGCTGAAGCTCCTGGGCAACGATGTCATGCCGTTCTTCGACCAGGACGGTGTGCACGAGATCTACCGCCAGTGGCGGCTCGTGCTGGACGAGTACTCGGGCGACCGCATCTTCGTCGCCGAGGCCTGGACGCCGACCATCGAGCGCACCGCCAACTACGTGCGCCCGGACGAACTGCACCAGGCCTTCAACTTCCAGTACCTGAGCACCCATTGGGACGCAGCGGAGCTGCGCGTCTGCATCGACCGGACTCTCGACGCGATGCGGCCCGTGGGCGCCCCCGCCACCTGGGTGCTGTCCAACCACGACGTGACCCGGCACGCCACCCGGTTCGCCAACCCGGCCGGGCTCGGCACCCAGATCCGTCTCGCGGGAGACCGTGAACTCGGCCTGCGCCGGGCCCGCGCGGCCACCCTGCTGATGCTCGCGCTGCCCGGGTCCGCGTACCTGTACCAGGGCGAGGAGCTGGGCCTGCCGGACGTCGTCGACCTGCCGGACGAGGTCCGCCAGGACCCCGCGTACTTCCGGGGCGCCGGCCAGGACGGGTTCCGTGACGGCTGCCGGGTGCCGATCCCGTGGGACCGCGAGGGCTCCTCGTACGGCTTCGGCGGCGGGGGCAGCTGGCTCCCGCAGCCCGCCGGGTGGGGCGAACTGAGCGTCGAGGCGCAGACCGGGGCCGCCGGCTCGACCCTGGAGCTGTACCGGTCCGCGCTCGCCGCGCGCAGTGAGCAGGCCGACCTCGGCGCGGGCGACCGTGTCGAGTGGCTGAAGGTGCCCGAGGGTGTCCTGGCCTTCCGCCGCGGGGCGTTCGTGTGCACCGCCAACACCGGGGGAGAGGCGGCGACCGTCCGCGCGTACGGGCGGGTGCTGCTCGCGAGCGGCGAGGTGACCGTCACGGACGACGGCGAGGCGAAGGTGCCCGCCGACGTCACCGTGTGGTGGATCGCGGACTGACCGTCCACCAACCGTCACCAACCGACCTGTCCTGCAAGAACTTTCAGGAATTTTCAGAAGCCCGTCTTCCGCTTTGGGAGACGGGCTTCTACGATCTGCGGCACCGCACTGCTGTTGAATTTTGCAGCAAGAACCTTCAACGGAGAAGGGACCCCCACACATGGCCAAGAGAGCTCTGTCCTGCGCGCTCGCCGTGGCGGCCGCCGCGTTCGTCGTCCCCGCGAGCACCGCCGGTACCGCCCACGCCTCCCCACCGGGCACCAAGGACGTCACCGCCGTCCTCTTCGAGTGGAACTTCGCGTCCGTGGCCAAGGAGTGCACCAACCGGCTGGGCCCGGCCGGTTACGGATACGTCCAGGTCTCCCCGCCCGCCGAGCACATACAGGGCTCGCAGTGGTGGACCTCGTACCAGCCCGTCAGCTACAAGATCGCCGGGCGCCTCGGTGACCGTACGGCCTTCCAGAACATGGTCAGCACCTGTCACTCGGCAGGGGTGAAGGTCGTCGCCGACACGGTGATCAACCACATGTCGGCGGGCAGCGGCACCGGTACGGGCGGCTCGTCCTACACGAAGTACGACTACCCGGGCCTGTACTCGTCACCCGACTTCGACAACTGCACCTCGCAGATCAGCAACTACCAGGACCGCGGGAACGTCCAGAACTGCGAGCTGGTCGGGCTCGCCGACCTGGACACCGGCGAGGAGTACGTCCGCTCCGCCATCGCCAAGTACCTGAACGACCTGCTGTCGCTGGGCGTCGACGGGTTCCGCGTCGACGCGGCCAAGCACATACCGGCCGCCGACCTCGCCAACATCAAGGGCCGGCTGAGCAACACGTCCGCGTACTGGAAGCAGGAGGCCATCTACGGGGCCGGTGAGGCGGTCCAGCCGACCGAGTACACCGGGACCGGGGACGTGCAGGAGTTCCGGTACGCGTTCGACCTCAAGCGCGTCTTCAACAACGAGAACCTCGCCTACCTGAAGAACTACGGCGAGGGCTGGGGCTATATGAGCAGCGGCGTCTCGGGGGTCTTCGTGGACAACCACGACACCGAGCGCAACGGGTCGACGCTCAGCTACAAGGACAACGCGAACTACACCCTCGCCAACGTGTTCATGCTGGCGTACCCGTACGGGGCGCCCGACATCAACTCGGGGTACGAGTTCTCGTCCACGGACGCGGGGCCGCCCAACGGCGGTTCGGTGAGCGCCTGTTGGCAGGACGGGTGGAAGTGCCAGCATGCCTGGCCGGAGATCCAGTCGATGGTCGGCTTCCGCAACGCCGTCCGGGGCACCGCCGTCACCAACTGGTGGGACAACGGCGCCGACGCGATCGCCTTCGGCCGCGGCGGCAAGGGTTTCGTGGCCATCAACCACGAGTCGTCCTCGCTGACCCGCACGTATGCGACGTCGCTGGCGGCGGGCACGTACTGCAATGTGCAGGCGGGCACGACGGTGACGGTGAACGGGTCCGGCCAGCTGACGGCGACGCTGGCCGCGAACACCGCCTTGGCGGTCTACGCCGGCAAGTCCACCTGCTGACCCGCCTGGAGGCCGGTGGGGGCGGGCCTTGACGATCGCGCAGTTCCCCGCGCCCCTCAAAGGGGCGCGGGGAACTGCGCAGTCTTTTGGGTTGTCACTGAAAACTCTTTCTCGTGCTTGCAAGGCTCTTGCAGAAAGCGTTTCGGCGGCGATACGGTCGCGCGGATCCCACCGCAAGGAGTCAGGCCTGTGATACCGAGACGAACCGCGGCCATCGCCGCAGCCGCCCTCGCCGCCGCGCTCGTCCAGCCCCTCGCCGCCCGCGCGGCGACCCCGCCCGCACCCCCGTCGGACGCGGCCCTGGCGAAGACGGCCGCCCGTAACGACCTCACCCGCGAGCAGTTCTACTTCGTCCTGCCGGACCGGTTCGCCAACGGCGACACCGCGAACGACAGGGGCGGCCTCACCGGCTCCCGGCTCGACACGGGCTACGACCCCACCGACAAGGGCTTCTACCAGGGCGGCGACCTCAAGGGCCTGACGAAGAAGCTCGACTACATCAAGGACCTCGGCACCACCTCCATCTGGCTGGCGCCGACCTTCAAGAACCAGCCCGTACAGGGTGCAGGAGTTGACGCGTCGGCCGGCTACCACGGCTACTGGATCACCGACTTCACCCAGGTCGACCCGCACTTCGGTACGAACGCGGACCTGGAGCGGCTGATCGACAAGGCCCACGGCAAGGGCATGAAGGTCTTCTTCGACGTCATCACCAACCACACGGCCGACGTCGTCGACTACGAGGAGAAGTCCTACTCCTACCTCTCCAAGGGCGCCTTCCCGTATCTGACGAAGGACGGCGAGCCCTTCGACGACGCCGACCACGCGGACGGGGAGCGGGAGTTCCCCGCCGTCGGCGGCGGCTCCTTCCCGCGCACGCCCGTCGTGGCCCCCGCGAAGAAGAACACCAAAGTGCCCTCCTGGCTCAACGACCCGTCGATGTACCACAACCGCGGCGACTCGACCTTCGCCGGTGAGAGCTCCGAGCAGGGTGACTTCTCCGGGCTCGACGACCTGTGGACCGAGCGTCCCGAGGTCGTCACCGGCATGGAGAAGATCTACCAGCGGTGGGTGCGGGACTTCGACATCGACGGCTTCCGGATCGACACCGTGAAGCACGTGAACATGGAGTTCTGGACGCAGTGGGCGACCGCGCTCGACGCGTACGCCGCCGAGCACGGCCGTGACGACTTCTTCATGTTCGGCGAGGTGTACTCGGCCGACACGTCGATCACCTCCCCGTACGTCACCGAGGGCCGCCTCGACTCCACGCTGGACTTCCCCTTCCAGGACGCGGCACGGGCGTACGCCTCCCAGGGCGGCAGCGCGCAGCGGCTCGCCTCGGTCTTCGGGGACGACTACAAGTACACGACGGACAAGGCCAACGCGTACGAGCAGGTCACCTTCCTCGGCAACCACGACATGGGCCGCATCGGCACGTTCGTCAAGCAGGACAATCCCGGCGCGTCCGACGCCGAGCTGGTGAAGAAGGACAGGCTGGCGAACGAGCTGATGTTCCTCGGCCGCGGCAACCCCGTCGTCTACTACGGCGACGAGCAGGGCTTCACCGGCGCGGGCGGCGACAAGGACGCCCGCCAGACCATGTTCGCGTCGAGGACCGCCGACTACCTGGACGACGACCGGCTAGGCACGGACCGCACGCACGCCGAGGACGCGTACGACACGAGCGCGCCCCTCTACCGGCAGATCGCCGCCCTCTCGAAGCTCCGCAAGAACAACCCGGCCCTCGCGGACGGCGTACAGACCGAGCGGTACGCGGCCGACGGCGCCGGCGTCTACGCCTTCTCCCGCACCGATGCGAGGACCGGTGTCGAGTACGTCGTCGCCGTGAACAACGCGGGCGAGGCGAAGAGCGCCACCTTCGCGACCGGGTCGGCGGGCATGACCTTCCGGGGGATCCACGGGACCGACGGCACGCTGAGGAGCGGGTCCGACCGGCGGGTCGCCGTGACCGTTCCGGCCGGGTCCTCCGTGGTGTACAAGGCCGCCGGGCGGCTAGCCTCGCCCGCCGCCAGGCCCGCCGTCACGCTCAAGGCTCCCGCCGCCGGCGCCACCGGCACCGTCGAGATCACCGCCGACGTCGACGGGGGGCAGCTCAACCGGGTCGTCTTCGCCGCGCAGGTGGGTGCGGGGAAGTGGCGGACGCTCGGTTCCGCCGACCATGCCCCGTACAAGGTCACCCAGGTCGTCGGGAAGGACGTGCCGGCCGGAACCGCCCTGCGCTACAAGGCCGTTGTCGTCGACCCGGCCGGGCGTACCGCGAGTGCGACGGCCGCCTCCACCACCGGCACCCCGCCCGCCGAGGAGGTGCCGACCGCCTCCTCGCGCGAGGACGCGATCGTCCACTACAAGCGGGCCGACGGGGACTACACCGACTGGCGGCTGTACGCCTGGGGCGACATCGCCGAGGGGGAGGAGACCACTTGGCCGGCGGGTCATGACTTCGTCGGCCGGGACGCCTACGGGGCCTTCGCCCACGTCAAGCTCAAGCCGGGCGCCTCGGCCGTGAACTTCCTCGTCATCGACAAGGACGGGAACAAGGACGTCTCCGCCGACCGCACGATCGACGTCACGAAGACGGGCGAGGTCTGGGTCGAGCAGGGCAAGGAAGCCGTACGGACCGAGAAGCCCGCCGCCGACTATCCGGCGCCGGACAGGACCAAGGCGGTCCTGCATTACCACCGGGCCGACGGGAACTACGACGGCTGGGGCCTGCACGCCTGGACCGGCGCCGCGAACCCCACGGACTGGTCGAAGCCCCTGGAGCCGGTGCGGACCGACCCGTACGGCGCCGTCTACGAGGTGCCGCTCGCCGAGGGCGCCACCAGCCTCAGCTACATCCTCCACAAGGGCGACGAGAAGGACCTGCCCACCGACCAGTCGCTCGACCTCACGGCGAGCGGCCACGAGGTGTGGCTGCTGGGCGGCCGGGAGAAGTACCTCCTGCCGCAGCCCGCGGGCAGCGCCGCCGCACTCGACCTGACCACCTCCAAGGCCGTCTGGATCGACCGCGACACCGTGGCCTGGAACGCCGACGAGACCGCCGCGTCGACCCAGTTGCTGTACTCGCGCGACGGGAGCATCAAGGCCGAGGACGGCACGCTGACCAGCACCGACGAGCGGTGGCTCCGACTGGGGAAGACCACGCTCACCGACGCCCAGAAGGCCGCGTTCCCGCACCTGAAGGACTACACGGCCTGGTCCGTGGACCCGCGCGACCGCGACCGGGTGCGCGAGGCCCTGCGCGGGCAACTGGTCGCCTCCCAGCGGGCCGCCACCGGGGCCGTACTCGCGGCGACGGGCGTGCAGATCGCGGGCGTGCTCGACGACGCGTACGGGACGGCCGCGACCAAGGCGGACCTCGGTCCGACGTTCCGTGACGGGCGGCCCACGCTGGCCGTCTGGGCGCCGACGGCCCAGCAGGTCTCGCTGGAGATCGGCGGCGGCACCGTTCCCATGCGGCGGGACTCCGCCTCCGGCGTCTGGTCCGTGACGGGTCCGGGGTCCTGGAAGAACAAGCCCTACCGGTACGTCGTGAAGGTGTGGGCGCCCAGCGTTCGCCGGGTCGTCACCAACAAGGTCACCGACCCCTACTCGGTCGCCCTCACCGCGAACTCCGAGCGGAGCCTCGTCGTCGACCTGGACGACACGTCACTGGCCCCGGCCGGCTGGTCGGGCCTCAAGAAGCCCACAGCCGTGCCGCTGAAGGACGCGCAGATCCAGGAACTGCACATCCGGGACTTCTCCGTCGACGACAGGACCGTCCCGGCGAAGGACAAGGGCACCTACCGCGCCTTCACCGACAAGGACAGCGCGGGCTCCGAGCACCTCAGGAAACTCGCCGGGGCCGGGACCTCGTACGTCCATCTCCTGCCCGCCTTCGACATCGCCACGATTCCCGAGAAGAAGGCGGACCAGGCCGTCCCCGACTGCGATCCCGCCTCCTACCCGGCCGACTCCGACAAGCAGCAGGAGTGCGTGGCGAGGAGCGCCGCGAAGGACGCGTACAACTGGGGCTACGACCCGTACCACTACACGGTGCCGGAGGGCTCGTACGCCAGTGATCCCGACGGGACGCGCCGCACGGTCGAGTACCGGCAGATGGTGAAGTCGCTCAACGAGGACGGTCTGCGGGTCGTCATGGACGTGGTCTACAACCACACCCCGGCCAGTGGTCAGGCCGACACGAGCGTGCTCGACAAGGTGGTCCCCGGCTACTACCAGCGGCTCCTCGCCGACGGCGGGGTCGCCACCTCCACCTGCTGCGCCGACACGGCACCCGAGAACGCCATGATGGGCAAGCTGGTCGTCGACTCGATCGTCACCTGGGCCAGGGAGTACAAGGTCGACGGGTTCCGCTTCGACCTGATGGGCCACCATCCCAAGGCCAACATCCTCGCGGTCCGCAAGGCCCTCGACGCGCTCACCCCCGCCAAGGACGGCGTCGACGGCAAGAAGATCGTCCTCTACGGCGAGGGATGGAACTTCGGTGAGGTCGCGGACGACGCCCGGTTCGTCCAGGCCACCCAGAAGAACATGGCCGGGACCGGAATCGCCACCTTCTCCGACCGGGCCCGTGACGCCGTGCGCGGCGGCGGCCCCTTCGACGAGGACCCCGGCGTCCAGGGCTTCGCGTCCGGCCTCTACACCGACCCCAACTCCAGCACCGGCAACGGCACTTCCGCCGAGCAGAAGGCCCGGCTCCTGCACTACCAGGACCTGATCAAGGTGGGGCTGTCCGGCAACCTCGCCGGCTACAGCTTCACCGACACGGCGGGCAAGCGGGTCAAGGGCTCCGAGGTCGACTACAACGGGGCGCCCGCCGGATACGCGGACGCGCCCGGCGACGCCCTCGCGTACGTGGACGCCCACGACAACGAGTCGCTGTTCGACGCGCTCGCCTTCAAGCTGCCCCAGGGCACCTCGGCGGCCGAGCGCGCCCGGATGCAGGTCCTCGCGATGGCCACGGCCACCCTGTCGCAGGGGCCCGCGCTCTCCCAGGCGGGCACCGACCTGCTGCGGTCCAAGTCCCTGGACCGCAACTCGTACGACAGCGGCGACTGGTTCAACGCCATCCACTGGGAGTGCCGCGACGGCGGTGGTACCGGTAGCGGCAACGGGTTCGGGCGGGGGCTGCCGCCGGCCGCCGACAACGAGGCCAAGTGGTCCTACGCCAAGCCCCTGCTGACCTCCGTCGAGGTGGGCTGCCCGCAGATCGAGGGCGCGTCCGCCGCGTACCGGGATCTGCTGCGCATCCGTACGAGTGAACCCGACTTCGGGCTCGGCACGGCCGGACAGGTGCAGTCGAAGCTGTCCTTCCCGCTCTCCGGCGAGGACGAGACACCCGGAGTGATCACGATGGAACTCGGCGACCTCGTCGTCGTCCTCAACGCGACCCCCGGGGAGCAGGAGCAGGAAGTGGCGGATGTGAAGGGCACGGGGTACGCACTGCACCCCGTACAGGCCGGGGGCGGGGACACCGTCGTCAAGTCCGCGTCCTACGCGGCCGACTCGGGCACGTTCACCGTTCCCGGACGGACCGTCGCGGTGTTCTCCCGGACCTCCTGACAGGGCACTACATTGGTGGGGCGGCCCTGGGACCCCGGGCCGCCCCACCGGCGTGTCCAAGGGCTGGCAGATGGACGTCCACGGCAAGCGAACAGACGCGACCGTACTGCTCGTGGACGACACGGCGGCAGGCCGGTACGCCATGGGTGCCCTGCTGCGCCGGGCCGGACACCAGGTCGTCCCGGCCGCCACCGGCAACGAGGCGCTCGTCGAACTCGACGCACGGCTGCGCAGGGGAACCCTCCCCGACGTGGCCCTCGTCGACGTGGACCTCTCCGACATGAACGGCTTCGAACTCTGCCGCCGGATCAAGGCCCGCCCGCACATGGCCGGCCTGCCCGTCGTGCACTTCTCGGCCTCCGCCATGAGCCCGGGCGACCGGTGCCGGGGTCTTGAGGCGGGCGGGGAGGCGTATCTGGCGGTGCCCGCCGAGCCCGAGGAGATCGACGCGGTGGTCCGGGCCGCGGTGCGCTCCGCGCGGCTGCGGGCCGACGACCAGGCACTGGCCCGGCGGCTGACGCTGCTGTCGGAGACGATCGTCACCATCCAGGCGGCCCGTAACCTCCAGGAACTCGCCGAGGCCGCCGCCAACGGCACCGCGCGGCTCACCGGTGGGCCCGCCGCCGTCTTCTTCCTCGGCCCGGACGACGAGCTGTACCGCGCCCTCTCGCGGGACCGCACCTCACTGGCGCTGCCCGACGAGGGCGCCCACCGGACCGTGGCCGGACTGCTCCGGCGGCTCACCCGTGGGCAGTCCGGGGTGCAGATCACCACGGTGCCCGCGCCGCTGTGGCCCGCCGGGTTCTTCCGGCCCGGCGTACAGCACGACGCCCGGCTGGCGCTGATCCTCACGCAGGAGGGCAAGGCCTCGGTGTGCCTGGCCACACCCACCCGCGGGGTGCGCAGGCTGAATCCGGAGGAGGAGACCCTGGTGGCCCGGCTCGCCCAGGCCACGGCGTACGCCGCCGAGCCCCTGCTCATGTACCAGGTCGAACGGCATGTCGCCCTCACCCTCCAGCACAGCTTCCTCCCCCAGCCGCACCGGCTGCCCGAACTGCCGGGCATCGACGTCGCGGTCCGTTACGTGCCCGCCTCGCAGCAGACCGAGATCGGCGGCGACTTCTACGCGGCACTGCGCACCGACGACGGAGTGCTGGCCGCGGTGGGTGACGTCGTGGGCCACTCGCTGGACGCGGCCACCGTCATGGTCGAGATCCGGCACGCGCTGCGCGCCTACTGCGTCGACGAGAGCGACCCGGCCGTGCTGGCCGAGCGCCTCGACCGGATGCTGCGGTACTACCACCCCGGGATCACCACCACGGTCTGCCTGGCCCTGATCGACCCCGCCACCGGGCGCACCCGTATCGCGAACGCCGGCCACATCCCGCCGCTGATCATCCGGGACACCGGTACGGCCGACTACGCGAAGGCCGCCGGGCCGCTGCTCGGGGTGGGGCTGCCCCATCCGGCGCCGACCGAGCTGTTCCTCGAAGCGGGCGACCGGCTTTTGATGGTGACCGACGGGCTGATCGAGACGCGGGGTACGGATCTGGCGGCGTCGATGGAACACCTCCGAGCCGCCGCCGCCGGTGCGCTGCCCGGTCTGGACGCCCTGTGCGACACGCTCCTGGACTGCTTCGGCCATGACCGGGAGGACGACATCGCGCTGCTCGCCCTGAGGCTAGGGTGAGGGTTGTTTTCCCCCCGAACAGGAGTGCCCATGCCGCAGATCACCGTCGACTACTCCGCGTCGCTCGGCGACGCCTTCGACCGGCAGGGGTTCGCTGCCGCGCTGCACACCATGGTGGTGGAGACGGCCGCCGCGAGGATCGAGGCGTGCAAGTCCCGGTTCCGGGTCGTGGACGACATCGTCGTGGGGGCCGACGCGGCGGGGCATGCGCTGGTGCATGTCGGGGTGGCGCTGCTGCCGGGGCGCTCGGCCGGGGTGAAGTCGGCGCTCACGGCGGGGGCGTTGGAGCTTGTGCGGGCGCATGTGAAGGCGGTCGACGGTCTCGCTCTGCATGTCTCCGCGGAGGTCCGTGACCTCGACCCGTCGTACCAGAAGTCCGTGGACTGACGTCCGGGTCCCGCGGGCTGACTTCACCGTGTCGGCCGGTGGGGACCGTTCGCGCAGTTCCCCGCGCCCCTCAAAAGCGGGGCTGCGCCCCTGCTTTTGCCCTTGAAGGGCGCGGGGAACTGCGCGACCAGCCCCCACCGGGCCGCAGGGATTCAGTCGGCCAGGGCCACCAAGCGGCTCACCAGGTCCGTGAACGGGCTTTCGGTCGGTTCCTGGGACAAGGCGGCCCGCAGGATCGCCGCCATCTCCGCATCCGACGCCGCGCTCACCGCCGCCAGCGCGGCGAAGTCATGCACCAGCTGAACTTCGAGCTCCCCCCGCGGAATCCGGCGACCGTCCAGCCAGATCAGAGCGGTCGCCTCCGCCAGCGAGATCCAGGACCGGACGACGAGTTCGAGCCGGGCCGGCGGCCGCTCCACCCGCAAGTGCGACAGGATCTGCAGATACGCCGCCTGCCGCACCCCGTCGATCAAGGCGTTCGTCGTGGTGGACCCGACCGAGGGGCCGCCCCGCATCAACGCCGAGAAACCGGGCCCGTGCTCGTCGACGAAGTCGAAGAACCGCCGCATCACGCGCAGCAGCCGCGCCCCCAGCGGACCTTCCAGCGGCTCAACGAAACGTTCCGCCAGATCGTCCGAGGCACGCTTCAACGCGGCCTCGTACAGGCTGAGTTTGCCCGGGAAGTAGTGGTAGACCAGCGGCCGTGAGATGCCCGCGGCGGAAGCTATCTCGTCGATGGACACGTCGTCCGGCGAGCGCCGGCTGAACAGGTCGAGAGCGACGCCGATCAACTGCTGCCGTCGCTCCTCGACGCCCATTCTGCGTCGCACCCCGGTAGTCATATGAACACCTTACCGATCGAACCGATCGGAACCGGCCTCGAACGGGCCGGTACTCGGAGCCGGTACCCGGGGCCGTTCAGCGGAGCCCGCTGATCTCCCTTCCACTGCTCAGCGTGCCCTTCAACTCGGCCCGCGCGCCCTGTTCGGCCCGCACGGCGAGGAGATTGCTCCGCGCCGTCCCGCTGACACCGCCCGTCGCCCGGATCGACGCCGTGTCCTTGCCGCCCGCGGCGAGGAGGTACCAGTCGCCCTTGACGGACTTCCACAGCACGCCCGCCAGGACGTGGGGGTCCTTCGCGCCGCACGCGGACGCGTTGTCGGCCTTCGCCGCGACCGCCCCGTACCGCTGCCCCGGCGCGTGGAACTGGGCGAGCACCCGCGGGCCCCCGCCGCGCCAGGTGTCCGCGCGGGTGCACAGCCACTCCGCGCTGCCGCTCCCGTCGGGGAGGGGTTGACGGGCGTAACTCCAGGAGTTCACCGAGCGCACCCCCTGGCCGCGGGCGTCCGCGAGGGAGCAGGCCAGTGGGGACCAGTCCGCCGCGGAGGCGTCGCCGGGCCGCCCGGGACGGCCCGAGGTGAGCCGGACGGGCGTGAGCTCGCCGAGGTCGGTCGACATACGGGTCCCGGTCCGGTCCGTCAGCTCCAGGACGTTCCAGGAACGGCATTCGCCGGTCTGCAGGGCCGGGCTCGCGAACGGCTCGGTCACCCCGTCCGCCGAGCGCGCCAGCCGCGTCGTACCGGACGTGCCGGTTGCGCCGGGCGCACCCGCGGCGGACTTCAGCAGGTCGCGCACGACGGCGGTACGCACCCAGGGTGCCGTCAGATACCGGACGTTGCCGTCGGTGCGGCCCAGGACCACCGCGTCGGCGTCGGCTCCCGTGGCGCCGTCGACCCGGGCGAAGTCGAGGGCGGCGCCCTGTGTGCCGCCGTCCTTCGCCTCGGCGTACCGCGCGATCCGCAGTCCGTCGTACAGCAGCACCACGCGGCTCTGGTCGACCTCGCCCGCGTACAGCAGCTGGGGCGGTCCCGGCGGGGCGCCCGAAGGGGTGCCGGGGGTCGCCGAGACCTGGACGGACCCGCCGGGCCGCGCCCAGACGGCGAGCGCGCGGCGCAGCAGGGCCTTGTCGCCGGTGAGTTCGCCGCGCGCGGGCCATACGGAGAAGTCGGTGCGCGCGGACGACTCCCACGCCGCCGCCGGGACCAGCGTGAGCTTCCCGGGGTCCAGGGCGGCCTGGGCCGCCGGGTTCCGCGCGTACGGCGGCGCGGCGGCGCCCTCGGGGCCCCAGCCGTCACCGGGCATGCCGAGGAGCGCCCCGCACACGGCGACCGCGGCGATCGCGGCGACCGCCGCCTTGACGTGCTGGCGGCGGCGCATCAGATCGGTGGGCCGGGCCTGCAGCGAGCACGGGTCGAACTCGGGGGAGGTCAGCAGCGCGTCGGCGCCCTCGGCCGTGCCCGCCGTGCCCGCCGCGTCCGCCTCGGCGAGGGCGGCGGCCGGGTCCTCCTCGCCGGCCGCGGCCAGCACCCTGCGGACGTCCGCGTCGGCCAGCCGCTCAAGACCGCGCAGGACGAAGGCGGCGCGGGCCGGGGCGGACAGGGCCGACAGCCTTTGGTCCAGGGCGAGTTCGTCGGCTCCGCCCGAGCGCGGGAAGAGCCGCAGGCCCCACACCTGCGGGAGCAGCGGCGGCAGTTGGGCCCGGGTGGGCCAGGCCCGGAAGGTCAACGGCCGGCCGGCCTCCAGCGCCGTCCGCAGGACGCGCAGCCGCAGGTACGCGTACCCGGGGTCGCTGTCACGGCCCTCGGCGGCGGTCTTCTGGGCCGGGAGGACGGCGGAGTCGCCGGAGGCCCGGCCGCGGGGCAGGGTGCGCTGGGTGAGCGCGTGCGCCGTGAGCACCCGGCGGTTGCGGCCGAGGCTCGGCGGCAGCACCAGGTAGGCGAGCCGGACGAGCCGCGGGTAGTGCTCGACGAGCACGGCCTCGGCCTGCTCGATGTCGACCACCGGCCCGGGGGCGGCGGCTGATGCGGGGCGGGGGCGCGGGGCGACATCCTGTGACTGCACGTTCAGCAGAACGAGCGAATCGGTGGATGGTCACCTGGACCGCCCCGACACCACCGGGAGTCACCAGTCGTGTCCTATCCCTCCGGCTCCACCAGCAGCCGCGCGTAGTTCGCCATGGACCGCTGGTAGCGCGGCAGATGAGGGGCGAGGGCGCCCAGGACGAGCGAGAGGCCTTCGCGCTCGCGGCCCAGGCTCGCCAGGCACAGGGCGAGAGCCGCCCGTACGGCGTCGTCCAACTCGTCGGTCACGCCCACGAGTTCGGGGGAGAGGAGCTTGACACCCTCCTCCGGCCGGCCGAGGTTCCGCAGCGAGCTGGACAGCTGGATCTTCGCGCGCCGGCCCCGGTAGCCGTCGAGGCCCAGTGCCAGGGCCTCCCGGTACAGCGGGACGGCGTTGTCCGAGTGGCCCGTCGAGTCCCAGGCGCACGCCCGCTCGAAGGGGGCGACCGGGCTGTCGGCGGGCAACTCGGCGACGAGCGCGTCGATCAGCGCTCGGAAGTCCGCCGCGTCCGTCTCCGGATCGGCCTCGAAGCCGGCCCAGGCGGCGGCCACCCGCTCGTCCCAGTCCGCCGCGCCGTCAGCCGTGTTGCCGGCCGTGCGGTCCGTTGCCCTGTTCGTCGTACTGTCCTCTGTCGTCACGCGCTCACCCTCGCACACGTGCGCCAATCAAAAGCAACCGCTTCTGTGGCGCAGGTCACTGTCACGTGCCCCGTGGTGCCTGTATGACGGAATCGGTCACTCGTGCCGTCGTCGGTTGAGCGCGGAGCGTGCGGGAGCCGTATCGAAGAGCGGGGCCCCTGCGAGGGCTTCCGCAGGCGTGGGCGCACGGCCCCGGCGAGGCTTGTCGCCGGAATGGACCCGGAGGTACGGACGTAATGAGTTTTACGGGCAAGAGGCTCGCGGTCGGCACGGCCGGGGCGGTCGTGGCACTCCTGGCGATGACCGGCTGCGGCTCCGACGGCGGCGGCGAGAAGAAGGTTCCCGAGACCGCGACGGGGAGCCTGGAGCACATCGCGAGCGAGGCGGGCTGCAAGCCGAACATGCAGACGGACGCGGACACGATCCGGCAGGCCATCTGCAAGAGCTCCGGCAAGAAGTACGTCCTCGCGACGTTCGCCACCGACCGCGGTCAGGCCGAGTGGCTGACCGGGGCGAAGGACTACGGCGGCTACTACCTCGTGGGCCGCAAGTGGGTCGCCGTCGGGGAGAAGAAGACGGTCACCGCACTGCGCGGCCGGCTCGGCGGGACCATGGAGGAAGGCTCCGAGCACATGAACCCGGGCGGCAGCCACAACAGTCACAAGGGCTGACCCCGCCGAACGGCTCCGGATCGGCCACGAGGGTTCAGGACAGACAGAAGCCGGCGGTGGGAATTCCCACCGCCGGCTTCCTCGTGCTCAACGTTCAGGTGCCACGTAAGGACTACGTGCAGTTCTGTCCGCTGTTGATGCAGTCCACGACCTCGTTCATCTCGTTCTCGTCGAAGAAGTTGATGAAGTCGTTGTGGTCGGTGATCGGCTTGTGCAGCTGGTCCGGGAAGGAGTCCACCGCGAAGGCGTTGGTGATCTGGTCACCCTCGATCTGCGGGGCCGCCACGTCGTAGACGAGACGGACCTGCAGCTGGGGGATGGCCTGGAAACCGTTGCCGCAGGTGCCGTCCGCCTGGACGAAGGACACGTGGGTGCGGTGGTTGGCGCTGTCGATGTTCTGGCCGTCCCAGCAGCTCTGGAAGTTGGACGTGCGCACCACGGAACTGCCCTCGGGGCAGATCGGGAACTTGTCCGTCAGCTGGCGGTCCTCGAAGCCGGTGCAGCTCCAGTTCGTGTTGGCGTTGTTGAGGCCGTTGACGAAGGCCTTGGCATCACCGGTGATGATGCGCAGGGCCGTCGGCATGGCGACGACATCGCTCTTCTTGTTGCCCACGAACTTCAGCTGAGCTTCGCTGGCCTGCTGGATCGTGCCGACGTTGCCGTCCTGACCGCCACCGGCGGCGTCCGCGTCGATGTCGTCCTTGCCGTCCTGCACACGCAGCACCGGCCAGAAGTACGAGGACTTGTCGCCCTGGTTCTGGCAGGTGGTCTCCGCCGCGGCCAGGTCCTCGTCGCTCGCGAAAGCGTCGTTGGACTGGTTGCCGACGTAGTCGTGCTGGTGCTGGGCGCCGTTGCTGACACCCGGAGCGACGATCACGTTGTCCGAGTTGCGGAGCTCGTTCTCGTTGGTGCCGCAGCTCGTGGTGAAGGTGCCGGTGGAACCGGTGTCCCCGTTCGCGGGAAGCCCGTTCGCGCCCACACCCTTGGGGCCGCCGTTCGGCTGGACCTGGGTGATGTCCTGGAAGTCGGCTGCCACGGGCCCGTTGGCGGCCTGACCGCCGTTACCGCCGTCGCCGCCCTGGCCGCCGCCGTTGCCGGCCTGGCCGCCATTACCGGCCTGACCGCCGTCGCCGGCCTGGCCGCCGTTGTTGCCGGCCTGACCACCGTTGTTGCCCTGGCCCCCACCGGCGGGCGTCTCGGCAGGCACGCCCTGGCAGTTCGCGAGCTTGCCGCCTCCTCTCGGACCCTTGCCGCCCGCGCGCTTGATGTTGTTGCTGATCCTGTCGATCGTGGCAACACGCTTGGACTTCAGAGGGCTCAGGATGGCGTTGTTGACGTAGGCGGGGTCCCCCGCCTGAGCCTGGCGGGTGTCCGCAAGACGCTTATAGGCCTCCGTGACCTGCTGGTCGAGCTTGGCCAGCTCCTTGTCGACACCGGCGCGGGCGCGCTTGGGAACGGAGGTCAGCTTCTGGCCGACGTCCGGGCATTTGATCGTGGCCACCGAGGCGGCGGTCGTCTGCGCGTTCCGCGTCGAGTTCTTGCTCTCGCCCGCGGAAGCGTAGATGTTGGCCGCAAGCAGACCGCCGCCACCCAGCGCGAGAGCCGCCGATGCGGCTATCGCCCGGTTGGCGAGCGTGGAGCGGCGTTTTCGGTTCGTGCGTCCCATGGAACTCCCTCTGGCTTCCTTGCGGGGGCATCGAGGCGCCCGGCAGGAGGTGAAGCGGCTCCGTTCAATACGGAGGAGGTTCCTGGGGCGTTCAGAGGCCTCAGAAATTGATGGGAGTTCCGTGGCGCAATCCTGCCGCAAGGGGCCCAGACACCCCTGAAACCACGGCAGTTGAGTGGGAATTATTGAATATCATTCAGTGGGGATGAACGGGAATGAAACTCGGGAACGCTTCCGGCCCGTCCTTGTTCCCCCTGCTTATGAACCCTTTCACCGACCCTGGTCCAAATAGGCGAGAACAGCCAGGACGCGACGGTTGTCGTCGCCCGAGACATCCAGGTCGAGCTTCTGGAAGATGTTGGACGTGTGCTTGGCGATCGCCCGCTCCGTGACCACGAGTTGGCCCGCGATCGCCGCATTCGACCTGCCCTGCGCCATCAGTTCCAAAACCTCCAGCTCGCGAGGTGTCAGCCGCCCCAGGGGCCGGCCGTCGCCCTGCCGCCGCGCCAGCAACTGCTGGATGACCTGCGGATCCATCGCCGTGCCGCCCGCGGCCACCCGCCGCACCGCGTCGATGAACTGCTCGGCGTCGAACACCCGGTCCTTCAGCAGATATCCGACCCCGCCGACCCCGTCGGCGAGCAGCTCACGCGCGTACAACTGCTCGACGTGCTGGGACAGGACGAGGACCGGCAGCCCGGGTCTGGCCCGGCGCGCCGCCAGCGCGCACTGCAGGCCCTCGTCCGTGTGCGAGGGCGGCAGCCGTACGTCGACCACGGCGACATCCGGGTTCAACTCCGCGAGCGCCCGCGTCAGTTCGGGCCCGCTCTCGACGGCGGCGGCGATCTCGAAGTCGAACGCCTCCAGCATCCGGACCAGACCGTCCCGTAGCAGGAACAGGTCTTCGGCTAGGACAACTCGCAAGGGATCTCCATGGTCACCATGGTGGGACCGCCCGCGGGACTGCTGACGGCCAGGACGCCGTCGAATGTACCGAGTCGCCGTTCGACCCCGGAGAGTCCCGAACCCGTACCGGTCACGGCGCCGCCCCTGCCGTCGTCGGTGACGGAGATCCGCAGCATGCCGCCGTGCTCCGGGGTGTGGTGCAGGTCGATCCAGACGCGCTCGGCACCCGAGTGCTTGACCGCGTTGGTGAGGACCTCGCTGACGGCGAAGTACGCCGCCGACTCCACCGGTGCCCCGAGGCTGCCGGGCAGGTCCACGCCGACCTCCGTGGCGACCGGCATCCGCAGCGCCAACGCCCGTACGGCGTCCCCGAGTCCGCGCTCGGCGAGCACGGGGGGATGGATGCCGCGTACGAGGTCCCGGAGTTCGGTGAGGGCCTCGGCGGAGGACCGGCGGGCCTGCGCGACCAGCTGCCTGGCCTTCGCCGGGTCCTTCTCGATCAGGGCCTCGATCGTGCCGAGGTCCATGCCCATCGCGACCAGCCGAGCCTGGGCCCCGTCGTGCAGATCCCGCTCGATTCGGCGCAGTTCGGCCGCGGAGGTGTCGACGGCGTCGCGCCGCGTCTCGGTCAGTACGCGCACCCGCTGGGCGAGTTCGCCCTGCCCGGACGCCAGGACGGACCGGGTCAGCAGGAAGTGGACGCGCAGCAGGAAGGGGATCGTATACAGGCCGACGACGAGCAGGGCGGCGCCCAGGGCCCCCGCGGCGAGGGCGCTGAGCTGCCCGCCGACCGGCACGAATCCGTACCACCAGCCGACGTACGTGCCGTCGGTGAAGACCCGCCACAGGCCGGCGGCCAGCGCGAACCCCTCGAAGGGGTAGACGAGCAGCGCCGCGGGCAGCAGCGCGGTGACGAAGCCCGCGGTCATGTCCACCGGCAGCCACAGGAGGTCCCGCCGGACGGCCGGATCGCCGAGCAGATGGAAGCACCGCCCCCACGGATTGGCGTCCTTCGGGACGGGCCGGTACGCGGGCGGGATGCGCACCCCGCCCCACTGGGCCGCCAGCAGCCGCCGCCAGTCGGCGAAGCCGCGTACGGCGGCCAGTATCCAGGGCGTCGTGACGATGCCGATGCCCAGCGGCACGAGCACGATCGACACGACGGAGAGCACGAAGAGGACGATCGACCCGGCCGTCGCCACGACGGCCAGCAGCAGAGCCCGCACTCCGTCGAGGGCGGCGGTACGCGCCCGGCCGCCCGCCATGTTCTCCCCGTGATCCCCGTGATCCCCGCGGTCCCCGTTGGTGTCCATGCCCTCAGTCTCGCCCACCCCGCCGCCGTGGTCAGGGGGCCGAGCCACCGGGACGGGGGTGGTGCCAGCACCACCCCCTGCCTTTCCCACCCGACGGACCTCAGCCGCGAAGGAGCTTCTCCTCCACGGCGGGATCGAGTCCGACCACGGGACGGTCGGGCCGCCGGGGCGGGACACCGCCGATGTCCTGGAGCCAGTTCCAGGTGTCGGCCACCGTCTCGGAGACGGGGCGGCAGCGGAGTCCGGCCCGTACCGCCTTCGACACATCGACGCGGTGCAGCATGGCGTGCAGCTCGGAGTCCGGCGGCACCCACACGGGCAGCTGCGTCCAGGGCTCGACACCGGCCGCCAGGATCACCTCGGGCTCGGTCCACCGGAGTTCGGCCCGCCCGCCGGTGACCCGCGCACACGCGTCGAGCAGTGCCTGTGTGGTCGCGTGCCCGGAAGGACTGATGAGGTTGTACGCCCCACTGGCCCCGCCCTGCGTCCCGCTGCCGCCCTCCACGGCCCCCAGCGTCCACTCGGCGAGGTCGCGGACGTCGATGTACTGGAGGGGCAGTTCACGGGGGCCCGGCGCGAGCACGGGCCCGCCGCGGGCCGCACGGGTGAGCCACCACGGCAGCCGGCCGATGTTCTCGTACGGGCCGAGGATCAGACCGGCCCGTAGCAGGAGCGTCCGCTCCTCGCCGAAGGCGTCGAGCACGGCCAGCTCGCCACCGCGCTTGTCACGCGCGTAGTCGGTCTGTCCGGCGTCGGGGGAGGCACCCTCGACCAGCGGGCCGGTTTCGTCGTAGCCGGCCGGCTGCGGCCACGCGTACACGGAACAGCTCGACACGTACACGTACCGCCGGACGCGGTCCTTCAACAGTCGCGCGGCGTCCCGGACCGCGTGGGGGGCGCCCGACCAGGTGTCGACCACGAGGTCCCATTCGGCTTCGGGGCCCTGTCCGTCCTCGGCGAGGGCCGCGAGTCCGTCGGGCGCGGTGCGGTCGCCGTGCAGCGAACGTACGCCCGCGGGCGGGTCGTGCCGGCCGCGGTGGAAGACGGTCACGTCCCAGCCGCGCCCCAGCGCCGCCTCCACGACGGCCCGCCCCACGAACTCCGTACCACCCAGCATCAGAAGTCTCATGGAGGGGACTCTGCCCCGACCGGCCGGGCGGCGGAACGCAATTCTGCCCGTAGGCAAACCGTCCCGCCGCCCGGGTGGATCAACTGCCCGTGGCGGGCGCGTACTTGTAGCCGACGCGCCGCACGGTCCTGATGGTGTCGCGGTGCTCCGCGCCGAGCTTGCGGCGCAGCCGGGCGATGTGGACGTCGACGGTCCGGCCGTCACCCACGTGTCCGTAGCCCCACACCGTGGTGACCAGCTGGTCGCGGGTGTGCACCCGGTGCGGATGCGCCACCAGGTGCGCGAGCAGCTCGAACTCCAGGTACGTGAGGTCGAGCGGGCGCCCGTCGACCTCGGCGGTGCGCTGGACGGTGTCGACCCGCACGGGCAGGTCGTCACCGGCCGCCGCCTCGGTCTCCGTCTCCGCCTCCGGTACGGCGACCGGCAGGAGGGAGGGCTGGTCGGCGGGTACGAGGACCAGGTACCCGATCATCGGCGGGTGGCCCGGCAGCGTGGGCAGGGTGTGCGGGGGAGCGGGCAGCCAGGTGGCGCCCGGCGGCAGGAAGTCGGTGACGTCGACCACCTCGTCCCGGTCGACGGCCCGCAGCCGATGGCGTGCGGAGCCGGTGGACGGGGCCGGGGAGGTGGCGGTGGCCACGGAGGAGAAGGAGCGGGTGTTCGCCATGGGAGGTCAGCTCTTTTCGCGCGAGAGGTCGTCGAGGACGTACGTCGTGCGCGCTGGCCGAAGGCCGGTGTACGGCTTTAGAGGGCCTGCGCGTTCGTCGCGCGACAACACACCCGGTCGAAGTCGTGGTGCTGACGGGAAGGCCAGAAGGGCTCAAGGTCGTGACGACCCGTAGCGATGCACTCCTGGAAGCTGGCCATGCACCCATTGAAGCAGACACAGCCCCGCAACATCAGCCTCCTCTCACTGTCCGGACACCCCGACAGCCGGAGCACCCCGAAGGAGCGCGGGCAACGGCCCCCACCCAGGGGGCGCGGGCAACGGCCCCCACCCAAGGGGCGCGGGGAACTGCGCGAACGGCCCCCACCGACCCGCACGCACCCACAAACCCCCATGTCCCCCCCGCGGACGCGAAAAGGCGCTCACCACGCAGGTGAGCGCCCCCTCAAGCAGAACGGCCGGTTCAGACCTGCCCAGCCTTCTCCAGCGCGGAACAGCACGTGTCGACGATCAGCCGAGTCACCACATACGGGTCGACGTTCGCGTTCGGACGCCGGTCCTCGATGTACCCCTTGCCGTCCTTCTCGACCTGCCAGGGGATACGGACCGAGGCACCACGGTTGGACACACCGTACGAGTACTCGTTCCACGGAGCCGTCTCGTGCAGCCCCGTCAGCCGGTCGTCGATGCCCGCGCCGTAGTTCTTGACGTGGTCGAGCGGCTTCGAGCCCTCACCCAGCGACTCGCACGCGGTGATGATCGCCTCGTACCCCTCGCGCATCGCCTTCGTGGAGAAGTTGGTGTGCGCACCGGCACCGTTCCAGTCGCCCTTCACCGGCTTCGGGTCCAGCGTCGCGGAGACGTTGAAGTCCTCGGCGGTGCGGTAGAGCAGCCAGCGGGCCACCCACAGGTGGTCGGAGACCTCCAGCGGCGAGACCGGGCCGACCTGGAACTCCCACTGCCCGGGCATGACCTCGGCGTTGATGCCGGAGATGGCGAGACCGGCCTTGAGGCAGTTGTCCAGATGCGCCTCGACGATCTTGCGGCCGAAGATCTCGTCCGCGCCGACGCCGCAGTAGTAGCCGCCCTGCGGGGCCGGGAAGCCGCCCACGGGGAAACCGAGCGGACGCTCGCCGTCGAAGAAGGTGTACTCCTGCTCGATGCCGAAGATCGACTCCTGAGCGGCGAACTTCTCCGCGACCTCGCTGAGCGCGGCACGCGTGTTGGACTCGTGCGGCGTCATGTCGATGTTGAGGACCTCGCACATGACGAGGATGTCGTCACCGCCGCGGATCGGGTCCGGGAAGGTCGCGACCGGCTTGAGCACACGGTCCGAGGCGTGACCCTCGGCCTGGTTCGTGGACGACCCGTCGAAGCCCCAGATCGGCAGCTCCGCACCCTTCGCGTCGTCGGCCAGTATCTTCGTCTTCGAACGGAGCTTGGCCGTCGGCTCGGTGCCGTCGATCCAGATGTACTCAGCCTTGAAGGTCACGGGCCACATCCTTCGGGGTGGGTCTCTAAGCGCAGTGCGGGAGCTGCGGCGCTGCGGCACCGGGGCGCCGCGGAGGATGCCCGAAGCCTGTCAACAGGCAGTTTCCCGATCATTGCCCGGATGTGAACCCCGTGTTACCTGACGCCTCTGTGGTGCGGGTCACCCACGGAGAGCGTCCCCGACTCGTATGCGATGGGTTTCGGACAGGTGGCGGCCGGGGCCGCCACCCGACGCGAAACGGAGCGGGCGGGACGGAGTGGCTGGAACGGAGCGGTCCGGTGGGGGCCGGTGGGGGCCGTCAGCCCACCTTCTCGATGAGGGCCTTGCGGATCAGGAACTTGCCGGGCTCGCGAACCTGCTCGAACGCCTCGTTGTTGAGAAGCGCGCAGCTGCCGGAGACCGAGGTGACCTCCACGGTCGTGGACTTGTTGTTGTCCAGGTTCGTGACCCTGAGCTTCGTACCGGCGGGGAACTGGTTGCTGGACGCGGCGGGCGCGCCCGCCTCACCGGAGAGGGTGACCGTGGACCCGTTGCAGACCTGCTCGCCGACCGCGGCGGCGTCGCCTCCGGCGGCGGGGGCGGACGCGGCCTGCGACGGCTGCCCGGCGGGGGCGGACGCGGCGGGCGGTGCCTCGGTCCCTGCCCCAGCACCGGCTCCGGCCCCTTCACCCACGTTGGCGTCGGACTCGCCGACCGTGCACCCGGAGGCCTCCTGCTGCACCTTGATCTGGGCGATGACCGCTTCGCGGTTGGCGATCCGCGCCTCGGACTGGGCGTCCGGAGCGGTGCGCTGTCCCTCGATGAACTTCTCGTTGTTGCCGAGGGCGGTGGCCAGTCCGTCGCACACCACGGAGGACTTCGTGGAGGGCTGCGCGGAGTTCGTGGCCGGCGTCGCGTTCGATGTGGCGGCCAGGGCGAAGGCCCCACCACCGGCCACCGCGGCGGCGCTCACCAGCAGGGCGATCTTCTTCTTCGTCCCGAGAGTTCTTCTGCGCGACATCAACGGCTCCTGTCCCCGGCCGCCCCTGGCGGCGGCCGTTCGCCGTTATGTACGAGATACCGAACAGACTTGCTCAGTGATTGACACGAGTCACTTGAGTAACGTGGATCACACGGCAGTTGACCCCTGGGCGGCGAGGGCGGCGAGGGCGGCGAGGGCAGTCAGGACCGCCGCCGGCCCAGAGCGTCCCGCACCGCCTCGTCCGTCCGCGCGACGACGGCGGTCCCGTCCTCCGCGGTGATGACGGGCCGCTGGATGAGCCGGGGATGCCCGGCCGGCGCCGCGACCCACCGCTCCCGCGAACCGGCGTCACGGGCCCACTCCTTCAGCCCCAGCTCCTTCGCCTCGGCCTCCTGGGTCCGGGTGATGTCCCAGGCTCAAGGTCGAGCCGATCCAGGACGTCCCGGATCTCGGCCTCGCTCGGCACGTCCTCCGGATGGCGCCTGACCGTGTACCCGGCCCCCTCCGCGTCCAGCAGGCCGATGGCGCCGCGGCACTTCGAACAGGCCGGATTGATCCAGATCTCCATGCCGCACAAGGTACGTGGGAACACCGTGCCACTCACTTGTCACGGCACCCCCAAAACGCCTGTGGCCAGGGGCGATTGTCAGTGGGCGGCAGTAGAATAGAAGCAGTGTTCGAGGGTGCCGCCGGAGAGGCCGGCCGGTGCCCTGACCGCGACAGGAGGATGCCTGTGCCCGCTGCCGCACTGAGTCCGCTGCCCACCCAGTCCACGGCCAGGAGGGCGGTCCAGCTCGACCTGCCCTACCAGCCCGTCGAGAAGCGCCCGCTGCCACCGGGGCGCCCGCGTGAGTGGTACGTCACGCACAACCGCCGCCTCAAGGCGATGCGGCTGGCCATCGCCCTCCTCGACTCCGGCGTCTACGTACCCAGGCAAGCCCACAACGACACGATCCGCGGCACGGCCGCACTCATAGGCGTACACCCCCCGTCGGACACGACCTGCCACATGGTCCGGGCTCTGATGAGGTACGCCCGCTGAGCCCACGCCCGTAGCGCCGCCCGCGTCCCGGGCGGCGCGTCGGCGTGGTTCTACGCGCTCAGGCGGACGCCAACTCCCGCTCCAGCGGCGTCCGGAAGCGGGGGGTGACCCGGGTGGGCCCCATCCACGACCGCAGCCGGTCCGCCTCCCTCTGGATCGCTTCCGAGGCCTCGGCCCCCGTACCCTCGCCGTCCGCGTCCTCGCCGTCCAGGTCCAGCAGTCGCCAGGCGATTCCGCCGTCGGGGCGCTGGGCCCAGCCGCCCACGATCCGCCCGTCCCACCAGACGGTCGGCCCGATGTTCCCGCTGCGGTCGAAGAGCGCGGGCCGCAGCCCGGGCGGGCAGTACCAGTCCCGTTCCCGCCAGCCCATGGCCGTCGGGTCCAGGCCGGGCAGCAGCGCGGCCCACGGCTCGACGGCCTCGGCCGGCTCCACCGCGTCGGCGAGCACGTACGCCACGCCTTCGTCCACCGAGACGGTCACCGCTCGCACCGCGCCCAGCGCCCGCCGTACGTCGCCGACCTTCCACCCGGTCCACCACTTGAGGTCGGCCTCCGTGGCCGGCCCGCACGCGGCGAGCCAGCGCCGGATCAGCTCCGCCTGGGCCTCGGCGACGGGCAGTTCGGCGCACGGGGGAGCCGCGGCCCACCGGAACTGCGTGGACGTCCACGACCCGAGCGGCCGGCCCCGTACGACCCGGCCCTCGATCCCCAGGACACGCAGCAGCCGCGACGAAACGGTGTGCACTCCTTCGTAACCCTTGCCCGGCGCGTACGCGAACTGCTCCCTCAACCGGGGCTCCTCGCGGGCCAGTTCGGCGGCCGTCGCCTCACCGCGCCGGGCCAGCGCGGCCAGCGCGGACGTCTCCACCTCCGCGAGCCACTCCGCGTCGGGAGCGCCGACCTGGGCCATGTCCTTGACCAGGGAGGCGCGCGCCCGCGCGGCCACGGCGAGTCCGGTGGACGCGTGCACGACCGGAACGAGCTCGGTGGGGAACACGAAGACGGTCTGCCGCATGCCGTGCATCCGGATCAGCGTCCGGTCCTCGTACAGAGCCCGTTCCATCTCCGGTACGGTCCTTGCCGCATCGGTGAGCCGGGCCCCCACGGCGAGATGGACGCTCGCCGGATCCGTCCCGTGCAGCGCCACCAGCGAGGCCGCGACCTCCTCGGGAGTGCTCGCCCGGGCGGCCCCGGCCAGCCGTTGCCCGACGGCCAGCCGAGCCCGCCGCTCGGCCACCCCGATGTACCGCTGCCCGCTCATACCGTTCCCCCTGTCCGGCCCGTTCTCGGATTCTCTCGGATTGTCCCTGGCTCCGGCTTCGACCGGGGGCCGGGGCCGGGAGCCGGGACGGGGGAGGGGGCGAGGAGCGCGGTGGCCCCGGACGCAGATTTACTCACTCCGAAGCACCCTCATTGTTCCCCTCTGTGACGATTTCGCTTGACCCCGGGCTGTTTTGTGACTGCTCGTAAGCGGACCCGGCCGTTATTCGTTTCCGCCGGACAGGGATCGCCCGGCATCCTGAGGACTACTCTCGACGTCACCGACGGCCCGGTGCACGGTCCGCTACCGCGTCGGACAGCTCAAGGTCCCACCATCACCCACGCACAAGGAGACCCGCCATGGGTACCTTGATCATTTCGGCGATCCTGGTCCTGGTAGTCCTGGGGTTCAACAGCCCCGTCTGGTGGCTCGCCGCAGCCGCCCTGATCTATCTCTACGTCCGCCACGTCCGAGTGGACCAGAGTGCCCCCGGCCCGTCGTCGGGCGGTGGTTCGAGTTCGGGTCCGGGTTCGGGTTCGAGCTCCGCGACCCGCATGGACAGCGACTACCACTCGTACCGCCGGCGCCGCGACCGCATGGCCAGGTGGGAACGCCGCTACAGCCGCGAACGCCCGTGGAACGTCAAGAAGTGACGAAGCCCCGCCACTGCCCGAGGGGCGATGGCGGGGCTCCGATCAAGCCGCGAGGCGTTCCGCGTGCCGACGGCGCCGACCGGTCAGCGGGCGGCGCCGGATCGATCACACGTCGTAGTACAGCTCGAACTCGTGCGGGTGCGGACGCAGCTGCAGCGGGGCGATCTCGTTCGTGCGCTTGAAGTCGATCCACGTCTCGATCAGGTCGGACGTGAAGACGTCGCCGGCGAGCAGGAACTCGTGGTCGGCCTCAAGGCGGTCGAGGACGGCCGGGAGCGAGGTCGGGACCTGCGCCACGCCCGCGTGCTCCTCGGGCGCCAGCTCGTAGAGATCCTTGTCGATCGGCTCGGCCGGCTCGATCTTGTTCTTGATGCCGTCGAGGCCCGCGAGCAGCAGCGCCGAGAAGGCGAGGTACGGGTTGCCGGAGGAGTCGGGCGCGCGGAACTCGACGCGCTTGGCCTTCGGGTTCGAGCCGGTGATCGGGATACGCATGGCCGCGGAGCGGTTGCGCTGCGAGTACACCAGGTTGACCGGGGCCTCGAAGCCGGGGACCAGACGGTGGTACGAGTTCACCGTCGGGTTGGTGAAGGCCAGCAGCGACGGGGCGTGCTTGAGGATGCCGCCGATGTAGAAGCGGGCGGTGTCCGACAGGCCCGCGTAACCGGCCTCGTCGTAGAACAGCGGGTCGCCGTTGGCCCACAGCGACGAGTGGATGTGCATGCCCGAGCCGTTGTCACCGAAGATCGGCTTCGGCATGAAGGTCGCGGTCTTGCCGTTGCGCCAGGCCACGTTCTTCACGATGTACTTGAAGAGCTGGAGGTCGTCGGCCGCGGCGAGCAGCGTGTTGAACTTGTAGTTGATCTCGGCCTGGCCGGCCGTGCCCACCTCGTGGTGCTGGCGCTCGACCTGGAGACCGGACTTGGCCAGCTCCAGGGAGATCTCCGCACGCAGGTCGGCGAAGTGGTCGACCGGCGGGGTCGGGAAGTAGCCGCCCTTGTAGCGGACCTTGTAACCGCGGTTGTCCTCGATCGCACCGGTGTTCCAGGCGCCGGCCTCGGAGTCGATGTGGTAGAAGGCCTCGTTCGCCTTGGTGTCGAAGCGCACACTGTCGAACACGTAGAACTCGGCCTCGGGGCCGAAGAACGCGGTGTCGGCGATACCGGTCGACGCGAGGTACGCCTCGGCCTTCTTCGCCACGTTGCGCGGGTCACGGGAGTACTGCTCACCCGTGATCGGGTCGTGGATGAAGAAGTTGATGTTGACCGTCTTGTCGCGGCGGAAGGAGTCGACGCGCGCGGTGGACAGGTCGGCGCGGAGCGCCATGTCGGACTCGTGGATGGCCTGGAAGCCGCGGATGGAGGAACCGTCGAAGGCCAGTTCCTCGGTCGGGTCGAAGGCCTCCGCCGGAATCGTGAAGTGCTGCATCACACCCGGCAGGTCGCAGAAGCGGACGTCGACGAACTTGACGTCCTCGTCCTTGATGAACTTCTTGGCCTCGTCGGCGTTCTGGAACATCCAGCTCCTCCTACTCCCGCTCACTTCGGACCGGGGTGGTAGTTCGTTCGTGCGGCCAGTGCGGTGGCACACGCTGAGCCCGACCTTAAAGACGGGTGATTTCTCCAGCGTGACCCATTTGTTTCGCCCAAGTTAACCGGACGAGGTCCGGTGTACCCCACCCGTCCGCATGGCAAAACGGTCGCAGTACCGTGGACGGGTGGACAACAGGCAAGCAATCGGATCGTGGCTGTCCGGACCCCGCGCGGCCGCGGAGGACGCCGGTGCCGACTTCGGATACCGCGGAGAGCAGCTGGGCCTGCCCGAGTCGGGCCCCGGCTCCATCGCGCGCCCCGGCAGGCGCCTGGGCGCCCTCGCCGTCGACTGGGGCCTGTGCACCTTGATCGCATACGGCCTGATCACCGACGGCTACGGCCAGGCGACCGGGAACTGGGCGCTGCTCATCTTCTTCGTCGCGAGCGTACTGACCGTGGGCACGCTCGGCTTCACACCCGGCAAGCGGCTGTTCGGCCTGCGGGTCCTCGCCCTGCGGACCGGTACGGTCAACCCGCTGCGCGCGCTGCTGCGCACGGTCCTGCTGTGCCTCGCGCTCCCGGCCCTGATCTGGGACCGCGACGGACGCGGGCTGCACGACCGCCTGGCCAACACGGTCGAGGTCAGGATCTGACCGCGCCGCCCGCCTTCGGGCGCGGGCATGGGAAAGGGGCGCCCCGGAACCGTCGGTGATTCCGGAACGCCCCGTTCCAGTGGAGCTCAGGTGTGCCGCTAGCGCATCTTCCCGCCGCGCGGCATCCGCATTCCCTTGGGCATCGGGCCCTTGGGGAGCGGCATGTTGCTCATCAGGTCGCCCAGTGCGCGCAGCCGGTCGTTGGTCGCGGTGACCTGCGGGCCGGTCAGTACGCGCGGCAGCTTCACCATCGTGGTGCGGAGCTTCTTCAGCTCGACCTGGCCCTCGCCCGTGCCGACGAGGATGTCGTGCACCGGCACGTCCGCGACGATGCGGGCCATCTTCTTCTTCTCGGCGGCCAGCAGGCTCTTCACCCGGTTCGGGTTGCCCTCGGCCACCAGCACGATGCCGGCCTTGCCCACGGCCCGGTGGACCACGTCCTGGCTGCGGTTCATCGCCACGGCCGGAGTCGTCGTCCAGCCGCGCCCGACATTGTCGAGCACCGCCGCCGCCGCGCCCGGCTGGCCCTCCATCTGGCCGAAGGCCGCCCGCTCGGCCCGGCGCCCGAAGACGATCGCCGACGCGAGGAAGGCGAGCAGGAGGCCGAGAATGCCGAGATAGATCGGGTGACCGATCCAGAAGCCGATCGCGAGGAAGACACCAAGGGTGACGATTCCGACAGCCGCGAGTACAAGACCGATCTTTTTGTCGGCCTTGCGGGTCATCTTGTAAGTCAGAGCGATCTGCTTGAGTCGCCCGGGGTTCGCAGCGTCCGCTGCGGGTTCCTTCCTCGCCATGCCGTGAAGTCTACGTGTCGGCGGGAGCGCCGACGACGGCGGTGCCGGGTCGGCCTTCGTCACGGGGCCGGAACGACCCACGTGCGCGCACGCGTCCACACTCGGAGGCGGGTGTCGCTCAGAGGTGCGTGGCGAAGGACTGCTCCACGGCGCGCTGTGTCTCGACGCGGTCCTTGGCGCGGCGACGGTCCTCAAGGACGGACGTCCAGGCGTTGCGACGGGCGGTGCGCTGGCCACTGCTCAGGAGCAGGGACTCGACGGCACGGAGTGCATCGGTGAACGACGGGATCGCTGTGGCGCGTACGGGCGCGGCCTGCATGATGGGGGTCCCCCCTCGGGACGGCGGCTCTGGCTAAGGCTCTACGGGGGTGGCTCTACGGGGTGTAGGACCAGGGTCACTGAATGGTGTTACCAGGGCGTGACCGACCGGTCAAACGCCGATGAAGCCTTGATGCGCGGGCCTGAAACCTTGACGCAGCCCTGAGGTGGCCCCCATCTGCGGGGACGCTCAGGACCGCGTCGTACAGGCCATTACTGGTGAGTAGCCACTTGTGCGCCGATTCACACGATCAGCTGGCACCGCGTGCCATCCGACGGGGTGTCCGATGGCGGCCGATACGGCTCAGACGGCCTGTGAGGCGACGTACGAACCGCGCTTCTCGATGGCCATCTGGTAGAGGCGGCCGGCCCGGTAGGAGGAGCGGACCAGCGGGCCCGACATGACTCCGGAGAACCCGATCTGGTCGGCCTCCTCCTTCAGCTCCACGAACTCGTGCGGCTTCACCCAGCGCTCGACGGGGTGGTGGCGCACGGAGGGCCGCAGGTACTGCGTGATGGTGACCAGCTCGCAGCCCGCCTCGTGGAGCTGGCGCAGGGCCTCGCTGACCTCTTCGCGGGTCTCGCCCATGCCGAGGATCAGGTTCGACTTCGTGACCAGACCGTAGTCGCGTGCCTCCGTGATGACCTTCAGCGAACGCTCGTACCGGAAGCCCGGGCGGATGCGCTTGAAGATGCGGGGGACCGTCTCCACGTTGTGCGCGAAGACCTCCGGGCGGGAGGAGAAGACCTCGGCGAGCTGGGCCGGCTCGGCGTTGAAGTCCGGGGCCAGCAGCTCGACCTTGGTCCGGCCCTCGGCGCGGTCCGCGGTCTGCTGGTGGATCTGGCGGACCGTCTCCGCGTACAGCCAGGCGCCGCCGTCGTCGAGGTCGTCGCGGGCCACGCCGGTGATGGTCGCGTAGTTGAGGTCCATGGTGACCACGGACTCACCCACGCGACGGGGCTCGTCGCGGTCCAGCGCCTCGGGCTTGCCCGTGTCGATCTGGCAGAAGTCGCAGCGCCTCGTGCACTGGTCGCCGCCGATGAGGAACGTGGCCTCGCGGTCTTCCCAGCACTCGTAGATGTTCGGACAGCCCGCCTCCTGGCAGACCGTGTGCAGGCCCTCGCTCTTCACGAGGTTCTGCATCTTCGTGTATTCGGGACCCATTTTCGCCCGGGTCTTGATCCACTCGGGCTTGCGCTCGATGGGGGTCTGGGCGTTCCGGACCTCCAGGCGCAGCATCTTGCGTCCGTCGGGTGCGACTGCGGACACATCGGCTCCCTGTAGCTTCGATTCTTCGGCGTACACCAGGGTACGCCCGTTCGGTGCTCGGCCCCCGAGGTGGGCAACCTTCGGGACGGGGGGTGCATTCCCGAAGGCTGGGGGTCACTGCCCCCAGGCTCCCGAGCCCCCGTTTTCTCGGGCGCCGGACGGGCTGAGGACCTTCGGCTGCGGGGCCGGTGGGGGCGGGCCCCAAGGATTGCGCAGTTCCCCGCGCCCCTGGGCGCCTCAGCCCGTCCGTCGCCTTCCAGCCCGTCCGGCGTTTGAGGACGAGCGCGCAAGCGCGATATGGGGGCGAGGGGCGCAGCCCCCATGCGTGGACGGGAACGGGTAGGGGCGGCGGGGGCGAGAAAAACCCCTACACCCCCGCCCCCTCGACCGCCCGAGGCAAGAGTTCCGCGTTCCCCAGGACGTCCGCCAGGTGCCGCTCGGCGACCGGCAGCACCTCCGCGATGCCGAGGTCCCGCCCCAACTCGTGCGCCAGCGACGTGACCCCCGCATCCCGGATCCCACAAGGGATGATCTTGTCGAAGCTCGACACGTCGGGATTCACGTTCAGGGCGAAGCCGTGCATGGTGACCCCCTTGGCCACCCGGATCCCCATCGCGCAGATCTTGCGGTCCTCACGCCGCTGCCCGGCGTTGGAGGGCGCGTACTCGGGCCCGTTCAGCCGCGGGTCGAACTCCTCGTCCGCCAGCCGGGGATCGAAGTCGAGGGAGAGCCCGCCGAGCGCCGGCCGCTGATCCACCGGGTCGCCCAGGACCCAGACACCGGCCCGCCCCTCCACCCGGCTGGTCTCGACGCCGAACTCCGCGCAGACGCGGATCAGCGCGTCCTCAAGGCGTCGGAGATGGGCGACGACGTCCACCGGCCGCGGCAGCTTCTGGATCGGGTAGCCGACCAGCTGCCCCGGACCGTGCCAGGTGATCTTCCCGCCCCGGTCCACGTCGACTACGGGCGTGCCGTCGAGGGGCCGCTCGTTGTCCGCCGTGCGCCGGCCGGCCGTGTAGACCGGCTGGTGCTCAAGGAGCAGACAGGTGTCGGGGATCTCGTCCTGGAAGCGGGCCGTGTGGACACGGCGCTGTTCGTCCCAGGCCTTCTGGTACTCGACGGCCTCCGCACCGAAACCCATGCGGACGAACCGCAGCTCACTCACGGCAAGCGCCTCCCTTGCAAGAGTTCGTGGGGCCCGTAAACGGTCCCGTAAGGCTCGTAAAGCCTCACGCCACTGTACGTCCGGTCCGTGCGCGTCAGCTCTGAGGGCAATCCTCACACGATCGGATGAATGAACGTCGAAGTGTGCGATCGGTTGCTTACAGACCGCTACATTCGCGCCGTTCACGAGGCTAATAAGGGCTGCTCAAGGCATGGCGGCCGACCTCGCCCCGGGCCTGCCCGCGCAGGCCCCCAGCCCGGAAGGCAGGAGTTCGCACCGCAGATGACGGAACGACCCGCGCAGCGCACCCCCAACCGTCAGCTCGCCGCACTTATCGCAGAAGCGGGGTTCTCCAACGCGGGGCTCGCCCGTCGAGTGGACCAGCTCGGCCTCGAACACGGTCTCGATCTGAGATACGACAAGACATCGGTGACCCGCTGGCTGCGAGGACAGCAGCCACGGGGCACCACACCAGCCCTGATCGCCGAGGTGTTCACCCGCCGCCTCGGCCGCCGGCTCAGCGCGCAGGACCTCGGGCTCGACGCCTGCGCACCCGTCTACGCGGGTCTTGAGTTCGCCGCCACACCGGAGGAGGCCGTCGACATCGTCGGCGGGCTCTGGCGCAAGGACTCGGGAAGTCATGCCGAGCTGCGCAAGATCGCGTTCACTCCGGCGGGGCTCGTCGTGCCCAGCCGGGACTGGCTGATCGGCCGGGCCGACGACCGGGTGAGCCGCGGAGACCCCGGTGCCGCGCGCATCCCCGTACAGGGCGGCCGACCGGTTTCCGCCAGGCCCCCGGCCGGGCCGGAACAGGTCAGGCCGCCGTTCCGGCAGCGCGCGGGCACCGAGCGCGGGACCGGGCAGCGGGTGACCGCCGGGGACATCGCGGCCCTGCGCTCGGTCGGTGAGCTCTTCCGCACACTCGACAACGCGTACGGCGGAGGGCACGCCCGGCAGGCCCTCGTGCGGTACCTGGAGCACGAACTGGAGCCGATGCTCCGCGGCACGTACGGCGAGCAGACGGGGCGCCGGCTGTTCGCCGCGGCGTCCGATCTGACCCGGCTGGCGGGTTGGACCTCGTACGACATCGCCGCGCACGGGCTCGCGCAGCGGTACTTCGTGCAGGCGCTGCGGCTCTCGCAGGCGGCGGCGGACCGGGCGTACGGCTCGTACGTGCTCGTGACGATGAGCCGGCAGGCCGTCTATCTCGGGCACGGGCGCGAGGCGGTGCAACTGGCCCGGGTCGCCCAGCAGGGCGTGGGTTCGTCCGCGCCGCCCGTCGTCCAGGCCCTGCTGTACGCGGTCGAGGCGCGGGGGCACGGGGTGCTCGGTGAGGTGCGGGCGGCCACGGCCTCGCTCGTACGGGCCGAGCGGGCCCTGGAGATCGCCCGGCCGGGGGACGAAGTCCCTTACTGGGCGCGGTTCTTCGACGAGGCGCAGTTGGCGGACGAGTTCGGGCACTGCCACCGGGATCTGCAGCAGTACCGGGCGGCGGCCCAGCATGCCGAGCGGTCGCTGCAGTTGCGCTCGCCCGGCTATGCGCGCAGCCGGCTCTTCTGCCGGGTGGTCCTCGCCTCGGCGCGGCTCGGGCTCGGGGAGCTCGACCAGGCGTGCCAGTTGGGGGCGGAGGCGGCCACCCAGGCGTCCGAGATGCGGTCGGTTCGGGCGCTGGAGTATGTGCGGGACTTCGAGCGGCGGTTGGAGCCGTATCGGGATGCCGCGCCGGTACGGGGGTATCGCGACAAGGTCGCTGCCCTCGGCTGAGCCCGGGTCCACCCGGGACCCGGTTCCCGGGAAAGGGTCGTGTTTCGGCTGCGGGCCGGCTGTGGCTGGTCGCGCAGTTCCCCGCGGCCCTGAAAGGCCGTTCCCCGCGCCCCTTTCCGGGTGGGGTGCGGGGAGTCGGCCGGAGGAGTGGAGGTCCTGCCCCGCGTCGGGACCTCCACTCCGGCTTGGCGGGGGGCCTGCTTTTAGGGGCGCGGGGAACTGCGCGACCAGCCCCCACGGACCCGCAGCCGAAGTTCGACCGCCCCCGGGAGGGGCTAAGCCGCCGTGGAGGCCGGTAACGGGGCAGCCACCGGCGCCGTCGCGGGGACGCCCAGGTCCTTCAGGAGCGCCCCCGCCGCCCGCCGGCCCGAGTGCAGAGCCCCCTGCACCGTGCTCGTGTCCCGGTGGTCGCCGCAGACGTACAGCCCCGCCAGCAGCCGCACCGGCCGGCGCAGATCGTGCGGCGGCAGCATCGCCGGGACGGCGTCGGGCGTGTGGCGGACCGCCAGCAGCTCCCAGCGGTGCGTGGCGGTGCCGTAGAGGGCCGCCAGGTGCGCCCGTACCGTACGGTCCGTGTCCGCGGGCGGTGCGCCCAGGACCGTCGACGAGATCAGGGCGCGGCCCGCGGGCGCGCGGGACGGGTCGACCTGGCTGACGACCGCCGTATGGGCCACCGGCCCCCGGCGGTCCGCGTCCAGGAGCAGCGCCGCGTCCGTCATGGGCGGCTCGTCCGCCGTGTGGTGCACCACCGTCACCGGGTGGCACGGCGGCACCCGCAGACCGGGCAGCAGCTCCGCCGCGGCGCGGGCGCCGGTCGCCACCAGAACGGCCCGGCAGCGGAGTTCACCGTGCTCCGCCGTCGTCACGGACGTGGTCGAGACGGAGGTCGCCCGCACTCCGGTACGGACCGTCCCCGGAGGCAGGGCCCCGGCGAGCAGCTCGGGCAGGGCGTCGGCACCGCCCTCGGGCAGGCACAGCCGCCCGGAGGCGAAGGCACGGAGCGTGAGGTCGGCGCACCGGCTGGACGTCGTCAGATCCGGATCGCAGAGCAGCGCCGCCAGGAGGGGGCGCAGAAAACCCTCGACCGTACGGGCGGGCATGCCGCGTGCCGCGAGCGCCCGCCCGGCGGGCCGCTCGGGCCGGGCCAGCAGCCGCTCCACGGGGACCGTCGCGATCCGGCCGAGGGCCGAGGCGAGCCGGGCCTGGTCGAGGGCGCCCCCGAGCGGGGGGTACGCCCGCGACGCGGGCGCGGGCGTGGCCGGGGGCAGTTGCCGGAGTCTGCGAGGGGGGCTCACCAAGGCGCGCGCCGCGTCGAGTGCGCCCCTTGCGCCCCCGGCGCTCGCGGGCTCACCCGCCCGGTGCACACGCCCCTCGGCGTGGACGAGGACACCGGCGGCGAACGGGCGCAGGACGAGGGCGTCCAGGCCCGGCGTCAGCCGCAGTTCCGGGTACGACGTGCAGAGGAGCCGTCCGACGCGGTCGAGACGGAAACCGTCGATCTTCTCGGTCGCCATACGGCCGCCCACCTGAGGGGCGGCCTCCAGGACGACGGTCGACACACCTGCGCTGTTCAGCCGGTGTGCGGCCGAGAGTCCCGCGACCCCGGCCCCCACGATGACGACGTCCGCCTGGCAAGCGGGCTCAAGCACATGCCCCTCCTAGAGGTCGCGCGGCTGCTTGGAGGCGTCCCGCCCCCAACGGGCATCCGGAATACCCGACTTCGGGACGAGAGTAGGGCCGCGACCGGCCGGAGGAACTCGCGCATGAACAGGGCACGGTCGCACGCCGGTCGCATGTGGTCAGGAGCACGGCGCGCGAACCATGCCCGGGGTGACAGGACCTGAGCCCGCCGCCCGTCACGGCCGCCGGCGCGCCGTACCTATGCCTGCGCCGCCCGAACGGCCTCCTCGATGCCGGGGAACGCGAAGGTGAAGCCCGACTCCAGCAGCCGGGTGGGAAGGACGCGTTGGCTGCCCAGCACCTCCTGGGCCATCTCGCCGAGCACGGCCCTCAGCACGGGCGCGGGTACCGAGAACAGCGTGGGCCGGTGCAGGACGCGCCCCATGGCGGCCGTGATCTCGCCGTTGGTGAGCGGCTCCGGAGCCGTCAGGTTGAAGGGCCCCGACAGCGAATCGGAATCGATCAGGAACCGCAGCGCGGCCACGTGGTCGTGCAGCGCGACATAGCTCCAGTACTGCCGCCCGTCGCCCATCTTCCCGCCGAGCCCCGCCTTGAACAGCGGGAAGAGCCGCCCCCAGGCACCGCCCTTGGGGGCCACCACCAGTCCGGTGCGCGCGAAGACGGTCCGTACGCCCGCCTCCTGCGCGGGCGCCGCCGCCGCCTCCCACTCCACGCACAGCGAGGGCAGGAACCCGTCCCCGGGGGGCGCGCTCTCGTCCACGGCGCGCGTGCCCGTGTCCCCGTAGAAGCCCATGGCGCTGCCGTTCAGGAAGACCCTCGGCGGCCGGTCGAGGGAGGCGGCGGCCTCCGCGAGCGTGGCGGTGCCGAGGAGCCGGCTGTCGCGGATCGTCCGCTTGTACGCGTCGGACCAGCGGCGGTCGGCGATCCCGGCGCCCGCGAGGTTCACCACGGCGTCGCAGCCGGACAGGCCCACCGCGTCCACGTAACCGCGCTCGGGGTCCCACTCGGCCTCGTCGTCCGCCCGGGCCGTACGGCGTACGAGCCGCACCACCTCGTGGCCGTCGGCGGTCAGTGAGCGCACCAGGGCCGTACCGATGAGGCCCGACGCGCCGGCCACGGCGATTCGCGAAGCTTCCATGACTCCATCCTGCGTCAGTCTCACCGGGAGCACCGCGCCGAGGGTGCCCGCGGCCGGGGGGTGGCGCCCGGCGCGCCGGCTCTACAGTGACGTGCATGTCCGAGCCGTACATACGCACCGCGGTGCCCGGGGACGAAGAGGCGCTGGGCCGTCTCGACCGCGCGGTCTGGTCCTACCAGCACGCGGTCAGGCCCCAGGAGCAGCCGCCGTACGAGCCCTTCTTCAACGACCGCTTCGGGCCCCGCGACCACCTGGTCGCCGAACTGGGCGGGCGGCTCGTCGGCTACGTACGGATCGGATTCCCGACCCCGCTCGCGTCCAACGCGCACGTACGGCAGATCCAGGGTCTCGCCGTCGCCGACGAGGCCCGCGGCAACGGAGTGGGCCGGGCGCTGGTACGCGCCGCCGTCGAGGTGGCCCGCCGCCAGGGCGCACGCCGGATCACTCTGCGCGTTCTCGGCCACAACACGCCCGCGCGCAGGCTGTACGAGTCGGAGGGCTTCGTGGTGGAGGGAATCCAGCCGGGAGAGTTCCGGCTGGCCGGCGAGTACGTGGACGACGTACTGATGGGCCGCAGGCTCTGACGGGCCGCCTCTCCGGTCGGGGCGGCGATCCGGTCAGGGCAGCGGTCCGGTCGGGGCGGTGGTCACGACGTCACGAGGTCTCCCGTGTCCACCGGCGACGACGCCTTCGCCGCGCGCGCCGCGTCCTCCGCGACCTCGTCGGCGGTCAGTACGTAACCCGTCTCGGCGTCGCTGGTGGAGCGGGCGAAGACGACGCCGAAGACCTTGCCGTCCGTGGTCAGCAGGGGCCCGCCGGAGTTGCCGGGGCGGACCGTGGAGCGGATCGAGTAGATCTCGCGGGTGACCGTGTCGGAGCCGTAGATGTTCCGGCCCTGCGCATCGATCTTGTTCGCGACCGTGGCCGCCTGGAGGTCGAGGCCGCCGTCCTGCGGATAGCCCGCGACCACCGCCGCGTCACCGCGCGCCGCACTCGTGTCGAAGGACAGCACGGGGGCCTTGAGCCCCGGCACGTCGAGCACGGCCACGTCCTTCTGCGGGTCGAAGAGCACGACCTTCGCCTCGTACGCACGGCCCGTGCCGCCCACCCGTACGGTCGGGTCGTCGATGCCCGCCACCACATGGGCATTGGTCATCACGTGCTCCGAGGCGAACACGAAGCCGCTGCCCTCGCGGCCCTGGGTGCCGACGGCGCCCTCGACCTTCACCGTGGAGCGCTGCGCGGCCCGCGTGGCGGCCGCGGTGACGCTGTCCCCGGAGGGCTTGGCGACCGAGGCCGTCGGCTCGTTCTCGAAGGGGTTGAAGACCTGCGGGAAACCGGCCTCCGTGAGCGCCGAGGTGGCCCGGGAGAACCAGGCCGGAGTCGTCTCCGGCATCGTGTCCTGCACCGCGCCGAGCAGCGCCGAGTCCCGGATCGAGGAGGTGACGACGGGCGAGGCGGACGCGCCGAGGACACTCGCGGCCACCCATGCCACCAGCAGCACGGAGACCGTGTTCGCCGCGGCGCCGCCCACTCCGTCGACCACGCGCAGGGAACCCCGGTCCAGCTCGCGGCGGAGCTTCAGCGCCAGCCGCCCCGCCAGCTCGTGGCCCACCGCGGCGGGCAGCAGCACGGTGAGCACCGCCGTGACCGTCGCGGCCGTGGTCCCCGCCTCCACCAGGTCCATCACCCAGGGCAGCACCCATACGCCGATGACGGCACCGCCCACGAAGCCGGCCAGCGACACACAGCCCGCGACCAGTCCGCGCCGGTAGCCGGACGCCGCGTAGCCGAGAATGACCAGCAACAGCAGGATGTCGAGCAGGTCCACGGAGCTCCCTTTCTCTTGGGCCCCTTAGTACGCGCCGGGCGGGCCCAGTGATCAGGTACGCGCGTGGGGGACCGGCCGGCCCGCACACGTGCGTGGACCTGTAGAAACGTCCCGGACCGGGGCGTTGGTTCCACCGGGTGGCACACCACACATCGCGGACCCTCCCGGTGTCCCGGAGAGTGGGTCGCATGTGCGCCCACCGGAGCCCGCCCACGGCCCGCATACCCCGCCTTCCGCGCGTCGTGCCGGACCGGCTGCCCCGGCCCGCGCGCGCCGTGCTGGCCTGCGTCCCCGGCCTCGCGGCCGTCGCCGCGCTGGTGCTCTGTGCCGTGGGCGTCGACCGGACACCGGGCGACGCCGAGCGGGCCGTCGCGGCCCGCGCCGCGGTCGGGCACCGGGCCCCGAAACCGCCCGTCGTGCCGAGGGAACGCTGGCTGGGCGACGCCGCGTCCACCCAGCCGCCGACCCGGTACGCGGGCCGGGTGTCCGCCGTCTTCGTGCATCACACCGACTCGCCCAACGGCTACGACTGCGCCGACGCGCCCCGCATCATCCAGTCCCTGTACACCGGGCAGGCCGGAGTCCGGCACTGGGACGACATCGGCTACAACTTCCTCGTCGACCGCTGCGGCACCGTCTACGAGGGCCGGGCGGGCGGTACCGAACGGGCCGTCGTCGGCGCCCACACCCAGGGCTTCAACGTGGGCACGACGGGCATCGCCGCACTCGGTACGTTCACCGCGGGCGTGCCCGTTCCCCGGGCGATGACCGACGCCATCGCGGCCGTCGCCGCCTGGAAACTGGGGCTCACGGGCATCGACCCGCGCGCCCCCGTACGGCTCGTGTCCACCAACAGCCTGAGCAAGTACCGGGCAGGCACCCGGGGCACCTTCACCGCGGTCTCCGGCCACACCGACGGCTACTGGACCGCGTGCCCGGGCGCCGCGCTCATGGCCCGGCTGCCCGCGATCAGACAGCACGCGGCGCGGCTGCAGGGGCGTCACTGAGCGTTCCGCCGGGAGTTGCGGTGTGTCACCTGCGGGCCCGGTGGGGGCTGGTCGCGCAGTTCCCCGCGCCCCTTCGGGGGCGCCGCCCAGCCTCACAGGTGTGCCACAGCGGGCTCACGGACCACCCCGAGCCGCGCCTTCTACCGTCAGGGCACGCACTGACCGGAGGCGGGGATCATGAACAGTCGCACGAGTACGAGCAGTCACGAGCAGCAGCCCACGCGTACGTCCCTGTGGGCGCGGCTCGCCCGCAGCCCCTGGACCGTCGCCTGTGTGGTGGCCGCGGTCGTGGTGGGCCCCTCCGCCGCCACCGCGTCCGCGCTGGACCGGGCCAACGCGGCGCCCCCGCACAGCGCCCCGGAGGCCGGCTCGGCGCCGGCCGGTGGAGCGCCCGGGGACGATTTCACGGCCCGGCGCGGCCCCGCCCACTGAGACCGGCCGCCGGCGGCCCGTACCTCGTGGGCGTCAGTCCGCGAAGCGGTCCCACAGGCGCGGCAGGCGTTCCTCAAGGAGGGAGTGGTTCTCCAGGTCGAGCGGGGTGCCCAGCGGTTCGGGAGGGGCCGCCGGGATGCCCAGGTCGGGGGCGACCGCACCGGTGAGCTGCTCGTACGCCTCGTCCGCCGCGTAGCCCAGTTCCTCGGCGTCCCCGTCGACCTCGTCGTCGAAGTCCCCGAGGAGGTCGGCGAGTCTGTCCGGGTCGTGCACGGCACCCTCGTACGTCTCCCGGCCCTGGCCGATCAGCCAGCAGCGGAAGAAGTCGAAGGCGTCGTCGCTGGCCCCGTCGAGCAGGATCCAGGCGGCGCCCCACAGGTCCCAGGTGTACGCGCGGTTGTAGCGGGCCTCGAAGTGACGGGCGAAGTCGAGGACCATGTCGGGGTCCAGCCGGAGCAGCCGCTCGACGAGCAGGTCGGCCTGCTCCTCGGGGTCGCCCTCGGCGGCCTCGCGGGTCGCGTCCACCAGCTCCCAGAACTCCGTCTCGTCCATCACGGGACAAGCATCGGGCCTGGACCCGGCCCGCGCACCCGGGGACAGGCGGATCGTTATGCGCGCACATGCCGCCGGAAAATCCGACAGCGGGTGTCGCCATTCGGCGGGATGCTCGGCACATGGAGAGAGCAGAGCAGGCAGCACAGGAGAACGCGGGACCGCTCGACGGCAGGATAGCGCTGGTCGCGGGCGCCACCCGAGGTGCCGGCCGGGCCATGGCGGTCGAGCTGGGGCGCGCGGGGGCCACGGTGTACGTGACGGGACGCACGACCCGCGATCAGGTCAGCGAGGTCGGCCGGACCACCGAGACGATCGAGGGGACGGCCGAACTGGTCGACGAGGCCGCCCGCGCCGCCGGGGTCGGGGGCCGGGGCATCGCCGTACCCACGGACCACCTGGAACCGGAGCAGGTACGCGTCCTGGTCGAGCGCATCGACCGGGAGCAGGGCCGCCTCGACATCCTCGTCAACGACATCTGGGGCGGCGACGTCCACCTCGACTTCACGGCGGACAAGCAGCCCGACATGTGGGACATGGATCTCGGCAAGGGGCTGCGGATCATGCGCCTGGGCATCGAGTCGCACCTCGTCACCAGCCACATCGCGGCGCCCCTGCTCATCCGTCACCCCGGCGGACTGCTCGTCGAGGTCACGGACGGCACCGAGGAGTACAACCGGCGCTACCGCAAGCCGCTGTTCTACGACCTCGCCAAGACGGCCCCGATCCGGATGGCGTACGACCTCGGGGAGGAGCTGAAGGAGTACGGCTGTACGGCGGTCTGCGTCACCCCGGGCTGGCTGCGCTCCGAAGCGATGCTCGACACCGCGTTCAAGGTCACCGAGGAGAACTGGCGGGACGCCTGCGAGCACGTACCGCACTTCGCGATCTCCGAGTCGCCCACGTACATCGGGCGGGCCCTGGTCGCCCTGGCCGCCGACCCGGACGTGGCCCGCTGGAACGGGCAGTCGCTGTCCAGCGGCGGCCTGGCCCAGGAGTACGGCTTCACGGATGTCGACGGCTCGGCGCCCGACGCGTGGCGCTACCTGCTGGAGGTGGAGTCACAGGGCAGGCCGGCGGACGTGACGGGCTACCGCTAGCCCTGGTCGGCCCCTCGTCAGCCCTTGTCAGCAGCCCTTGTCAGCCCGGGTCGCCGTGTCGATGTAGTACGCGGCGATCCGGGCCGCGGCGTCGGAGAAACGTTTCCTTAGCTCGGCCGGTTCCAGCACCTCCGCCTCCGGGCCGAGGGAGAGGAACTGGGTGTACGCGACGTCGTACGACTCGACCGGCAGGGTGAGCGTCACCCGGCCCTCGGCGTCGGGCGGGCCCGCCGCGTCCAGGGCCTCCTGGGCCGAGAGCGGGTCGACGGTGTGCTTCAGGCGCCGCGCGCCCGCCTCGGTGAGGCGCACCACGATCGTCGCCCGCAGGAGCGAGCGGGCGAACTGCTCGGCCTGGTCCGCCCAGAAGCCGGGCAGGTCGAAGGTCTCGTCGCGCTCGAAGCGGTCGCCTGCCGGTTCGGCGGAGGTGAACCGTTCGATGCGGTAGACCCGGAAGGGCCCGGACCCAGGCCCAGGCCCGGACCCAGGCCCAGGCCCGGACCCAGGCCCAGGCCCGGGCCTGGGCGCAGACCCGGGCCCCTGCTCCGGCTCGATCACCCTGGCGCACACGTACCAGACGCCGGCTTTGAGGACGAGCCCGTACGGCTCCAGCTCGCGCTCCAGCTCCGTCTCCTCGCGCCGGTAGCGTGCGGTGATCCGGCGGTCGTCCCAGACCGCCTCCGCGATCGCGGGCAGCAGTTCGGGGGTCCTCGGCTCGGCGAACCACCCGGGGGCGTCCAGGTGGAAGCGCTGGGCCGCGGTGCGGGAGGCGTCCTTGAGGGAGGGCAGCAGGGCGGCGGACACCTTCAGGAGAGCGGCGGAGGAGGCGTCCTCCAGGCCCATCTCGCGCAGGGCGCCCGGTACGCCGGAGAGGAACAGGGCCTCGGCCTCGCTGCGGGCGAGGCCTGTCAGCCGGGTGCGGTAGCCGCCGACGAGCCGGTATCCGCCGGTGCGGCCGCGGTCGGCGTACACCGGGACGCCGGCCTCCGACAGCGCTTGCGCGTCCCGCGTGATCGTCCGCTCGGACACTTCCAGCTCGCGCGCCAGCTCGGCGGCGGTCATGGAGGACCGGGACTGCAGGAGCAGCACCATCTTGATGAGCCGGGCAGCGCGCATGGGTCCCATGATGCCGGTGGCTCCGCCGACCGGGCGGGCGGGGTGGCTACGCGCCCGTCTGCGGCGCCGTCGCGGCTGGCCGCGCAGTTCCCCGCGCCCCTGAAAGACGGGCCTGTGGTCGGGTGCGGCACCGTCGTGGCTGCTCGCGCAGTTCCCCGCGCCCCCAAAACCGAAAGGCAGGGGCGCAGCCCCGCCTTTCAGGGGCGCGGGGAACGGCGCGACCAGCCACACACGACCCGCAGCAGAGGACCGGCCGGGTCCTTGAGGGGCGCGGGGAACTGCGCGGCCGGCCACGCACGACCCGCAGTGGACGACCGGCCGGGTCCTTAAGGGGGCCCGGGGAACGGCGCGGGCGGCCCCCAGCCTCCCGCGGGCTGTGGACCGGCCGTGGGAGGGTGGGGGCGCAGGCCCGGGAGGGCTACAGGCCGTACCTCGTGCGGGCTTCCTTCACCGCGGACGCGGGCACCTCACCCCGCCGCGCAAGCTGCGCAAGCGCCGCGACGACGATCGACTGCGCGTCGACACCGAAGTGCCGCCGCGCCGCCGCCCGCGTGTCGGAGAGACCGAACCCGTCCGCGCCCAGCGACGAGTAGTCCTGCTCGACCCACTGCGCGATCTGGTCCGGCACCTGCCGCATGTAGTCGGACACCGCGAGCACGGGCCCCTCGGCACCCTGCAGCGCCTGCCGCAGGAACGGCACCCGCTCCTCACCGCGCAGCAGCGCCGCGTCGGCCTCCAGCGCGTCCCGCCGCAGCTCCGTCCAGGACGTGGCGGACCAGACGTCCGCGGCCACACCCCACTCCTCGGCGAGCAGCCTCTGCGCCTCCAGGACCCAGTGGATCGCCGTGCCGGAGCCCAGCAGCTGGATCCGCGCGGCGTTGGCCGCGTTGACCTGGACGCCCGCCGACTCCGCCGTGTTGAAGCGGTAGAGCCCCTTGACGATGCCCTCGTCGATACCGAGCCCCGACGGCTTCGCGGGCTGCGGGATCGGCTCGTTGTAGACGGTGAGGTAGTAGAAGACGTTCTGGTCCTCGCCCGGCGCGGCCTCGCCGTACATCCGGCGCAGCCCGTCCTTGACGATCGTCGCGACCTCGTACGCGAACGCCGGGTCGTACGACAGCGCCGCCGGGTTCGTCGCCGCGATGACCGGGGAGTGACCGTCCGCGTGCTGCAGGCCCTCGCCCGTCAGCGTCGTACGGCCGGCCGTGGCGCCGACGAGGAAGCCGCGGCCCAGCTGGTCGCCGAGCTGCCACATCTGGTCGGCCGTGCGCTGCCAGCCGAACATCGAGTAGAAGATGTAGAACGGGATCATCGTCTCGCCGTGCGTGCTGTACGCGGTCGACGCGGCGATGAAGTCCGCCATGGAACCGGCCTCGGTGATCCCCTCGTTGAGGATCTGGCCGTCCTTGGCCTCCTTGTAGTACATCAGCTGGTCACGGTCGACCGGCTCGTACGTCTGGCCCTTGGGGGAGTAGATCCCGAGCGACGGGAAGAGGCTCTCCATGCCGAAGGTGCGCGCCTCGTCGGGGACGATCGGCACCCAGCGCTTCCCGGACGTCTTGTCGCGGACCAGGTCCTTGACCAGGCGTACGAAGGCCATGGTCGTCGCGACGTTCTGCGAGCCGGAGCCCTTGTCGAAGGCCGCGAAGGCCTTGTCGGCGGGGGCGGGGAGGGGTGCGAGCGGCTGCGTACGGCGGGCCGGGGCCGGGCCGCCGAGGGCCGCGCGGCGCTCCTGGAGGTAGCGGACCTCGGGGGAGTCGGCGCCCGGGTGGCCGTAGGGGACCACGCCGTCGACGAAGTCGCTGTCCTTGATGGGCAGCTCCAGCAGGTCACGCATCTGCTTGAACTCGTCCGTCGACAGCTTCTTCATCTGGTGGTTGGCGTTCTTCGACGCGAAGCCCGCACCGAGGGTGTGCCCCTTGACCGTCTGGGCCAGGATGACCGTCGGAGCGCCCTTGTGCTCGACGGCGGCCTTGTACGCGGCGTACACCTTGCGCGCCTCGTGACCACCGCGGGAGAGGTGGAAGCACTCCAGGATCTTGTCGTCGCTCAGCAGCTTCGCCAGCTCGACGAGCGCCGGGTCCGAGCCGAAGAAGTCCTGGCGGATGTAGGCGGCGTCGCGCGTCTGGTACGTCTGCACCTGCGCGTCCGGGACCTGGCGCAGACGCCGGACGAGGGCGCCGGTGGTGTCGAGCCGGAACAGCTCGTCCCAGGCGTTGCCCCACAGCGACTTGATGACGTTCCAGCCGGCGCCGCGGAACTGGGCTTCCAGCTCCTGCACGATCTTGAAGTTCGCGCGGACCGGACCGTCGAGGCGCTGCAGGTTGCAGTTGATGACGAAGGTCAGGTTGTCCAGGCCCTCGCGGGAGGCCAGTGCGAGTGCCGCCGTCGACTCGGGCTCGTCCATCTCGCCGTCACCGAGGAACGCCCACACGTGGGACGCCGAGACGTCCTTGATGTTGCGGTTGGTGAGATAGCGGTTGAAGCGCGCCTGGTAGATCGCGGAGAGCGGGCCGAGGCCCATCGACACCGTCGGGAACTCCCACAGCCAGGGCAGGCGCCGCGGGTGCGGGTACGACGGGAGGCCGTTGCCGCCCGCCTCCTGGCGGAAGTTGTCGAGATGCGCCTCGGTCAGGCGGCCGTCGAGGAAGGCGCGGGCGTAGATGCCGGGGGAGGCGTGGCCCTGGAGGTAGAGCTGGTCGCCGGACCCGTCGGCCTCCTTGCCCTTGAAGAAGTGGTTGAAGCCCGTCTCGTAGAGCCAGGCCGCGGAGGCGAAGGTGGCGATGTGGCCGCCGACGCCGTGTTTCGCGCCGCGGGTCACCATCGCGGCCGCGTTCCAGCGGTTCCACGCGGTGATCCGGCGCTCCATCTCCTCGTCGCCGTCCACGGTGGGCTCGGCGGCGGTCGGGATGGTGTTGACGTAGTCGGTCTCAAGCAGCTTGGGCAGCGCGAGTCCGTTGCCCTCGGCGCGCTCCAGCGTGCGGCGCATCAGATACGCGGCACGGTGCGGCCCGGCCGCCTGGGTGACGGCGTCGAGTGAGGCCTGCCATTCGGCGGTCTCCTCGGGGTCGCGGTCCGGGAGCTGGTCGAGCTCGCTCGGCTGGATAGCGGTGGGGTCGGTCATTGCGCCGCCTTCCGGATGCGGAGGGGGTTCCCTCGTCGGCAAGGGGTGTGTCGGGGGATGCCCTTGGTCTTTGGCAGGACAGGGCGGCGGGCTCTGGTGGGAGCCCGCCGATGACTGTAACTCGCTGATCGATGATCGATCAAAGGGTTGAAGGGCAAAACCTCTTGATCACGAGAAAGTAGGCACGGGGTGCCTTCCCTGTGGGCACGGGGTGCCTTGTTTTCGCAGGTGAGGCGTGCTGTCGGGGGTCCGCCGGGGTACGTATGAGCGGGGCGGCGCTCCGCTGGTCGGCGCGCTCACGAGGCGGGTTCGTCGCCCGTCCTGGGGGCGCACCCCAGCACATGTGCCTTCACCAGCTCCGCGATCAGCGGGTCCCGGCGCCGGAACGCCTCCACCAGGGCCTCGTGCTCCTCCGCGTACGACTGCTGGACCGTGCCCAGCCAGCGGATCGACAGGGCCGTGAAGACCTCGATGCCCAGGCCCTCCCAGGTGTGCAGCAGCACGCTGTTGCCCGCGGCGCGTACGAGTTCGCGGTGGAAGGCCACCGTGTGGCGGACCTGGCCCGTGCCGTCGGCCCTGCGGTCGGCCTCGTACAGGGCGGCGACGTGCGGCTCCAGGGTCGAGCAGTCGGCCGCGAGGCGCTCGGCGGCCAGCTCGGCCGCGATGGCCTCCAGGCCGGCCCGCACGGGGTAGCTCTCCTCCAGGTCGGCCGCGGTCAGATTGCGTACGCGTACGCCCTTGTTCGGGGCCGACTCGATCAGCCGCAGGGACTCCAGCTCGCGCAGGGCCTCCCGTACGGGGGTCTGGCTGACCTCCAGCTCCGTGGCGATCCGGCGCTCCACGATCCGCTCGCCCGGCTTCCAGCGCCCGCTGACGATCCCCTCCACGATGTGCTCGCGGATCTGCTCGCGGAGCGAGTGGACGACGGGCGCGGTCATGGGGGCTCCTTCGTTTTGACCTTTAGACAATAAGGCCGTGCGTCTGTGGGGGAGGGGTGTGCGGGGTGCTTTGACGCAGGTGAGATGAGCCACGGCGCTCCGCTGGGGTTGGCCGGGCGCGGACGGGGGTGGGGCTGCGGGGTGTACGGCGGGTGCGGGTCGGTGGGGGTCGGCCGCGCCGTTCCCCGCGCCCCTGAGTGGGGCTGCGCCCCGCCGGTTGTGCTTCGGCTGCGGGCCGGTGGGGGCCGTTCGCGCAGTTCCCCGCGCCCCTGAAGGGCGGGGCTGCGCCCCAGCCCCACACGACCCGCAGCCGTACGACCGCCCGCTGCAAGGGGCGCGGGGAACTGCGCGCTCAGCCCCCACCCACCCGCAGGCGGAGAACCTGCCCGCTTCAAGGGGCGCGGGGAACGGCGCGGCCGGCCACGTACAGCCTGCAGTGGAGGACTGGCCGGGTCTTTCAGGGGTGCGGGGAACTGCGCGAACGGCCCCCGCCGGGCCGCAGAGTGGGCTACCGGTCCGTGGGGAACGCGAAGGTGCCCCCGTCCGGTGGACCGGACAGGGGCACCTCGTCGTGCGTTGCGGTGGCGGCGGAGCCTACAGGCCGAGCTCGACCTCGAACTCGCCCGCCTCAAGAATCGCCTTGACCGCCGTCAGGTAACGCGCGGCATCCGCGCCGTCCACCAGCCGGTGGTCGTACGACAGCGTCAGGTACGTCATGTCCCGGACGCCGATCACCGTGCCCTCGTCCGTCTCGATGACGGCCGGACGCTTGACCGTCGCGCCGATGCCCAGGATCGCGACCTGGTTCGGCGGCACGATGATCGTGTCGAAGAGCGCACCGCGCGAACCGGTGTTGGAGATCGTGAAGGTCGCGCCGGACAGCTCGTCCGGAGTGATCTTGTTCGCCCGGACCTTGCCCGCCAGTTCGGCGGTGGCCTTGGCGATACCGGCGATGTTGAGATCGCCCGCGTGCTTGATGACCGGGGTCATCAGGCCCTTCTCGGAGTCCACCGCGATACCGACGTTCTCGGTGTCGAAGTAGGTGATCGTGCCCTCGTCGACGTTGATCCGGGCGTTGACGGCCGGGTGGGCCTTCAGCGCCTGGGCCGCCGCCTTCACGAAGAACGGCATCGGGGAGAGCTTGACGCCCTCACGCGCCGCGAAGGACTCCTTCGCCTGCGCGCGGAGCTTCATCAGCCGGGTGATGTCGACCTCGACGACCGAGGACAGCTGGGCCTGCTCGTGCAGGGCCTTCACCATGTTGTCGCCGATGACCTTGCGGATGCGGGGCATCTTCACGGTCTGGCCGCGCAGCGGAGAGGCCTCCAGCGTCGGCGCCTTCTTGGCGGTGCTCGGCGCGGACGCGGCAGCGGCCGGAGCCGGAGCGGCGGCAGCGGCCTTCGCGGCCTCGGCGGCGGCGATGACGTCCTGCTTGCGGATCCGCCCGCCGACGCCGGTGCCCTTGACGGTGGACAGGTCGACGCTGTTCTCGGCGGCGAGCTTGCGCACCAGCGGGGTCACGTACGCGCCGTCGTCACCGGAGGTCGCGGCGGGCGCCGCGGCCGGGGTGACGGGAGCGGGAGCCGGTACCGGCGCGGCCGGGGCCGGGTCGGGAGCCGGGGCCGTCTGCTGCTGCGGCGCGGGAGCCGAAGGCGCCTGCGGAGCCGGAGCCGGAGCGGCCGGGGCCGCCGGAGCAGGAGCCGGAGCCGCGGGAGCTGCCGGAGCCGGAGCCGGGGCAGCGGGAGCTGCCGGAGCCGGAGCCGGGGCAGCGGCGGCGGGCGCCGGAGCCGGGGCAGCCGGAGCGGGAGCCGCGGCCGGAGCCGCGCCGGGAGCGCCGATGACGGCCAGCTTCGCGCCGACCTCGGCGGTCTCGTCCTCGCCGACCACGATCTCCAGCAGCACACCGGAGGTGGGCGCCGGAATCTCGGTGTCGACCTTGTCCGTGGAGACCTCAAGCAGCGGCTCGTCGGCCTCGACCGACTCGCCGACCTCCTTGAGCCAGCGGGTGACGGTGCCCTCGGTGACCGACTCGCCCAGTGCCGGAAGCACCACGTCGGTGCCCTCGGCACCGCCGCCGCCGGAAGCGGCCTCGGCGGTCGGGGCCGGCGCCGGAGCGGCGGCCTCGGTGGACGGAGTGGCCTGCGGGGCCGGCTCCGGAGCCGCGGCGGGCTCGGGAGCGGGGGCCGCCTCGGGCTCGGGCTCGGCGGCCGGGGCGGACTCGGCGGCGGGTGCGCCCGAGCCGTCGTCGATGACGGCCAGCTCGGCGCCGACCTCGACGGTCTCGTCCTCGGCGACCTTGATGGAGGCGAGCACGCCGGCGGCAGGGGAGGGGATCTCGGTGTCGACCTTGTCGGTGGACACCTCAAGCAGCGGCTCGTCGGCCTCGACGCGCTCGCCCTCGGCCTTCAGCCAGCGGGTGACAGTGCCCTCGGTGACGCTCTCGCCGAGCGCCGGAAGGGTTACGGAAACCGCCATGGTTTCGGTTGCTCCTTACGAATTGCGGAAGTCTGGTCGTCGCGTCGTGAGTTGACCGAGGGTCGGTCAGTCGTGCGAGTGCAGCGGCTTGCCGGCGAGAGCGAGGTGGGCCTCGCCCATGGCCTCGTTCTGTGTCGGGTGAGCGTGGATGAGCTGCGCCACCTCGGCGGGCAGCGCCTCCCAGTTGTAGATCAGCTGGGCTTCGCCCACCTGCTCGCCCATGCGGTCGCCGACCATGTGGACGCCGACGACGGCCCCGTCCTTGACCTGGACGAGCTTGATCTCGCCCGCGGTCTTGAGGATCTTGCTCTTGCCGTTGCCCGCGAGGTTGTACTTCAGAGCGACGACCTTGTCCGCACCGTAGATCTCCTTGGCCTTGGCCTCGGTGATGCCCACGGAGGCGACCTCGGGGTGGCAGTACGTCACCCGGGGCACGCCGTCGTAGTCGATCGGGACGGTCTTGAGACCGGCCAGACGCTCCGCCACCAGGATGCCCTCGGCGAAGCCGACGTGCGCGAGCTGGAGCGTCGGGACGAGGTCACCCACGGCCGAGACGGTCGGCACGTTGGTGCGCATGTACTCGTCGACCAGGACGTAACCGCGGTCCGTCGCGACGCCCTGCTCCTCGTAGCCGAGACCGGCGGAGACCGGGCCGCGGCCGATGGCGACCAGGAGGATCTCCGCCTCGAAGGTCTTGCCGTCGGCGAGGGTCACGCGGACGCCGTCCTGCGTGTACTCGGCCTTGTCGAAGAACGTGCCGAGGTTGAACTTGATGCCGCGCTTGCGGAACGCGCGCTCAAGAAGCTTGGAGCTGTTCTCGTCCTCGACCGGGACGAGGTGCTTGAGACCCTCGATCACGGTGACGTCGGTGCCGAAGGACTTCCACGCCGAGGCGAACTCGACGCCGATGACACCGCCGCCCAGCACGATCGCGGACTGCGGTACGCGGTCCAGCGTCAGCGCGTGGTCCGAGGAGATGATGCGGTTGCCGTCGATGTCCAGGCCCGGCAGCGACTTCGGCACGGAGCCGGTCGCCAGGAGCACGTGACGGCCTTCCACGCGCCGCCCGCCGACGTCCACGGAGGTGGGGGACGAAAGCCGTCCCTCACCCTCGATGTACGTCACCTTGCGGGAGGCCACGAGGCCCTGCAGGCCCTTGTACAGGCCGCTGATCACGTCGTCCTTGTACTTGTGGACGGCGGCGATGTCGATGCCCTCGAAGGTGGCCTTGACACCGAACTGCTCGCTCTCGCGTGCCTGGTCGGCGATCTCGCCGGCGTGCAGCAGGGCCTTGGTGGGAATGCAGCCGTTGTGCAGGCAGGTGCCGCCGAGCTTGTTCTTCTCGATCAGGGCGACGTCCAGGCCAAGCTGCGCTCCGCGCAGGGCCGCGGCGTAGCCGCCGCTACCACCGCCGAGGATCACTAGGTCGAAAACGGTGCTGGCGTCGTTCGCCACGTCACGTCCTCCATGCATGTGCGCCGGCGCCGGTCTTCAGTGACCGGGCGGCGGCTGGTGTGGCCGCTCTTTCTTCGGCCCTGAGGTGGGCCCTGTCCTGCCGAGAACCCATCTTCGCACTTGTCGCCGCCGCCCGGGACGCCGGGCCGTGCTGTGGGACGTCTGATCGATCACACGGAGGCCCCGCGCCCCCTCAAGGGGCGCGGGACTGTATCGATGTGCGGCTCCGCCGCGTGGGCGCGAGAGGCCCTCACCGGTCCGCACCCGCCGTACGACGTGCGAGGGCTCGCTCAGTGGGCGGGCGTCAGCCCAGATCCCCCGCAGCGGTCAGCTCGGCAAGCCGCACCAACGTACGCACGGCGGACCCCGTACCACCCTTCGGGGTGTAACCGAACGGCCCCTGCTCGTTGAAGGCGGGCCCGGCGATGTCGAGGTGGGCCCACGTGATGCCCTCGCCCACGAACTCCTGCAGGAAGAGCCCGGCCACCAGACCGCCGCCGTACCGCTCGCCCATGTTGGCGATGTCGGCGGTCGGGGAGTCCATGCCCTTCTTCAGGTGGTCCGGCAGCGGCATCGGCCACGCGGCCTCGCCGACCTCCTCGGCGGCCTCGTGCACCGCGGAGCGGAACGCGTCGTCGTTCGCCATGATCCCGAACGTGCGGTTGCCGAGCGCCAGCATCATCGCGCCGGTCAGCGTCGCCACGTCGACGATCGCGTCGGGCTTCTCCTCGGACGCCTTGGCGAGCGCGTCGGCGAGCACGAGCCGGCCCTCGGCGTCGGTGTTGAGGACCTCGACGGTCTTGCCGCTGTACATGCGCAGCACGTCGCCCGGACGGGTGGCGGAGCCGGAGGGCATGTTCTCGGCCAGCGCGAGCCAGCCGGTCACGTTGACCTCAAGGCCCAGACGCGCGGCGGCGACCACGGCGGCGAAGACCGCCGCGGCACCGCTCATGTCGCACTTCATCGTCTCGTTGTGCCCGGCGGGCTTGAGCGAGATGCCGCCCGAGTCGTACGTGATGCCCTTGCCGATGAAGGCGAGGTGCTTCTTCGCCTTGGAGGAGGTGTACGAGAGCTTCACCAGCCGGGGCGGGGACGCTGAACCGGCGCCGACGCCGAGGATGCCGCCGTAGCCGCCCTTGGCGAGCGCCTTCTCGTCGAGCACCTGCACCTTGATGCCGTGCTCCTTGGCCGCGGCCTGCGCGACTGCGGCGAAGGCCTCCGGGTTCAGGTCGTTCGGCGGGGTGTTGATGAGGTCGCGGGCGCGGTTCAGCTCCTCGGACACGGCCGTGGCGCGCTCGACGGCCGCCTTGAACGCCTTGTCGCGGGACTTGCCGCCGAGCAGCGTGGCCTCGGCGAGCGGGGCCTTGCCGTTCTTGGAGCCGTTCCCGTCCTTGGCGGCCTCCTTGTACGCGTCGAAGGCGTACGAGCCCAGCAGTACGCCCTCGCCGACGGCACCCGCGTCGGCGGCGTCCGTGACCGGCAGGGCGAACGCGGCCTTCTTGGTGCCGGCCAGGGCGCGGGCGGCGGCGCCGGCGGCGCGGCGCAGCGTCTCCGCGGAGAAGGAGCCGTCCTTCTCCGGGAGGGCGCCGAGGCCGACCGCCACGACGAGCGGTGCCTTGAAGCCGGAAGGTGCCGGCAGCTTCGTCACCTCGCCCTCGCCGCCCGAGGCGCCGAGGGTCTCCAGAACGCCGGCGAGCCTGCCGTCGTACGCCTTGTCCACGGCTTCGGCGCCCGGTGCGACCACCAGGTCCCCGGACTTGGACCCGGTGACCTTGGCGACACCGACGACGATCGCGTCGGTGCGCAGACCGGGCGCCGCGGCGGTGCTGAGAGTGAGAGCAGTCACGGTGGTGAAATCTCGCTTCCGTTGAGTTCTGTGGCCGGCGGGGGTGAGGTCGGCCGGGGCGTTCGGATTCCCGACCACGAGCCTACGCGCTCGTCCTCAAACGCCGGACGGGCTGGGAGACAGCCTCTCCGGCGTGTGAGGAGCGGGGGTTCGGGGGCGGAGCCCTGAGTCAGTGGCGGGAAGGGCAGGGGCGGCGGGGGCGAAGAAGTCGCCGCTACACGAAGAGACAGAACGCGACCAGCGCGACGGTCACGGCCGTCTCCTCAAGCGCGCCGAAGACATCACCGGTCACACCCCCGAACCGCCGCACGCAGTGCCGCAACAGCCCCTCGGCGGCGGCGCAGCCGAGCACGACGGCGAGGACGGAACCGAGCACCCCGTACGCCCCGAGAAGCGCGCCCGCGCCGCCCGCCGCGACCGTCACGACGACGGCCGGGAGGAGGGCGGCCCGCAGGGGCACCGCACCCGCGACCGCCGCCCCCAGCCCTTCGGGCCGAGCGGCCGGCACGCCCGCACGCGCGGCCAGCGTGAGGGCGAGACGACCGGCGGTCGCCGACACGACGGCCGCGAGAACGCCCCGGCCCCACGAGTCCCCGTACGCCTGGGCGAGCGCCGCCACCTGCGCGAGCAGGACGAACAGCAGGGTGATGACCCCGAACGGGCCGATGTCCGACTGCTTCATGACGCGCAGCGCGTCCTCGGCGGGCTTGCCGCTGCCGAGGCCGTCGGCGGTGTCGGCGAGGCCGTCGAGGTGGAGGCCGCGGGTCAGGACGGCGGGTACGGCGGCGCTCGCGACGGCCGCCAGGAGCGGGCCCGCCCCGAGCGCCAGCAGGAGCAGTCCGGTCGCGGCGGCCGGAACACCCACCGCGAGGCCGGCGACGGGCGCGACCGGCATCCCTGTGCGAGCGGCCCCGCGGTCCCAGCGCCGTACGGTCACGGGGAACACGGTCAGCGTGCCGAAGGCGAAGCGGAGTCCGTCGCTCCAGGACGCCGCGGGCGTCCCGGGCGTCTCGGGCGGGGGACCGGGCGGCGGGGTCGGCGGGGGCGTGGACACCGGCGCAGGTTACCGGTCGGCGCCCGCGCAGCGACCGGGAGACGCTGACGGCAGCCGCGGATAAAGTGCGCACATGGGGCATTGGTGGACACGGAACATCATCGAGCCGGGAAAGCTGCCGCTGCTGCTGGCGCTGGCCTCCTTCGTCCTGACCTTCGTGATCACCCGGATCGTGGTCCGGCTCATCCGGGCGGGCAAGGGCCCGTTCGGCAACGTGAAGGCAGGCGGTCTGCACATCCACCACGTCGTCCCCGGGGTCGTGCTGACCGTGATCGGCGGCTTCGGCGCGGTGGGCAGCGACCGGCACGGCGCCGGCTCGGCCGTGTTCGCCGTGGTGTTCGGCGTGGGCGCGGGACTGGTGCTCGACGAGTTCGCGCTGATCCTGCACCTCGACGACGTCTACTGGAGCGAGGAGGGCCGTAAGAGCGTCGAGGTCGTGGTGGTCACGGCGGCGCTGGTCGGCCTGATGCTCAGCGGCTTCCTGCCGTTCGGCGTCAACGACCTCACCGAGGACGAGCTCCAGGACCGCGCCGGCGCTGTCGTGAGCATCGGGCTGAACTTCCTCGTCGCCCTGCTGACGCTGAGCAAGGGCAAGACCCGGATGGCGATCTTCGGGGTGATCGTCCCGCTCGTCGCCCTGGTCGGCGCGATCCGTCTCGCCCGCCCCACGTCACCCTGGGCCAGGCGCTTCTACCCCCGACGGCCGCGCGCCCGCGCCAGGGCCCGTCTGCGGGCCTACCATCACGACCGCCGCTGGGCGGGGCCGCGCCGCAGGTTCCAGGACCTGATCGGCGGCAAACCCGACCCGGAGCCCGTACGTTCCCTGCCCGGACGCTCCTGACGGACTCGTCCGCCGGGTGCGTCCAGTCGCTTGCGGTGCAGCCACTTTGGCAGGCCCGGCGCCTCCAGGAAGCCCTCCGCGCGGGCGGCGGCGAGGCCGATGCGCGGCAGGTCGGCGCTCTTCTCGAAGAGCAGGAACCGCGGTTCCCAGATGGGCCGGTACTTGGCGTTGGCGCGGTACAGCGACTCGATCTGCCACCAGCGCGAGAAGAAGCTGAGCAGCGAGCGCCACAGCCGCAGCACCGGCCCCGCGCCGAGGCGCGCGCCGCGTTCGAAGACGGAACGGAACATGGCGAAGTTGAGCGAGACCTGCGTGATCCCGATCTCGGGGGCCCGCTGGAGGAGTTGAATGACCATGAACTCCATCAGCCCGTTCTCGGAGTCCCGGTCCCGCCGCATCAGGTCGAGGGAGAGCCCACGGGGGCCCCAGGGCACGAAGGACAGCACCGCTCTCAGCTCGCCCTCCTTGTCGCCCTCCTTGTCGTCCTCCCCGCCGTCCCGGCATTCGAGCATCACGCACCGGCCGTCGCCCGGGTCCCCGAGCCGCCCCAGCGCCATGCTGAAGCCGCGCTCGGTCGCCCCGTCCCGCCAGTCGTCCGCGCGGGCGAGGAGGTACGCCATCTCGTCGGCCGGGATGTCCTCGTGCCGCCGGACGCGTACCTGGTAGCCCGCGCGCCGCACGCGGTTGTAGGCCTGGCGGACGGTCCGCATGGCCCGCCCGTCGAGGGTGAACTCGGCGGTCTCGACGATCGCCTCGTCCCCGAGCTCCAGCGCGTCGAGACCGTGCCGGGCGTAGACGGTCCCGGCCTCCTCGCCCGCGCCCATCACGGCCGGGATCCAGCCGTGGGCGCGGGCCTCCGAGAGCCAGGGTCCGATGGCGCCGGGCCAGGCCTCGGGATCGCCGATGGGGTCGCCGGAGGCCAGCGAGACACCGCCGACGACCCGGTAGGCGACGGCTGCCTTGCCGGTCGGCGACCACACCACGCTCTTCTCGCGGCGCAGCGAGAAGTAGCCGAGGGAGTCCCGGTCGCCGTGCCGGCCGAGCAGGGCCCGCAGCCGTTCCTCGTCGTCCGCGGTGAGCGGGTCGACGACGCGGCGGGAGCGGAAGGCCGCGTAGAGGACGGCGAGTACGAGCAGGGTGCTGAGTACGTTGATGGCGACGTTCACCCAGTTGGGAGTGGTGATCCCGGGGAAGCGGGAGTCGTCGGCGGCGACCGAGACGAGCCGCAGGGTGCCGTAGCGCCAGCGGTCGGTGAAGGTCGACAGGTGTGCGTCGTGGGCGTGGTTCGTGACGGTCACCAGGAGCGCGGCGAGCAGGGAGCAGGCCAGGAGCCCGCCGACGCCCACGATCGCGGCGAGCCTGGGGTTCGAGCGGTCGCCCTTCGCGTAGAACGCGGGGCGGCCGATGACCAGGGAGGCCACGAAGGCCGCCGTCAGGGCGAGGGAGATCCAGTTCTGCGGGTAACGGCGGACCTCCGGGAAGACCATGGCGAAGGCGAACAGCAGCAGGAACGCTCCGCTGAGGGCCAGATTGAGGATCCAGGCGGCTCGCTTGCGCCTTCGCATCGTGATCGCCAGGAACATGGTGAACACGCCTGACGCGAAGCCGGCGGTCAGCAGGTACGGGGTGAAGTAGTCCTCCGTGTTGTGGCGCCGCACGTCCTGGCCGAGGGAGACCCATACGGCGCTCAGGAAGTTGAGGAACGCGACGGTGCGGAGGTACCACACGGCGGATGTCGCGGCGATGGATCGGACGCTTCCCATGAAAGTGGATCATATGGGGCACCTTTGCCGCCGGGCCGCTACCTTGCCGCCGCCGGGGCGAGGCTGGCCCCCGAAATCCGCCTGCGACCCGGCGGGGGCTGGCCGCGCAGTTCCCCGCGCCCCTGAAGAAGTCCGCCTGCGGGCCCGGTGGGGGCCACCCGCGCAGTTCCCCGCGCCCCCAAAACCGGCAGGGCCACAGCCCCACCGACAAGGGACGCGGGGAACGGCGCAGTCTTTCGGCCCTTAAGGGGCGCGGGGAACTGCGCGAACGGCCCCCACCGGACCCGCACCCGAAGCGCCGGGCCGAAGCACCCCCTACTCGGCCGCCAGGGCCTCCGTGGCGTCCAGGGCCCCCAGCCCCTCGGACCCCCCGGAGCCCACAGAGGCCGCAGAGGCCAAAGGCAACTCCGCCGCAAGCGCCGCAGCAGCCTGCACCAAAGGCAACGCGAGCAACGCCCCCGCCCCCTCCCCAACCGTCACCCCGTGCGAAAGCAGCGGTTCGAGCGCCATCCGGTCGAACGCCTTCGCCTGCGCCGGCTCCCCACTGCTCTGCCCGGCCAGCCACCAGTCCGGCGCCCGGAAGGCGACCCGCTGCCCGACCAGCGCACAGGCCGCCGACACGACCCCGTCGAGAATCACGGGCGTCTTGCGCACGGCACTCTGCAGCAGAAACCCGGTGATCGCCGCGAGATCCGCCCCGCCCACCGTCGCGAGCAACTGCAACTGGTCCCCGAGAACAGGACGGGCGCGACGCAACGCGTCGCGAACCGCCGCGCACTTGCGCATCCACGCCAGGTCGTCGATCGCCCGCCCCCCACGCCCGGTCACCACCGACGCGTCGGTCCCGCACAGCGCCGCCACCAGCACGGCCGCCGCGGTCGTCCCCCCGACACTCACATCCCCGAGCACGACGAGATCGGTCCCGGAGTCGGCCTCCTCGTCCGCGACGGCGACCCCCGCCCGGAACGCGGCCTCCGCCTCTTCCAGGGACAGCGCGTCCTCGATGTCGATCCGCCCGGACCCACGCCGCACCCGATGCCGTACGACCTCGTCGGGCAGGCTCTCCGGCTCGCAGTCGAGCGCCATGTCCACCACCCGCACGGGCACCCCGAGCCGCCGCGCCAGTACCGACACGGGACTCGCGCCGTCCAGCACGGAGCGCACCAGGTCGTCCGCGCTCCCGGCGGGCCGCGCCGAGACCCCCAGTCCGGCGACCCCGTGGTCGCCCGCGAACAGCACCACGCGCGGACGCTCGATCGCCCGCACCGGCACGGCCGCCTGCGCGGCGGCCAGCCACTCACCGAGTTCGTCCAGGCGTCCCAGTGACCCGGGCGGCACGACCTGACGCTCCCGGCGCGCCTCGGCGTCACGGCGTACGCCGCCGTCGGGGCGCTCGATCAGATCGGTGAAGTCGTCGAGATTAAGCGAGCTCATTCGCCGAACAGTACCGGCAGTGATCCGGCCGGGATCCTGACGGGCGGTCAGTGGTCCGCGCGGGGTGGGCGCCGCAAAGCCGGCGATCCCATGTGTGCCGGTTTGCAGTGGATTGTCATACCGGTTTGTATCAGCTGGTAGCGGCTCATATCAGCCTCTACAGGGTCTTACCCCGTCGGACCGGCAGGAGCAGACAGACCATGCCCCCCACACCCGTCACACCCCCGACCCCGGCCACACCCCCCACGCCCCCTACACCCCCCACAGCCGTCACGTCCGCCGCCCGGCAGTCCGTCGCCCAGCGCCGCGCCGTGTACCTGGGGGAGCTGGCCCAGGGCACCGACCGCTTCCACGAACCGCGCAGACCCGACTGCCCCTGGTGCGGTTCGGCGCGGCTGCGCACCCGGCTGCGTACCCCCGACCTGCTCCAGCACAAGCCCGGCACCTTCGTCGTCGACGAGTGCGAGGACTGCGCCCACGCCTTCCAGAACCCCCGCCTGACCACCGAGGGCCTCGCCTTCTACTACCGCGACTTCTACGAGAACCAGGACCCCGGCGAAGAACGCCAGGAGCACGAGGGCTTCGCCGAGCGGACCCTGCGCTCCCGCGCCGGCCGCCGCCGCCACGAGGCCGCGGCCCGCGCGATGCTCCCGTTCCCGGAGCCCGAGAGCTGGCTGGACGTCGGCACGGGACACGGCCACTTCCCGGCGGCGGCCAAGGAGTTGTTCACGTACACGTCCTTCGACGGCCTCGACCCCACCTCGCGCGTCGACAAGGCCCGGGCCGCGGGCCGGGTCGAGGAGGCGCACCGCGGCCGGCTGCCCGACCTGGTCGGCCGGCTGCGCGCCCGCTACGACGTGGTCAGCATGTTCCACCACCTGGAGCACAGTCCCGACCCGCGCGAGGAACTGCGCGCCGCGCTCGCCGTACTGCGCCCCGGCGGTCACCTGCTCGTCGAAGTCCCGGACCCGGACTGCGCGTTCGGCGCGCTGCTCGGCAAGTGGTGGGTGTCGTACTGCCAGCCGCAGCACCTCCACCTCATGCCGCTGCGCAACCTGCTCGACGAACTGGACGCACTGGGCTGCTCGGTCGTCTCCACCGACCGCCGCGAACCGCACGTCCCGTACGACCTGACCGGCGCCCTGGCCCTGGCGATCGGCAACCGGCTGCCGGGCGGCGACGAGCCCTGGCGCCCCGCCCCGCCGACCGACCTCCAGCGCACCCTCCGTACGGCCCTGACCCGGGCCACCGCCCCGCTGCTCGCCTCCGCCTTCGTACTGGACCACGCGCTGGCCCCACTCCTGCGCCGCACCCGCTTCTCGAACGCGTACCGGATCATCGCCCGCAAGAACCCGCGCGCGACCCACCTCTGAAGGGTTCCGACGGGCTCCGACGAGCTCTGAAGGCCTTCGACGGGTCTCAGCTCTTCAAGGCGACCGCCTGGCCCGCCACCACCAGCAGCACGTGCTCGCACTCGGTCGCGAACGCCGCGTTGAGGCGGCCCAGTTCGTCGCGGTAGCGGCGGCCCGAGGGGGTGGCGGGGACGATCCCGGAGCCGACCTCGTTGGAGACGGCGACCACCGTACGGCGCGACTCGCGGACGGCGGCCGTCAGCTCCTCGACGCGCGCCCGCAGCACGCGCTCGCCGCCACCGGCCCATTCGGCGTCGTCCCAGGCGTTCGCGGCGTCCATCGCGTCCGTCAGCCACAGCGACAGACAGTCGATCAGCAGCGCGGACCCGTCCTCCTTGAGGAGGGGTACGAGGTCACAGGTCTCGGCGGTACGCCAGGAGCCGGGGCGCCGCTCGCGGTGCGCGTGCACCCGGGCCGCCCACTCCCCGTCCCCGTTGCGCGCGCCGCCCGTCGCCACGTACAGCACGTCCGGGAAGGCCTCAAGCCGTCGCTCCGCCTCCACCGACTTGCCCGACCGGGCCCCGCCGAGGACCAGCGTCCGGCGCGGTACGTCGGGCACGTCCTCGTACACCCCGACGGTCAGCGTCCTGCCGTCCGGGACCGTCCGCGCCCCCGCGGCCGCGAGGCGCCGCCGCAGTTCCCGGCCGGGCGGCACGTCGTGGTCCAGGTGCACCGCGATCAAATCGGTGGCGGGACCCACCGCGCCCACCAGCCGCAGCCGGGCCAGCGCGTCCGGCCGCCCGACGACATCACCGACCACCATGTCGTACGTATCGGTCGTCTCGTCCAGGCCCGCGGGCGCCGCGCCCGGCGGCAGATAGAGCAGCCGCTGCCCGTCCGGGCCCGTGACCGCGTACCCGGTGCCCGGCGCGTCCATCGACAGCGCCCGTACCCGATGGCCCGTCAGCAGCGTCAGCTCCCGGCCGTCCGGCACCCGCCCCGGCTGCGGCAGCCCCGCCGGCACCTCCACGGCGGGCCCGTCGTGCGGGTGCGACAGCAGGACCTGGCGCACCCCGCTCAGCGAGTGCCCGGCCCGGGCCGCCGCGAAGGCCGCCCCGGGCGTCAGGTCCAGCAACAGCGTCCCGTCCACCAGGAGGGCGGTGGCCGCGCGGGCGTCCGCACCGAGCGCCACCGCGCAGACGGCGCACGAACAATCGGGCCTGGGCAGCCCCAGGGGGCCGCCGGTACCAAGCAGAGTCACTTCCACGGGCCCGATTTTCCCGTGTCGGCGCGGCTCGTGCCCGTCAGGGGGTGCACAAGGGCGCACCTCGGCCGGGGCGCGGACGAGCGCGCGAGCGGAGCGCGCACCCCCAGCACCGGCACCCCATGGTTCTCGACCTGCACTTTTGAACACCGGACCAGTGGCGGAGCGCCTAGGCTGACGGCGAGAGCCCGATCTTGCTCGGTACTTTCCCGGTACGTATGGGAACTTTTGGGAGGCTGACATGGCGGCATGGACGTGGCGGTTCGAGAAGGCCGACGGGACGGAAGTCCAGCCCGCGGTCCAGCCCGAGGAGTTCACCACCCAGGGCGACGCGGAGTCCTGGCTCGGCGAGAACTGGAAGGAACTGGCCGAGGGCGGAGCGGACCAGGTCCGGATCTTCGAGGACGCCGCGGAGATCTACGGCCCGATGAGCCTGCACGCCGAGGCGCCCTGACCTCGTAGATCGGTACGAGTCCTCGTGGTCCGTACGAGTCCCTGTGGTCCGTACGAGTCCCTGTGGTCCGTACGAGTGAGAGGCCGCGGCCGTACGAACCGGTCGCGGCCTTTTCGCTGTCCGGCCATGAAGCCGGCCGGGCAGCGAGGGAGAGCGGGGGGTTTCAGCCCCGTACGCCGCACAGGTGCAGCAGCGCCGCCACCCGGCGGTAGGGGTCGGTCCGGCCGGCCCGCTCCTCGGCGGCCAGCAGGGCGCCCACGTCGTCCGGCACCGCCGCGTCATCGGCGGCCGTGTCCGTGAAGACCCGCACCCCGTACCAGACGTGCAGCGGCGCGCCGATCCCGGCGAGGGTGCCGGTGAGGGTGTCGAGCCCGTCGGCGCGGACGACGAGCCCGAGCCGGTTGGTGTACGTGCTGGTGTCGAACGCGGTCAGCGTTCCCGCCCAGTCGCCGGCCAGCCCCGGCCGCATGGCCAGCGCGTCGGCGTTGCGCACCAGCAGGGACAGCAGCCCGCCGGGGGCCAGCATCCGGGCGAGCCCCGCGAGCAGCGCGTCGGGCTCCTCGACGTACATCAGTACGCCGTGGCACAGCACCACGTCGAAGCTGCCGGGCAGGAAGTGGACCCCGGTGTCGCGCCCGTCGCTCTCGACGATCCGGACCCGGCCGCGGATGCCCTCCGGCTCGGCGGCAAGGGCCTCTCGGGCCACGGAGATCATGGTGGAGTCCTGCTCGACGCCGGTCACCTGGTGCCCGGCCCGGGCCAGCCGCAGGGCCTGCGTGCCCTGGCCCATGCCCACGTCGAGCACCCGCAGCCGCTGCCCGACAGGGAAGCGCCCGGCTATCTGCTCGTCGAGCTGCCGGGCCACCAGCTCCTGCCGTACGACATCACGCAGCGCGCCCAGCTTGCTCAGCCAGGCATCCGCCGCGCCTCCCGGGAAGGGTGCCGCGCTCAGGGCCGCTCTCCGCGCTTGACCTGCGGCTTCGGCAGCCGGAGGCGACGCATCTGGAGGCTGCGCATCAGCGCGTACGCGACGGCGCCGCGCCTGGGCTCGTCCGGGAAGCGCGCGGCCAGCTGCTTCTTCAGGCGGATCGCGATGCCGACCGAGTCGAGCACGATCAGCACGATCACGAAGAGCCACATCAGCAGCGCGACGTTCTGCAGCTGGGCGATCCGGACCATGCTCAGGACGAGGATGACCACGGCGAGCGGCAGAAAGAACTCGGCGATGCAGAACCGCGAGTCGATGAAGTCACGCGCGAGCTTGCGCACCGGGCCCTTGTCACGGGCGGGCAGATAACGCTCGTCGCCGCTGGCCAGCGCCTGGCGCTGCTTCTCCATGTGGGCGCGGCGCTCGTCGCGCTGCCGCTTGGAGGCCTCCTTGCGCGACGTCGGCGTATTGGCCACGCTGCGGCGCTGGGACTGGGCCTCACTGCGCTTGGGAGTGGGCCTGCCCTTGGGGGCCTGCGGGTCACGGATCTGAGGGGAGTCGGTCACCGACGCCTTGTCGGCGTGGCCCTTCTCGTCTTTGGCGCGGCTACGGAACACAAAACCCAAGGGTAAGGGGTGCGGAGGCATGGACGTCGGCCGAGTGGGGAACGATCCGGCAACACCGGTCGTCTGTAGGGGGACAGGAGGCCTGAAATGGGGTGGTGGCGTGCGGTTGCGCGTGCCGGCCCCGGGACGACTCCGGAGCCGATCCGGACCGAACCCGGAGCGATCCCTGGGGGAACACCTACTCCCTACGCCGGAGCAAGATCGTCGTCAGTCGTCCTTGGGGATGAGCGCATCCGTCCCCGAACAGTGCGGTAATGGATGCAGGGCCCGTACTGTGGGTTCTGTTGCAGTCGCTGGAGCCGGAGTCCGTCAGAAGGGGGCGCGCGAAGCCCATGAGCGGTGTCATGAAGCGTATGGGGATGATCTTCCGCGCGAAGGCGAACAAGGCCCTTGACCGGGCCGAGGACCCGCGCGAAACCCTCGACTACTCGTACCAGAAACAGCTGGAGCTGCTGCAGAAGGTGCGCCGCGGCGTCGCCGACGTGGCGACCTCCCGCAAGCGCCTGGAGCTGCAGCTGAACCAGCTCCAGGGCCAGTCCTCCAAACTGGAGGACCAGGGGCGCAAGGCGCTCGCGCTGGGCCGCGAGGACCTCGCCCGTGAGGCGCTGTCCCGCCGGGCCGCTCTCCAGCAGCAGGTGACCGACCTGGAGACGCAGCACCAGACCCTGCAGGGCGAGGAGGAGAAGCTCACCCTCGCCGCGCAGCGGCTCCAGGCCAAGGTCGACGCATTCCGCACCAAGAAGGAGACGATCAAGGCGACGTACACGGCCGCCCAGGCGCAGACCCGGATCGGTGAGGCCTTCTCCGGCATCTCCGAGGAGATGGGCGACGTCGGGATGGCCATCCAGCGGGCCGAGGACAAGACCGCGCAGCTCCAGGCGCGGGCCGGTGCCATCGACGAGCTGCTCGCCTCCGGTGCTCTCGACGACCACTCCGGGCTCGCCAAGGACGACATCCAGACCGAGCTGGACCGGCTGTCCGGCGGCACGGACGTCGAGCTCGAACTGCAGCGGATGAAGGCCGAGCTGGCCGGGGGTTCCTCGTCCCAGCAGGCGATCGAGGGCGGTCAGGGTCAGACTCAGTCCCAGAAGCCGCAGTCGCAGTCGCAGGACACCCCGCGCTTCGACAAGCAGTAGGCGGTAGCAGGGGTGCGCGGTCCCACGCCGAGGAGGGCGTCATGATCGTACGGATCATGGGGGAGGGACAGGTGAGGCTGGACGACGGCCACCTCGCCGCACTGAACGCGCTGGACGACGAGCTCCTCGCGGAGACGCGGGCCGGGGACGAGGAGGGCTTCCGGCGGACGCTGGGAGCGCTGCTCGACGCGGTGCGCCGGCTGGGAGTTTCGCTCCCCGACGACTCCCTCGAACCCTCCGAGCTCATCCTGCCGTCGCCGGACGCGACGCTGTCGGAGGTCCGCGAACTCCTGACGGACGACGGCCTGTTCCCCGGCTGACACGTCCTTCGCCCCCGCCGCCCCTACCCTTCCCGTCACTGCATGGGGGCTGCGCCCCCAGACCCCCCTGTCGCGCTGACGCGCTCGTCCTCAAACGCCGGACGGGCTGAAAGACAGCGGACGGGCTGTGCGGCGTCTGCGGGACCGCCCCGCCTTCCAGGGGCGCGACCAACCCCCACGGTCCCGCGGACGACGCTCTGCGCGCGGCCCCGCCCTCCAGGGGCGCGGGGAACGGCGCGGTCAACCCCCACCGAACCGGCAGACGAACGCCCCGCAGCCGACCGCAAGGCCCGTCCCCGTTCCGCCCCCCGCCAGGGCCCCCGTACCGTAAAGAACCGTGAGCACACTGACGCGCGCAAGGAACTGGCTGCGGTCCCACCCCCTGGTGGCCGACGGCACCCTCGCCGCCGCGGTCCTCGCGTGCATGCTGGCCGGCTCCTTCGCGGAGCCGAACGGCCGGCACGGCGGCACGATGTGGGGCGCCCGCGCCCCCGACGCCCTCGGCCTCACCCTCATGCTGCTGGCCGCGACCACCCTGATCCTGCGCCGCAGACACCCGCTCTGGGTGCTCGCCGCGACCGGAGCCCTGTCCGTCGTGGAGTTCGTGACCGGCGACCCCCGCGCCCCCGTCGCGATGTCCGCCGTCGTCGCCCTCTACACCGTCGCCGCCGCCACCGACCGCCCCACCACCTGGCGCGTGGGCCTGCTCACCATGACGGTCCTGACCGCCTTCGCCATGCTCGCGGGACCCCTGCCCTGGTACGCCCAGGAGAACCTGGGAATCTTCGCCTGGACCGGCATGGCCGCCGCCGCGGGCGACGCGGTCCGCAGCCGCCGCGCCTTCGTGCACGCCATCAGAGAGCGGGCCGAGCGAGCCGAACGCACCCGCGAGGAGGAGGCCCGCCGCCGGGTCGCGGAGGAACGCCTGCGCATCGCCCGCGATCTGCACGACGTCGTCGCCCACCACATCGCCCTGGTCAACGTGCAGGCCGGAGTCGCCGCGCACGTCATGGACAAACGCCCCGACCAGGCGAAGGAGGCCCTCGCCCACGTCCGCGAGGCCAGCCGCTCCGCGCTCAACGAACTCCGCGCCACGGTCGGCCTGCTGCGACAGTCGGGCGACCCCGAGGCCCCCACCGAACCGGCCCCCGGCCTGCACCGCCTCGAAGAGCTCGTCGGCACCTTCCGCAGCGCGGGCCTGCCCGTCGAAGTGGCCCGCACCGACCAGGGCACGGCCCTGCCCGCCGCCGTCGACCTGGCCGCGTACCGCGTCATCCAGGAAGCCCTCACCAATGTGCGCAAGCACGCGGGCCAGGAGGCGAAGGCCGAGGTCAGCGTCGTACGGGTGGGACCGAACGTGGAGATCACCGTCCTGGACAACGGCCCCGGTGACGACGCGGCGGCCCGCCTGGAGGAGAACGGCGGCCACGGACTGCTCGGCATGCGCGAGCGGGTCACCGCGCTCGGCGGCACCTGCAGTGCGGGACCCCGCTACGGCGGCGGCTTCCGCGTGCATGCGATCCTGCCGGTCAAGAGCCGCGCCGGAGCCACCGCGTCCACGACCACCGCCTCCACGACCACCGCCTCCACGACCACCGCCTCCACGACCACCGCGTCCACGACGGCCACGTCCACGACCGAGGCAGCCAAGGGGAACCCCGTATGACGATCCGTGTCCTGCTCGCCGACGACCAGGCACTGCTGCGCAGCGCCTTTCGTGTCCTGGTCGACTCCGAGCCCGACATGGAGGTGGTCGGAGAGGCCTCGGACGGCGCGGAGGCGGTACGCCTCGCCCGCGAGGAGCGCGCCGACGTCGTGCTGATGGACATCCGGATGCCCGGCACCGACGGGCTCGCCGCGACCCGGCTCATCAGCGCCGACCCCGGCCTCGCCCACGTGCGCGTCGTCATGCTGACGACCTTCGAGGTCGACGAGTACGTGGTGCAGTCGCTGCGGGCCGGCGCCTCCGGCTTCCTCGGCAAGGGCTCCGAACCGGAGGAACTGCTCAACGCCATCCGCGTCGCGGCGGCCGGTGACGCCCTGCTATCGCCCGTCGCCACCAAGGGACTGATCGCGAAGTTCCTCGCGCAGGGCGGCGACGACGACCGCGACCCCGCCCGCGCCGAGCGCCTCGAAGCACTCACCGTCCGCGAGCGCGAAGTCCTCGTCCAGGTCGCCGGCGGCCACTCCAACGACGAGATCGCCGAACGCCTGGAAGTCAGCCCGCTCACCGTGAAGACGCACGTCAACCGTGCCATGGCCAAGCTGGGAGCCCGCGACCGGGCCCAACTCGTGGTGATCGCCTACGAGTCCGGACTGGTACGCCCAAGGGTGGAGTGAGCTCCACCCGTACGTACTGCGGGCGCGGTATGCGCCGTATAAGGAACGGGACCTGGGGGCGAGGGGAGTGCCCCCGCCGATGGCTCAGAGTGATAGGCGGACGCTCACATGAGCCCGTCGCGCCGCTCCCCACACACAGGCACCTGCCTCAAGACACACAGGCAACAGCCTCAAGCAACAGAAGAGAGACCCGTCACCCATGTCCTGGCTGTCCCGCTTCAGCCTCGCCCAGCGCGCCCTCATCGGGCTGATGTCGATCATCGCGCTCGTCTTCGGGGCGATAGCGATCCCGCAACTCAAGCAGCAGCTGCTGCCCACCATCGAACTGCCCATGGTGTCGGTCCTGGCGCCGTACCAGGGCGCGTCCCCCGACGTGGTCGAGAAGCAGGTCGTCGAGCCCATCGAGGACAACCTCGAAGCGGTCGACGGGATCTCCGGCGTCACCTCCACGGCCAGCGAGGGCAACGCCCTGATCATGGCCTCCTTCGACTACGGCAACGACTCCGCCCGGATCGTCGCCGACGTCCAGCAGGCCGTGAACCGCGCCCGCGTCCAGCTCCCGGACGACGTGGACCCGCAGGTGGTCGCCGGTTCGACCGACGACATCCCGACCGTGGTCCTCGCCGTCACCTCCGGCAAGGACCAGCAGGCCCTCTCGGACCAGCTGGACCGTACCGTCGTCCCCGCGCTGAAGGACATCGACGGCGTCGCCCAGGTCACGGTCGACGGCGTACGGGACCTTGAGGTCGCGGTCACGCCCGACGACGCGAAGCTCGCGAAGGCGGGGCTGACCACGGCCGCGCTCGGCCAGGCCCTCCAGGCGGGCGGCGCGACCGTACCGGCCGGATCCTTCGACGAGGACGGCAGCAACCGCACCGTCCAGGTCGGCGGCGGCTTCACCTCGCTGAAGCAGATCGAGGACCTGATGGTCACCGGCGAGGGCGGCAAGAAGCCCGTACGCCTGGCGACCGTCGCCACCGTCGCGGAGAAGCCCGCCCGGACGGAGTCCATCACCCGCACCGACGGCAAGCCCAGCCTCGCCGTCTCCGTCACCATGGACCACGACGGCAGCGCGGTCGCGGTCTCCGACGCGGTCCAGGACAAGCTGTCCGGGCTGCGCAAGGACCTCGGCTCCGGCGCCACCCTGACGGTCGTCAGCGACCAGGGCCCGGCCGTCTCCAAGTCCATCAAGGGCCTGACCACCGAAGGCGCGCTCGGACTGCTCTTCGCGGTCCTGGTCATCCTCGTCTTCCTGGCGTCGGTCCGCTCGACGCTGGTCACCGCCGTCTCCATCCCGATGTCGGTCGTCCTCGCGCTGATCGTGCTCTGGGTCCGCGACGAATCGCTCAACATCCTCACCCTGGGCGCCCTGACCATCGCCATCGGCCGGGTCGTCGACGACTCGATCGTGGTGCTGGAGAACATCAAGCGGCACCTCGGCTACGGCGAGGAGCGCCAGGAGGCGATCCTCAAGGCGGTACGCGAGGTCGCGGGCGCGGTCACCTCCTCGACGCTCACCACGGTCGCGGTCTTCCTGCCCATCGGCCTGACCGGCGGCATGGTCGGCGAACTGTTCGGCTCGTTCTCCCTGACGGTCACGGCGGCCCTGCTGGCCTCGCTGCTCGTCTCGCTGACGGTCGTCCCGGTCCTCTCGTACTGGTTCCTGCGCGCCCCCAAGGACGTGCGCGGAGCCGACCCGGAGGAGGCCCGCCGCAAGGCCGAGGAGAAGGAGGCCCGCAGCCGCCTCCAGCGCTTCTACGTCCCCGTCCTGCGCTTCGCCACCCGCCGCCGCCTCACCAGCGTGGCCATCGCGGTGGTCGTGCTCATCGGTACGTTCGGTATGACGCCCCTGCTGAAGACGAACTTCTTCGACCAGGGCGACCAGGAAGTCCTCACCGTCAAGCAGGAGCTGAAGCCCGGCACCAGCCTGGCCGCGACCGACGCCCAGGCGAAGAAGGTCGAGGGGATGCTCGCCGACGTCAAGGGCGTCGAGGACTACCAGGTCACGATCGGCTCCTCCGGCTTCATGGCCGCGTTCGGCGGGGGCACGGACACCAACCAGGCCTCGTACACCGTCAAGGTCGCCGACTCGGCCTCCTTCGACGACGTCCAGGGCAGCATCGAGGAAGGGCTCGGCAAGCTCTCCGGGATCGGTACGACGACGGTCGCGGCCGGTGACGGATTCGGCAGCCAGGACCTGAGCGTCGTGGTGAAGTCCGCCGACGGCGAGGTGCTGCGCGAGGCCGCGGAGAAGGTCCGCGACGAGGTCGCCGAGCTGGACGACGTCACCGACGTCACCAGCGACCTTGCCCAGTCGGTGCCGCGCATCTCGGTCAAGGCCAACGACAAGGCGGCGGCTGCCGGGTTCAACGACACCACGCTCGGCGCGGCCGTCGGCCAGGCCGTCCGCGGCACCACCAGCGGCAAGGCGATCCTGGACGACACCGAGCGGGACGTCGTCGTCACGTCGGCGAAGCCCGCCGAGACGCTGTCCGAGCTGAAGAACCTCAAGCTCGGCGCGGTGAAGCTCGGCGACATCGCGACGGTCAAGCTGGTCGACGGGCCGGTCTCGATGACCCGCATCGACGGTCAGCGCGCGGCCACCATCACGGCGAAGCCGACGGGCGACAACACGGGCGCGGTCAGCAACGAGTTGACGACGAAGCTCGACAAGCTGAAGCTGCCGGCCGGGGCCACGGCCTCCATCGGCGGTGTCTCCGAGGACCAGGACGACGCGTTCGCGTCCCTCGGCCTCGCGATGCTCGCGGCGATCGCGATCGTGTTCATGCTGCTGGTGGCGACCTTCCGGTCGCTGATCCAGCCGCTGATCCTGCTCGTCTCGATCCCGTTCGCGGCGACGGGCGCGATCGGTCTGCTCGTGGTGACCGGTACGCCGATGGGCGTGCCGTCGATGATCGGCATGCTGATGCTCATCGGCATCGTCGTCACCAACGCGATCGTGCTGATCGACCTGATCAACCAGTACCGCAAACAGGGCTACGGAGTCGTCGAGGCCGTGATCGAAGGCGGCAGGCACCGCCTCCGCCCGATCCTGATGACGGCCCTGGCGACCATCTTCGCCCTGCTGCCGATGGCCCTGGGCATCACCGGCGAGGGCGGCTTCATCGCCCAGCCGCTCGCGGTGGTGGTGATCGGCGGCCTGATCACCTCGACGCTGCTGACCCTGCTCCTCGTACCGACGCTCTACGCGATGGTCGAACTCCGCAAGGAACGCCGCGCGAAGAAGAAGTCCGCGAAGCGGGAGGCTACCGCCGAGCGGGAGGCCGTGGGGGTGTAGGTCACCGAACGCGCAGTTCCCCGCGCCCCTTGGAAGGGACGCGGGGAACTGCGCTTTTTTCGGCTCTACGGCAGTGCCAGCATCCGTTCCAGCGCCAGCTTGGCGAACTGCTCCGTCTCGCGGTCCACCTCGATGCGGTTGACGAGGTTGCCCTCCGCCAGGGACTCCAGGGTCCAGACCAGGTGGGGGAGGTCGATGCGGTTCATCGTCGAGCAGAAGCAGACCGTCTTGTCGAGGAAGACGATCTCCTTGCCCTCGGGCGCGAACCGGTTCGCCAGGCGGCGGACCAGGTTCAGCTCCGTGCCGATGGCCCACTTGGAGCCGGCCGGAGCCGCCTCCAGCGCCTTGATGATGTACTCCGTGGAGCCCACGTAGTCCGCGGCGCTCACGACCTCGTGCTTGCACTCGGGGTGCACGAGCACGTTCACGCCGGGTATCCGGGCGCGGACGTCCTCCACCGACTCCAGCGAGAAGCGGCCGTGCACCGAGCAGTGCCCGCGCCACAGGATCATCTTCGCGTTCCGCAGCTGCTCGGCGGTCAGGCCGCCGTTCGGCTTGTGCGGGTTGTAGAGGACGCAGTCGTCGAGCGACATCCCCAGGTCCCGTACGGCCGTGTTGCGGCCCAGGTGCTGGTCGGGAAGGAACAGCACCTTCTCACCCTGCTCGAACGCCCAGTTCAGCGCCTTCTCGGCATTGGACGACGTGCAGATCGTGCCGCCGTGCTTGCCCGTGAACGCCTTGATGTCCGCGGAGGAGTTCATGTACGAGACGGGCACGACCTGCTCGGCCACCCCGGCCTCGGTCAGCACGTCCCAGCACTCGGCGACCTGCTCGGCGGTGGCCATGTCGGCCATCGAGCACCCGGCGGCCAGGTCGGGCAGGACGACCTTCTGGTCGTCGGAGGTCAGGATGTCCGCCGACTCGGCCATGAAGTGCACACCGCAGAACACGATGTACTCGGCCTCGGGGCGTGCCGCGGCGTCCCTGGCCAGCTTGAAGGAGTCGCCCGTGACATCCGCGAACTGGATGACCTCGTCGCGCTGGTAGTGGTGGCCGAGCACGAACACCTTGCTGCCGAGTTTCTCCTTGGCGGCGCGGGCGCGCTCCACCAGATTCGGGTCGGACGGCGAGGGCAGGTCACCGGGACACTCGACGCCGCGCTCGCTCCGCGGGTCGGCCTCGCGGCCGAGCAGCAGCAGGGCGAGGGGCGTCGGCTGTACGTCGAGTTCCTGGGTCTGGGCGGTGGTCACGACACGCACCCTTTCTGTTCTGCGCCTCGCTTGGACCGTCCGACTGGAGCGATCAAGCAGGACACGCCTTTTCGTCGAAATGACGCTATCTATCATAACCGGTTCATGTCACGTTGACGATGCCCATAGCGTCCATGTGACGTGAATCCCGTGGAGGTGGCTGTGAGGTCACCGGTAGCTGTCCGGCGAGGTTGTCCACAGGTCGTTTTCCGCTTCCGGGCGGGTGTGCGAGCATGAAGAGATAAGACAAAGACTCGACGCCCGGCCCGGAATGAATCCGCGGCCCCGCCGGTTGGAACCGTCGGCAAGCAGTCTCCGTACAACCCGGGAGAGAAGCAGATGTCCGTATCGGACGAGACCACCACCGTGAGCGACGGCATCCTCCTGTCGGACGCCGCCGCGGCCAAGGTCAAGGGCCTGCTGGAGCAGGAGGGCCGCGACGACCTGGCGCTGCGCGTCGCCGTCCAGCCCGGCGGCTGCTCGGGCCTGCGGTACCAGCTCTTCTTCGACGAGCGCTCCCTCGACGGCGACGTCGTCAAGGACTTCGGTGGTGTGAAGGTCGTCACCGACCGCATGAGTTCTCCGTACCTGGGCGGCGCCTCCATCGACTTCGTGGACACCATCGAGAAGCAGGGCTTCACGATCGACAACCCGAACGCGTCGGGGTCCTGCGCCTGCGGCGACTCGTTCAGCTAGTAGTCCGTGGCCATGGCCGGCAGTCCGTGGACATGGCCCGTAAGCCGTGGGCACGGCCCGTGAGCCGTGGTGACAGCGAAAGGCGGCGCCCCCTTCGACGGGGCGCCGCCTTTCGCGTTCTCGCACCGACAAGCCGTGGGTGCTGACCGGCCGTTATCCGGTCGGGTCGGGCAGGTCCTTCTCCTGGGGCACGGCCTTGCCGTCCGAGCCGACCACCTTCCGGTCCCCGAGCGGCTTGTCGAGGTCGATCTTCTCGTGGAAGACCTTGGCGATCAGGATGCAGACCTCGCCCTCGTCCGGCTCGTCGGTCACCCGGACCGTCACCGTGCCGCCGCTCTCGTCCGCCGAGGCCGAGTAGTCGCTGCACACACCGCCGGTGAAGCGCACGGTCAGTTCCTTGCCGTCCGCGCTGTAGCCCTCGACCCTGACGTCCCGGGTCGTGGGCGCCGCGCTCGTCCCGCCGCCGGGTTCGCTCGGGCGCGGGCTCGGCCACCCGGTCGGGCTGCCGCTCGGTTCGGCTTCCGGCGGCTGCGGAGCCGTCAGGTATTTCGGGTCGACCGCGGGATGGGTGACCGTGAAGCTGTCGTCGGTCCCCGAGGGCCGTACCTCGAAGAGCCAGGACGGCACCAGCGCCTGCCGGCCGTCCACGAAGTGCGCGGCGAGCCCGAACACCGCGTCCTCCACGACGACCGGAGCGGACTTCGGCGCCGCGCTCGACGCCTCGCACGGCGTCTCGTTCCTGTCCTTCAGCGGTACGGGGCTCGCGCAGCCGCCGATGCCCACGCGCCCGTCACCCGTCCCGGACCCGTTCAGCAGAGCGAGCGTCTTCTCGGCACTGATGACGGGGTACGTGTCCGTCTTCGCCGGCGCCTTCAACTGGCCGCTGCCGCCGACCACCTGGCCGTCCGGGCCGATCTGCACACCGGTCGTCCAGCCGTAGGTCGGCAGTCCGCCCACCTTCGGCTCCGCGTTCACCACGCGCACGGCGTCCATCAACTGACCGGCGTCGAGCTTCGCGTCGTCCTGGCCGACCGCCTTGAGGACCGGCGCCGCGGCCTTCTTCGCGGCGTCCGCGCTCACCGGGTCCACGTCGGCGCCCTTTGCGCTCTCGCTCCCGCCCGCGTTCCCGTCCGCGCCTCCGCTTCCTTCCGCGTTCCCGTCCGTGCTCCGGTTGGCGCACGTGATGGTGCTCTTGCAGTTGTCGGTGCCGGGGGCGAAGCGGCTGAACGTCCAGACGCCGGGGGCCTGCCTGCCCACGCGCAGACCGGACCCGAAGCCGTCCTTCGTGGCGCCGACCTTCCAGGCGTCGCCCTCCGCCTTCGGTGTGCCCTCCACGCCCAGCGCCTTGGCGAGCTTCGCCACCTCGGCCGCCGTGACCGTGCCCTTCGTCCGGTAGACGGCAGCCGAGGAGGGGCCGTCCGCCAGCTCGCCCTCGGCGCGGTAGGTCACGCCGTTCGGGTCGGGCTCACCGGGCGCGATGCCGCCCGTACCTGTGGTGCCGCTCGCACCGCTCTCCGTGTAGCCGTCGAGGGCGAGGAGCGGCGGAGTCCCGTCGCCACGCGGCGTACCGGAACTGTCCTTGCCTCCGGAGCCGCCGGTCGCGGTGGCGGCGAAGTACGCCCCGCCGCCTCCGACCAGGAGTACGGCGGCCGCCACCGAGGCGACGGCCACCGGCGAACGCCGTCGGCGCGGCTGGTCCTCGTCGGCGGCTTCGGCCGCTTCGTTGTCGGGTCGCTCGGTGTCCACCGCATTACTCCTTCTGCCACGCCGTCGTCCCACGGGACCCACCCCCGACCGGACAGCGCCGGATCGGGGCAGAGCGGGGTCGTATCCTGCCTCCCCTTTACGGGGGACAGCGATGGGACGCGGCGGGGGAGCGTGCGGTTCCCTTCAGGGGGAGCGGGTTCGAGATCGGCGGGCTCGGTGGGGCCGGGTCGGCCTCGGCGGGCCTCGATGGGCCTTTACGGGCCGTCTTCACGGGTCTTTACGGGCCTTACGGGCCCCGGAGGTGATCAGTCGCCGTAGTCGGACATGCCGTCCAGCAGGCGGGCGGAGGCCGGCGGCACGGTCACGCCGAGGATGAGTGCCGGGGACACCGGGCGGGCAGTGATCCGGGCGGGGGCCTCCCAGTGCGGGACCATCCGCGCGCAGTCGCCCCGCAGCTCCGCGAGACCGCCTTCGCGGCCTTTGACGGCGTCGAGGGCGTCTAGGGCTTCGAGACCGAGCGGAGCGTCGCCATGGATCCTGATGTTCGTCATAACGGAACCGTATGCACCGGAAGCCGGACGGAAAAGCCCTACTATCGGGTAGTTCTGCCTGCTTCGAGGTCGGGACCTCCCGCGGACTCCAGCGGGACCCCACCGCCGTCTGAACGCCGACCCGATAGCGTGAACTGTCAATCCCCCTCCTCGCAGGAGTGTGTCCTAGCCGTGCGTATCGCTGTCTCGGGCTCCATCGCCACCGACCACCTCATGACCTTCCCCGGCCGCTTCGCCGACCAACTGGTCGCGGATCAGCTGCACACGGTCTCCCTCTCCTTCCTGGTCGACAATCTGGACGTACGCCGGGGCGGCGTGGGCGCGAACATCGCCTTCGGCATGGGCCAGCTCGGCTCGTCGCCCATCCTGGTCGGGGCCGCGGGCTCCGACTTCGACGAGTACCGGGCCTGGCTGGACCGGCACGGCGTCGACACCGAGTCCGTCCGGATCTCCGAGGTGCTGCACACCGCGCGCTTCGTCTGCACCACGGACGCCGACCACAACCAGATCGGCTCCTTCTACACGGGTGCCATGAGCGAGGCCCGCCTCATCGAGCTCAAGAAGGTGGCCGACCGGGTGGGCGGGCTCGACCTCGTCCTCATCGGCGCGGACGACCCCGAGGGGATGCTCCGGCACACCGAGGAGTGCCGGAGCCGCTCGATCCCCTTCGCGGCCGACTTCTCCCAGCAGATCGCCCGCATGGACGGCGACGAGATCCGGCTGCTGCTCGACGGGGCGACGTACCTCTTCTCGAACGAGTACGAGAAGGGGCTCATCGAGTCCAAGACCGGCTGGAGCGACGCCGAGATCCTGTCCCGGGTCGGTCACCGGGTGACGACGCTCGGGGCGCGCGGTGTGCGCATCGAGGCCGTCGGCTCGGACCCGATCGAGGTCGGCGTCCCGGAGGAGACGGCGAAGGTCGACCCGACGGGGGTCGGGGACGCCTTCCGGGCGGGGTTCCTGTCGGGGCTGGCGTGGGGTGTCGGGCACGAGCGGGCTGCGCAGGTCGGGTGCATGCTGGCGACGCTGGTCATCGAGACCAAGGGGACGCAGGAGTATCAGTTGCGGCGGTCGCACTTCCTTGACCGCTTCACCAAGGCGTACGGGCATGACGCGGCGGTGGAGGTTCAGGGGTATCTGGCTTAGGCCCTCGGCGGCGGCGGCGGGGGTGGGCGGGGCCGGGGTGGCTGGGGTTGTTCGTCGGCTGCGGGTGCGTGGGGGCTGATCGCGCAGTTCCCCGCGCCCCTGAAAGACGAAAGGCGGTCGGCCCGCGCCGTTCCCCGAGCCTCTTAGGGGCACGAGGAACTGCGCGGGTGACCATGAATGTGGCCGCAGTCGCCGATGGGCCGTGCCACCCCGGCTCGGCAGCGTTTGTACGGTGGCGGCCGTGGCGCCCGGGCGCGGGAGCGGCTAAACGGCCACGCGGCGGACCAGGTACGCCGTACCCCGGGCCGCCGGCTCCTCACCCACGTACTCCTGCCCCCGCATCTCGCACCACGCCGGAATGTCCAGCCGCGCCGCCTCGTCGTCCGAGAGGACCCGGACGGTGCCGCCGAGGGGGACCGCGGTGATCACCTTGGCGAGTTCGATCACAGGGATGGGGCAGCGTCTGCCGAGGGCGTCCACGACCAGGGCGTCCGGGGCAGGGGAAGCGGCCCGGACCGGGGCCACCGTGGCGGCCGTCGGAGCGCCCAGCTTCTCGCGGACCGCGGCGACCGCGACGGGCAGGACGGACAGGAAGCGGTCCACCTCCTCCGCCGGAGTGGCCAGCGGCAACGACACCCGCACGTTGCCCTCGCTCAGCACACCCATCGCCTTCAGCACATGGCTGGGCGTCAGCGTGCTGCTCGTGCAGGACGACCCGGACGAGACCGAGAACCCTTCACGGTCCAGCTCGTGCAGCAGTGTCTCTCCGTCGACATAGAGACAGGAGAAGGTCAGGAGATGGGGCAGCCGGGTGACCGGATCGCCCACCACCTCCACGTCCGGGACCAGTTCGGGCACCCGCGCGCGGATCCGGTCCGTCAGCCCCCGCAGCCGGACCGACTCGGCGGCGGCCTCGGCCCGTACGGCCCGCAGGGAGGCCGCCGCGGCGACGACGGCGGGGATGTTCTCGAAGCCCGGAGAGCGCCCCGACTCCCGCTCGTCGGCGGGGCCTTGAGGCGCGTACCGCACCCCCTTGCGCACGGCGAGCACTCCGACGCCCGCGGGCCCGCCCCACTTGTGGGCGCTGCCCGTCAGCAGTGACCAGCCACCCTCGACCGGCCCCCAGGCCAGCGACTGCGCGGCGTCCACCAGCAGTGGTACGCCCGCCTCGCGGCACGCTTCGGCGACCGCGGCCACCGGCTGGCGCGTACCCACCTCGTGGTTGGCGGACTGGAGGCAGGCGAGCGCGGTGTCGGGGCGCAGGGCGTCCGCGTACGCGGCGGGGGAGACCGCGCCTGTTCGCAGAACGGGCACTTCGGACACCGTTCCGCCGGTTCGGCGGTGCGACTCCGCCGAATGGAGTACCGAAGAGTGTTCGACCGCTGACACGATCAGGTGACGTCCGACGCGGTGCCGTCCGGCGAGCGCGCCGGCGATGCCCGTGTGCACGGCGCGGGTGCCGGACGTCGTGAACACCAGCTCGTCCGGGCGGCAGCCGATCGCCTCGGCGGCGGTCTCGCGGGCGGCGTCCAGGAGCATCCTGGCGCGCCTGCCCTCGCGGTAGAGGCGGGCGGGGTCTGCCCAGCCTTCGTCGAGCGAGGCGTGCAGGGCCTGGCGGGCCACGGGGTGGAGGGGGGCGGACGACGCGGCGTCGAAGTAGGACACGACGTTCACGCTATGCGGTCGCCTCCGGCGGGGGTAACCGGGGCCGACGCGTCGGCTGCGGGCCGGTGGGGGCGGGCCGCGCAGTTCCCCGCGCCCCTTGAGGGCGTGGGGCTGCTGTCCCCCGGCGCCCTTGAACGGCGCAAGGCAAAAGATTGCGCCGTTCCCCGCGCCCCCAAAAGATCGGGGCCGGGGCGAAGCCCCTCCCCGAGGGGCGCGGGGAACCACGACGCACCCGCACCCGTCAACGAACAGCCCCACCCGCCCCTCAGGGGCGCGGGGAACTGCGCGGCCGGCCACGACGCACCCGCACCCATCAGACGAACGGCCTGCCCCACTCTGCAGGGGCGCGGGGAACGGCGCGGGCAACCACGACGCACCCGCAGCCGTCGACGAACCGCCCCGCCCCGCCTCGCCCCGCCCCGCCCCGCAGGGCCCGCGGGGAACCGCCCGGCCCGCCCCCGCCGGCCCGCAGCCGGTGGCGAACCGTGGCGTCCACGAACGCGCACACCCGAACGCCCCGTCACATGCCTCGCAGAGCCCCGTATTCCACCCCTTCGGGGTGAGTGGCGGCGCGTTGGGGACCCTCCCCGCGCGACCCCAAAAAGCGTCCAGTAGGGTTTGGTCCGCATAAACATCCAAACCCTGCCCGACGCAGGGCGGCGACCGACCAGCGAGAAGGCCGCAGCCAACCGCGCGGGCGAGACTCTCGGAAGGCGCTACGTGAGTCCCTACGGCTCCGACCGCTCGCCGCGGCGCCCGATGCGGCGGAAGCTGCTGCAGGCACTGACTGCGGGTCTGGTCCTGGCGACCGCGACCGGTTGCACATACAAGGACTTCCCCCGCCTTGGTATGCCCACCCCGACCACGGAAGAGGCTCCCCGGATCCTCTCCCTGTGGCAGGGCTCGTGGGCCGCAGCACTCGCCACGGGCGTGCTGGTCTGGGGCCTGATCCTGTGGAGCGCGTTCTTCCACCGGCGCAGCCGCACCAAGGTCGAAGTTCCCCCGCAGACCCGGTACAACATGCCCATCGAGGCGCTGTACACGGTGGTCCCCCTCATCATCGTCTCGGTGCTGTTCTACTTCACAGCCCGTGACGAGTCGAAGATCCTCAGCCTCGACAAGAAGCCCGACGTCACGGTCAACGTCGTCGGCTTCCAGTGGAGCTGGGGCTTCAACTACATCGAGAACGTCGACGGCTCGACCGGTGACGCGAAGACCGACAAGAACCTGGACGCGATCCCGGATCGCTTCAAGAAGGACTTCCCGGCGGCCGCCGGCGGGGTCTACGACGTCGGTACGCCCGCCTCGAAGAACCCGCAGACGCTCAACCCGGGTCCGACCCTCTGGCTCCCCAAGGGCAAGACGGTCCGCTTCGTCCTCACTTCGCGTGACGTCATCCACTCCTTCTGGGTGGTGCCGTTCCTCATGAAGCAGGACGTCATCCCGGGGCACACCAACTCCTTCCAGGTGACTCCCAACAAGGAGGGCACCTTCCTGGGCAAGTGCGCCGAACTCTGCGGCGTCGACCACTCCCGGATGCTCTTCAACGTGAAGGTCGTCTCTCCCGAGCGTTACGAGGACCACCTCAAGAAGCTCGCCGAGAAGGGTCAGACCGGTTACGTCCCGGCCGGCATCGAGCAGACGGACCACGAGAAGAACCGGGAGACGAACAACCTGTGAGCATCCTCAATGAACCTCAGGGTGCCGCCGCGGCTGAAGACTCGTACGAGAGCGAGCTGCCAGTACGGCGCAAGCAGCCCGGCAACGTCGTGATCAAGTGGCTGACCACCACGGACCACAAGACGATCGGCACGATGTACCTGGTCACGTCGTTCGCGTTCTTCTGCATCGGCGGCGTCATGGCGCTGCTGATGCGCGCCGAGCTGGCCCGTCCCGGCACGCAGATCATGTCGAACGAGCAGTTCAACCAGGCGTTCACGATGCACGGCACGATCATGCTGCTGATGTTCGCGACACCGCTGTTCGCGGGCTTCACGAACTGGATCATGCCGTTGCAGATCGGTGCGCCGGACGTGGCGTTCCCGCGGCTGAACATGTTCGCCTACTGGCTGTACCTGTTCGGCTCGCTCATCGCGGTGGGTGGCTTCCTCACCCCGCAGGGCGCGGCCGACTTCGGCTGGTTCGCCTACAGCCCGCTGTCGGACGCGGTCCGCTCGCCGGGCATCGGCGCCGACATGTGGATCATGGGTCTGGCCTTCTCGGGCTTCGGCACCATCCTGGGCGCGGTCAACTTCATCACCACCATCATCTGCATGCGCGCGCCCGGCATGACGATGTTCCGTATGCCGATCTTCGTGTGGAACGTGCTGCTCACCGCGGTCCTGGTGCTGCTCGCCTTCCCCGTGCTCGCCGCCGCGCTGTTCGCGCTGGAGGCGGATCGGAAATTCGGCGCACACATCTTCGACTCGGCCAACGGCGGAGCGTTGCTGTGGCAGCACCTCTTCTGGTTCTTCGGGCATCCCGAGGTGTACATCATCGCGTTGCCGTTCTTCGGCATCATCAGTGAGGTCATCCCGGTCTTCTCCCGCAAGCCGATGTTCGGCTACATGGGCCTGATCGGCGCGACCATCGCCATCGCGGGCCTGTCCGTGACGGTGTGGGCGCACCACATGTACGTCACCGGCGGTGTGCTGCTGCCGTTCTTCTCCTTCATGACGTTCCTCATCGCCGTCCCGACAGGCGTGAAGTTCTTCAACTGGATCGGCACCATGTGGAAGGGGTCACTGAGTTTCGAGACCCCGATGCTGTGGGCCACCGGCTTCCTGATCACCTTCACCTTCGGTGGTCTGACCGGTGTCATCCTGGCCTCGCCGCCGATGGACTTCCACGTCTCGGACTCGTACTTCGTGGTGGCGCACTTCCACTACGTGGTGTTCGGCACGGTCGTGTTCGCGATGTTCTCCGGCTTCCACTTCTGGTGGCCGAAGTTCACCGGCAAGATGCTCGACGAACGCCTCGGGAAGATCACCTTCTGGACGCTGTTCATCGGCTTCCACGGGACGTTCCTCGTCCAGCACTGGCTGGGCGCCGAGGGCATGCCGCGTCGTTACGCGGACTACCTCGCGGCCGACGGCTTCACCGCGCTGAACACCATCTCGACGATCAGCTCGTTCGTACTGGGCCTGTCGATCCTGCCGTTCTTCTACAACGTGTGGAAGACGGCCAAGTACGGCAAGAAGGTCGAGGTCGACGACCCGTGGGGGTACGGCCGTTCGCTGGAGTGGGCCACGTCCTGCCCGCCGCCGCGGCACAACTTCCTCACGCTGCCGCGGATCCGTTCCGAATCCCCGGCGTTCGACCTGCACCACCCCGAGATCGCCGCTCTCGACCAGCTGGAGAACGCCGGTCACGGTGAGAAGGCCCTCGCCGGCGGCAAGGAGGCGGGCAAGTGAAGGTCCAGGGCAAGATGTTCATCTGGCTCGCCGTCTTCATCCTCGTCATGGCGGTCGTCTATGGCGTGTGGTCGAAGGAGCCGGCCGGTACGACGGCGCTCTTCCTGGGCTTCGGCCTGAGCGTCATGATCGGCTACTACCTGTGGTTCACGGCCCGGCGGGTCGACACGGGCGCACAGGACAACAAGGAGGCCGACGTCGCGGACGACGCCGGTGAGGTCGGTTTCTTCAGCCCGCACAGCTGGCAGCCGCTCTCGCTCGGTATCGGCGGCGCGCTCGCCTTCCTGGGCGTCGTCTTCGGCTGGTGGCTGCTCTTCTTCTCGGCCCCGATCATCATGATCGGCCTGTGGGGCTGGGTCTTCGAGTACTACCGCGGAGAGAACCAGAATCAGTAACACGCGCTGAGCGCACGGAAGCCCGGACACTCCGTCAGGAGGTCCGGGCTTCCCCCTTTTGCCCTACGTCCCGTCCCCCGCACGGCCCAATAGGCGCGCCGCGACCGACCTCGGTTCCTACGCTCGGGGCATGAGCCACTCAGCTTCCTCCAGGGGCGCCGACGCCGGCCCGGCGCGCCCGCGGAACCGTACCGCCGTCGGCTGCACGGCGCTGATGGTCGCCATAGGCGCGGGCGTCACGGCCTGCGGCTCCGGCGGCCGTCCGCTCTCGTCAGAGCCGTACGACGCGGCGAAGGACCTCTCCTTCAGCGCCGCCGTGAGCGACGGCAGGAAGGCCGACCCGGACAAGCCGCTGGAGATCACCGCCAAGGACTCCGGCGGCCGGATCACCGACGTGACGGCCACGGACGCCGCAGGACGGTACGTGGCGGGCGAACTGACGGCCGACGGAGGCCGGTGGCACAGCACCTCGCCGCTGGCCGCAGGCGCCCACTACACGGTGCGGGTGAGCACCGAGGACGACGAGGGCGCGCTCGGACGCAGGGTCGTCGACTTCGAGACCAGCGTCCCGAGGACCAAGAAGCGGCTCGACGTGACGTTCGGCCCCGACAAGGGCACGTACGGCGTGGGCCAGCCCGTCACCGCCGAACTCAGCGCCCCGGTCAAGGACAGGGCGGCGCGCGCCGTCGTCGAGCGGGCTCTCAAGGTGCAGTCGCAGCCCGCCGTCGAGGGTGCCTGGCACTGGGTGGACGACAAGGAACTGCACTACCGCCCCAAGGAGTACTGGCCCGCCCAGGCGACTGTGCGGGCCCACAGCAACCTCGCGGGCATCAAGGTGGCCGAGCGCCTCTGGGGCGGCGTGGCCAAGCCCCTGACGCTCACCACGGGCGATCGGCTGGAGGCCGTGACGGACGCCGCGGCGCACTCGATGACGGTCTACCGCAACGGTGAGGCGATCAAGACGATCCCGGTCACCACCGGCAAGCCGGGCTTCGACACCCGCAACGGCGTCAAGGTGGTGCTGGGCAAGGAGTACTTCGTACGGATGCGCGGCACCAGCATCGGTATCGCCGAGGGCACCGCGGACTCCTACGACCTGCCCGTCTACTACGCCACCAGGGTCACCTGGAGCGGCGAGTACGTGCACGCCGCGCCCTGGTCGGCCGGCTCCCAGGGGGCCGCCAACGTCAGCCACGGCTGCACCGGGATGAGCACCGCCAACGCCGAATGGTTCTTCGAGACGGTCCGCGCCGGCGACCTCGTCAAGGTCGTCAACTCGTACGGCGACATGATGGACCCGTTCGGCAACGGCTTCGGCGACTGGAACCTCACCTGGAAGAACTGGCGCAAGGGCAGCGCCCTGACAGCCAGTACCCCGGAGGGCCCACCCCCCGGGTCCCGCCTGAGACTCAGCCCGGAGCCCGCGTAACCCTCCTGAGGGCCCCGCAGAGCCCGAGAGAGGCCGCAAGGCCCTTCAGGGGACCCCCAACGGCGCTCAGGCGCTCAGGGCAGCCCTGCTGCGGAGCAGCCCGGCCAACGCGGCGGCGAACTCCACAGGCTCGACCGGCAAGGTCACCGCGGCCTCGGCCCGACTCCACGTGGCGAGCCACGCGTCCTGCGGCCGCCCGATCAGCAACAGCACCGGAGGGCAGTTGAAGATCTCGTCCTTGATCTGCCGGCAGATCCCCATCCCGCCCGCGGGAACGGCCTCCCCGTCCAGCACGCACACATCGATCCCGCCGCGGTCCAGCTCCTTGATCACCGCCGCGGGGGTGGCGCACTCGATGAACTCCACCTGGGGGACGTCGGTCGCGGGCCTGCGCCCCGTCGCGAGCCGCACCTGTTCGCGGGTGTTGGAGTCGTCGCTGTAGACCAGCACCGTTGCGGTCGGCTGCATTCTTCCTCCGGGACGTCAGCGTCGTAGAGACAGAGACGGACAGGGTCCGATGCGCGGATGCTACTCCCTCGATCACGTCGTCAACACCGGTTCGGACAGGGCTTCGATGGGCCATATGGGCTGGACACACCCCACAGACACCCCGAACGGCACCCCCCGAGGTGAGGGCGGGATAAGCGACCGACATAATGTCGGTCGTGGCGACAGCAACGACAGTAGATACCGGGCACGCGCACCCGTCGGTCAATCGGCCGAACCTCACCAGCGTCGGAACCATCATCTGGCTGAGTTCCGAGCTGATGTTCTTCGCGGCCCTCTTCGCGATGTACTTCACCCTCCGATCGGTGACCGGTCCCGACCACTGGAAGGAAATGGCGTCCGCCCTGAACTTCCCGTTCTCGGCGACCAACACCACGATCCTGGTGCTCTCCTCTCTCACCTGCCAGCTCGGCGTGTTCGCGGCCGAGCGCGGGGACGTGAAGAAGCTCCGGATGTGGTTCATCGTCACCTTCGTGATGGGTGCGATCTTCATCGGCGGCCAGGTGTACGAATACACCGAGCTGGTCAAGCACGAGGGCCTGTCGCTCTCGTCGGACCCGTACGGCTCGGTGTTCTACCTGACCACCGGCTTCCACGGCCTGCACGTGACGGGTGGTCTCATCGCCTTCCTGCTGGTCCTCGGGCGCACCTACGCGGCCCGCAGGTTCACGCACGAGCAGGCGACCGCCGCCATCGTCGTGTCCTACTACTGGCACTTCGTCGATGTCGTCTGGATCGGCCTTTTCGCCACGATCTACATGATCAAGTAGCCGGGCCAGTTCCCGCGTACATTCCAGAAGCATCGACGCTGAAGATCCTGACACCGGGGTAATCCGTGAAAAAGCTCTCCGCACGACGACGCCATCCGCTGGCGGCGGTCGTCGTCCTACTCCTCGCGCTGGCGGCCACCGGGGGGCTGTACACCGCGTTCGCGCCCGCGGACAAGGCACAGGCCGATACATCCGCCCAGTCCCTCGCCATCGACGAGGGCAAGAAGCTCTACGCCGTCGGCTGCGCCAGCTGCCACGGCACCGGCGGTGAGGGCTCGACCGACGGTCCCAGCCTGGTCGGCGTGGGCGCCGCGGCCGTCGACTTCCAGGTCGGCACCGGCCGCATGCCCGCCCAGCAGCCGGGCGCGCAGGTTCCGAAGAAGAAGGTCATCTACTCGCAGGCGGAGATCGACCAGCTCGCGGCGTTCGTCGCCTCGCTGGGCGCCGGTCCGAACGTGCCGACCGAGGAGCAGTACAACCCCGAGGGCGCGGACATCGCCGAGGGCGGGGAGCTGTTCCGTACCAACTGCGCGCAGTGCCACAACTTCACCGGCAAGGGCGGCGCGTTGACGAACGGAAAGTTCGCCCCGACGCTGGAGGATGTCGACCCGAAGCACCTCTACGAGGCCATGCAGACCGGCCCGCAGAACATGCCGTCCTTCCCCGACACCACGCTGACGGAGAAGAACAAGAAGGACATCATCGCGTACCTCGACGCGGTCAACAGCGACGACTCGGAGAGCCCCGGCGGTCTGGAGCTGGGCGGCCTCGGGCCGGTCAGTGAAGGCCTCTTCGGCTGGATCTTCGGTCTCGGCGGTCTGATCGCCGTAGCCGTGTGGGTCGCCGCCCGGACCGCAAAGGCCAAGAAGTCATGAGTAGCCAAGACATTCCAGAAGAGAACCTGCCCGCCGAGCGGGCCGACGGTGAGCACGCGCACGGCGACGTGGGTGTGCCGGACGAGAAGCATCCGTTCGCGGATCCCGGTCTGCCGCCGCACGAGCACCGCATCCAGGACATCGACGAGCGGGCCGCCAAGCGGTCCGAGCGCACGGTCGCCCTGCTGTTCACGCTCTCGATGCTGGCCACGGTCGGATTCATCGCGTCCTTCGTGACGATCCCGGCCGACCGGATCGTCTACATCTTCCCGCTCGGACACATCAGCGGTCTGAACTTCGCCCTGGGCATGACGCTCGGCCTGGCGCTGTTCTGCATCGGCGCGGGCGCGGTCCACTGGGCCCGCACCCTGATGTCCGACGAGGAGATGGCCGACGAGCGCCACGCCATCGCGGCGGAGCCCGAGGTCAAGGCCAAGGTACTGGCCGACTTCAAGCAGGGCGCCAAGGAATCCGCGCTCGGCCGCCGCAAGCTCATCCGCAACACGATGTTCGGCGCGCTGACCCTGTTCCCGCTGTCCGGCATCGTCCTGCTGCGCGACCTCGGTCCGCTGCCGGAGGACAAGCTGCGGCACACGCTGTGGTCCAAGGGCAAGCTGCTCGTCAACATGAACACCGACGAGCCGCTGCGTCCCTCCGACGTCGCCGTGGGCTCGCTCACCTTCGCCAAGCCCGAGGGCCTGGAGGAGCACGACCACGACTTCCAGACCGAGATCGCCAAGGCCGCCCTGATGATCGTCCGGCTCCAGCCGGAGAACATCAAGGACAAGCAGGAACTTGAGTGGTCCCACGAGGGCATCGTGGCGTACTCGAAGATCTGCACCCACGTCGGTTGCCCGATCTCCCTGTACGAGCAGCAGACGCACCACGTCCTCTGCCCGTGCCACCAGTCCACCTTCGACCTCTCCGACGGTGCCCGAGTGATCTTCGGCCCGGCCGGTCACGCCCTTCCGCAGCTGCGTATCGGTGTGAACGACGAGGGCTATCTTGAGGCGCACGGCGACTTCGAAGAGCCCGTCGGTCCTGCCTTCTGGGAGCGCGGATGAGCACTACGACCACCCCGAACCCCTCGGGCGCAGGCGCGCCGGGACGTTCGCGAGAGAAGGCACCGGCCGGCGAGAGGGTCGCCGACTGGGCCGACGGCCGACTGGGGATCTACTCCCTGGCCAAGGCCAACATGCGCAAGATCTTCCCGGACCACTGGTCCTTCATGCTGGGCGAGATCTGCCTCTACAGCTTCCTGATCATCATCCTCACGGGTGTGTATCTGACGCTGTTCTTCCACCCCTCGATGAACGAGATCGAGTACCACGGAAGCTACGTCCCGCTCCAGGGACAGCTGATGTCGGAGGCGTTCGCCTCCACGGTGAACATCAGCTTCGACGTCCGCGGCGGTCTGCTCATCCGGCAGATCCACCACTGGGCGGCGATCGTCTTCCTGGCCGGCATGTTCGTGCACATGATGCGCGTCTTCTTCACCGGCGCGTTCCGCAAGCCGCGTGAGATCAACTGGCTGTTCGGCTTCCTGCTGTTCGTCCTGGGCATGTTCACCGGGTTCACCGGCTACTCGCTCCCCGACGACCTGCTCTCCGGCACCGGTGTCCGCTTCACCCAGGGCGCCATCCTGTCGATGCCGATCGTGGGCACGTACATCTCGATGTTCCTGTTCGGCGGGGAGTTCCCGGGCGGCGACTTCGTCGCGCGGTTCTACTCGATCCACATCCTGCTGCTGCCCGGCATCATGCTGGGGCTCGTGGTCGGCCACCTGATCCTGGTCTTCTACCACAAGCACACCCAGTTCGCGGGCCCCGGAAAGACCAACAAGAACGTCGTCGGCATGCCGCTGCTGCCGGTCTACATGGCCAAGGCCGGAGGCTTCTTCTTCCTGGTCTTCGGGTTCATCGCCATGCTGGCCGCGGTCGCGTCCATCAACCCGATCTGGGTGCTGGGGCCGTACCGGCCGGACCAGGTGTCCACGGGCGCCCAGCCCGACTGGTACATGGGCTTCGCCGAGGGTCTGATCCGCGCGATGCCGGGCTGGGAGATCAACTTCTGGGGTCACACCCTGGTTCTCGGTGTGCTCATCCCGCTGGTGGTCTTCGGTATCTTCCTGGCGCTCATCGCGCTCTACCCGTTCATCGAGTCCTGGGTCACCGGGGACAAGCGCGAGCACCACATCCTGGACCGCCCGCGCAACGCCCCGACCCGTACGGCCTTCGGTGTCGCCTGGGTCACCGCGTACATGATCATGCTGATCGGCGGTGGCAACGACATCGTCGCGACCCACTTCCATCTGTCGATCAACACGGTCACCTGGTTCGTCCGGATCGGGTTCTTCCTCGGACCGGTGCTCGCGTTCGTCGCCACCAAGCGGATCTGCCTCGGGCTCCAGCGCCGGGACAAGGACAAGGTGCTGCACGGCCGCGAGTCGGGCATCATCAAGCGTCTGCCGCACGGTGAGTTCGTCGAGGTGCACGAGCCGCTCAGCCAGGAGGCCATGCACACCCTCACGGCGCACGAGCAGTACCAGCCGGCCGAGATCGGCCCGACGGTCGACGAGAACGGTGTCGAGCGCAAGGTGAAGGGCCCGCAGAAGCTCCGCGCCAAGCTCAGCACCGCCTACTTCGGTGAGGACGGCCAGATCCCCAAGCCGACCGCCGAGGAGTACAAGGAGATCACGAGCGGCCACGGCCACCACTGATCACCACCTGTTCGCCACGGCAGGAGCCCCGTCCATTGCATGGACGGGGCTCTTTGCCGTGCCGGGGCCTGGATAGGGTGGACCCACATCCACGAACACGGACCCAGGAGCGGCAGATGAGTGCTGTGACCCCCGCTGGAGGCGACTTCGCGGCGGGCCGTTCCTGGCCCGCCCTCCTGAACGGCCTGCTGGACGGGCGCGACCTGAGCGCCGACGACACGGCCTGGGCGATGGACCTGATCATGCGGGGCGAGGCGACCGACGCGCAGATCGCCGGGTTCGCGGTGGCCCTGCGGGCCAAGGGCGAGACCGTCGAGGAGATCTCCGGCATGGTGCGCACGATGTACGCGCACGCCAACGTGATCGAGGTGCCGGGCGACACCGTCGACATCGTCGGCACCGGCGGGGACGGGGCGAAGACCGTCAACATCTCGACGATGTCGGCCGTCGTCATCGCCGGTACGGGTGCCAAGGTCGTCAAGCACGGCAACCGCGCCGCGTCCTCCGCGTCCGGCGCCTCGGACGTCCTCGAAAAGCTCGGCGTCAACCTGGAGCTGACCCCGCGACGGGTGGCCGAGGTGGCCGAGGAGGCCGGGATCACCTTCTGCTTCGCGGTGAAGTTCCATCCGGCGCTGCGGCACGTGGCGGCGGCGCGCGGGCAGCTGGGGATCCGGACGACCTTCAACTTCCTCGGCCCGCTCACCAACCCGGCCCGGGTGAAGGCCCAGGCGGTCGGGGTCGCGCACGCGCCCATGGCGCCCATCGTGGCCGGGGTCCTCGCCGAGCGCGGCAACTCCTCGCTGGTCTTCCGCGGCGACGACGGTCTCGACGAGCTGACCACCACGGCCACGTCCCGGGTGTGGGTCGTCCGGGACGGCAAGGTGCGCGAGGAGGCCTTCGACCCGCGGGACGTGGGGATCGAGCTGGTGCCGGTGGAGGCGCTGCGGGGGGCTGACGCGTCGTACAACGCGGATGTCGCGCGACGGCTGCTGGGGGGTGAGCGGGGGCCCGTGCGGGACGCCGTGCTGCTCAACTCGGCGGCGGCGCTGGTGGCGCTCTCGCCGGGGCCTGGATCGCTCGCCGAGCAGATCCGCGGCGGGATGGCTCGTGCCGCGGAGGCCATCGATTCCGGGGCGGCGCTCCGGACGCTGGAGCGGTGGGTGACGGCGACCCAGGCGTAGTCGGTCGTCAGCGGCCCCGGTGGGGGCGGGCCTCAACGATTGCGCAGTCCCCCGCGCCCCTAGGTACCCAGGGGCGCGGGGAACTGCGCAGCGGGGGGCGGGGGCGGAGCCCCCAGGCGGTGACCGGTGCCCCCGCCGTTCCGCGATGCGGACAGCGGGTTGCGTCGGCGTGATCGTGTGGCAAGATGCTGGCAGGTCATGAGTGACAGTCAACAGGCCCCGGCCGACTGTCCGGCAACCCTCCGTCCGTGGCGGGGTGCCCCGGGTGAAGACCAGGTCGTAGGCAGTGAGGTCTACGGCAAGCGCGGACCCCTCACCGCTCGCTGGAGCGGACACACCAGGGGTCCTGGTCGTTCGAGGGAGCCTTTCATGAGCAAGCGAATGCGATAGGGCGCCGAGCCCCACTTCCGCGTACCCCTTTCACCTTTCCTGTGCCGGGCCATGCCCGCCCGCACAGTGATTTCGCCTGCCTCTCACAGGAGCTCGCCATGTCTGTCTCCACCGCTGCCGCCGACCGGTCCGCCCACTGTGACACCGACGCCTCGGGGTCCCTGCCCGTGCTGGGCCGAGACGTCACCGTTCCGCTCGTGACCGGCGGCGAGGTCACCTACGCCGCGCTCGACTACGCCGCCAGCGCCCCCGCCCTCCAGCGGGTCTGGGACGACGTGGCCGCGTACGCCCCGTACTACGGCAGCGTGCACCGCGGGGCCGGATATCTGTCCCAGCTCTCCACCGACCTCTTCGAGAACGCCCGCAGGACCGTGGGCGAGTTCCTCGACTGCCGCGCCGACGACGAGGTCGTCTTCACCCGGTCCACCACCGACTCGCTGAACCTCCTCGCCGCCGCCCTGCCCGCCGACTGCCAGGTCTTCGTCTTCGAGACCGAACACCACGCCTCGCTGCTGCCGTGGCAGGACGCCCGCGTCACCTACCTCAACGCCCCGCGCACCCCGGGCGAGGCCGTCGCGACGCTGGAGCGGGCCCTCGCCGACCGCGACCCGTACGGTCCGGCCCTCGTGTGCGTCACGGGCGCCTCGAACGTCACCGGCGAACTGTGGCCCGTACGGGAACTGGCCGCCGCCGCCCACGCCCACGGCGCCCGGATCGTGCTCGACGCGGCCCAGCTCGCGCCCCACCACCCCGTCTCCGTACAGGAGTTGGACGTGGACTGGGTCGCGTTCTCCGGCCACAAGCTGTACGCGCCGTTCGGCTCGGGTGTGCTCGCGGGACGCTTCGACTGGCTGCGCGAGGCCGACCCGTACCTCGCCGGTGGCGGTGCCTCGCGGAAGGTGTCACGGCGTACGGACGGCGGGGTGGACGTGGAGTGGCACGAGAGCGCCGCACGGCACGAGGCCGGGTCGCCCAACGTCATCGGCGCCTACTCCATCGCCTCCGCCTGCAAGGCCCTCACCGAGGCCGGCTTCGACACGCTCGTCGCCCGTGAGCAGCAGCTCGTCGCCACCGTCCGGCAGGGTCTCGCCGAGGTGCCCGAGGTCCGGGTGCTCTCGCTCTTCGGCGACGACGCCCCGCGCGTCGGCGTCATCTCGTTCGTCGTCGACGGCTGGAACAGCTCGCACTTCGCCGCCGCGCTCTCCGCCGAGTACGGCATCGGCGTCCGCGACGGCCTCTTCTGCGCCCACCCGCTGGTCCGTACGCTCCTCGGCAGCGACCCGCAGTCCCAGGGCGAGTGCGGCGCCCCCGAGGCCGCCCCCGGCGAGAAGTCCCTGAACGCCATCCGCGTCAGCTTCGGCGTCGGCACCCCCGACGAGCACGTGGAGCGTTTCGTGGGAGCGGTCAAGGAACTCGTGGCGAACGGCGCCAGCTGGAACTACCGCACGGAGAACGGCCGCTGCGTCCCGGCGGCCTGAAGGGCTCCGACACGCAACCCGACCCCCGTACCGCGCGCCCCGGAGGGCCTAGGGCGTTTCTTTTGGATCAGGTCGGATCAGGCCGCGGTGTCCGGTGCGGTGCATCGCAAGGCGGAGCATGATCCGCGTACTGGGCGTACTCGGGTCGTGCGACAACGCCGCGAGGTGCTGTGCCGGGCGCCGCGGACCCGGGCTGATCCAAAAGAAACGCCCTAGTTGTCGCCCCCGATGGCGAACGCGGCCTCCAGGTCGTGCTGCGAGTACGTCCGGAACGCCACATGCGTGTCCGTCCCCTCGACCCCCGGAATCTTGCTGATCATGCCGGGAATGACATCCGCCAGATCGTCATGGGCCTTCACCCGGACCATGGCGATCAAGTCGTACGTCCCGGTCACGGAGAACACCTCGCTGACGCTGTCCAGCGCTGCGATCGACTCGGCGATCTCGGGAATCCGGTCCACGCTGGTCTTGATGAGCACGATCGCGGTGATCACGGCTGGTTTTCTCCCTCGGTGGCCGTCGCTGGGGATTTCACTCTAGCCGGACGCCCGTACCGCACCCACGCGTAGAGGAACCCGGCGGAGAAGCCCAGCAGGTGCGCCAGATAGGCGACCCCCGGGCCCTGCGACGCGCGCCCCGCGGCCAGCCACTGCAGGGACACCCAGAACGGCAGCACCACCCACGCGGGAAACCGCAGCGGAAGGAAGAAGAGGAACGGGAAGAGACTGGTCACCCGTGCTTTGGGGAACAGGTACAGAAACGCGCCGAGGACCGCGGAGATCGCCCCCGACGCGCCGACGAGGGTCTGCGCCGAGTCGGCGTGGACGCCCGCGTAGCCCAGCAGGGCGAGGTAGCCGCAGCCCACGTAGAAGAGGGCGAACTCGACGTGGCCCATCCTCTCCTCGGCCATCGCCCCGAAGACGTAGAGGAAGAGCATGTTCCCCAGCAGATGCAGCCAGCTGCCGTGCACGAACAGCGCGGTGGCCGGGGTGCCGAGGGCCCGCAGCGTCCCCCGGAACAGTTCGACGGGCACCACGCCCCACCGTTCGAAATAGGCCCGCTGCGCGGAAAGAAGCTCGTCACCGGTGCCGTACGAGGGACTGAGCCCCGAGGCCGGACCGATCACGAAGAGCGCGCAGCACAGGGCCATCAGTCCGTACGTCACCGGAGCGGGGTGGCTCCGGAAGGCCCTGACCGCTCTGACCGTCCTGTTGCCGGGTGCACCCCAGTTGCCGAGCATGCACAGAGCATGACGTAACAGGACCGAACCGCACAGAGCGCCTCGCCGCTCCCGGTGGACGGGCGTCGAGTACCCGCCAGGCCGTAGGGTTACGAGCCACACGCTCCGGGGAATCCGGTGCGTCACGAAGACTTACGGAAAGAGAGCGACTGCCACGATGACGGTTCCCCTCCCGACGGCCGAGACCCGGTGGCGCTGCACGCTCTGCGGCAACCTCACGCGATTCGATGTGACCCGTTCGTCGAAGGTCGTCGAGTACGTACATCTGGACCTGGCAGGGGAACCCAAGGTCGAGGAGCGCGACGTGGTCAGTGAGACCATCGACTCCGTGCGCTGCCGGTGGTGCAACGCGGTGGATCAGGTGGAACTGGTGGACAGGCCGGGCGCCCGCTCCTGACAGGAGCCGGCCCCGCACGGACGATGGGGTGAAGGATGGTGGAGACCACAGGCGGTGAGCCGGACGACGGCGACGCCGAGGTGCTCGACCGTCCGCTGCCCGACGGGGTGCGCCGCAGGGTCGTACAGATCGTGTCGGACGGGTTCGGCGGGCTGACCGTGGCCGAACTGCCCACACAGCTGAGGCAGTACGCCCGGTTCACCCCCAATCGTCGCGCCAAGTTCGCGGGGACGGCGATGGCGGCGGCCATGGAGACCGATCCGCTGTTCAGACAGCGCATCGCCGAGAAGCTCAGAGACGCGCAGCCCGAGCTGTCCGGCGCTCTCGACTCGGGCTCGCCGCCCCCGGCCGCCGACCCGCTGGACGTGGCGGCCGCGGCCTATGTGCTGCGCCCCACGGGCTGGGTCAAGCTGGTGACCGCCGCCGGCGAGGAGGCCCTGCGGGCGGACGCCGAGCGTGCCGACGAGGAGAGCCGGGTCGAGCTGGAGCGGCTGCGCGAGGAGCTGGCCGAGGCCCGTGGGCAGACCCGGGCCGAGACGGAGCGGCTGCGCGCCGAACTCGACGCGGCGAAGAAGGAAGCGGAATCGCTTCACCGCAAGCTGCGCGGGGCTTTCAGCGACGTCAAACGGGGTGAGGCGGCCCTGCGCAAGCTGCGCGGCGAGATGGAGGCCGTGCGGAGCGAGGGTCAGGCCCAGGTGTCCGCCGCCGAGAGCGAGAGCCGGCGGCTGAAGCAGCGGCTCGGTGAGGTCGAGGGCTCCCTGGAGGCCACCCGCCGCGCGGCGCGCGAGGGGCGCAGCGTCGAGGACATGCGCGTGCGGCTGCTCCTGGACACCGTGCTCGAAGCCACGCAGGGGCTGCGGCGCGAACTCGCCCTGCCGCCGGTGTCGGTGCGGCCGGCGGAGACCGTGGACGCGGTCGAACCGGGGCGGATGACACCGAAGGACATCGCGGCCCGGGCACTGTCCGACAGCGACCCCGCCGTCCTCGACCAGCTGCTCGCACTGCCGCAGGCGCATCTGGTCGTCGACGGGTACAACGTCACCAAGACCGGCTATCCGCAGATGCCGCTGGAGAAGCAGCGGCTGCGGCTGCTCGGTCAGCTCTCGCAGCTCGCCGCGCAGACCGGCGCCGAGGTCACCTGTGTCTTCGACGGGGCCGAGCTGGCCGCCCCGGTGCTGCTCGCGCCGCCGCGCGGGGTGCGGGTGCTGTTCTCCAAGCCGGGCGTCACCGCGGACGAGTTGATCCGCCAGCTGGTGCGCGCCGAACCGCCGGGACGGCCCGTCATCGTCGTCTCCACGGACCGCGAGGTGGCCGACGGCGTGGCGAGCGCGGGCGCCCGGCCGGTGGCCTCCGTGGTGCTGCTCAAGCGCCTTTCGAGGGGTTGAGACCCGCCCTTCATGGGCACCCTCGCGGCTTCGGTGATCCGATTCGTCGTTCTGTCCCGTACGCACCAAAGATCTCGTACGCACCAAGAGCAACGCATGGTCGTCTTGCCCGACTTGGCGAAACCTTCACGCAACGTAGCGTCAAGAGAGCGTTACTGCACGTGAGTTGATTGCAAAGAATGCGATCGGTGACCGAGATTTTTCCGAGGAGGATTTGAACTGATCACAGGTGGTCACTAGGGTCAGGCGTCGAACCTCTACTCGGGTGATCACTCATTGGGAGTGACGGTGGAGGGGCACCGCCAACCGGCGTCTTCGGTGGGCGGCTGAGGTAATGAAGGAGCTCGCCTCCGTGGCGTCCCACCGTCGACCGAAGCAGCCGAGCCGCACCCGTGTGACCGTGCTCACCACCGCCGCCGCTGCCGCCGTTGCTCTCAGCTCGCAGGCCGCCAACGCCGCTCCCAGCGAGAAGCCCGGCAAGGACGAGGTCAAGGCCAAGGTCGACGCGCTCTACGAAGAGTCGGCGCTGGCCACGGACAGGGCCAACGGCGCCGAGGAGAAGCAGGAGAAGCTGGAGAAGGAGATCGACACCCTCCAGGACCAGGTCGCCCGCGGCCAGGACGATCTCAACTCCATGCGTGACGGCCTCGGTCTGATGGCCAGCTCCCAGTACCGCACGGGCGCCGTCGACCCCTCCGTCCAGCTGTTCCTCTCCTCGGACCCGGACGACTACCTCGACAAGGCGTCCGCCATCGACCAGTTGAGCGCTCAGCAGGTCGAGGCGCTGAAGAAGGTCCAGGACAAGCAGCGGGTCCTCGCCCAGCAGCGTCAGGAAGCGGCCGGCAAGCTCAAGGAGCTCTCCGACACCCGCAAGACCCTGGGCCAGAAGAAGAAGGAAGTCCAGGAGAAGCTCGCCAAGGCGCGCCAGCTCCTCAACACCCTCACGGCCGCGGAGCAGGCGGCCATCAAGACCGCCGACACGCGCGCCAGCCGCGACGCCGGGGACCGCGTCGAGCTTGGCAACGAGGCGCCCGCCTCCGACCGCGGTGCCGCCGCCCTCGCCGCCGCGAAGACCCAGATGGGCAAGCCGTACGTGTCCGGTGGCAGCGGCCCCAACTCGTACGACTGCTCCGGTCTGACGCAGTGGGCGTACAACCAGGCCGGCCAGTCCATAACCCGGACCACCTACACGCAGCAGAACGACGGCACGAAGATCGGCATGAGCGCGCTCAAGCCCGGCGACCTCGTCTTCTTCAACAACCTCGCGCACGTCGGCCTGTACGCCGGCAACGGCGTGGTCCTGCACGCGCCGAAGCCCGGCGCCGTCGTCCGGCTTGAGTCGATGAGCACCATCGGCTCCTTCCAGTTCGGTGTCCGCGTCTGATCCGAGCGCCTCGGGTTTTCCCGGAGGCCGGTCGCCACGCCGCCCGAACGGGCGAATTCCGGTGACTCCCGCTGACCCCACGCCCCGCCCATGACCTGCGTCTGAGGCGGGGCGTCGCGTTGTGTACCCGTATGGGTCTTTGGCCACCGCGTAGTCGCACGACTACTGTCTGGCGCGTTTCCCCCAACTCAGGGGGTCCGTCAGCGGAAGGGAGTGCGGCTTCCTGTGGGGTCCCATCGCCGCCTTGCACCGTCCGGCTTCGACCGGGGCGCCCGAGGCGCCACCCTGTGCGTACTGACCGTCGCGGCCGCGGCCCTCGGCGCCCTGCCGGCCGGCGCCGCGCCGCCGGACGACAACCGCGCGGAGGTGGACCGCCTGTACGAGGAGGCGGAGCACGCCACCGAGTCGTACAACAAGGCCGACGAGCGCGCCGACCTCCTGCGCGACGAGGTGGACAGGGCGCGGGACCGGATCGCCCGACAGCAGGACCGCATCAACACCATGCGGGACGCGCTCGGTTCGCTCGCCGGGGCCCAGTACCGCTCCGGCGGCCTCGACCCCTCACTGGCGCTGATGTTCTCCGACGACCCCGACGAGTACCTGGACAAGGCCGCCGCGCTCGACCGGATCAGCGCCCGCCAGGCCGGGGAGCTCAGGAAACTCCAGACAGCCATGCGCGACCTCGCCCAGGAGCGTGCGGAGACGACCGGCAAGCTCGCCGAACTCGACAGGAGCCGCGAGGCCGTCGCCCGGCACAAACGCACCGTCGAGCGGAAGCTGTCCAAGGCGCGGCAGCTGCTCAACTCGATGCCGGACGCCGACCGCGCCGCCTACGACCGGACCTCCCGCTCCGGCCGGACCCCCGACCTCACCGGCGCCGTCCCGTCCTCGGGGCGCGCCGCCGCCGCCGTCGCCGCGGCCCGCTCCGCCGTCGGCCGCCCGTACATCTGGGGGGCCAACGGGCCCGCCGGCTTCGACTGTTCGGGCCTCACCCAGTGGTCGTACGCGCAGGCCGGTGTCGGTCTGCCGCGCACCTCGCAGGCCCAGGCGCACGCCGGGCGGCAGGTGCCGCTCTCGCAGGCGCAGCCCGGTGACATCGTCACCTACCGGGACGACGCCAGCCATGTCGGGATGTACGTGGGCAACGGCCAGGTGGTCCACGCGCCCTACCCGGGTGCCCCGGTGCGCTACGACCCGGTGGGCATGATGCCCGTCTCGGCCGTTACGCGCCCCTGACGCGCCCCTCACTCCACGGCACGCGCGCCGTACGATCAGGATCGTGGCTGGTCGTGGACGTGCGCCGAAGAGGATCGTGGGGCTGTTGCTGGCAGGCCTGACGGGTCTGGCGGGTCTGACGGGTCTTGTCGGCTGCGGCGGGTCCGCCGGGAGCGACGCCGCGTCCGCCGAGGTCCGGCAGGTACTGGACCGGCGGGCGGCGGCCGTGCGCGACGGCAGTGAGAAGGCCTTCGTGGCGACGGCGCCGCCCGGCTCCGTCGCCGCCGCCGAACGGGCCGAGGCGCGCACCGGGTTCAGGAACCTGCGGGCGGTGCCGCTGAGCGACTACGCGTACCGCGTGACCGGCTTCCACCGCTCCGGCGACCGCGCCACGGCCGACGCGGAGCTGCGCTACCGCATCGACGGCTACGACAGGGCGCCCGTCGTCACCGCCCGCACGCTGAGCCTGACCCGTGCCGAGGGGCGCTGGTACGTGAGTGCCGACCGGCCCGCGGGCGACGCGAGCCGTCAACTGTGGGAGCAGGGGCCCGTGGTGGCCGTACGCGGCGCGCACAGCCTCGTCCTGGGGGTCGGGCAGTCCCGCGGCACGCTGCGCGGTTACGCGGGCCTTGCCGACCGCGCGGTGCCCGCGGTGCGGCAGGCGTGGAGCGAGGAGTGGCCGGGGCGGGTCGTCGTCCTGGTACCGGAGTCGCTGGAGGGCATGGCGCAGCTGCTGGGGGCGCCCGCGTCCGGGTACCGGGGGATCGCGGCGGTCACCACGGGCGAGGTGAGCGAAGCGGAAGGGGGGTCCCCCCGGCCGGAGGCAGGGGGAGGTTCCGCGAAGGCGCCCGCCGACCGGATCATCGTGAACCCGGACGCGTACGGAGTGCTGGGTTCCTTCGGCCGGCAGGTCGTGCTCACGCACGAGACGACCCATGTCGCGACCCGCGCCTCGACCTCGGCGGCGACCCCGCTGTGGCTGTCCGAGGGGTACGCGGACTGGGTCGGCTATCTGGGCACCGGCCGCACGGTGGCACAGGTCGCGCCCGAGCTGACCCGCGCGGTGCTGGACGGACGCGTGCCGGACGCGCTGCCCGAGGACGGGGACTTCGGGTTCGACGGGGACGCGGGGAAGCTGGCGCGGGCGTACGAGAGCGGGTGGCTGGCCTGCCGGATGATCGCCGAGCGGTGGGGCGAGGTGCGGCTGGGAGAGTTCTACCGGGCCGTGGGGGCGCACGGAAAGCGGGCGGGCGCGGTGGAGGCGGGGATGCGGGAGGTCCTGGACACGTCGCCGGAGGATTTCACGCGGCTGTGGCGGGAGTATCTGCGGGACCGGCTCGGGTGACGGCGCAGGGGCCGTCACCCGGGTGTTCCGCCCGGCCGCGATGGCCGGGCGGAGCGGCCGGTGCGACCCTGGCGGAGTGACGGACAGCGAACGGCGGGCCGACCGGCACCTGGAGCGGGCCATCCTGGAGTTGCTGGAGAGTCGCGCCCCGACCGCGACGATCTGCCCCTCCGACGCCGCGCGGGCGGTGTACACGGGCGACGACGACGGCTGGCGCTCGCTCATGGAACCCGCCCGCCGCGCGGCCCGGCGGCTGGTGGAGGCCGGTGAGGTGGAGATCACCCAGGGCGGCCGGGTCGTGGAGCCGGCGAAGGCCCGCGGCCCGATCAGGATCCGCCGCGTCCGCTGAGGTGCCGTGCCGTCGTGGGGCCGTGGCGCGGCCGGTTCAGGGGCTGGGAGCGGCGGTCACTCGTCGAAGGTCACGTCGTCGGTGGTGGCGCACGCGTGGCGCAGGGCGGTACGGGCGTGCCGGCGCAGCCAGGTGTGGGCGGGGTCGTTGTCGTAGCGCTGGTGCCAGGCCAGGCGCACGGGGACCTCGGGCATGGGCAGCGGCAGCGGTCGGACGCACAGGCCCAGGCCGTCCAGGAGAGGGCGGCTGATCAGACGGGGTACCGCGGCGACCAGGTCGTGATGGCGGATGAACTGCAGGGCCGTCGCGGCGGTGGGAGCGGCGGCCACGACCTGGCGGCTCAGGCCCCGGGCCTCCAGCATGTCGTCGATGGGGTCGCGCAGCCGTCCCCGGCGGGAGACGGTGATGTGCTCGGCGGTCATGTAGTCCTCCAGGCCGAGCGGCCGGTCTGCGCCGTTGCCGTTGCCGCCGTCGCACAGCGGGTGGGAGGGGCGCAGGGCCAGCACCAGCCGGTCGTGGCCCACGACCTCGTGACGGATCTCGGGCGAGGAGGGCCCGCCGGCGCCGGCTTCGAGGTCGATGTCCCCCCGGCGCGGGTCATGGGTGTCGGTGCTGGCCTCCGCCAGGAAACGCAGCCGCACTCCGGGTGCCTCGGCGCGCAGGGAGCGGAGCAGGTGCGGGCCGGCCGCCGCGGCCAGGGCGTCGTGCCACTTCAGGATGAAGGTCCGCTCCAGTGCCGCCAGGTCGACCTCCGTGTCGGGGGACAGGACCGTCCGGGCCTGCTGGACCAGCTCGTGCACGGTCGCGCGCAGGGCGAGGGCGCGAGGCGTGGGCGTCATGGTGCGGCCGGTGCGCACCAGGATCTCGTCACCGGTGGCCCGGCGGATACGGCTCAGGGTGCGGCTCATCGCGGGAGCGGAGACGTGCAGGCGGGCGGCGGCGTCCGTCACGCTGCCCTCTTCCAGCAGGGCGTCGAGCGCGGTCAGGAGATTCAAGTCCAGTTGCATGTGAGTAAATCCAGTCGTAACTAGATTGCATTTGAAGTTAATGATGCCTGGTTCTAACGTCGAAGGCGAGCGGGGGAGTCGATCCCGGCCTCTCTGTCCTTCGTTCTCGTGCTGTTGTCGTGACTGGAGATTCTCGTGAAGATCGCTGTACTCGGTTCCACCGGACAGACCGGCCGACTGATCGTGGCCCGCGCCCTGGAGCGCGGGCACGAGGTCGTGGCCCTGGCCCGCCGGCCGGAACAGGTGCGGATACCGGATCAGGTCCGGGTGCCCGCCTCGCCGAATCTGCGGGTGGTCCGGGCGGACGTGACCGAACCCGGCAGCGTCGCCGCCGCCGTCGAGGGCGCCGACGTCGTGGTGAGCGGCCTGGGCGTCACCAAGAAGCAGGACCCCGCGGTTCTCTCCGACGGCGCCCGCCAGATCGCGTCGGCCGCGCCCCGCGTCATCTGGCTCACCTCGCTGGGCATGGGGGCCACCCAGGGAGCGCTCGGCGCGTTCAACGGCGCTCTCCTCAAGCGCGTCCTGCGCCATGAGTGGGACGCGAAGGACGCCGCCGACCGTGCCGTCCGGAACGCGGGCGGGACCACCGTCCACGCCGGGCCGCTGACGGACGGGCCCTACCGGGGCAACGGACACCTCGTACGCGCCGAGGAGTTCGCACCGCGCATGATCCCGCCGAGGGCGCCGCGAGCGGGGATCGCCGCTCTCATGATCGCGGAGGCGGAGACACCGCGGTTCGCCGACGCGGCAGGCATCGCGCTGTTCGAGAACCGCTGAGCGGCGCACCTCTGCCCGTGCGGGTGTCGCGGCCCTGCTGTGCTCCTGCTGCCGCGCCCGTCGCGGGTCCGTGGCGTCAGGAGGTCAGTGATTCCTCGTCGGCGGGCGTCGCCCGGCTGGGCGCCGGGGCCGGGTCCGGGTAGGACACGGTGTCGCGCCACAGGAGCACACCCGCGGTGACGGTCGCGGCGACCAGCAGGCCGTTGCGGATCACGAGCAGTTCGATGCCGAGGTCGGTGCTGGCGACGACGTCCGCGAAGAAGACCGGGAACTCCAGGACGGTGAAGAGGCACGCCAGCAGCACCAGCACCGCCGGCCATCCCATCCGGCTGCCGCGGAAGACCAGGCACACGGCGGCCAGACCGACCAGCCACACCAGGTACTGCGGGCTTATGACCCGGCTCGTCGTGGTGAACAGCAGTACCGCCATGAAAGCGGCGTCGGCGGCCGTGTGCACCAGGAAGCGGGTCGCGCACAGCCGCCACAGGAGCAGCCAGCCGAAGGAGAGCCCGGTCAGCATCAGCGCCACCGTGCTCACCACGTCGACGTAGGGGCCGAGGAATTCCACCGAGCCGTAGTTGAGCAGGACCTGGCCCTCCCAGCCGTGGTGGCGGGCGATGTGGAAGACCAGCGAGCCGAGGGACTCGACCTCGGTCCCGCGGTCGCGCTGGAAGGTCAGGAACGCGAACGCTCCCGGCATCGACACGACGAACACCAGCGCGACGGCCGCCGCCGCGGCGGCGGCCGCGGCCCAGGCCTTGCGTCCGGTCGTGCCCACGAGCAGCAGCAGCGGCCACACCTTCAGCATCGCGCCGAGCGCGGCGAGGACGCCCATCACCTTCGGGTGCCGGACGCCCGCGAGGAGCGCGGCCACGGCGACGGCGGTCACCATGACGTCGTAGCGCGCGTACACGGTCGGCCCGAGCAGGGGTACGCCGATCACCCACACCCAGACGCCGCGCACCGAGACCGGCACCGAACCGCCGGGGCGCAGGGCCGCGTACAGGAGCAGGCCGAAGGCGATCAGGTCGGCGGCGAAGGCGAGGACGAAGAACGCCTGCGTGTAGGCGAGGAACGGCAGGAGCGCGGGGGAGAGGATCGCGAGCGCGGCGGCCGGCGGGTACTGCCAGGTGACGTCTTCGAGCGGGAAGGTGCCGGTACGCAGGATCTCGTACCAGTTCTGGTAGGTCACCGAGACGTCGCTCGTGACGTCCGGGCCGGGGAAGACGAACACCTTGAAGACGAAGAGCAGGAGCAGCAGTCTGGTCAGGGCCCAGGTCGCCGGCAGTATGTACGGGAACCTCGGCCCCTTGGCTCCCGCCATGCCCACCTGCCCTTTTCTGTACGGGTCCGCCGTGCCGCTCCGCTGCCGCCGCACTGTGCGGTCATGATCTCCCGCGCGGCTGTGCGAGAGCCGTGAAGCGCGGCCGGGCCGGGCTGTGAGGTACGGGTTCGGTACTGTCGACGGCGATGCGCGAGACCATGCACAAGACCCTGATCGTGACCAACGACTTTCCGCCGAGACCGGGCGGTATCCAGGCCTTCCTGCACAACATGGCGTTGCGCCTGGACCCCGAACGGCTCGTCGTCTACGCCTCCACGTGGAAGCGGGGCCGGGAAGGTGCCGAGGCCACAGCCGCCTTCGACGCCGAACAGCCCTTCGTCATCGTACGCGACCGAACAACCATGCTGCTGCCCACTCCGGGGGTCTCCCGGCGGGCCGTCGGGCTGCTGCGGGAGCACGGCTGCACCTCGGTGTGGTTCGGCGCGGCGGCACCGCTCGGGCTGCTCGCGCCCGCGCTGCGGAAGGCGGGCGCGGAGCGTCTTGTGGCCACCACGCACGGGCATGAGGCGGGGTGGGCGCAGTTGCCTGCGGCGCGTCAACTCCTGGGCAGGATCGGGGAGTCGACGGACACGATCACGTACCTCGGTGAGTACACCCGGTCCCGGATCGCCGCCGCGCTGACGCCCGAGGCGGCCGGTCGGATGGTGCAGCTTCCTCCCGGCGTCGACGAGAAGACGTTCCACCCCGGGTCGGGCGGGGACGCCGTCCGGGCGCGCCTCGGACTCACCGACCGGCCGGTCGTGGTGTGCGTCTCGCGTCTCGTGCCGCGCAAGGGGCAGGACACGTTGATCCTCGCGATGCCGCGGATCCTGGCGAGCGAGCCGGAGGCCGTGCTGCTGATCGTGGGCGGCGGTCCGTACGAGAAGGATCTGCGCCGGCTCGCGTACGAGACCGGTGTCGTCGACTCCGTCCGCTTCACCGGGGCGGTGCCCTGGTCCGAACTCCCGGCCCACTACGGGGCGGGCGACGTCTTCGCCATGCCGTGCCGCACGCGGCGCGGGGGGCTGGATGTGGAGGGGCTCGGCATCGTCTACCTGGAGGCTTCCGCGACGGGCCTTCCCGTGGTCGCGGGCGACTCCGGAGGTGCGCCGGACGCGGTGCTCGACGGGGAGACGGGGTGGGTGGTCCGAGGCGGCTCGGCCGAGGACGCCGCCGACCGGATCGTCACGCTGCTCGCCGATCCGGAGCTGCGGCGGCGGATGGGGGAGCGGGGGCGGGAATGGGTCGAGGAGAGGTGGCGCTGGGACCTGCTGGCGGAGGGGTTGCGGGGGTTGCTCTGACGCCGACGGGGGTGGGGGGCGCTGCTTTCGGGCGCCTGCGGCCGGGTGGGGGCGCGCCGTAAAGACTGCGCAGTTCCCCGCGCCCCTGGAAGCGGGTCTCGCGCTTGCTTCTTCGTCTGCGGCCGGTGGGAACTGCGCGGGCAACCCCCACCGGCCCGCACACGCCGTCCCTCGACCCGTGGCACCCCGGAGGGCACGGGCAACAGGCGCCTCAGCCCTGATAGATCGCCTCGATCTCGGTGGCGTAATCCTTCGCCACCACGTTCCGCTTCAGCTTCAGCGACGGCGTCAGATGGCCCGAATCCTCCGTGAACTGGTGCGACAGCACACGAAACTTCCGCACGGACTCCGCCTTCGACACCGCCGCGTTGCCGTCGTCCACCGCGCTCTGGACCGCCGCGAGCAGATCCGGGTCGAGGACGAGGGACGCCGCTGTCGAGCCGGCTGGCTTCCCGTGTTCGTCGGCCCACCGCCCCAGGAACTCCTCGTCGATGGTGACCAGCGCGCCCACGAACGGCCGCCCGTCGCCGACGACCATGCACTCCGCGACCAGCGCGTGCGCCCGGATCCGGTCCTCGATCACGGCCGGGGCGACGTTCTTGCCGCCCGCGGTGACGATGATCTCCTTCTTGCGGCCGGTGATCCGGAGGTACCCGTCCTCGTCGAGCGTGCCGATGTCACCGGTGTGGAACCAGCCGTCGGCCAGCGCCTCCTCGGTCGCGGCCTCGTTGTTCCAGTACCCCTTGAACAGGTGCTCGCCGTGCAGCAGCACCTCACCGTCGTCGGCGATGCGGACCACCGAGCCCGGCAGCGGCTGCCCGACCGTGCCGATCTTCTGCCGGTCCCACGGGTTGAACGCGGTGGCCGCACAGGACTCGGTCAGGCCGTACCCCTCCAGGACCGTGAAGCCGATACCGCGGAAGAAGTGGCCCAGGCGCTCGCCCAGCGGGGCGCCGCCCGAGATCGCGTACTCGCCCTTGCCGCCGAGCACGGCCCGCAGCTTGCTGTAGACGAGTTTGTCGAACGTCCTGTGTTTGATCTTCAGGCCGATGGACGGGCCCGCCGGGGTGTCCAGCGCGCGGCTGTACGCGATCGCCGTGTCCGCCGCCTTGTCGAAGATCCTGCCCTTGCCGTCCGCCTGCGCCTTGGCCCGCGCGGAGTTGTAGACCTTCTCGAAGACGCGCGGCACACCGAGGATCAGCGTCGGCCGGAACGAGGCCAGTTCGTCGGTGAGGTTCTTGATGTCCGGGACCATGCCGAGCTTGATCGGCGCCATCATCGGCGCGACCTGCACGAGCCGTCCGAAGACGTGCGCGAGCGGCAGGAAGAGGAGCACCGAGCACTCACCGGTGCGGAACAGGGGCCGCAGCCGCTCCACGATGTTGCCGCACTCCGCGAAGAAGCTGCGGTGCGTCAGCACACAGCCCTTGGGGCGTCCGGTCGTGCCGCTGGTGTAGACGATCGTCGCCGGGTCGTCGGCCTTGGCGAGCGAGCCGCGCTCCTCGACCGCGGCGTCCGAGACGTCCTTGCCCGCGCGGTCGAGCTCGTCGACCCCGCCGCCCTCGATCTGCCAGACGTGCTTGAGGTGCGGCAGCCGGTCGCGCACCGACTCGACGGCGGCGGCGTGCGCGTCCAGCTCCACGACGATCGCGATCGCTCCGGAGTCGCCGAGGATCCACTGCACCTGCTCCGGGGAGCTGGTCTCGTACACCGGTACGGTGACGGCGCCCGCGCTCCAGATGGCGAAGTCGAGCAGCGTCCACTCGTACCGCGTGCGGGACATCAGGGCGACGCGGTCGCCGGGCTGGACACCCGAGGCGATCAGACCCTTCGCGGCGGCCTGCACCTCGGCGAGGAAGGCGGTGGCCGTGACATCCGTCCAGGTACCGCCGACCTTGCGGGCGATGACCGCGACGTCGGGATGCTGCGCGGCGTTTCTGCGGACGATGTCGGTCAGATTGCCGTCCGCAGGGACCTCGTACAAAGCCGGAAGGCTGAACTCGCGCAAGACTGCTGCTCCTCATAGGGCGCCGACGCCACGACTTCGTGTGATGCGACGGAGCGGTCCAAGGCTCGGGCAGGTGCTCCGGGAGTCGGTTGTTGAAACCCTGAGCACGACTGGACTGCCCGGACGTTACCCGCCGGTAGTACCTCTACGACAGGGGGGTCCGGTGAGATGTTCCCCGCGTCACACGTGTGGGCGTTCCTTGGCGCAGAGTAGTCCAACCCGTTACTGACCGGGTAGTAACCGCAGGTCCGCCCGCGTCTACACACGTTTGCTCCACAGGCCTACCCTTGATCGCCATGGCAGGTACACAAGGCGGCGGCGACGGCGGCGGCGAGCGAGAGACCGCGAGGACATCCCCGAGGACACGGATCCACGTCGTGAGCGACGTGCACGGCAATGCCCGTGACCTGGTCAGGGCCGGTGAGGGTGCGGACGCGCTGATCTGTCTGGGCGACCTCGTGCTCTTCATCGACTACGCCGACCACTCCCGCGGCATCTTCCCGGACCTCTTCGGCACCGAGAACACGGACCACATCGTCGAGCTCCGCACCGCCCGCCGGTACGAGGAGGCGCGGGCCCTCGGTGCCCGGCTGTGGGCGGGCGTCGATCGCGGCCCCGCCATCGAGAAGGCCGTACGGAAGCAGTACGCCGAACTCTTCGCGGCGTTCCCCACCCCGACGTACGCCACCTACGGCAACGTCGACATCCCGTCCCTCTGGTCGGAGTACGCCGGACCCGGTACCACCGTGCTCGACGGGCAGCGCGTCGAGATCGGCGGCCGCGTCTTCGGCTTCGTCGGCGGCGGACTGCGTACCCCCATGCGGACGCCGTACGAGATCAGCGACGAGGAGTACGCGGCGAAGATCGAGGCCGTCGGGGAGGTCGACGTGCTCTGCACCCACATCCCGCCCGAGGTGCCCGAGCTGGTCTACGACACGGTGGCGCGGCGCTTCGAGCGGGGGAGCCGGGCGCTGCTGGCCGCGATCCGGCGCACCAGGCCGCGTTACTCGCTCTTCGGGCACGTCCACCAGCCGCTCGCCCGGCGGATGCGGGTCGGCGCCACGGAGTGCGTGAACGTGGGTCACTTCGCCGGGACGGGGAAGCCGTGGGCGCTGGAGTGGTGAGGGCCGCCGGGGCTACCGGCGGTCGCAGGGCCGGGGGCGGCGGGCCCCCCACAGCGCGGTAGCGTGCACGCTGCGCACACAGGTAGAAAGCGTTCGTACCCCGCCGAACCTTCGTGCCCCGCAGAACCCCCCTGTCCGGACCGCATCTGGAGGAGCCACAGCGATGGCGGAACACACCAGTTCGAGTATCACGATCGAGGCGGCACCGGCCGATGTCATGGCGGTCATCGCCGACTTCGCCCGCTACCCCGACTGGACGGGCGAGGTGAAGGAGGCGCAGGTGCTCGCGACGGACGAGAAGGGCCGTGCGGAGCAGGTGCGCCTCGTCATGGACGCCGGCGCCATCAAGGACGACCAGACCCTGGGCTACACCTGGACCGGCGACCACGAGGTCTCCTGGACCCTGGTCAAGTCCCAGATGCTCCGCTCGCTGGACGGCTCGTACATCCTCAGGCCGGCCGGTCTGAGCGCCACCGAGGTCACCTACCGGCTCACCGTCGACGTCAAGATCCCGATGCTCGGCATGATCAAGCGCAAGGCGGAGAAGGTCATCATCGACCGCGCGCTGGCGGGCCTGAAGAAGCGCGTGGAGTCGGGCGACGCCGACAAGGAAGCCGACAAGCAAGCAGACAAGCAAGCGGACAAGGAAGCGAAGTCGGGGGACGCCGACAACAAGGTGGGGCCGGGCGACAAGTAGCGGCCCGTCGCCGGAGCCGCCGCACCACGTACCGTTCACCTCCATGCGCACCATCCTGATCACCGGCCCCGGCGGCTCCGGCCGCACCACCGTCGCCGCGGCCACCGCTTGGGAGGCCGCCCGCCGGGGCACCCGCACCCTGGTGCTCTCCGCGGACCGCGCCGACACCCTCGGTGCCGCCCTCGGCGCCCCCACCGGCTCCGCACCCGTCGAGACCGCCCCCGGCCTCACCGCCTGGCGGCCGGACGCGGGCGAACGGTTCCGGGCGGACCTCCTGGCCCTCCAGGAACAGGCCTCCACCGCCCTCGACCTGCTGGGCTCGGCCCGCCTGGACGCCGAGGAACTCACCCCTCTCCCCGGCGCGGAGGAACTCACCCTGCTCCGCGCCCTGCGCGACGCGGCCGCCGCGGACACCTTCGACCTGCTGGTCGTCGACCTGCCGCCGATCCCCCAGGCACTCGCCCTGCTGGCCCTCCCGGAACAACTGCGCCGGTACCTGCGCCGCCTGCTGCCCGCGGAACGCCAGGCCGCCCGCGCCCTGCGCCCCCTCCTCGGCCGCCTGGCCGGCGTCCCCGTGCCGACGGAGCGCCTGTACGAGACGGCGGCCCGCTGGGACGTCGAACTGGCCGCGGTCCAGCTGGCCGTCGAGGACCCGGCCACGACGGTACGGCTGGTCGCCGAACCGGGGCCCGCGGGCGCCGACGCCGTGCGGTCGGCCGTCACCGGACTCGCCCTGCGCGGGCTGCGCACCGACGCCCTGATCGGCAACCGCGTCCTGCCCGACGCGTCCCCCGACACCTGGCTGGCCGCCCTCGCCGCCCAGCAGCGCAAGTCCCTCGACGGATGGCGTGACGAGTGGGGCCCCGCCGGGACGTCCTCCGTCGGGACGGGCTTCGCAGGGACGTCCTCCGCCGGGACGTGCGAGGTGCACGAGATCCCCCACCTCGGCCGTGATCCGCGCGGCGCCGAGGACCTGGCCCTGCTTCCGGTGCCCGTTCCGGGTGCCGCCGCCGCTCTCGGACCGCTCGCCTGGCCCGTCGTCGACCGGCTGGCCGACGACGGCGTGCTCGTCTGGCACATCCCGCTCCCCGGTGCGATACGCGAGGAGCTCGACCTCGTCCGCCGCGGGGACGAACTCGTCGTCACCGTCGGGCAGTTCCGCCGGATCGTTGCGCTCCCGTCCGCCCTGCGCCGCTGCGCGGTCGACGGCGCCTCCCTGCGCGAGGGCGAACTGCGTGTCCGGTTCGCGCCCGACCCGGATCTGTGGCCACGGACACGGTGAACGGCCTATCCCGTTCGGGTAACGTCGAGAGACACAGAGCCGATGCTTGGAGTCCGCCATGAGCGATGAGCGCCCCACGTCCGACGCGGGGGAGGACGCGCTCGACCCGGTGCACGACGGCACGGTGCACGGCGAGGAGCGCGACGATCCGCGTGACGAGGTCCGGACGGCCGACGACGACGCCTGGGCGAAGGCGTGCGCCGAGGACCTCGCCGCCGAGCAGGCCCGCCGCCGCACCCAGTACGGCCAGCCGCCCGGCTCGGCCGCCGAGGAACTGCGCAAACTCGTCGACGCCGTCGCCGACAAGCTGTCCGGACTGCAGTCGCCCCTGCTCGGCGCGGTCGCGGGCGGCGCCGCCCAGCAGATGGTGAACCAGGTCGTGCAGCAGGCCAAGGCCGCCGTCGAGCCCGTCATCGAGCGCAACCCCGACGTGTTCGACCACCTGGCGAGCGCCGGCTCCGAGCTGCTCGCCGCGTACCGCTCCGCCGTCGAGGCGCAGGAGCGGCGCTGGACCGCCCGTGACACCGCCGCGCGCCCCCGGGACGAGGGCACCGGCAAGGGCACCGGCAGCGGTGAACACATCGACCTCGACTGAATTCGCTCGGGTACGGTTGGCCATAGCGGGGCTCGACCGAAACTGAGGGATTCATGGGACTCACCATCGGCGTCGACATCGGCGGCACGAAGATCGCGGCCGGGGTGGTCGACGAGGAAGGCAACATCCTCTCGACCTTCAAGGTGCCGACTCCCACGACGCCGGAGGCGATCGTGGACGCGATCGCCGCGGCCGTCGAAGGTGCCAGGGCCGGGCACGAGATCGTCGGCGTGGGCATCGGTGCCGCCGGATACGTCAACCGGCAGCGCTCGACGGTCTATTTCGCGCCGAACATCGACTGGCGGCAGGAGCCCCTGAAGGAAGCGGTGGAGGCCCGGGTGGGCCTGCCGGTCGTGGTCGAGAACGACGCGAACGCGGCGGCCTGGGGCGAGTACAAGTTCGGCGCGGGCAAGGGGCACCGGAACGTCATCTGCATCACGCTGGGCACCGGCCTGGGCGGCGGCATCATCATCGGCAACAAGCTGCGCCGCGGGCACTTCGGGGTCGCGGCGGAGTTCGGCCACATCCGGATGGTCCCGGACGGTCTGCTGTGCGGCTGCGGCTCCCAGGGCTGCTGGGAGCAGTACGCGTCCGGGCGCGCGCTCGTCCGGTACGCGAAGCAGCGGGCCAACGCGACGCCGGAGAACGCGGACATCCTGCTGTCGCTGGGTGACGGCTCGCCCGACGGCATCGAGGGCAAGCACATCTCGATGGCCGCGCGGCAGGGTGATCCGGTGGCGGTGGACTCCTACCGTGAGCTGGCCCGCTGGGCCGGTGCCGGGCTCGCCGACCTGGCCTCTCTCTTCGACCCCTCCGCGTTCATCGTCGGCGGCGGGCTCTCGGACGAGGGGGAGCTTGTCCTCGACCCGATCCGCAAGTCGTACAAGCGGTGGCTGGTGGGTGGGAACTGGCGTCCCGTCGCCGACGTGATCGCCGCGCGGCTGGGGAACGAGGCGGGGTTGGTGGGCGCGGCCGACCTGGCCCGGGAGCCCGACCCGATCATGTAGTGACCGTGAGTCCCTGCCGGGGGCGCGGACGTCCGTCGTCCGCGCCCCCGGTGGGGGTGGCTCGCGCAGTTCCCCGCGCACCTGCCTTTCAGGGGCGCGGGGAACTGCGCGACTAGCCCCCGCCGTGCCGCGGTGAACGACAAAGCGGCACTCTCCAGCCGATATCTTGATCCGTATGTCGACCACCCCGACAACCACTCCGCTGCCCAGTTCCCGGACGGAGTCCGACGGTTCGGCCGTCATCCGGGTCCTCAGCTACAACATCCGGTCCATGCGGGACGACACCACCGCACTCGCCCGAGTGATCGCCGCCTGCGAACCGGACCTGGTCCTCCTCCAGGAAGCCCCCCGCTACTTCCGCTGGCGCAAGAAGCTGGCCCGCCTGGCAGCGGCCTCGGGCCAGGTGGTCCTCTCCGGCGGAGCCACCGCGTCCGGCCCCGCCCTCCTCTGCTCCCTGCGCGCCACGGTCGAACGCACCGAGGACGTACTCCTCCCCCTCACCCCCGGCCTGCACCGACGCGGCTTCGCGACCGCCGTCGTACGGTTCGGCGGGGCGGACGGCCCCCGCGTCGGCGTACTGAGCTGCCATCTCTCCCTCCAGAAGGACGAGCGGCAGAAGCAGGGCGCCATGCTCCTGGACAGCCTCGCCGCCCTGGACACCCCGCACGCCGTCGCGGGCGGCGACCTCAACGAGCGCCCGAACGGCCGGACGTTCAAGCGCCTCGCGGCAGCGCTCCAGGACGGCTGGGCGGTGGCCCCCTGGGGCGGGGAGCACACCTCCACGCCCGGCGACCCCCATCAGCGCATCGACGCGCTCTTCGCCACGGCGGGCGTGCATATCCTGGGCTGCGGCGTACCCCTGGACCAGCCCGGAGTGACCGAGGCCGACCTGAGGGCCGCCACGGACCACCTCCCGGTCCTGGCCGCCCTCAGAATCCCGGCCGCCCGATAACGCCGGGCGTCGGGCGTCGGGCTTCAGACCACCGCGCCGCGCCCCGGGTCGTCCTCGTCCTCCTCGTCGCCGCGCATCCGCCCCACCAGCGTGGCGAACCCGCCGAGGAAGCCGCCGATGCCCAGCGTGGCGAGGTACCACGTCATCTCCCACCCGAGCAGCACCGCGAGAAGCAGCAGCACCGGGCCGCCGAGCACGCCCAGCCAGGCGAACTTGGCCGTGGCGTCCGCGGCGGGCAGCGGGGGCGGCTCGGGCGGCACGAAGTGGCCCTCGTCGTCCTCGTCGAAGTCCTCCTCGGCCGGTTCGGGCGCCGTGAAGTCACGCGGCCCCGCGACACCGGGCGCGAACGCCACCGAACTGCCGAGCGGCTTCCCCGCGCCGGGCCCGTCCTCGGAGCCCGCCTTCGCGTCCGGCTCCGAGCCGGCCTCCGGATCCGTGCCGTCCGTACCGCCCTGCTCGCCCTTGGCGCCCTTGGGCGTCGCGGAGCTCTTGCCGCCGGAGCCGCCCGCGCCGCCGCCGGCGTCGTTCGTCTCGGGCTCAAGGAGCGCCAGGTCCTCCACGGACTTGAAGGGCTTGGCGCCGGGCGGGTCCGGCGGTTCGTCGCCGTATCCGGCCACGATCGCCTCCCACGCCGCCGTCTCGTCGAACGACGGGCCCTGTTCCCCGCCGGGCGGTGCGTCCTTCTCGTCGGGCTCGCGGTCCGCGTCGTGCTCAGCCACCAGTGGCCGTCCCTTCCTGCTGACTCGCCTGACCCGCGCCGGCCTCCTTGCCGGCACCGGGTGCGAGCCGGGAGACGAAGGCGAAGCTCTCCTCGAAGATCCGGTCCGCGTCGTGGTCCAACGTCGCGACGTGGTAGCTCTGTTCCAGAAGTATCTCCGTGACATCCACGGACGACACCCGGCTGAGGATGCGGGCCGAGTCGGCGGGCGGCACGACATGGTCCTGCGGGCTGTGCAGGAGCAGCATCGGCTGGGTCACCTGCGGCAGCTCGCCGTCGACCAGCCGGTAGAAGTTACGCATCGAGTGGGCCGCGTGCAGGGGCACCCGGTCGTAGCCGATCTCGATGCCGTCGTCCTTGGCGATGTCGCTGGTGATGCCGGGCACCGTCCTGACGAGGTGACGGATCACCGGCAGCGCGTACGCCTTGAGGCCGTGCACCTTGTTCGCCGGGTTGACGACCACAATGCCGCTGACCTCGTCACCGTGCCTGGCGGCGAGCCGCAGGGTGAGCGCGCCGCCCATGGAGAGGCCGAAGACGAAGACGTGGGAGCAGCGCTCGCGCAGGGCGCGCAGCTCGCGGTCCACCTCCGCGTACCAGTCCTGCCAGCCCGTGAGCTGCATGTCCTCCCAGCGTGTGCCGTGCCCGGGCAGCAGCGGCAGCGAGACGGTGAGACCGCGCTCGGCGAGATACTCCGCCCAGGGGCGCAGCGACTGCGGGGAACCGGTGAAGCCGTGGCAGAGGAGGACCCCGACCTCTCCCCCCTCGTGGTGGAACGGCTCAGCTCCGGGAAGGACCGGCACCTTCGGTCTCCTGTTCGTTCAGGGGCGCGTCCAGGGGCGACGCGACGCTCACCCCGAAGCTTCGAGGCGTACTTCACCGTACGCGACGGCACTGACACCGACCAGGGCCGTCGGGCCCATTGACGGTGCTCCGAGTTAGGGTCTGATCGACAGACACAGGAGGCACTCGGGTGATCTACGGCGCAATGAAGTTTTCCATCGGAGGGCCCCTGAAGCTCGCCTTCAGGCCCTGGGTGGAAGGCCTCGGGAACATCCCCGCCGAGGGCCCGGCCATCCTGGCGAGCAACCACCTGTCGTTCTCGGACTCGTTCTTCCTCCCCGCGGTCCTCGACCGCAAGGTCACCTTCATCGCCAAGGCGGAGTACTTCACCACGCCCGGCGTCAAGGGCAGGATGACCGCGGCCTTCTTCAAGGGCGTCGGCCAGCTGCCGGTGGACCGTTCCGGCGGACGCGGCGCGGGCGAGGCGGCGGTCAGGAGCGGTATCGACGTCGTGGAGCGCGGCGAGCTCTTCGGTATCTACCCGGAGGGCACCCGGTCGCCCGACGGCCGGCTCTACCGGGGCAAGCCCGGCGGACTCGCGCGCGTGGCGCTCGCCACCGGGGTGCCGGTCATCCCGGTCGCCATGATCGACACCGAGAAGATCCAGCCGCCCGGCAAGGTGATGCCCAAGCTGATGCGCCCGGGCATCCGCATCGGCGAACCGCTGGACTTCAGCCGCTACGGCGGCATGGAGCACGACCGTTTCGTTCTGCGCGCGGTGACCGACGAGGTCATGTACGAAATCATGAAGCTCTCCGGACAGGAGTACGTCGACATCTACGCGACGGCCGCCAAGCGGCGGATCGCGGAGGCGGCGAAGGCACAGAAGCAGGCACAGAAGGAAGCGCAGAAGGAAGCCGACCGGGCGCGCCAGGCGGCGGACCAGGAGCAGGCCGGCCAGGAGCAGGCCGACAAGGAGCAGACCGGCTCGTAGACCTGGACGCGGCCGCGGGGGATGGGGTACTGGGGGACATGGCCAAGCGCGAGAGAGTCATGAGAATGTCGGTCGAGCAGCCGCTGTGGCGCGCGCTCACGGGGTACCGCGTCCTGACGCTGTTCTACGCGATCGGTCTCTTCGTCGCGAAGAACGACGAGTTCATCCGCCCCGAAGTGGCCATCGGCTACTACGTACTGCTCTTCGCCTGGACCTTCGCCACCCTGCCCAAGGTGGCGAACGCGCAGAGCTGCACCAAGCCCTTCCTCGCGGCCGATCTGACCGTCGCCCTCATCGGCATCCTGCTCACCCCGGTCGCGGACGCCCACGAGCGGATCGTGGCGGGCGGCCCGACCCTCCCCTCGATATGGACCGCGGGCGCGGTACTGGCGTTCGCGATCAAGGGCGGCTGGCGCTGGGCGGCCTTCGCCTCGGCGCTCGTCGGCGTCGCCAACGTCGTCCAGCGCGGCGCACTCAGCGAGGACACCCTCCACAACGTGCTGCTGGTCTGGGTCGCCTCGATCGCCATCGGATACGTCGTCGAGGTCGCCCGCGCCTCCGAGCGCACCCTGGCCCGCGCCCTGGAGATCGAGGCGGCGACACGCGAACGTGAGCGGCTCGCCCGTGACATCCACGACGGCGTCCTCCAGGTGCTCGCCATGGTGCAGCGGCGCGGCTCGGCGCTCGGCGGGGAGGCCGCGGACCTGGGCCGCCTCGCCGGCGAGCAGGAGGTGGCGCTGCGCACCCTGGTCTCCGGCGGACTCGTACCCGTCTCACGGGTGTCGGAGGACGAGACCGAGGGCGCGGTGGTGCGCACGGTGGACGAGCCGGACCCGGGGGACGACTCCGTCCCCCGCGATCTGCGCCCGCTGCTCGCCCCGTACGCCACCGCGAAGGTGACGTTCTCCGAGCCGGGCACCCCGGTGCCGCTGCCGGCCGGGGCCGCGAGGGAACTGGCCGCGGCGGTCGGTGCCGCCCTGGACAACGTCCACCGTCACGCGGGCGAGGACGCCCGGACCTGGATCCTGGTCGAGGACGAGCCGGACGAGGTGATCGTGACCGTACGGGACGACGGCCCCGGCATCCCCGAGGGACGGCTCGCCCAGGCCGAGGGGGAGGGGCGCCTCGGGGTGGCCCTGTCGATCCGCGGACGGCTGCGCGAGATCGGGGGCACCGCCGAGCTGATCTCGGTGCCGGGCCAGGGCACGGAAGTGGAACTGAAGGTACCGAAGCAGGCACCGAAGGCCTCGAAGGGGCCCACGGGCACACGGGGGAAGGCGGAGAAGGCATGACCGAGGGGCAAGGACAGGGGCCGGGGTCGGGAACGGGACAGGGGCAGGTCCCGATCAGGGTCATGGTGGTCGACGACCACCCCATGTGGCGCGACGCGGTCGCCCGCGACCTCGCCGAGTCCGGGTTCGACGTGGTCGCGACCGCGGCCGACGGCGAGCAGGCGGTGCGCCGGGCCCGGGCGGCCGGTCCCGACGTCCTCGTGCTGGACCTGAACCTGCCCGCCAAGCCCGGTGTGCAGGTCTGCAAGGAACTCGTCGGTTTCAATCCCGCCCTGCGCGTCCTGGTCCTCTCGGCGAGCGGCGAGCACGCCGACGTCCTGGAGGCGGTCAAGTCGGGCGCCACCGGCTATCTGATCAAGTCGGCCTCCACGCAGGAACTGATCGACGCGGTGCGCCGCACGGCCGTCGGCGACCCCGTCTTCACCCCGGGCCTCGCGGGCCTGGTCCTCGGTGAGTACCGCAGACTCGCCTCCGATCCGGGCCCCGCCACGGGCGGCGACGAGCCGAGGGCCCCGCAGCTCACCGACCGGGAGACCGAGGTACTGCGCCTGGTGGCCAAGGGCCTGAGCTACAAGCAGATCGCCGAGCGCCTCGTGATCTCCCACCGCACCGTGCAGAACCACGTCCAGAACACCCTGGGCAAGCTCCAGTTGCACAACCGCGTGGAGTTGGTGCGCTATGCCATAGAGCGGGGCCTCGACGACGCGTAAACCCACCGATACACACCAACGAGTGACGGCAGGTGATCAACTCCCGCACATTGCAACGGAATTGACCTTCCGCCCCCTGCTGGAGTGACCTGGATCACTATTAGCGTGAGTCCTGTCAGCCAACCATGGCGAAGGGACTTTCCATGCGGGTCGGAGTACTGACCGGAGGCGGCGACTGCCCCGGGCTCAACGCCGTCATCCGGGGCATCGTCCGCAAGGGCGTGCAGGAGTACGGCTATGACTTCACCGGCTTCCGGGACGGCTGGAGGGGTCCGCTGGAAGGCGACTTCGTCCGGCTCGACATTCCCGCCGTGCGGGGCATCCTGCCGCGCGGCGGCACCATCCTCGGCTCCTCGCGCACCAACCCCCTCAAGGCCGAGAACGGCATCCGCCGGATCAAGGAGAACCTCGCCAAGTGCGAGGTGGACGCGCTGATCGCGATCGGCGGAGAGGACACCCTCGGGGTCGCCGCGCGCCTCACCGACGAGTACGGGGTGCCCGTCGTCGGCGTACCGAAGACCATCGACAACGACCTGTCCGCCACCGACTACACCTTCGGTTTCGACACCGCCGTCGGTATCGCGACCGAGGCGATCGACCGGCTGCACACCACCGCCGAGTCGCACATGCGCGTGCTGGTGTGCGAGGTGATGGGCCGGCACGCGGGCTGGATCGCCCTCCACTCGGGCCTCGCGGGCGGCGCGAACGTCATCCTCATCCCGGAGCAGCGCTTCGACGTCGACCAGGTCTGCGCCTGGGTGACCTCGCGCTTCAAGGCCTCGTACGCGCCGATCGTGGTCGTCGCCGAGGGGGCGATGCCCAAGGACGGCGACATGGTCCTCAAGGACGGCACGCTGGACTCCTTCGGGCATGTGCGGCTGTCCGGGGTGGGGGAGTGGCTGTCCAAGGAGATCGAGCGGCGCACGGGGAAGGAGGCGCGGACGACTGTGCTCGGGCATGTGCAGCGGGGTGGTACTCCGAGTGCGTTCGACCGCTGGCTCGCCACCCGCTTCGGTCTCCACGCCATCGAGGCCGTCCGGGACGGGGACTTCGGCAAGATGGTCGCGCTCCAGGGCACCGACATCGTCCGGGTCCCCATCGCCGAGGCCACGGCCCGCCTGAAGACGGTGGATCCCCGGCTGTACGCGGAGGTCGGAGTCTTCTTCGGCTGACCCCCGACCGGGTTGCACGCCCCCGCCGCCCCTACCCATTCCCGTCACTGCCTCGGGGGCTCCGCCCCCGAACCCCCGTTGCGCAGTTCCCCGCGCCCCTAGAGGTGCCTCCCCAGGGGCGCGGGGAACTGCGCAATCTTTTAGCGGGGTCTGGGGGCGCAGCCCCCGAGGCAGTGACGGGACGGGTAGGGGCGGCGGGGGCGAAAAACGCCCGATTACTGGAACGTGCCGGTGCCCGCCCCCGCGCGCACCTGAACCAGCAGTTCCCGCACGACGTCCGTGCCGCGCAGGGTCAGTACCGACTCGGGATGGAACTGCACCCCGGCGAACCCGGGCCCGCGCAGCGCGTGCACCTCGCCCGCGCGGGTACGGGCGACCTCGACACCATGGGCCGCCAGCTCCAGCGCGGCCTCGTCGTCGCAGCGCGCCGCGAAGCTGTTGTAGAAACCGACGGTCTCGGTCCGCCCGAACAGGTCGATGTCCGTCTGGGCCCCCTGGTACGGGATCTCCTTGCGCACGATCTCCAGGCCCAGTTCCGCCGCGATCAGCTCGTTGCCCAGGCACACCCCCAGGACGCCGTACCGGTGCCCGCGCAGCACCTCCGCGGTGAGGCCGCGCAGGAAGGCCATCCTCGGGTCCGTCAGGTCGGACGGGTCGCCCGGGCCGGGGCCCAGCACCAGCGGTCCCTCGTGCGCCAGGACGGCCTCCCGCAGCCCTGCCTCGTCGTACCGCCGCACGGTCACCGCCAGCCCGGACGAACGCAGCAGATGCGCGAGCATCGCCGTGAAGGTGTCCTCCCCGTCCACGACGAGCGCATCGCCCGACAGTTCGGCGGACGGCTCCTGCATCCGCAGCCAGAACGGTGCCAGCGAGGCCCGCCGCCCGTCGAGCGCGGCCCGCACCCGCGGATCGTCCGCGAGGTTCGCCCGCGCCTCGTCCCCGCCCGGCCGCCCGGGGCGTACCCCGAGAGCGGCCAGTACGCCCGCCGCCTTCGCGTGCGTCTCCGCGACCTCGCCCGCCGGATCCGACCCGCGGACGAGCGTCGCGCCCACCGGTACGCGCAGCCGGCCGGCACCGTCGATGTCGGCGGTCCGGATGAGGATGGGGGAGTCGAGGGTCTGGGCGCCGCCCGCGTCACGCCCGATGAGGGCGAGGGCCCCCGCGTAGTAGCCGCGTCCGCCGACCTCGTACCGCTCGATCACCCGGCACGCGTTCTGCACGGGCGAGCCGGTGACGGTCGCGGCGAACATGGTCTCCTTCAACACCTCGCGCACGTCCAGCGACGACCTGCCCCGCAACTCGTACTCGGTGTGCGCGAGGTGGGCCATCTCCTTCAGGCGCGGCCCGATCACGACCCCGCCCATGTCGCCGACCGTGCACATCATCTTGAGCTCCTCGTCGACGACCATCGAGAGCTCCTCGATCTCCTTGCCGTCGGCCAGGAACTCCAGCAGGTCCTCGGGCGTCGGCCCCGCGGCGGGATAGCGGTACGTCCCGCTGATCGGGTTCATCACGACGGTCCCGCCGGACATCCGCACATGCACCTCGGGACTCGCCCCGACGAGCGTCCGCTCCCCGGTGTGCACCACGAACGTCCAGTAAGCCCCCCGCTCACCCACCAGCAGCCGCCGGAAGAGCGCCAGCGCTTCGGCCCGTCCGAACCCCGGGATCTCCCCCTCGTACGTCCGCCGGATGACGAAGTTCGCGCCCTCGCCCCGCCCGATCTCCTCGCGCAGCACCCGCCCGACGATCTCCGCGTACTCCTCGTCAGCGACGTCGAAGCCACCGCCCTCGACCCGCACGTCGTGCGCGGGCAGCTCCGCCAGGACCTGCTCCAGGGAGAACTCGTACGACTCCTCGGGGACGAGCACCGACAGGGGGGTGCCGTCGTCGTGGACGTCGAAGCCGCGCTCGCGGATCTGGCGGTACGGGACGAGGGCGAGGCCCTCGGGGAGGTCGGCCAGCCGTTCGTGCTCGGTGACGGGGCCGAGCAGCAGTTCGACGGTGTCGCCCGGCTCGGCGGGGCGGCCGGGCGTGCGGCGGCGCAGCAGGGCGAACGGTCGGGGATCGTCCAGCAGATCGAGCAGGTTCATGGGTCCCTGTTCCTTCTCGGCGTCTCGGCGTCTCGGTGGATGAGGTGGGCGAGAGGTCGTGAGGAACGGTCCCGGTCGCGAAAACACCGAAGGCCGCCCCTCGGGCGGCCTTCGCGAAGTCTTGCGTACGCGCAGTCAGTGGGCCGCCGGGTGAGCGGTCCACCACCAGTTCTGGTGCTGGGTCGGGTGCGCGAACATGCGCCGCACCCTACCCCACGCCGGGTCCGCCGCGCGGTCCGCCGGACGGTGGCCTGTTCCCGCCACGTCGATCGAGCGCGATCCGTCTCAATTGATGAGCATGGGGAGGGATGCCCGACACGACCCCGTAATGTTGACGCCGTGACCGTGAACGCTAAGTCCAGCGCGAGCGCTGGCAACACCTGGCGAGACCTGCCCGCGGCGCAGCAGCCCGAGTACCCCGATGCCGAGGCTCTGCGCGAAGTGATCGCGGACCTTGAGTCGTATCCGCCGCTCGTCTTCGCCGGCGAGTGCGACCAGCTGCGCGCCCGGTTGGGGGCAGTCGCCAAGGGCGAGGCGTTCCTTCTCCAGGGCGGCGACTGCGCCGAGGCCTTCGACGCCGTGTCCGCCGACCACATCCGCAACAAGCTCAAGACCCTGCTCCAGATGGGTGCCGTCCTCACGTACGCGGCGTCCGTGCCGGTCGTGAAGGTCGGCCGGATCGCCGGCCAGTACTCCAAGCCGCGCTCCAAGAACACCGAGACCCGTGACGGCGTGACCCTGCCGACGTACCGCGGCGACTCGGTCAACGGCTTCGACTTCAACGAGAAGGCCCGGATCCCGGACCCCGAGCGGCTGAAGCGGATGTACAACGCCTCCGCCTCCACGCTCAACCTGGTCCGCGCCTTCACCACCGGCGGCTACGCGGACCTGCGCCAGGTGCACGCCTGGAACCAGGACTTCGTACGGACCTCGCCGTCCGGCCAGCGCTACGAGCAGCTGGCGCGCGAGATCGACCAGGCGCTGCACTTCATGAACGCCTGCGGGGCCGACCCGGAGGAGTTCAAGACCGTCGAGTTCTACGCCTCCCACGAGGCGCTGCTGCTCGACTACGAGTCCGCGCTGACCAGGGTCGACTCCCGCACCGGGCACCTGTACGACGTCTCCGGGCACATGGTGTGGGTCGGTGAGCGCACCCGGCAGCTGGACGGCGCGCACATCGAGTTCGCCTCGAAGATCCGCAACCCGATCGGGGTCAAGCTGGGTCCGACGACCACGGCCGAGGACGCGCTGCAGTACATCGAGCGGCTCGACCCGGACCGCGAGCCGGGCCGGCTGACCTTCATCGTCCGGATGGGCGCCGACAAGGTCCGCGACAAGCTGCCCGAGCTGGTCGAGAAGGTCACCGCCTCGGGCGCGACCGTCGCCTGGATCACCGACCCGATGCACGGCAACACCTACGAGGCGGCCTCCGGTCACAAGACCCGCCGCTTCGACGACGTGCTCGACGAGGTCAAGGGCTTCTTCGAGGTCCACAAGGGGCTCGGCACGCACCCGGGCGGTATCCACGTCGAGCTCACCGGTGACGACGTCACCGAGTGCGTGGGCGGCGGCGACGAGATCTTCGTCGACGACCTGCACCAACGTTACGAGACGGCCTGCGACCCCCGGCTGAACCGCAGCCAGTCGCTTGACCTGGCATTCCTGGTCGCGGAGATGTACCGGGACCAGTAGCAGATCAGCAGCCGTTCCGGCTGTTACAGGCACGCATATTGGGGCGCGGATCACATACGATCCGCGCCCCGTCGCACTTTTGCGGCCCGGACTCGCCGGGTAAGGTTAGGTTAGCCTCACCGATCTTCGGGACGGCACGACCTATCGAATCCCGTCGGGAGGTGGAACCGCGTGTTCGTCTGCAACTGCTTCGGAGTGACCGAGGCACAGGTGAAGAAGCACGCGGCGGACGGTGCCTGCACCCCCCGGCAGATAGCGTCCGCCTGCAAGGCGGGGACCGACTGCGGATCCTGCGTCCGGCGCATCCAGGCGCTGCTGGGCCGGGGCGCCCTCCCCGGCCGGGATTCGGCCAAGCAGGACATACCGGCGCTCGTGGAAGCGGGGCGCCGAGAAGAGCGGCTGGACGAGGCGGCCTGAGCCCCGGCCCGTCCGGCCAGGACTTCTCCCGTTCCGACTTCCGCGGCCCGGACCTCTTTCTCCGGCCCTGGGGCGCCGGCCCCGGCTCACCGGTTCTAGCTCTCCGGCTGCTCGATGAGCTGCGCGATGTAGAGCGCCTCGCCCAGCTTTTCCACCAGCTCCAGCTGGGTGTCCAGATAGTCGATGTGGTGCTCCTCGTCCGCGAGGATCGACTCGAAGATGTTCGCGGACGTGACGTCGCCCTTGGCCCGCATCACGTCGATACCGCGCCTGAGCCGGTCGATCGCCTCGACCTCGACCTGGCGGTCCGCCTGGAACATCTCGGTGACCGTCTGCCCGACCCGGACGTGGAAGAGCCGCTGGTAGTTCGGCAGGCCGTCCAGGAAGAGGATGCGGTCGGTCAGCAGCTCCGCGTGCTTCATCTCGTCGAAGGACTCGTGCCGCGTGTACTTCGCCAGCTTCGTCCAGCCGAAGTTCTCCTGCATCTTCGCGTGCAGGAAGTACTGGTTGATCGCGGTGAGCTCGGCGGTCAGCTGCTCGTTGAGGAATTCAAGAACCTCGGGGTCGCCCTGCATCGCGAAGGCTCCTTTCGGGCGGGTGAACTGGTGGGTTGCGCCGCATGATTGCACCGGCGTTGAAGATCGTCCAGTAAGTGCATGCTTAGTAAGTAAGTACAGGCTTAGTCCGAGTTGTCGCGATTGACCGAGTGGGTACGGACCTGGTCATGTCCACCTTCCCGGGTCTGTCAGGATGGAGTCATGGGTCAGCCGGTGGGTCGTGAATCTGGAGAAGCAGCGCAGTCGGAGCTTCCGCCGGGGCAGCGACTGCAGCGGGGCTGGCCGGTCACGCACTACGGGCCCGTACCCAAGTTCCGTCCCGAGCGGTGGGAGTTCAGGATCTTCGGCGCCACCGCCGACAGCGAGAAGTACTGCTGGACCCACGACGAGTTCACCGCACTGCCGTACGCGACGGTCGTGGCCGATCTGCACTGCGTCACGAAGTTCAGCATGACCGGCGCGGAGTGGGGCGGTGTGCCGACCCGGACGATCCTGGAGATCGCCCCGCCGGCGCCCTCCGTCACCCATGTCATGGTCTGGGCGGAGTACGGCTTCAGTTCGAATCTGCGCCTCGACGACTTCGCGTCCGAGCGCTCGATCTTCGCCACCCACAAGGACGGTGAACTGCTCACCGCGGAGCACGGCTTCCCGCTGCGTCTCGTCGTGCCGCAGCTGTACGCGTGGAAGGGCCCCAAGTGGGTCCGCGGCGTGGAGTACATGACCGCCGACCGCCGCGGCTTCTGGGAGGAGCGCGGCTATCACAACATCGGCGACCCCTGGCGCGAGCAGCGCTACTCCTACCAGGAGGAGCCCGGGGACGGCCCCGAGCTCTGACCGTCCATCGCGCCCGGCCGGACGCCAATCCGCCGTTGCCGGGGGTGTTCGGTCAGCCGTCCCTGAGCTTCTTCAGGCGCTCCACGTCCGCCGCGTGCCCCTCCTTGCCGCCGGGCGTCTCGATGATCAGCGGTACGCCCTCGGTGGCGGGGTGGGTCATCAGGGCGCGGAACGGGTCCTCGCCGATGTGGCCGGCGCCGATGTTCTCGTGGCGGTCCTTGTGGGCGCCGGCCACGTCCTTGGAGTCGTTGGCGTGGATCAGTTTCAGGCGGCCCTCGCCGACCGTGTCCACCAGCAGATCTAGGGTCTGGTGCATTCCGCCGGGCCCGGTGAGGTCGTGGCCCGCGGCGAAGATGTGGCACGTGTCCAGGCAGACACCCAGCTTGGGATGGGCGTCGAGCGCCTCGAAGTACGGCCCGAAGTCCCAGGTCCGCGAGCAGAGCGAGGCGCCCTGGCCGGCGGTCGACTCCAGCAGCAGGAACGGGTCGTCGTCGTGGGTCAGCTCGTCGAGCAGCGGCAGCAGGTACTCGCGCACCTGCCGGAGCGCGACCGACCGCTCCCGGCCGCCGGTCGCCGAGCCCGTGTGCACGACCACGCCGAGCGCCCCGATCGCCCGCCCCCGGCGCAGCGAGTGCCGCAGCGACTCCACCGACTTCTCCACGGTCGCCTCGGTGTGCGAACCGAAGTTGATCAGGTAGGGCGCGTGGACGTACGCGGGGAGCGACTCCGCGGCGCAGGCCGCGCGGAACTGCTCGTCCTGGGCCGGGTTCCCGGGCGGTGTCGCCCAGCCGCGCGGGTTGGCGACGAAGACCTGGACGGCCTCGGCGGCCAGGTCACGCGCGTACGAGAGGCCTACGGAGGCAAGGCCTCCGGCGACGGGGACATGGCCGCCGACGGGGTTACGGGACTGCTGAGTGCTCACCCTCCAAGGGTGTCACGCGGTCCCGGCCGTTGGGTCGGCGGCCATGTCCTTACAAGCCTGTCAGGCTCTGCTCAGCGGATCTCGATGGTGATCTTCGACCCCTTGGGCGCCTTCTCGCCGCCCTCGGTCGACTGGCTCTCGACCGTGTCCCCGAAGAGTCCGAGCAGCCCGCGGTCCACCTCGACCTCGAAACCGGCCGCTTCCAGTTCCTGCTTCGCGTCGTCGACGCTGTCGCCCACGACGTCCGGCACCTCGACCATCGGCGGGCCCTTGGACACTGTCAGCTCGACGGTGTCGCCCTGTGCCACCTGCTTGTCGGCATCGGGTGACTGCGCGGCGACCTGGCCGGCCTCGTGGTCGGAGGTGATCTGTCCGGCGGCGACCTCGACCGTCAGGCCCGCGTCCTCCAGCTCCTGCCTGGCGTCGTCCAGGTCGTCGCCGAGCACGTCGGGCACGTCCACCGGGCTGCCCTTGCTGACGACCAGCGCGATCGCCGAACCGCCGCGGCGCTCGGTGCCCGCCCCCGGCTTCGTACCGACCACATAGCCCGCGGTGACGTCCTCACTGAAGGACTTGGTGACCATGCCCGCGGCGAGGCCTTCCTTCTTCAGCCGTTCCTTGGCCTTGTCGAGCGTGTAGCCCTTGAGGTCCGGGACCCGCACGGTGTGGGGGCCTTTGGAGATCGTCAGGGTCACGGAGCCGTTGTCGCGGATCCGGGTGGCGGGCTTCGGGTCGGTGCTGACGACCCTGCCCAGCTTGACCGTGTCGCTGTACGCCTTGGTGGTCCGCACGCCGAGGCCGGCGCCCTCGATGCTCTTCGTGGCCTGCGCCTCCGTCTTGTCGAGCACCGCGGGGACCTCGGTGAACTGGCCGGAGTTGATGTACCAGACCCCCGCGCCGACGCCGAGGACCAGCAGCACCGCGGCGACGATCGCGAGCACACCCCGGCGCGGTGCCGCCGTGCGGACGCGCCGCGGCGGCTCGGGCGGCGGGGAGGGCAGGAAGCTCGTGCGGTGCAGCTCCGCGTCGTCCTCGTTCACCGGGAGCAGCCGGGGCACCGACAGCGAGCGCGGGATCACGCTCGTACGGTTGTCGGCGCCGGGGCGGTCCGTGGCGACGGCGCCCGGGGGGACGGCGTCCAGCTGGTCGTCGCTCAGGGCGCTGCGCGCGTCCAGAGTCTGTGCGAGCAGCGCCACCGCGTCGTACGGGCGGACCCCGGGGTTGCGCGCGGTCGCCGAGGTGACCAGCTCGTCGAGGTCGTGGGCGAGGCCCGGCACGAACGCCGACGGCGGGGGCACGTCCTCGTGGAGGTGCTTGTAGAGCACCGCGGCGGGTGAGTCGCCCGAGTGCGGCCGGTCGCCGGTCAGCATCTCGAAGAGGAGGATGCCGCACGCGTACACGTCCACGCGGGGGTCGGCCGTGCCGTGTTCTATCTGCTCCGGCGCGAGGTACGACACCGTGCCCAGGATGGCGCCCGTCGTGTGGGTGACCGTGTCCACGGCCCGTACGAGACCGAAGTCCGCCACCTTCACCCGGCCGTCGTCCCCGATCAGGACGTTCTCCGGCTTCATGTCGCGGTGCACGAACCCGGCGCGGTGCGCGGCGCCGAGCGCGGCGAGGACCGGCTCCAGGATGTCCAGCGCGGCCCGCGGCTGGAGCGCCCCGCGCTCGCGCAGCACGTCGCGAAGGGTGCATCCGGCCACGTACTCCATCGCCAGATAGACGTACGGGCCGTCGGTGCCCTGGTCGAAGACCTGCACCACGTTCGGATGGGCGAGCCTGGCCACCGACTTGGCCTCGCGGATGAAGCGGTCGACGAAGGAGGCGTCGGCCGCCAGGGTCGGATGCATCACCTTGAGCGCGAGCACCCGGTCGAGGCGGGTGTCCACGGCCCGGTAGACCGTGGCCATCCCGCCGACCGCGATGCGGGCGTCGACGCGATACCGACCGTCGAGCACATGCCCGACCAAGGGGTCTTGAAGGGTCGTATCCACGCAGGTGAGTGTACGAGCCACCACTGACGGAGCCGCCCGTGCGGGCGATTCCGGGGCGGTACTGAAGCCGAGCTGTGACGCACCTCGCACCGTGCACCACCGCCGTGCGGCGCGCTGATGCGGACGGATTTTCGGGCCGATGTCAGGCCAATGCCGGGCCGATGCTCAAAAAGCGGGGCGTTCCGGATCGAGTCGTGCGATTCCCTCCGCCGGGGACGAGGCCTCCGCGAAGTGCCGGCGCGGAATACGCCCCGCCCGGTACGCGAGGCGCCCGGCCTCGACCGCGTGCCGCATGCCCTCGGCCATGAGGACCGGCTCCTGCGCCCGGGTCACGGCCGAGGCGAGCATCACACCGGCGCACCCCAGCTCCATGGCGAGCGCCGCGTCCGAGGCCGTGCCCGCTCCCGCGTCCAGAATGACCGGTACGCGCGCGTGCTCCACGATCAGCTGGAAGTTGTGCGGGTTGCGGATCCCGAGCCCCGACCCGATGGGCGACCCGAGCGGCATGATCGCGGCGCAGCCCACGTCCTCCAGCTTCCGGGCGAGGACCGGGTCGTCGTTCGTGTACGGGAGGACCGTGAAGCCGTCGTCGACGAGGGTCTCGGCGGCGTCGAGCAGCTCGATCGGGTCGGGCAGCAGCGTGCGCTCGTCGGCGATGACCTCCAGCTTGACGACGTCCGTACCGAGCGCCTCGCGCGCGAGGCGGGCCGTCAGGACGGCCTCCCCGGCGGTGAAACAGCCCGCGGTGTTGGGCAGTACGCGGATGCCGAGCCGGTCGAGCACGGAGAGGACCGAGCCGTGGGACCCGGGACTCACGCGCCGCATGGCGACCGTCGTCAGCTCCGTGCCGGACGCGACGAGCGAGCGCTCCAGGACGTCGAGGCTGGGGGCACCGCCGGTGCCCATGATCAGACGGGACGTGTAGGACGTACCGCCGAGGACGAAGGGGTCGTCGGCCATGGGTCAGCCTCCTTGGACGGCGGTGAGCACTTCGACGCGGTCTCCCTCGCGCAGGAAGGTCGCCGGCCACTGCGTGCGCGGGACGACGGTCTCGTTGAGCGCGGCGGCGACACCGGAGGGAGCCGCGCAGAGAGCCGTCACGAGGGCGTCGAGAGCGGTGTCGGCGGCGAGTTCCCGCCGCTCCCCGTTGACGAGGACGGTCACGCTCATGCGGGCTGCTCCGTGAGTGCGACGGCGTCGAACCGCCCGGGGGTGAACGGACGGGCCTCTTCGGTGAGTTCCCCCGTGGTCAGGGCGTGCGCCAGGGCGTCGCCGGTGACCGGGGTGAGCAGCACGCCGTTGCGGTGGTGGCCGGTTGCCAGGAGCAGCCCCGGGAGATCGGTCGGGCCGAGCAGGGGCGCGTTGTCGGGGGAGGCCGGGCGCAGTCCGGCGCGCGTCTCGGTGAGCGGCAGTTCGGTGATGCCGGGAACGAGTTCGTGGGCGTCCCGCAGCAGCTCGTACACACCGCCCGCGGTCACCGTGGTGTCCCAGCCCAGCTCCTCGCTGGTCGCGCCGACGACCAGCTCGCCGTTCTCGCGCGGCACCAGGTAGACGTGGCTGCCGCGGACCACGGCACGCACGGTCCGGCTCAGGAAGGGCGCGTTCAGGGGCGCGTTCGGGCTCCGGAGGGCCGGGGTCCGCTCCGGCATGGCCAGCCGCAGCACCTGCCCCTTCACGGGACGCACCGGCGGCAGCACGTCCTTGGGCACACCCGCGAGACGTCCGCTGAGGCTGCCCGCGGCGAGGACCACCTGCCCCGCGGACAGTTCGGTGCCGTCCGCCGTGACGACTCCGGTGGCCCGGTCCCGTACGACGGTCAGGCGCTCGGCCCACGTCCGGTGGAAGACCACCCCGGTCCGCTCGCAGGCCGTGACCAGAGCCGCGGTGAGTCGCCGCGGGTCGATCTGGTGGTCGCCGTCCACCCGTAGTCCGCCGCGCACCCCGGGCGCGAGCATCGGCTCCAGGCGGCGGCACTCGCGGCCGCTCAGCCACTCCGACTCCAGGCCCGACCGGCGCTGCAGGGCGTGCAGTTCCCGCAGATGGGCGCGGTCGTCGGCGTCGAGCGCGACGCTCAGCGTGCCGCACCTGCGGTAGCCGAGGTCCTGGCCGGTCGCCCCGGTCAGCTCCGCGACGAAGTCCGGATAGCGCCGCGCCGAGGCCAGGTTCAGGCCGAGGAGGGTCTCCTCGCCGTAGTGCAGCTCGGTGACGGCGGCCAGCATCCCGGCCGCGACCTGCGCGGCGCCGCCGCCGGGTTCGGGATCCACCAGCGCGGTCGTCAGCCCGCGCTGCGCGGCCCGCCAGGCGGTGACCAGCCCGATGATCCCGCCCCCGACGACCAGGACATCGGTGGTCGGGATGCTCAGGGGTGCTTGCGGTGTACGCGACATGGGCGTCCAGCCCCTCCCTTCGCCGGCATGACCCGGATCAGGTTCGTACGGTCGGAGGCCGTCCCAGCCTCCCTCTCAGCCCGGTACGCCCGGGCTCCCGCGAGTGCTTTACGTTGGCCACCCTAGCTCTTCGCCCCGCACCGCAGTAAGGGAGCCTCACGGCATGGCCCGCTCGCTCGACGGACTCGTCCTCGCCCCCGTGGCCGACCAGGCACCGGGTCAGGTGGGGACGCGCACCCGGTTCTCGTACCACGAGAAGGACGGTGAGATCTGGGCCGGGTACGCGGGCGGCGACGTCGTACGCGGCCACCTCGTGGGGACCCGCGAGGGCGACCGGCTCGACTTTCGCTACGTCCAGCTGAAGACGGACGGAACCACCTCGTCGGGGCACTGTGTGTCCCAGGTCGCCGAGACCCCCGACGGCCGGGTGCGGCTGGCGGAGACCTGGGAGTGGGAGTCCCAGGAGGGCGGCGGGACGAGTGTGGTCGAAGAGGTCACCCGGAGCTGACGCCGTGCCCGGAGGTTGTGCAACAGCTCACCGACCGTGCCCCTGACCGACGATTTCACCGACTGTCTATGGTGACCGGGTGAGCGAGCTGACACAGGAAACGGGCCCGGCGGCGCGCGTACGCGTCGTGATCGTCGGTGCGGGCATGGCAGGCGTGCAGACCGCCGTCGCCCTGCGGGAACAGGGCTTCCCCGGCAGCGTGACCCTGATCGGCGCGGAACCCCACCAGCCGTACGACCGCCCGCCGCTGTCCAAGGCCGTACTGCTCGGCAAGGCCGAGGGATCCGCCTTCGACGTCGACTTCGAGACCCTCGACGTGGAACTGCGGCTGGGCCTGGAGGTCACCGGCGTCCGCCCGGCCACCCGCGAACTCGACACGGCCGGGGGACGCGTCCCGTACGACGTCCTGGTCGTCGCCACGGGAGCGGAACCCGTCCGGCTGCCGGGCGCCGAGGGCGTACCCGGTGTCCATCTGCTGCGCACCCTCGACGACGCCGAGCGGCTGCGCCCCGTCCTCGCCCGGCAGCACGACATCGTGGTGGTGGGCGCGGGGTGGATCGGCGCGGAGTTCGCCACGGCGGCGCGTGAGGCGGGGTGCTCGGTGACCGTCGTCGAGGCCGCCGACCGGCCGCTGGTGGGCGTGCTGCCGGCCGAGGTGGCCGCGCCCATGGCCGCCTGGTACGCGGACAGCGGGGCGTCGCTGCGCACCCACGCGCGCGTGGAGCGCGTGGAGCCCGGCGCGGTGGTGCTGGACGACGGCTCACGGCTGCCCGCCGGGGCCGTGGTGGTCGGTATCGGGGCGCGGCCGGCCACGTCCTGGCTGGCCGGTTCGGGGATCGAACTGGGCGCCCACCGGGAGGTCGTCGCGGACGACCATCTCCGCACCTCCCTTCCGGACGTGTACGCGGTCGGCGACTGCGCCTCGTTCCCGTCGGGCCGCTACGGGGAACGCCTGCTGGTCCACCATTGGGACAACGCCCTCCAGGGGCCGCGCACGGTCGCGGCGAACATCGTGGGGGAGACGCCCGCGCCGTACGACCCGGTGCCGTACTTCTGGTCGGAGCAGTTCGGCCGCTTCGTCCAGTACGCCGGGCACCACGGGGCCGCCGACACCCTGCTCCGGCGGGGGGATCCGGCGGGGCCCTCCTGGTCGGTGTGCTGGCTCCGGGAGGGCCGCCTGGTCGCGGTGCTGGCGGTGGGGCGGCCCCGGGACCTGGCGCAGGGCCGCCGGCTGATCGAGTCGGGCACCCGAATGGACCCAGCCCTCCTGACGGACCCGTCCCGCCCCTTGAAGGGAGCCGCGGTCTAGCGCGTCGCGCGTCCGCGGGGAGGCGGTCGGCTGCTTGTGGGCCCGGTGGGGCCGGTCGCGCGGTTCCCCGCGCCCCTGACAGGGCGCCCCGTCGTACGTTCTCCAGCGAGTCCGACCCCGGGCGGAGCGAGGCGCCCGGGTACCGGCTGTCAGTGGGAGATGGCAGGCTTGTCCTCGTGACCGAGATTGACGCAAAGATCGATGCTCTCGTCCCTGCCTGGCTCACCCTCCCCGACATCGCCGAAAAGTTCGGCGTCGAGGTGACGCGCGTCCGGCAGCTGGTCAGGGAAGGCCAGCTGATCGCCGTACGCCGAGGTGAGAACCGCGCGCTGCACGTCCCCGCCGCTTTCATCGACGTGGACGAACAGAAGGTCGTCAAGGGCCTCGTAGGCACCCTGACGCTCCTGCGGGACGACGGCTACAACGACGAAGAGATGCTGGAGTGGCTCTTCACCCCCGACGAGAGCCTGCCCGGCACCCCCGCGCAGGCTCTGAGTGAGAATCGCGGCACGGAGGTGAAGCGCCGCGCCCAGGCGCTCGCCGTCTGACCCGAGCACGCCGCACAACCGCAACGCCGTACGGCGTACGGGCCACGGGCCGCGAGCTGTGGGCCGCGAGCTGTGGAGACAGGACCGGGCCCGCGGCCCCGCGGCCCGTACGCCACCGACACCACACGGGGGACCCACGCATGCCCGAATCCACCGCACGCGCACAGCTCGCCGACGCCCGGGTCTACCTCTGCACGGACGCCCGCAGGCGCCAGGGCGACCTCGCCGCCTTCCTGGACGCGGCCCTCGCGGGCGGCGTGGACATCGTGCAGTTGCGGGACAAGGGCATGGAGGCGGCCGAGGAACTGGAGCACCTCGCGGTGTTCGCGGACGCCTGCCGCCGGCACGGCAAGCTCCTCGCGGTGAACGACCGGGCCGACGTGGCCCACGCCGTCGGAGCCGACGTCCTGCACCTCGGCCAGGGAGACCTCCCCGTCCCCGCGGCCCGGGCGATCCTCGGCGACGAGGTCCTGATAGGCCGCTCCACGCACGCGGGACCGGAGGCCTCGGCCGCCGCCGTCCAGGCCGGCGTGGACTACTTCTGCACCGGCCCCTGCTGGCCGACCCCCACCAAGCCCGGCCGCCACGCCCCGGGCCTCGACCTGGTCCGGCACACGGCCGCGCTCGCCACGGACCGCCCCTGGTTCGCCATCGGCGGCATCGGCCTCGGCAACCTCGACCAGGTGCTCGAAGCGGGCGCCCGCCGCGTCGTCGTCGTACGGGCGATCACCGAGGCAGACGACCCGGGCGCGGCGGCGGCGGAGTTCGCCAAGCGGCTCCGGGGGGCGTGAACCGCGGGCGCGGCACAGAGCGGGACAGAGCAGAACGGATACCTGCCGATCCAGGATCGATCGAGCGCCGGTTGTCCGAGGAGTGGACAACAAGTCGACAAATCGGACAAAGTCCCCACATCCGGTTGGGGGACGGACTCCCCCTGGCTAACCTGCGGGTATGGCCCTCGGATCTGCTTCCACCAGGACTGACCGCGCACGCACCGTGCGCGACATGCTCGCGACCGGCAAGACGACCTTCTCGTTCGAGTTCTGGGCGCCGAAGACCGAAAAAGGCGAGCGGAACCTGTGGAACGCGCTGCGCAGGGTCGAGGCGGTCGCCCCCAGCTTCGTCTCGGTGACCTACGGCGCCGGCGGCACCACCCGCGCCGGCACGGTCAAGGCGACCGAGCGGATCGTCGCCGACACGACGCTCACCCCGGTCGCCCACCTCACCGCGGTCGACCACTCCATCGCGGAACTGCGCAACATCATCGGCCAGTACGCGGACGCCGGGATCCGGAACATGCTCGCCGTGCGCGGCGACCCGCCCGGCGACCCCATGGCCGACTGGGTGGCGCACCCCCACGGCCTCACCTACGCGGCCGAACTGGTCCAGCTCATCAAGGAGTCCGGTGATTTCTGCGTGGGTGTCGCGGCCTTCCCGGAGATGCATCCGAGGTCCGCGGACTGGGACACGGACGTGGCGAACTTCGTCGACAAGTGCCGGGCCGGCGCCGACTACGCGATCACGCAGATGTTCTTCCGCCCGGACGCCTACCTGAGACTGCGTGACCGGGTCGACGCGGCGGGCTGCGAGACGCCGGTCATCCCCGAGGTCATGCCGGTGACCAGTGTGAAGATGCTGGAGCGATTGCCACAACTCAGCAACGCCTCGTTCCCGGACGCCCTGAAAGAGCGGATCCTCACAGCCAAAGACGATCCGGCGGCTGTACGCTCCATTGGCATCGAGTTCGCCACGGAGTTCTGCGCGGGGCTGCTGGCCGAGGGAGTCCCCGGACTGCATTTCATTACGCTGAACAACTCCACCGCGACGCTTGAAATCTACGAGAACCTGGGCCTGCATCACCCACAGCAGGCCTAGACCGGTCGCATCGTGATACGACACACTGCGTAGCGGCCATCTGGGAGAGGGGCGTACATGGGCTGGACGGTCCTCTACATCGCATTCGGCATCGTCGCGCTGTGGCTGCTCGGCGAGGTTCTGCTGCAGTACAAGGCGCGGCTGCGCTGGCGGCTGCTGGCCTTCGGCGGCTTCCTCGGGGTGGTCATAGGTGTCCTGATCCCGTCGGTGGTGGTCATCGGTCTGGGCGCCGCCGCCTTCGCCGTCGGACAGACGTACGTCACGCTGTCGTTCCGCAGTGGCTTCGCGGCCGGCTGGGCCGTCGCCGGACGGCCGGGCATCACCAAGCGCCGCCGTGGCGAACCCGACCGGCAGGAACCGACCCTGGAGGTCACGGACCTCCAGGCCGCGCAGAGCGGAACGTATCCTCAGGGCGACTTCGGCCGCAGCGAGAGCTTCGGCGGGGACGACGCCTTCGGACGCGAGGACTCGGTCTTCGGACAGCGCCCCGCGAACGCCGCCGAGTCCACCGCGGTCTACGAGCCGCAGCCGCTGCCCGACGACACCGGCCAGTACGGCGTCTACAGCGAAGCCGCCTACGCGGCGGCCGCCGACGCCGCCTATGCCGCCTCCGCCCAGGCACAGGCGCAGGGCGGCGAGGCCGACCAGGGTCAGTCCCAGGACCAGTTCGCCCAGAACTACGGGTACGACGGCTACTCGGGCTACGACCAGCAGCAGTACGGCTACGACACCGGACAGCAGCAGTACGCCGCCTACTCCGACCCGTACGTCGGCTCGCAGTCCTACGACGCCGCCTCCTACGGCCAGTCCTACGACGCCTCGCAGCAGCAGTACGGGCAACAGGGACAGCAGGGGCAGCAGGGTTACGAACAGGACCAGTACGCCGCGGGTGCCTACGGCGGCGGCGAGAACACTCCGCCCGGCGGTGTCTGGGTACCGCAGCAGCGGACCACCGAGGACCCCTACGGAGGCGAACTCCCGCCGGAGCAGCCGTATCCGTACGAGGGCAACGGTCAGCAGCAGGGCGGGTACGACGAGCAGCAGTACCGGTACTGACAGCGGTACCGGCTTCGGCGGCGGTACCGGCGCGGTCTCACCCCGGGATCGCCGTCACCGTCACTGCGAACCCCTGAAGTCCGGCCCCTCCACGATCAGTCCGGCGACCAGCGACCCCGACATCCCGGCATGCGGAAGCCCGCCGCCGGGGTGCGCCCAGCCGCCGACCGCGAACAGGCCCGGTATACGGGTGGCGTTGCCCGGCCGCAGGCGTGTGCCGCCCGCGCCGGCCAGCGCGGGAGCGGGCACACCGCCGCCCGGGGCGCCGGTCTCCCGCTCCGTGTGCAGGGGCGTCCGTACCTCCCGCCACAGCACGCGCCCGCGCAGCTCCGGCACGGCCCGCTCCGCGGCGGCGACCATGCGGTCCGCGAAGGCGTCGGCGGCACCCGCCGCCGCCCAGTCGTGGCGCGCGAGGGACGGCACCGTCGCCGTGAGCACCACGGACTCGTGGGCGTCGTCCGGGCGCAGCAGCGGATCATCCGGACGGTTCACCCAGACCGTGGGCCGCGGCGCCGCCGCACCCGCCCTGAAGGTGTGGTCCAGCTCCTCGGCCCGGTCCGCGGTGTGCACGACCGTGCGGTGCGCGGCGCCCGCCTCGCGCGGGCCGCGCAGGGCGAGGCAGACCACGGCCTTGCCGCAGGACGGGGGTGCGGGATGTGGCCCGGGGGCCTGGCCCGCGTACAGATCGTCACGGCCCGTCAGGCTCTTCAGCAGCTCCGGCGGGCCGCCCACCACGAAGTCCGCCTCGGTGACGGTTCCGTCGCGCAGCTCCACGCCGGTCGCCCGGCCGTCCTTCTCGGTGACCGCGACGACCTCGGCCCCGAAGACGAACTCCACCCGCCGGGCCACGCACCGCTCGTGGACGGCTCGCGCCAGCTCGCGGATCCCGCCGCGCACGTACCACGCGCCGAAGGCGTGCTCCATGTACGGCAGGACGGCCGCGCTCGCCGGGACCGCGCGCGGGTCGAGGCCGTACGCCAGCGCGTAGCTCTCCAGGAGGGCGGCGAGGCGGGGGTCGCCCAGCTCCCGGGCGCCGACCTCCGAGAGCCGGGTCGCCGTACGGGTGCGCAGCAGGCGCCGCTGCCGCAGCGCCGGATAGGGCTCGCGCTCGCCCAGTACCTGCCAGTCGGCCCACAGCGGCTCCTCCAGGAGCGGCCTGCGTGTCCGGTCCCAGGCCTCGCGGGCCCGGACCAGGAAGTCGCCCCAGCGCTCACCGGCGCCCGCCCCCAGCACCCCGTCCAGGGCCGAGACGACCCCCGCGCGTGAGGCGTTGGGCAGCGCGACCTCCGTGCCGTCGGCGAAGACGTGCCGTGCCGCCGGGTCGACCTGGACCAGGTCGACGCACGCCTCCAGGGGCTCCTTGCCGGTCTTGACGAACAGATCGCGGTAGACCGCGGGCAGTTGGAGCAGCCCGGGGCCCGTGTCGAAGGCGAACCCGTCGCGCTCGAAGCGGCCCACCGCTCCGCCGTACGTCGCCGCCCGCTCGTACACCGTCACCCGGTGGCCCGCGACGGCCAGCCGGGCAGCGGCCGCCATCGCGCCCATCCCGGCGCCGATCACCACAATACGTGCCATGCCAGGGACCTTATCGGCCGCCACCGACAACGGGCCCGCGGCCCCGGACACCTGCCGGGGCAGCCGGGCTCAGCCGGGCGGTGGCGGCCCGAGCCGGTCCACGAGCCGTCTCTCCTCCCGGCGCTGGGCCCGGCGCCGCAGGAACCGTCTGATCCGCGAGATCAGGAAGTAGAGCACCAGCAGACCGGCCAGCAGCAGGACACCCGCGATGATGGCCGCGGCTTCGGGGTGGAACATCGCGAAGGTCAGGATCCCGGCGACCCCGAGATCCTCCGCGGTGCTCATCACGACGTTGCTGAACGGTTCGGGCGAGGTGTTGATCGCCATCCGCGTCCCGGCCTTGACGGTGTGGCTGGCCAGGGCGGAGGAGCCGCCGATCGCCCCGGCCGCCAGCTCGGACAGGGAACCGCTCTGCCCGGCGAGCAGCGCCGCGACGACGGCTCCCGACACCGGGCGGATCACGGTGTGCACGGTGTCCCACACCGAGTCCACGTACGGGATCTTGTCGGCGACGGCCTCGCAGACGAACAGGACGCCGGCCACGACGAGGACTTCGGGGCGCTGCAGCGACTCGGGGACCTCGTCGGTCAGTCCGGTCGCGCCGAAGAGACCGAGGAGCAGCACCACCGCGTACGCGTTGACACCGCTGGCCCAGCCGCTGGTGAACACCAGGGGGAGTACGGACACGGACGCGATCGTAACCAGTCGGCAACGGCATGTCCTGGGCATGAGTGCCCAGGGCTGAGTACGCGTACCTAGGGAGTGAGTTGAGTACGCGCGCGGATGGGTTCCCACCTGCGCGAACGAGAGAGTGGAGGCACGGAAAGGGGCGCGGTTCCGGTACCGCCGACACGGGGCGGCGGAACGGGCGGCGCCCTCTACCGCTCCTTCCGCCGATCACTCGGCGGGAGCGAGGCACGGGGGGTCCCGAGGGAGACCGGAACGGGGTGTCCGTCGGGGACCACTGGGGGATGTACGGGGGACGCACGGGGGAGCACAGGAGGGGCGCCGGTCCGGCGTGGCCCGCGGGGGACGCGGCCACTCCGGACCGGCGTTCACCTGTGCCTACCGTGCCTGCCGTGCCGCTGTGTGACTTGTGTCAGGTGTGTCACCTGTGTCATTCGGGTCCGAGGCGCTCGCCGCCGACCCTCCCCTGGAGCAGCAGGGACAGCGCCGCGTGGACGTCGTCCAGGGAGCGCTGCGGCTGGAACGCCTGCCAGTCCAGGGCCGCCACCAGCACCATGCCGACCAGCGCCGCCGCCGTCAGCGGCGTGTCGATCTCGTCGCTCAGCTCGCCGTTCGCGATCCCGTCGCGCAGGACGTCCTCGACGACCGCGACGGCCTGCTGTCTGACCACCATCAGCGTCGACTGCCAGGCCCGGTTGGTACGCCACAGTTCAGCGACGTAGAGCTGGGTGAAGGCCGGGTAGCGGCCGATGAAGACGAGGCCCGCCCGGATCATCGCGTCCAGCGCGTCGACCCGGCTGCCGCCGTCCTCGTCGGTCCTGTCGACCGCCTCCCGCAGCGAGGCGGTGAGCAGCCCCACCCCGTGCCGGAGGAGCTCTTCGAAGAGGACGGACTTGCTCGCGAAGTTGTAGTAGACCGTGCCCTTCGCCACTCCGGCACGCTCGGCGATCTCGTCCACGGTGGTGGCGGAGAAGCCCTGCTCGGCGATGAGGGTCACCGCCGCCTCGTAGAGCTTCTGCCGGGTCGCCTGCCGCCGGCCGCCGCCGCTGTCCACCGTCCTGCTGCTTTCCATGGCCCCGATTGTCACAGGCTCAGCTCCGGGTGAAGTCGGTCGAGGGTCCACACCTGTCGGCGTCGCGCGGACACCGCGGTGAGCGCGAGGGCGCCCAGCGTGAAGGCGGTGAGGACGGCGCACGCCTGCCAGACCGGCCCCAGGCCGCCGCCCGTGATGAGTCTCCTCAGGGCGTCGACGACGTAACTCATCGGCATGAAGGGGTGGATCGCGTTGAAGAAGCCCGGGCTGGTCTGCACGGGATACGTGCCGCCGGCCGAGGTCAGCTGGAGCATCAGGAGCGCGAGGACGAGGATCCGGCCGGCCGCTCCGAAGCGTGCGTTGAGCCACTGGACGATCGCCGCGAAACAGGCCGTCACCAGGAACAGGAAGGCCACCGTCCCGGCCGCCCGCACCGCCTCCAGGCCGATCGCCCAGTGCAGTACGGACATCAGCGCGACCGTCTGCAGCACTCCCAGGGCGGCCACCGGCAGCCAGCCCGCCAGCGCGATCCGCCAGGCGGGGGCGCCCGCGGCGAGCGCGCGCCGGTTGAGCGGCGGGATCAGCATGTAGGCGACCATCGCGCCCACCCACAGGGAGAGCGGAATGAAGTACGGGGCGAAACCGGTGCCGTAGTTGGGTGCCTTGTGCAGGTCCTTCGAAGCGAGCTGTACGGGGTCGGCCATGACCCCGGTGCGCTGATCACGGTCCTTCTTGTCGTAGTCCGGGATCTTTCCCGCGCCGTCGTGGAGTCCGCCGGCGAGCTTCCCCGAGCCGTCGGCGAGCTTGTACATGCCCCCTTCGAGGTCGTTCGCGCCCGTCCCCAGCCTGCCGATCCCGCTGTCGAGGTCGGTGGCGCCCTTCTTGGCCGTGCCGAGACCCGTGTGCAGGGTCCTGGCCCCCTTGGCGACCTTCCCGGCCCCCTTGTTCAGCTCGTTGATCTTCGAGACGGCCGTGGCGAGGTCCTCGGACAGATGCGGTGAGCGGTCGGCCAGCGCCCGCGCCTGCTTCTCCAGGGTGGCCAGGTGCTTGTCCAGCGACTTCAGGTCGCCGTCCTGGCCGGCCACCAGCGTGTCGACGTCGTCGGCGACCTCCGCCACGTCCGCCGCCGCGTCCTTGGCCTTCTTCAGGTCCGGGCAGGCGGCGTCGGGCAGCGGCAGGTCCTGGTTCTCGCAGCGTGCCTTGTAGATGCCGTTCAGCGTGTCGGAGGCGGTGCGCGCGCTCCTGGCGGCGGCCGGGGCCGTCCTCGCCAGCGTGTCGAGGTTGCCGCGGACGACCGACGCGGAGTCCGCGACGAGCCGGGCGGTGTCGCCGATCTCCTTCTCGTTGCCCTTCAGGAAGGGCCCCACCTTGTCCGCGACGCCGTTGACCTTGTCCGCGAGGGTCTGCGTGCCCTCCGAGACCTGCCGCGAGCCGTCCTCCAGGTCGCCCGCTCCCGTGTCGAGCTTCCTCAGCCCCGCGGAGAGCTTGCCGCTGCCCTTCTCGGCGTCCGCGAGGCCGTCCGCGAGGTCCTTCGAGCCCTTCTTCGCCTTCCCGATGCCACCGGACAGGCTGTCGGCCCCCTCGGCGGCCTTCTCGGTCTTCCCGTGGATGTCGGAGAACGAGACGTAGATCTTGTCGAGGAACGACCGTGACGCCTTGGTCGAGGCGGCCGTGCGCACCTCGCTGAAGACCGTCAGTGAGATCTGCCCGACGATGTAGTTGTTCGCGTCGTTCGTACGCACCTGGAGGGCGCCCGTCTCCGGGGAGTCGCCCGAACTGGAGGCGATCCTCCTACTGAAGTCGGACGGCATGGTCAGCGACAGGTAGTAATCGCCGTTCTCGACACCCTCGCGGGCCGCCGAGGCGCTCACCTCGTGCCACTCGAAAGTGTCGCTCCTGCGCAGCCCCTTGGTGATCTCGTCGCCCAGCACGACCTTCTTGTCGGCGGCGGTGGCTCCCCGGTCGTCGTTCACGAGCGCCACGGGGATGCGGTCGAGACGGCCGTACGGGTCCCAGAACGACCACAGGTAGAGGGCGCCGTACAGCAGGGGCAGCAAGAGGAGCGCGGCCAGTGCCGCACGCGGGAGCCTGCCCCTGCCGAAGCGCCTGAGCTCAAGCGCGGCCAGTTTCGGCGAGCGCATCCACTGTCTCCTTGTCGTGGTCGTCGGGGCGGTCCGGGTCCGGGTCCGGGTCCCGGTCGTGGGCCGGTGTGGCGGCGGATCCCGTGGACACCACGACCGCGCCTTCGGGGGCCTCGCTGCACACCGCGACGACCGTGGTCCCGGCCTCGGTCAGGGAGCGCAGCAGCGCCCAGACCTCGGTCCGTTCGGCAGCCGAGAGCTTCAGGTCGGTGTCGTCGATCCCCAGCAGCCGGGGGCGGCCGATCAGGGCGAGGGCCACGGACAGCCGCAGCGCCTCCAGGCGTTCCAGGTCGCGCACGGCGGTCCTGGAGCCCTTGGGCAGTGCCTCCCGGTCGAGCCCGGCGGCGGCCAGCGCGCTGTCGACCCGCAGCCGGGCCTCCATCAGCCGCTCCTGACGCGGTCGCAGCAGCCCGCGTACGGGGCCGCCGAACCGCCGCTGGAGCAGTGCGCGCTCCCGGAGGTGCTCGGCGACGGACAGGGCGGGCTCCAGGTCGGTGACGCCGGGCACATGGGCCAGCGCGCTGACCCGGCGGACCGCCGCCATCTGCTTCGGCAGCTCGCAGAGCCCCACTCTCGCGTGTCCCTCGCTGGGTCTCATCCGCCCGCTGAGCGCCAGCAGCAGGCACGTACGGCCCGAGCCCGAGGGTCCTTCGACCGCGATCAGCGAACCGGGATCGGCCTCGATGTCCACGCCGCGGAACGCCCAGCCACGGGGTCCCTTGAGCCCGAAGTCCTCGGCCGTGACGCCGAGTCCGTGCGGACCGTCCACAACTTCCCCCACTCTCCGGGTCCTTCAGCCGGCTGCACCGGTGGGACCGGCTGCACCGGTCGAACCGCAAAGTTTTTGCACTGACTGGTCAGTGCAAAAACTACTCCGAACCTATGAGTGAAGCAAAAGTGCAGGTCAGAACGGATTGTCAGTGGCATACCGCACGATAGGCACATACGGCATCTCCCGTCGGGGTGTGCCGTCACACGACGACAGGAGGTTCGTCATGGCCAGCTCTTCCGCAGCCGCCGCCCGCCGGCGCCGCGCCACCGGCCCTGCCCCCTCACTGACCGTACCGGCGAGCGATGTGCACCCCGTGCTCCGCCGTGCCACGGCCCCGCCCGCCGCCCTCGATCTGCTCGCCCAGGCCCGCGCCGGACTCGACGAGGCGGCCCTGCTGGAAATGCCCAACGACCGGTACGCGACGGCACACCTGGCCGCCCTGCGCACCGCCGCGGCGGTGCTCGCCGCCCGCGGCCGGCCCGAGACCACCGAGAGGCGCCGGGCCAAGATCCGGAGCGCTTGGGAAGTGCTGCCCGAGATAGCGCCCGAACTCGCCGAGTGGAGCGTGCTGTTCGCCTCCGGAGCCCGCCGCCGGGCCCGCGCGGAGGCCGGCATCCAGGGCGCCGCGAGTATCCGGGACGCCGACGACCTGCTGCGTGACGTGGCGATGTTCCTCCGCCTCGTCGAGCGCATGCTGGTGCTCCAGCCGGTCCTGCCCCAGCCGCGGCACGAGGGTGGCCAGGGCGGCCGGGCCGCCCAGGAGACACGGATCGTGCCGGGCCCCCGGGATGTGCAGGACGTCCCGGACGCGGGCTGATGACGACGACGGCACCCGGGCCCGGCCGCGGGCTCGGGGTCCGGTTCCGGCGAGCGCGCCGACGGCTGCGCGGGGACGGTCGCGGTCCGCCCGGCGGTGGCACCGGCCGCCCGGACGTGCGCGCGGACGTCTGCCCGGACGACCGCCCCGGTGGCCGCCCGGATGTCCGTCCGGCGGTCAGGGCCGGTGAGGGGCCGTGCGTCCGGCGCGCGAGACGGGGGGCCGGGCAGCGGGCGTGAGGCAATAGGGTTGGGACGCCTGAATCTCCCCGGCGCCGGACACGGCGGGGGAGGTATGCCCATCGCTCCGCCGTACCGAGGCGGTGCCGCGCCGAGGAGTCAACTGCCGTGTCGGACCCGATGCGCCCGCCCGTCTCCCCCCGCCGCCCTCAGTCGGCGTCGCCGCGCTCCGGCCCCTCCAGTCCCCGCGCCTCTCTCCGTACCGCCGTCGTCTGGGACGTTCTGAAGGACGCCCTCGTCCGCCGGGTCAAGGCCACGGGCCGGGAGTCGCTGGACGTGCTCGACACCGGAGGCGGCAGCGGCAACTTCGCGGTGCCCGTGGCCCGGCTCGGCCATCGCGTCACCGTCGTGGACCCCAGCCCGAACGCGCTGTTCGCGCTGGAGCGCCGGGCCGCCGAGGCCGACGTCGCCGACCGCGTCCAGGGAGTCCAGGGCGACGCGCACGGCCTCTTCGACGTCGTCGAGCGCGGCGGCTACGACGCGGTGCTGTGCCATGGCGTCCTTGAGTACATGGACGACCCCGCCGAGGGCCTGCGCAACGCCGTCGGCGCGCTGCGCACCGAGGGCGTCCTCAGCCTGCTCGCCGCCGGACTGGGCGGCGCCGTGCTCGCACGGGCCCTCGCCGGACACTTCACGGAGGCCCGCCAGGCCCTGAGTGACCCGGACGGCCGCTGGGGCGAGGGTGATCCTGTTCCGCACCGCTTCACGGCCGATCAGCTCACCGCTCTGGTCGAGGGCGCGGGCCTGGACGTCGGCGCCGTGCACGGCGTGCGGGTCTTCGCGGACCTGGTCCCCGGGGTCCTCGTGGACACCGAGCCGGGCGCCCTGGACGCCCTGCTGAAACTGGAGACCGCGGCCGCCGAACTCGCCGCCTTCCACTCCGTTGCCACGCAGCTTCATGTGCTCGGTGAGACGCGGGAGTCGGCTGAGGGGTGAGTTGCCACCGCGTCGCACCGCTGATCAGGGGCGCGACAGCAGATGGAGTACGCCACAGGCCCCCCGATCGGGCGCTCGGAGCCGTATGATCGGGGGAGACCGTCCGGCATGACGGGCCGGTCGCTGGGGAATCTACGCCTCAGTGGATCGGAAAGCCATGGCGGGTTCCGGTTGGCGAATTGGCGCAGAGGGGCGGGTTTCACGGGGGCGATTCCCTGCCTATCCTGAAGGGGACCCCCGGTCGCCCCGGCGACTGCACGATGAGGAGGACGCCGTGCCGCTCTCGGAGCACGAGCAGCGAATGCTCGAGCAGATGGAGCGAGCGCTGTACGCCGAAGATCCCAAGTTCGCGACAGCGCTTGAGGGAAGCGGGCTGCGTACGTACACCCGGCGACGGGTCTACCAGGCGGTCGCCGGCTTCCTCGTAGGTATCGCGCTCCTCATGGCCGGAATGGTCGCACAGCAGATCTGGGTCAGCGTGGTGGGTTTTCTCGTCATGCTGGGCTGCGCGGTGCTCGCCGTCACCGGTTGGCGCAAGGCCCCCAAGCCGGGTGAACAGCCCGCGGCGGGTGCGCCGGGTGCTCCGCAGGCCCGTCGTCAGGGTCGGCAGCGGCGCTCCATGATGGACCGCATCGAACAGCGCTGGCAGCGGCGCCGTGACGAGCAGGGCGGCCAGTAGCCCACCGGGTTCCGGCCGGACAGACGCACGAAGGGGCGATCACCGTCGAGGTGACCGCCCCTTCGGCGTGCCCGGCTGCCACGGGTTTGGCCACCACGGCCATGCGGGAGCCGAGACCAGCCGAGGACGCGTCCGCGTGGCGGCGCGGCGATGCGCGGTGGTGGGGCGGGTGAAGCCGCCCCGGTGACGGCTGCCGAGTCGAGACGGCGAAGCTGTCTCGACTCGGCAGCCGGCCGGATCAGGCTCCGCTGCCGCCCTGTCCCGACGGGCGTCGGATCAGGGCCGTCCAGCGAGCCGCGGTGCGGTACTTCAGCGCGTGCCACCTCTCGGAGGCCGCCCACACCACCCGGACGGCCGAGCGCGGCGCGAGCAGTGCGCGCAGGCGCGTACCGCGGCCGGCGGTGGCCCGCAGGCCCTGGGTCATCCGGCGGACGTCGGCGCCCAGCCCCGGGGCCGGCCGGGGGCTCGGCGCGTACAGGACCTGCTCCACCGCGTCGGCGATCCGGTGGACGGAGGCCGCGGCCTCCGGCTCCAGATGCCCGACGCGGACGATCCTCGCCGCGGCCTTGCGCGGTGTCTGCGACTCGTCGGGAGGGATACCGAAGTCCCACGCCGTGTCACTGACCTCCTGCCAGGCCTCCAGCGCGACGGCCGCGGTGCGCGCCTCGGTCAGGCCGTGCGATTCGAGCCGGAGGTCACGCGCCGGGTCGCCGTCGGCGCCCTGCCCGGCCGCCGACGGGCCGCCCCCGGTGTCCGCCGTGGTCCAGCGGTGCGAACCGAGCCGCACCGAGCGGGTCCGCATCCGCCACAGCATCGGCAGCAGCGGCAGCGTGCCCACGGCGAGCCCGCCCGCGAGCCACAGGAGCAGGGACAGCCACCACGGCGGATCGTCGTTCGTCGTGCCGAACGCCGCCTGCGGGGAATCGTCGGCGCAGGGCTGCTCCAGCTTCTTCTCGGCCGCCGTGCACTCCTCGCTGCCCGACGGGGCGGCGGAGGGCGCCGTGGACGAGGAACGCGACGGCGCGTCCGGGTCGGGAACCGCCGCGCCGGGCGTGTCCGTGCGGGTGTACTCGGGGACCGAGCCCCGGTTCGGTGTCGGCTCGAAGCGGGTCCAGCCCACGCCCTCGAAGTACAGCTCGGGCCAGGCGTGCGCGTCCCGCAGTCCCACCGACATCGTGCCGTCCGACTTGGGCGAACCAGGCGTGAAGCCCACCGCGACCCGGGCCGGTATGCCCAGCGTGCGGGCCATGGAGGCCATCGCGAAGGAGAAGTGGACGCAGAAGCCCTCCTTGTCCCTGAGGAAACGCGCTATCGCCTGGGACCCGCTGCCGACCTTCACCTCCGTGTCGTACGTGAAGCCGCCCTCCAGGGCGAACCAGTCCTGCAGCTTCACCGCGCGCTCGTAGTCGTTGGCCGAGTCCGCCGTGATCTGCCGTGCCGTCGCGGCCACCACCGGCGGCAGCGAGTTCGGCACCTTGGTGAACTCGCGCTTCAGTACCTCCGGCGCCTCGGGCGCGTTCGCGAGCTGATCCGCGGTCGGCTGCACGATCAGGCTCTTGACCGTGTACTCCTGGCCGCGGGTCGTCTGGCCGTGGTCGCCGACGAGCGTGCGGCCCACGGGCTCGAACCGCCACTTGCCGTTGATGCCCACCTGGCTGGCCGGGTAGGGCAGCGGCAGCCAGTCCTGCGCGTACCAGTCGGCCGCCGAGATCCTCGTCTGCACCTCGGTGCGCTGGACGTCGTCACTGAGACCGGGCGGCGTCGGGAAGGCCCCCGGCACGTCCTCGACGTGGCGCTTGGCAGGCTTCCACGCCGTGCCGTCGAACTCGTCGAGCGAGACGATCCGCAGATAGAGGTTCTGCGTCTCCTCGGAGTTGGTGCGGTAGGACATGACCTCGCGGTCCTCGTCCACGTTCAGGCTGTCGCTCAGCGAGACCAGGGGGTTCACCGCGGAGATCGTGTTGCCGCCACCGGAACCCGCGGCGACACCCGTGCGAGCGGCGTCCAGCAGCCCGCCGTCGAGTGCGGGCAGGGCGAGCGGAACGACCAGCGCGACACCGAGCGCGACGGCGCCGATGCGCCGTCCCGTACGGACCGGCGCGGTCGCGCCGCCCGACGGATCTCCGCCCGGTGTGCGGGGCCCGCCGCCGAAGACCCGCCCCCACTGCGAGAGCCGGTCACGTCCCTCGGCCAGCAGCAGCACCAGATATCCGGTGGCCGCCAGCAGGAACCAGATCCATCCCGCGCCGCCGTCCGCGAGACCCGCGGCGACGGAGTACAGCGCGAGCAGCGGCAGTCCGGCGGGGGCGGCGCTGCGGAACGTCACCGCGAGCGCGTCCACCGCGAGGCCGATCACCACGACCCCGCCGACCATCATCAGACGGATGCCGTCGGAGAGCGGCGCCGGGATCGAGTACCGGCTGACGTCGTCCGCGCCCGCCTGGAGCAGTTCACCGAAGTAACGGAACACATCGGGGCCGGGCAGCAGCCCGGCGATGGCCTGCTCCCGGGCGAACGACAGCGTCAGCAGCATCAGGGTCACCAACGCCTGCACCGCGATCGTCAGCGGCCGTGCGAGCGGCACCCGCCGGGCCGCCGCGCCCACCCCGGTCTGCACCGCGACCAGGAACGCCGCCTGAAGGAACCAGGTCGCCGGATCGACCAGCGGCAGCAGGGCGCAGGACGCCATCAGGGTCGCCGCCGCGGCGCACAGCGCCAGTCGCGCGCGCCCGCTCATGAGCCACCGCCTCCCGCCGTGCTGCCCGTGGACGCGACCCCGTTGCGCTGCCGGTCCGCCTCCCGCCACAGGTCGGCCAGGCTCACGCCCGGCGGGACGGCCACAGCGGTCCAGCCCGCCTCTCGCAGCATCCGAAGCCGCTCCTCGCCCTGTTCGTCGGGGGTGCCCCGCACCCATGCCCCGCTGTCCAGCAGGAAGGCGATCGCCCCGCCGCTGCGCTGGCGCATCTTGGCGAGCACCGACGCCTGTTCCTCGTCCAGGTCGCCGAGGAAGGCCACCAGCAGCCCCTCGTTGCCACCGCGCAGCACCTCGTACGCCCGGGACAGGCCCGTGCCGTCGGAGTAGTCGATCACCGCGAGGGTGTCCATCATCAGCCCCGCCGCGTCCGCCGACTCCTGGCTGGCCCCGGCGAAGCCGTCGGAGCCCTCGCCGGGCACCGAGGTGCCGGTGTCGGTCAGCAGCCGCACGGAGAAGCCCCGTTCGAGCATGTGCACCAGAGTCGACGCGGTGCCCGACACGGCCCACTCGAAGGCCGAGTCGGGGCCCGCGCCGTCGAAGGCGATGCCCCGGGTGTCGAGGAGCACCGTGCAGCGGGACCGCTGCGGCTGCTCCTCGCGGCGCACCATCAGCTCGCCGTACCGGGCGGTCAGCCGCCAGTGGACCCTGCGCAGGTCGTCGCCGTAGCGGTAGCCGCGCGGGATCACGTCGTCCTCACCGGCCAGCGCGAGCGAGCGCTGCCGCCCGTCGCCGTACCCCTTCGCCTCACCGGTCAGCCGGACCGGCGGCAGGGCCTCCACGCGCGGGACGACGGTGAGGGTGTCGTACGTCGAGAAGGAACGGGTCAGCTCGCACATGCCGAAGGGGTCGCTGAGCCGCAGTTGCAACGGGCCCAGCGGGTAGCGCCCGCGCAGGTCCGAACGCACGCGGTACGACACCTCGCGCCGGCCGGTCGCCTCGACCCGGTCCAGTACGAACCGGGGCCGCGGCCCCAGCACGTACGGCACCCGGTCCTGGAGCATCAGCAGCCCGGTGGGCAGCCGCGAGACGTTGTCCATCCGCAGATGGACCCGCGCCTCGGAGCCCGCCGGCACCCGCGCCGGGGAGAGCCGGCGGCTGCCCGCGACCCGGTAGCGCGTGCGGTACAGCACGGCCGTGCAGACCAGCGGCAGTACGGCGAGCAGGAGCCCGACCCGGAGCAGATCGCTCTGCCCCAGGACGTACGCGCAGATGGCGGCCGCGATGCCGGCGGCCAGGAACGACCGCCCGCGCGTGGTGAGCCCGGCGAGAGCCGTGCGTATCCCGCCCTGGTCCTCCTCGGCCGACGCCGCCGGCATCCCCCCGCCTGTCATCACAGCCTCCGGGGCGGCTGCTGGCCGAAGGCGGTCGTACCCCGGCCCATCGCCGGGCCGGCCGGCGCCTGGGGCGCCGTGGGCACGGCCGTGCGCTGGAGGATCTCCAGGACGACCTGCTCGGCCGTACGACGGTTCAACTGGGCCTGGGCGGTGGGCAGCAGCCGGTGTGCCAGGACCGCCACGGCGAGAGCCTGCACGTCGTCCGGCAGTGCGTAGTCCCGGCCGCTGAGAGCGGCGGACGCCTTCGCGGCGCGCAGCAGATGCAGCGTTGCGCGCGGCGAGGCGCCGAGTCTCAGGTCCGGGTGGCTGCGCGTGGCGCCGACCAGGTCGACCGCGTACCGGCGCACCGGGTCGGCGACGTGGACCGTGCGGACCGCGTCGATGAGCTTGACGATCTCGTGCGCGTGCGCCACCGGCTGGAGGTCGTCCAGCGGGGAGGCCCCGCCGTGGATGTCGAGCATCTGCAACTCGGCCTCCGCGCTGGGATAGCCGATGGAGACCCGGGCCATGAAACGGTCCCGCTGCGCTTCCGGCAGCGGATAGGTGCCCTCCATCTCGACCGGGTTCTGCGTGGCCACCACCATGAAGGGGCTGGGCAGCTCGTAGGTGTGCCCGTCGATGGTGACCTGGCGCTCCTCCATGGACTCCAGGAGCGCCGACTGGGTCTTGGGCGACGCGCGGTTGATCTCGTCCCCGATCACGATCTGCGCGAAGATGGCCCCCGGTTTGAACTCGAACTCCCTGTTCTGCTGGTCCCAGATGGACACCCCGGTGATGTCCGAGGGCAGCAGGTCGGGCGTGAACTGAATACGTCGCACCGAGCAGTCGATGGACCGCGCCAGTGCCTTCGCCAGCATGGTCTTGCCGACGCCGGGGACATCCTCGATGAGCAGGTGTCCCTCGGCGAGCAGTACGGTCAGCGAAAGCCGTACGACCTCAGGCTTGCCCTCGATCACTTCCTCCACCGAACTGCGGACTCTCTCCGCAGTGGTGGTCAGATCTGTAAGGCTCGCTCGATCGTCATAGGTCGTCACCCGGCCCTCCTCGGCCCGTTCTTTCTCCGGGCCGACACGCTGCGATGCGGACCGGCCCACCCCGAACACGGACGCCACGCGTGAAAAGTTCCGCGCGACGCCACACACGCATTCTTGTTGCCGTTACCGGTTCGTGTCATCCGCCTGTGGATAACTGGCCGCGATATGTCGGTTCTTGCGCTTTATGGCCGGGTCCAACTGGTGTCAGGTGGGGTCTATCTCACTCAGGAGGCCCGTCTTCACGTCGAATACAAAACCACGTACGTCGTCGGAGTGCAGAAGGAACGGGGAGGTCCGCACCCGCTGCATGGACTGCCGGACGTCCTGTTCGACGTCACGGAACGCCTCGACCGCCCATGCCGGACGCTGGCCGACCTCCATCTCCAGGTCGTGGCGGAACTCCTCGGTGAGGGACTCCAGGCCGCAGCCGGTGTGATGGATGAGGACGACGCTGCGGGTGCCGAGCGCGCGCTGGCTGATGGTCAGGGAGCGGATCACGTCGTCGGTGACGACGCCGCCGGCGTTGCGGATGGTGTGACAGTCGCCGAGCTCAAGGCCGAGCGCGTCGTGCAGGTCGAGACGGGCGTCCATGCAGGCCACGACCGCGACGCGCAGTACCGGCCGGGCGTCCATGCCCGGGTCGGCGAACGCGGCGGCGTACCGCTCGTTGGCCTCGACCAGGCGGTCCGTGACGGTGCCGGGGCGGGCCATGGCGCCCTCGGGCTCGGTGGGAACGGATGCGGAAGTCGTCATGGTTATGACGGTAAGGGGCACGTGCTGTTCGGGCCCGCTGTGAGAGGGGACAAAGAACATCAATGAGCGTTGTTGTGAGGTAACCCACAAGGGTGGACCGAGTGCACCCGTTCGGGTGGAAAACGCCGGGTTTTCGCTTGATCTCGGGTGAGAGTCGCGACGCGCAGGCCGGTTCATTGACCGCGAGACACCGTGGACTAAAGTGACGCGAAGCGGGAGGCGAGCTGTCCTCCCTGCTGGATTGCTAGGCCCTGTCGTCACATTCCCGTCGTCCGCCCGGAGGGCGGGCCGGGCGGCGTCAGGTGCGTGCTCTCGGCGTGCCGGGCGCAGAGCCTCGTACTGGACGTACTTGGCTCTGCGCCCGGTGCGGCGAGAGTGCGTGCATGGCGTCGCCCGGCAGACGGGAATGTGACGACAGGGCCTAACCACCTGGAGGCCCGGCGACATGCCGGGAACTCCCCGCGTGCGCGGCGCGTACGTACGGCTCGGCCTCCTCCCGCTCCCGGTCGGCTGACGCTTCCGGCGCCGGCAGGCCACCCCCTCGGCAAGCCGAGGGGTATCTCCCCGTGACGGCTGCGGGCGGGCGGGGACCCGGCGGTGCGTACCGGCCGCGCGGACCTGAGAGGGCCCCTTGAGCCAGAGTCGACATGTCCCGGTGATGCTCCAGCGGTGCCTGGACATGCTGGCCCCCGCGCTGGAGGCACCGGGAGCCGTGGTCGTCGACTGCACCCTCGGTCTCGGCGGCCACAGCGAGGCCCTGCTCAGCCGCTTCCCCGAGGCCCGCCTGATCGCCCTCGACCGCGACAAGGAGGCACTGCGCCTCTCCGCGGAACGGCTCGCGCCCTTCGGCGACCGGGCCGAGCTGGTGCACGCGGTCTACGACGAACTCCCCGACGTGCTCGACCGCCTGGGCCTCGCGAGCGTCCAGGGCGTCCTCTTCGACCTGGGCGTCTCCTCCATGCAGCTCGACGAGGCGGACCGCGGCTTCGCCTACGCCCAGGACGCACCGCTCGACATGCGCATGGACCAGACGACCGGCATCGGCGCGGCCGAGGTGCTCAACACCTACCCGCCCGGCGAACTCGTACGGATCCTGCGGGCGTACGGCGAGGAGAAGCAGGCCAAGCGGATCGTGTCCGCGGTCGTCCGCCAGCGGGACAAGGAGCCGTTCACCAACAGCGCGCGGCTCGTCGAGCTGATCCGCGACTCCCTGCCGCAGGCGGCCAAGCGCACCGGCGGCAACCCCGCCAAGCGCACGTTCCAGGCGCTGCGCATCGAGGTCAACGGCGAACTCACCGTCCTGGAGAGGGCGGTCCCCGCCGCCGTGAAGGCGCTCGCCGTCGGGGGCCGGATCGCCGTGCTGTCGTACCACTCCCTGGAGGACCGGCTGGTGAAGCAGGTGTTCGCGGCGGGCGCCGCCAACACCGCGCCGGCCGGACTGCCGGTCGTCCCCGAGCGCTACCAGCCCCGGCTCAAGCTGCTCACGCGCGGTGCCGAACTTCCCACCGAGGAAGAGGTCGCGGAGAACCGGCGGGCAGCTCCCGCGCGGCTGCGCGGGGCGCAGCGCATCAGGGAGGACGCCGAGTGACGCGAGGGTGCGTGAGTGGGACAACCGAACTCACCGGGCACAGGGGCCGGAAACCCGGACCCACCGGCCAGGACCCCGAACTCACCTGGAGGGTGAGTGAATAGGAAACCCGAACTGAGGGGGAGAGCGGCCCGGCTCGCGCGGCTCTTCCCGACCGGCTCCGGACAGGCGGCCCGTACCCCCTTCGTCCTCCTGGTCGTGCTGCTGCTCGGGGGCGGTCTCATCGGACTCCTGGTGCTGAACTCCGCCCTCAGCGAAGGGTCGTTCCAGCTCGACGACCTCCAGAAGGACACCAAGAGCCTCACCGACGAGGAACAGGCGCTCCAGCGTGACGTGGACGCCTACTCCGCCCCCGACGCCCTCCAGCGCCGCGCCCGCGAGCTCGGCATGGTGCCCGGCGGCGATCCGGCCTTCCTCGACCCCGACGGCACCGTCCGCGGTGTCCCCAGCGCGGCCGCCGAGCAGTCGTCCGTGTACGCACCTGTGATCCGGCCGCCCGAGGCGCTCGTCCCCGAACCGGCCGGGACGTCCCCGGAGCCGGGCCCGGCGTCCGCCGGGCCGCAGGGGCTCACCGGGGCGCCGGAGCAGGCCACGGAGACCGCCGCGCAGCCCACGCCGACCTCTACGATTCCCGGCAGGTGACGGAAGTGTCCGACAGGGAACCCCCGCGCCGCAGGGTGCCCGCGCCCGCCCGGTCCGCGCAGTCCGCCCGCTCCGCGAAACCCGGCAGCCAGCGCCGCCCCGGGCCGGGCGCCCGTCCCGCACGCCGTCCCGCGCCGCCCCGTACGAAGGCGCCGCGTGTCATCCGGCTGGGCAGCCCCCGCCCGCGGCTGCGCCTGGTCAGCCTCGCCCTGGCCCTCGTACTGATCGCCTTCGTCGTACGGCTCCTCCAGGTGCAGGCGGTCGACGCGAGCGAGTACACCGCCAAGGCCGAGAAGAACCGGTACCTCAGCCGTACCCTGGCCGCCGCGCGCGGCGGGATCACCGACCGCAACGGCGTCGACCTGGCGATCAGCGTGGACGCCAACGACATCACCGCCGACCCCACCCTCTTCACGAAGAAGGCGACGAGGACCGGCGACGCGCCCGAGCAGGCCGCCGCCCTGCTCGGCCCGATCCTCGGCAAGGACACCGACGAGCTCGCCGCCAAGCTCCGGACGGAGAAGACCCGCTACGTAGTGCTCGCCCGCCGCCAGACCCCCCAGGTCTGGACGCAGATCAAGGACCTCAAGAGCACCCTCGCCGAGAAGGCCGGCGAAGGCGGTCCCGCCAACATCCTGGCGGGCGTCCTCCAGGAACCCAGCAGCAAACGGGTCTACCCGAACGGGGACCTCGGCGCCGGGATACTGGGCTGGGTCAACGCCGACGGCAAGGGCGGCGGCGGCATCGAGCAGCAGCTCAACGGTGACCTGTCCGGCAAGGACGGCGAGATCCGCTACGCCCAGTCCGGCGGACGGCAGGTACCGACCGCCGGTTCCACCGAGAAGCCCGCGGTGGCCGGCTCCGAGGTGGAGCTGACGATCGACCGCGACATCCAGTGGGCCGCGCAGCACGCCATCGCCGAGCAGGTCGAGAAGTCCAAGGCGGACCGCGGCTACGTCGTGGTGCAGGACAACAGGACCGGCGAGATCCTCGCGATGGCCAACTCGCCCGGCTTCGACCCGAACGACCTGTCCGAGGCCGACGGGGGAGCCCTGCACAACTGGAGCCTGGAGGACGCCTACGAGCCCGGCTCCACCGCCAAGGTGATGTCGATGGCCGCCGTCCTGGAGGAGGGCGCCGCCACCCCCGGCACGCACGTCACCGTGCCCAACCGGCTGCACCGCGGGGACCGGCTCTTCAAGGACGACATCGACCACCCGACCTGGTACCTCACGCTCAACGGAGTCCTCGCCAAGTCCAGCAACATCGGCACCATTCTGGCGACCGGACAGCTCGGCAAGACCCAGCAGGAGGCCAACCAGGTCCTCCACTCGTACCTGCGCAAGTTCGGCATCGGCGGATACACCGGCCTGGACTTCCCCGGCGAGACGAAGGGCATCCTCGCCCCCGCCGACCAGTGGTCGACCTCCCAGCAGTACACGATTCCTTTCGGCCAGGGCGTGTCCGTCAACGCGATGCAGGCGGCCTCCGTCTACTCGACGATCGCCAACGGCGGCGTCCGCGTGGAACCGACCCTCGTCCGCGGCACGAAGGGAGCCGACGGACAGTTCACCCCGGCCGCCAAGGCCAAGAAGACAAGAGTCGTCAGCGAGAAGACCGCGAAGACCCTGGCACACATGCTGGAGTCCGTCGTGGACGACGAGGAGGGCACCGGAGCCAAGGCGCGTATCCCCGGCTACCGCGTGGCGGGCAAGACCGGCACGGCCAACCGTGTGGATCCGGCCACCGGCCGCTACCGCGGCTACACGTCGTCCTTCGCGGGATTCGCGCCCGCCGACAACCCCCGCGTCACCGTGTACTGCGCCATCCAGAACGCCACCAAGGGCAGCTACTTCGGCGGCCAGATCTGCGGACCCGTCTACAAGCAGGTCCTGGAGTTCGCACTGAAGACCCTCCAGGTACCGCCCACCGGGCAGGCGGCCGACAGACTTCCCGTCACCTTCACGCCCTGACCGACGCCGACCACGCCTTCATCGGCGTCCCCCCGCCACCCCTCGGTACCTCTCGACACCGACCGGAACACCCCGCGCACCGCCCGGAACACCGACCAGGAACAAGCTCGTGACAACGATCACTCCCGATCCCGGCAACGACGGCTCGCCGTCCGTCCCGCCACGCCCCTCGCTTCGCTCCGGCGGGGGTGTGCCCGGTACGCTCACCGCCGTGCCACACGCCGATCAGTCCCAAACCACCCAGAAGGGCGTCCCTGTGACATATCCGGGGCCGCCGCGACCGGTTCAGAACCCCGCCACACCCCTCGCGGAGCTCGCCGGTCAGCTGGGTGCGGACCACCCAGAGAGCGCCGCGGACGCCGTCGGGGTCACGGGCATCACCCATGACTCCCGCGCCGTCCGCCCGGGCGACGTCTACGCCGCGCTGCCCGGCGCCCGGATGCACGGCGCCGACTTCGTGACGCAGGCCGCCGGTCTCGGCGCCGTCGCCGTGCTGACCGACCCGACGGGAGCCGACCGGGCCCGGGCCACCGGCCTGCCGGTCCTCGTCGTGGACGACCCGCGCGGGTCGATGGGCCGGCTGGCCGCCGCCCTCTACGGCCACCCCGGCCGCGACCTGCTGCAGATCGGCATCACCGGCACGTCCGGCAAGACCACCACGGCGTACCTCGTCGAAGGCGGTCTCAAGGGCGTCCGCAGTACCGGACTGATCGGCACCGTGGAGATGCGCATCGGCGAGGAGCGCATCAAGTCGGAGCGCACCACCCCCGAGGCCACCGACCTCCAGGCGCTGTTCGCGGTCATGCGCGAACGCGGCGTCGAGGCGGTCGTCATGGAGGTCTCCAGCCACGCCCTGGTCCTCGGCCGGGTCGACGGCTGCGTCTTCGACATCGCGGTCTTCAACAACCTCAGCCCGGAACACATGGAGTTCCACTCCGGCATGGAGGACTACTTCCAGGCCAAGGCGCGGCTGTTCACGGCGGAGCGCAGCAGGCTCGGTGTGGTCAACCTCGACGACGAATACGGCCGCAGGCTCGTCAAGGAGGCCGGCGTCCCCGTGGTGACGTTCTCCGCGGAAGGGCACCCGGACGCCGACTGGCGTGCCGAGGACGTCCGGGTCGGCCCGATGGACTCGGTCTTCGTCGCGGTCGGGCCCAAGGGCGAACGGATCACCGCCAAGTCGCCGCTCGCGGGCACCTTCAACGTGGCCAACACGCTCGCCGCGATCGTCGCCCTCGCCGCCGCCGGGATCGACCCGCAGACCGCCGCCGACGGCATCGCCGCCGTACCGGGCGTGCCCGGCCGCCTGGAGCGCGTGGACGCCGGACAGCCCTACCTCGCGGTCGTCGACTACGCGCACAAGACGGACGCCGTCGAATCCGTCCTGAAGGCCCTGCGCAAGGTCACCGACGGCAAACTGCACATCGTCCTCGGCTGCGGCGGCGACCGGGACAGGACCAAACGGATGCCGATGGGCGCCGCCGCGGTCCGGCTCTCCGACACCGCCACACTGACCTCGGACAACCCCCGTGGCGAGGACCCCCTCGCCATCCTCGCCACGATGCTCGCGGGCGCCGCAGAGGTGCCGGCGCACGAGCGCGGAGAGGTCCAGGTCTTCGAGGACCGGGCCGCCGCGATCGCCGCGGCCGTCGCCCGCGCACAGCCGGGCGACACCGTGCTGATCGCGGGCAAGGGCCACGAACAGGGCCAGGACATCGCCGGGGTGATCCGTCCCTTCGACGACCGCCAGGTGCTCCGCGCAGCTATCCAGAAGACCCAGGGATGAATTTGTGATCGCCCTCTCTCTCGCCGAGATCGCCTCAGTCGTCGGCGGGCAGACCCACGACATACCGGATACGTCGGTCCAGGTCACCGGACAAGTCGTCAGGGACTCCAGGGAAGTGGAGCCCGGCAGTCTCTTCGTCGCCTTCGTGGGCGAGCGCGTGGACGGCCACGACTTCGCCGCGGACGTCGTGGAGGCGGGCGCCGTGGCCGTCCTGGCCTCCCGGCCCGTCGGAGTGCCCGCGATCGTCGTGGACGACGTCCTGTTGGCGCTGGGCGCCCTCGCACGCCACGTCGTGGCACGGCTCGGCGCGACGCTCGTGGCCCTCACCGGCTCCGCGGGCAAGACCAGCACCAAGGATCTGATCGCCCAGGTGCTGCGCACCAAGGCGCCGACGGTCTTCACACCCGGCTCGCTCAACAACGAGATCGGGCTGCCGCTCACCGCGCTCAGCGCCACGGAGGAAACCCGTTTCCTCGTCCTGGAGATGGGCGCCCGCGGGATCGGCCACATCCGCTACCTCGCGGATCTGACGCCCCCGAGGATCGGCCTCGTCCTCAACGTCGGCACCGCCCACATCGGCGAGTTCGGCGGCCGCGAGCAGATCGCACAGGCCAAGGGCGAACTGGTGGAGGGTCTCCCGGAGGACGGAACCGCCGTCCTCAACGCCGACGACCCCCTCGTACGGGCCATGGCCTCGCGTACGAAAGCACGCGTGCTCCTCTTCGGAGAGTCCGGCGAAGCGGACGTACGGGCCGAGAACGTGCGGCTCACCGGGAACGGACAGCCCTCGTTCAGCCTTCACACACCCACCGGGTGCAGCGAAGTGACCATGCGCCTGTACGGTGAGCACCACGTGTCGAACGCGCTCGCCGCCGCCGCCGTCGCCCATGAGCTGGGCATGTCCGCAGACGAGATCGCCACCGCGCTCTCCGAGGCGGGCTCCCTCTCCCGTTGGCGGATGGAGGTCACCGAGCGCCCGGACGGCGTGACGGTCGTCAACGACGCCTACAACGCGAACCCCGAGTCCATGCGAGCCGCCCTGCGCGCGCTCGCGGCCATGGGCAAGGGGCGGCGGACCTGGGCGGTGCTCGGTCAGATGGCCGAGCTCGGGGACGAGGCGCTCGCCGAGCACGACGCGGTCGGACGGCTCGCCGTCCGGCTCAACGTCAGCAAGCTCGTCGCGGTCGGGGGCAGGGAAGCGTCCTGGCTGCAACTGGGCGCATATAACGAGGGTTCGTGGGGTGAGGAGTCGGTGCACGTGTCCGACGCACAGTCGGCGGTCGACCTGTTGCGCAGTCAGCTGCGCCCGGGAGACGTCGTACTCGTGAAGGCGTCCCGGTCGGTCGGTCTCGAACGGGTCGCGCAGGCGCTCGTCGAGGGCACCGAGGGTGAGGTCGCCGTCCGATGATGAATCAGATCCTGTTCGCGGGAGTCATCGGTCTCTTCCTGACCCTGATCGGCACTCCGCTGCTGATCAAGCTGCTGGCCCGCAAGGGCTACGGCCAGTACATCCGCGACGACGGCCCCCGCGAGCACCACGCCAAGCGCGGTACGCCGACCATGGGTGGCATCGCCTTCATCCTGGCCACGCTGCTGGCGTACTTCCTCAGCAAGGTGATCACGGGGAAGCCGCCGACGTTCTCGGGACTGCTGGTGCTCGGCCTGATGACGGGCATGGGCGTGGTCGGCTTCCTGGACGACTACATCAAGATCGTCAAGCGGCGTTCGCTCGGTCTGCGGGCCAAGGCGAAGATGGCCGGCCAGCTGATCGTCGGCATCGGCTTCGCGGTCCTCGCGCTGCAGTTCGCGGACAACCGCAACAACACCCCGGCCTCCACCAGGCTCTCCTTCGTGCAGGACTTCGGCTGGTCCATCGGCCCGGTGCTGTTCGTGGTCTGGGCGCTGTTCATGATCCTCGCGATGTCGAACGGCGTGAACCTGACGGACGGTCTGGACGGCCTGGCCACCGGCGCCGCGACCATGGTGTTCGGCGCCTACACGTTCATCGGCGTCTGGCAGTTCCAGGAGTCCTGCGCCAACGCGCAGACCCTCACCAACCCGGGCGCCTGCTACGAGGTTCGAGATCCACTGGACCTCGCGGTCGTCGCCGCCGCCCTCATGGGCTCCTGCTTCGGCTTCCTGTGGTGGAACACCTCGCCCGCCAAGATCTTCATGGGGGACACCGGTTCCCTGGCGCTCGGCGGCGCGCTGGCCGGTCTCGCGATCTGCTCCCGCACGGAGATCCTGGTCGCCCTGCTCGGTGGCCTCTTCGTCCTCATCACCATGTCGGTGGTCATCCAGGTCGGCTCCTTCAAACTGACCGGCAAACGCGTCTTCCGCATGGCACCACTCCAGCACCACTTCGAACTGAAGGGGTGGTCCGAAGTCCTTGTGGTGGTCCGCTTCTGGATCATCCAGGGCATGTGCGTCATCGTCGGCCTCGGCCTCTTCTACGCGGGATGGGCAGCCAAGAAGTGACCACCGCTTCCGCCTGGCAGGGCATGAACGTCACCGTCGCCGGTCTCGGCGTGAGCGGCATCAGCGCCGCCCGCGCCCTGGCCGGCCTCGGCGCGTCGGTCACGGTCGTCGACGGCGGCGACTCCCCGGCGCACAGGGAGCGGGCCGTCCCCCTCGAACAGCAGGGCATCGCGGTACGCCTCGCGGACGCCGACACGCTGCCCGAGGGCACCGACCTGGTGGTCACCTCTCCCGGCTGGAAGCCGGGCAGCCCCCTCTTCCTGGCCGCCGCGGAGGCGGGCGTGGACGTCGTGGGCGACGTCGAGATCGCCTGGCGCCTGCGCGGCCACGACGGCCGCAGGGCCGCCCCCTGGCTGGCCGTCACCGGCACCAACGGCAAGACCACCACGACCCGGATGCTCGCCTCGATCCTGGCCGCCGCGGGCCTGCGTACGGCCGCGGTGGGCAACATCGGCACGCCGATCGTCGACGTGGTGCTGGGCGACGACGACGCGTACGCCGATCTCGACGTGCTCGCCGTGGAACTGTCCAGCTATCAGCTGCACTGGGCGCCCTCCCTGCGCGCCCACTCCGCGGCCGTCCTGAACCTCGCCCCCGACCACCTCGACTGGCACGGCTCCATGGAGGCGTACGCCGCCGACAAGGGCCGCGTCTACGAGGGCAATCAGGTGGCCTGCGTCTACAACGTGGCCGACAAGGCCACCGAGGACCTGGTGCGCGCGGCGGACGTCGAGGAGGGCTGCCGGGCCGTCGGCTTCACGCTCGGCACCCCCGGACCCTCCCAACTCGGCGTCGTCGACGGCATCCTGGTCGACCGCGCCTTCGTCGAGGACCGGCACAAGCAGGCCCAGGAACTCGCGGAGATCGCGGACGTCGACCCGCCCGCCCCGCACAACATCGCCAACGCCCTCGCGGCGGCGGCCCTGGCCCGCGCCTTCGGAGTGCCCCCCAAGGCCGTCAGGGACGGCCTGAGGGCCTTCCGCCCCGACGCCCACCGCATCGAGCACGTGGCCGATGTGGACGGCGTCGCCTACGTGGACGACTCCAAGGCCACCAACACGCATGCCGCGGAAGCCTCGTTGGCCGCGTACGAGCCGATCGTGTGGATCGCGGGCGGCCTCGCCAAGGGCGCGACCTTCGACGAACTCGTCGTCCGGTCGGCGAAGCGGCTGCGGGGCGTCGTGCTCTTCGGCGCGGACCGGGCCCTCATCCGTGAAGCCCTCGCGCGACACGCGCCCGAGGTACCGGTGGTCGACCTCGACCGGACCGACACTGGTGCGATGCCCGCGGCGGTCCAGGAGGCGGCACGACTCGCCCGCGCCGGCGACACGGTGCTCCTGGCACCGGCCTGCGCTTCCATGGACATGTTCGCCAACTACAACCAGCGCGGTGACATGTTCGCGGAAGCTGTCCGCGAACTCGGCGCCGCGGGCGCCTGACGGCAGGCCCCCGGGCCGGCCCGGGCGCCCGGGATCCTTGGGAGCGACACGTGACGCCATCGTGGTCGGTCGACCGACAGCCCTCTGCCGGTGGCACGGCGCTGTGCCGCTCCGCCCGCCGTCCCGCGCCCCCGAGGGGAGCCCGTCGTGCCCACTAGCCGTACAGGGCGTCCTCCCGTCCAGCGGGCCCCCCGGCGGCCCCCCACCCCCCGGCCCCCGCGCGACAACCCCGTAGGCCGTCTGTACGGCCGCGCACGCCGTGCCTGGGACCGACCGCTGACGGCGTACTACCTGATCCTCGGCGGCAGCCTGCTGATCACCGTGCTGGGTCTGGTGATGGTGTACTCCGCCTCCCAGATCACCGCGCTCCAGCTCTCGCTGCCGGGAAGCTACTTCTTCCGCAAGCAGTTCCTCGCGGCCGTGCTCGGCGGCCTGCTGCTGCTGGCCGCCTCCCGGATGCCCTCCAAGCTGCACCGGGCGCTCGCGTACCCGATGCTCCTGGGCTCGGTCTTCCTGATGATCCTCGTCCAGGTGCCGGGGATAGGGGTCGCGGTCAACGGCAACCAGAACTGGATCTCCGTCGGCGGACCCTTCCAGCTCCAGCCCAGCGAGTTCGGCAAGCTCGCCCTCGTCCTGTGGGGGGCCGACCTGCTCGCCCGCAAACAGGACAAGCGGCTGCTGGCCCAGTGGAAGCACATGCTGGTGCCGCTCGTGCCGGTGGCCTTCATGCTGCTCGGGCTGATCATGCTCGGCGGCGACATGGGCACGGCGATCATCCTCACCGCGATCCTCTTCGGCCTGCTGTGGCTCGCGGGGGCGCCGACCCGGCTCTTCGGCGGCGTCCTCGCCATCGCGCTGACCCTCGGTTTCATCCTGATCAGGACCAGCCCCAACCGGATGGCCCGTCTCGGCTGCCTCGGCGCCACCGAACCCGGCCCCGGCGACTCCTGCTGGCAGGCCGTGCACGGGATCTACGCCCTCGCCTCCGGGGGGCTCTTCGGGTCCGGCCTCGGGGCGAGTGTGGAGAAATGGGGTCAACTCCCCGAGGCCCACACCGACTTCATCTTCGCCATCACAGGTGAGGAACTCGGTCTGGCGGGCACTCTGTCGGTACTCGCGCTCTTCGCGGCCCTAGGCTATGCGGGTATCCGCGTGGCCGGACGCACGGAGGACCCCTTCGTGAGGTACGCCGCGGGTGGCGTGACCACCTGGATCACGGCTCAGGCCGTGATCAACATCGGTGCGGTGCTCGGTCTGCTGCCGATCGCCGGAGTCCCGCTCCCGCTGTTCTCCTACGGGGGTTCCGCCCTGTTGCCGACCATGTTCGCCATCGGACTCCTGATCGCCTTCGCGCGTGAGGATCCCGCTGCGCGGACGGCGCTCGCGATGCGGCAACCCCGCTTTGGCAGAAAGCGGGCTGCGGTGAGAGGCTCCGCTGTCCGGGGGCCTCGGAAGTGGAACACGATGCGACGGCGTGCCTCGGCGCGTTCGTCCGGAGAGCGGTGAATTTCGGTGCATGTCGTACTCGCCGGCGGGGGGACCGCCGGCCACATCGAGCCCGCGCTCGCCCTCGCGGACGCCCTGCGCAGGCAGGACCCGACCGTGGGAATCACGGCCCTGGGCACGGAGCGCGGACTTGAGACCCGACTCGTACCAGAACGGGGCTACGAACTCGGGCTGATCCCCGCGGTACCGCTGCCGCGCAAGCCCACCCCCGAGCTGATCACCGTCCCCGGACGGCTGCGCGGCACGATCAAGGCGGCCGAGCAGATCCTGGAACGCACCAAGGCGGACGCGGTCGTCGGCTTCGGCGGCTACGTCGCCCTGCCCGGCTATCTCGCGGCCAAGCGCCTCGGTGTCCCGATCATCGTCCACGAGGCCAACGCCCGGCCGGGACTCGCCAACAAGATCGGTTCCCGGTACGCGGCCCAGGTCGCCGTCTCCACCCCGGACAGCAAGCTGCGGGGCGCCCGCTACATCGGCATCCCGCTGCGCCGCTCCATCGCCACGCTGGACCGGGCCGCCGTGCGCCCCGAGGCCCGCGCCGCGTTCGGGCTCGACCCCTCCCTACCGACGCTGCTGGTCTCCGGCGGCTCGCAGGGCGCCCGCCGCCTCAACCAGGTGATCGAGCAGACCGCTCCGTACCTGCAGCAGGCCGGTATCCAGATCCTGCACGCGGTCGGCCCGAAGAACGAACTGCCGCAGGTCCACCAGATGCCGGGGATGCCCCCGTACATCCCGGTACCGTACGTGGACCGGATGGACCTCGCGTACGCCGCGGCCGACATGATGCTCTGCCGCGCGGGTGCGATGACCGTCGCCGAACTCTCCGCCGTCGGGCTTCCCGCCGTCTACGTCCCGCTGCCCATCGGCAACGGCGAACAGCGGCTGAACGCCCAGCCGGTGGTCAAGGCCGGCGGCGGACTGCTGGTCGACGACGCGGAACTGACGCCGCATTGGATCCAGGGCAACGTCCTGCCCGTGCTCGCCGATCCGCACCGGCTGTTCGAGATGTCCCGCGCGGCCTCCGAGTTCGGCCGCAGGGACGCCGACGACCTGCTCGTCGGGATGGTGTACGAGGCGATCGCGTCACGCCGCTAGCGCGTGGCAGAAGGCAGGGGAGCGTGGCCGGACCGACCACCGCCGAACGCGGCGAACGGCAAGACCGGCAGGATCCGGCCTCCGGCCCGCCCCGGCAGCCCCTTCTCAAGAGGCTGAAGAGGCTGCCGAAGCCTCGTACGCTCATTGTTGTGATGATCTGTCTGGCCCTGCTCGCCGCGGGCGGGGCCTGGATCCTCTACGGCTCGCAGTGGACGCGCGTGGAGCGGGTATCGGCCACCGGGACGCGCGTCCTGACGGCCGGACAGGTCGCCGAGGCGGCCGACGTTCCGGTCGGATCGCCGTTGATTTCAGTCGACACCGATGTGATCGAGGCAAGACTGCTCCGGAAATTGCCCCGAATCGACTCGGTTGACGTCGTCCGTTCGTGGCCCCATGGAATCGGGCTGAAAGTAACCGAGCGTAGGCCGGTCCTGATTGTCGAAAAGGGCGGAAAGTTTGTCGAAGTGGACGCCAAGGGTGTGCGATATGCCACGGTTTCGCGTGCCCCACAGGGCGTACCCGCACTGGAATTGACGGCGTCCCACTCGGCGGGCCTGCGCCGTTTCGGCACCGGCCGGCTGGTGCGCGAGGCGGTGCTCGTGGCCGGTTCCCTTCCGGCCGCGGTCGCCCGCGCCACCCAGGTCGTCAAGGTCCGTTCGTACGACTCCATCACGCTGGAGTTGAGCGGCGACCGCACCGTCGACTGGGGCAGTGGTGAGAAGGGCCGCGCGAAGGCGCATACGCTCATCGCTCTCATGAAAGCCGCTCCCGGGGCGGGACACTTCGACGTAAGTGTTCCCACCGCCCCTGCGTCATCAGGGAGTTGACGCACATCTGCGCAGGCCAGCACCCTGGTTGGGCAGCGACATGGCTGATCACATAGGGTGAAAAGAAAAACGGGAGGTTCGGCGTGTTCGTTGAACGTGCGCCACTTGTCGACTTAGTGTCCTGTTCGGAAGAGTCCAGGGAACAGGCACACTGGTAACCCTAAACTTCAGCGTTAGGGTTCGGGTCGGCGTTCGGACCGTCCCATTCGGCATCAGTCGTCGGATCGCGACCGTGCGAGGCGACGACACGTAATCGAGGCGAGAGGCCTTCGACGTGGCAGCACCGCAGAACTACCTCGCAGTCATCAAAGTCATCGGTGTCGGCGGCGGTGGTGTCAATGCCATCAACCGGATGATCGAGGTCGGTCTCAAGGGTGTCGAGTTCATCGCCATCAACACGGACGCCCAGGCTCTGTTGATGAGCGACGCCGACGTCAAGCTCGACGTCGGCCGCGAACTCACCCGCGGACTCGGCGCCGGAGCCAACCCGGCCGTCGGCCGCAAGGCCGCGGAGGATCACCGCGAGGAGATCGAGGAGGTCCTCAAGGGGGCCGACATGGTCTTCGTGACAGCCGGCGAGGGTGGTGGCACCGGCACCGGCGGCGCGCCGGTGGTGGCCAACATCGCCCGCTCGCTCGGCGCACTCACCATCGGCGTGGTCACCCGCCCCTTCACCTTCGAGGGCAGGCGCCGCGCCAACCAGGCCGAGGACGGCATCGCGGAACTCCGCGAAGAGGTCGACACCCTCATCGTCATCCCGAACGACCGGCTGCTGTCCATCTCGGACCGCCAGGTCTCCGTCCTCGACGCGTTCAAGTCGGCGGACCAGGTCCTGCTCTCCGGTGTTCAGGGCATCACCGACCTCATCACCACACCCGGTCTGATCAACCTCGACTTCGCCGACGTCAAGTCCGTGATGTCCGAGGCCGGTTCGGCCCTCATGGGTATCGGCTCGGCCCGCGGCGACGACCGCGCGGTGGCGGCTGCCGAGATGGCGATCTCCTCGCCGCTCCTGGAGGCCTCCATCGACGGTGCCCGGGGCGTACTGCTCTCGATCTCCGGCGGCTCCGACCTCGGTCTGTTCGAGATCAACGAGGCCGCCCAGCTGGTGAGCGAGGCCGCGCACCCCGAGGCCAACATCATCTTCGGCGCGGTCATCGACGACGCGCTCGGCGACGAGGTGCGGGTCACCGTCATCGCGGCCGGCTTCGACGGCGGGCAGCCCCCGTCCAAGCGGGACACCGTGCTCGGCTCGTCCTCCGCCAAGCGCGACGAGCCCGCCCCGGCGCGGGCGGGCGACAGCCGCCCGTCCTTCGGCTCGCTCGGCAGCGTCACCCCCAAGGAGGCGCCGGAGCCCGCTCCGGAGCCGGCGAGCAACGAACTGCCGCCCGTCTCCCCGCCGGTCCCGTCGTCGCGGACCTACTCCGACAGCGCGGCGGAGGAGCTGGACGTGCCGGACTTCCTCAAGTGATAGGACGGCGCTCCTCGGTGAGCACCGTGAGCGGCGCGCACTTCGCCTTCACCGACCGGTGGGGCGGGGTGAGCGCCGTTCCGTACGAAGAGCTCAATCTCGGCGGGGCGGTCGGCGACGACTCCGGGTCCGTACGGACCAACCGTGAACTGGCGGCCAAGTCGCTCGGTCTCGACCCGGTGCGGGTCGTCTGGATGAACCAGGTCCACGGACCCGACGTGGCCGTGGTCGACGAGCCCTGGGGCGAGCGCCCGGTGCCGGAGGTCGACGCGGTCGTCACCGCCCGCCGGGGGCTCGCCCTCGCCGTGCTCACCGCGGACTGCACCCCCGTGCTGCTCGCGGACCCCGTAGCGGGGGTCGTGGCCGCCGTCCACGCGGGACGGCCGGGCATGGTCGCCGGGGTCGTACCCGCCGCGGTCGAGGCCATGGTGGGGCTCGGCGCCGAACCGGCCCGGATCGTCGCCCGTACCGGCCCCGCCGTCTGCGGCCGGTGCTACGAGGTGCCGGACGCGATGCGGGCCGAGGTCACGGCCGTCGAGCCCGCGGCGTACGCCGAGACCACGTGGGGCACGCCGGCGGTCGACGTGACCGCGGGGGTGCACGCGCAGCTGGAGCGGCTCGGAGTGCGCGACCGGGAGCCGTCGCCGGTCTGCACGATCGAGTCGGACGACCATTTCTCGTACCGTCGGGACGGCATCACCGGCCGGCTCGCGGGCTATGTGTGGCTGGACTGATCGGGTATGACGAACCGCAGGACCGAACTCGCCGGGAATCTGGCGGACGTGGAGGAGCGTATCGCCGCCGCCTGTGCGGCGGCCGGACGCAAGCGTGAAGAGGTGACCCTGATCGTGGTCACCAAGACCTACCCCGCCGAGGATGTGCGGATCCTGTCGGAACTCGGTGTGCGGCACGTCGCCGAGAACCGTGACCAGGACGCGGCGCCCAAGGCCGCTGCCTGTTCCGATCTGCCCCTGTCCTGGCACTTCGTGGGCCAGTTGCAGACCAACAAAGTGCGTTCCGTGGTCGGTTACGCCGATGTCGTGCAGTCGGTCGACCGGGCCAGGCTCGTCACCGCCCTGTCCAAGGAGGCGGTGCGGACGGAACGCGAGGTGGGCTGCCTCATCCAGGTCGCGCTCGACGCGGAGCAGTCCGCGGCGGGGAAGGCCGGAATGGGGGAGCGCGGTGGTGTATCGGTCGAAGGCGTCGGGGAGTTGGGCGAACTCGTCGCCCGGGCCCCGGGGCTCAGGCTCGACGGACTGATGACCGTCGCCCCGCTCACCGGCCCGTACGCGGGGCGCGAACAGGCGGCGTTCGAGCGCCTGATGGATTTGTCGACTGACCTGCGCCGCGTCCATCCTGCTGCGAACATGGTCTCCGCAGGGATGAGTGCGGACCTCGAACACGCGGTGACGGCCGGAGCGACACATGTACGCGTCGGCACCGCGGTACTCGGCGTCCGCCCCAGGCTCGGGTAACGTCGCCAAGAAGTCGGACCACAGCAGAAAATATGGTCATTACCGCCGCTGGCGGGCAGACGACCTCGTGGATCGCGGGCGCTTGGCAACAGTCAGCCGATCCACCACAGAGCGGAGGACTCAGAGCATGGCCGGCGCGATGCGCAAGATGGCGGTCTACCTCGGCCTCGTGGAGGACGATGGGTACGACGGCAGGGGCTTCGACCCCGATGACGACTTCGAGCCCGAGCTTGATCCTGAGCCCGAGCGGGACCGCCGACGGCACGAGCCGTCGCATCAGTCGCACCAGCCACATCAGTCCCAAAGGGACGAACCGGTACGAGTGGTGCATCCACCGGTGCAGCGCGAGCCCGTGCCCCATTCCGCTTCGCTGGGCGCGGAATCCGGTCGCCCGGCCCGTATCGCCCCCGTGGCGTCCATCACACAAGAACGTCAAAGCCTGGAGAAGAACGCACCGGTGATCATGCCCAAGGTCGTGTCGGAACGAGAGCCGTACAGGATCACCACGCTGCACCCCCGGACCTACAACGAGGCCCGTACCATCGGGGAACACTTCCGTGAGGGCACCCCGGTGATCATGAATCTGACCGAGATGGATGACACGGACGCCAAGCGACTTGTCGACTTTGCTGCCGGTTTGGTGTTCGGTCTCCACGGGAGCATCGAGCGGGTGACGCAGAAGGTGTTCCTGTTGTCGCCTGCTAACGTCGATGTCACGGCGGAGGACAAGGCTCGCATCGCAGAGGGCGGGTTCTTCAACCAGAGCTGAGACGCAGGACCGGAGCAGCAGGGAAACAGGGGAGAGGGACGCACGGAATCATGAGCGTGGTCGGGCAAGTTCTCTACGTCGTGCTGATGTGTTTCCTCATCGTGCTGATCTTCCGGCTGGTCATGGACTACGTGTTCCAGTTCGCCCGCTCATGGCAACCCGGCAAGGCGATGGTGGTCGTTCTTGAGGCGACTTACACTGTCACTGATCCACCGCTCAAGCTTCTGCGGCGGTTCATTCCGCCGCTACGTCTCGGGGGCGTGGCGCTCGACCTGTCCTTCTTCGTGCTGATGATCATCGTCTACATCCTGATCTCCGTTGTGAGCCGGCTGTGAACGATACGGTCTTGCCGAACGCCGACGATGCCGACGACTACGTTGAGGTGAAGAGATGCCGTTGACCCCCGAGGACGTGCGGAACAAGCAGTTCACGACCGTCCGCCTCCGAGAAGGCTATGACGAGGACGAGGTCGATGCCTTCCTCGATGAGGTCGAAGCCGAACTGACCCGCCTGCTCCGCGAGAACGAGGACCTGCGCGCCAAGCTGGCCGCCGCCACACGCGCCGCCGCGCAGAACCAGCAACAGGGCATGCGCAAGCCTCCCGAACAGCAGGATCCGCAGCAACAGCAGGGTCCGCCGCAGGGCATGCGAGGCGGTCCGGGCGCTCCCGTGCCCGCCGGCATATCGGGCCCGCCGCAGCAGCAGATGGGTGGCCCCATGGGCGGCCCCCCGCAGCTGCCGAGCGGTGCCCCGCAGCTTCCCGCGGGCCCCAGCGCCCAGGGTGGCCAGCAGGGTCCCGGCCAGATGGGTCAGGGCCCCATGGGTCAGGGTCCGATGGGCCAGGGCGGTATGGGTCAGGGCGGCATGGGTCAGGGCCCGATGGGCCAGGGCGGCATGGGCCAGGGTCCCGGCCCCATGCAGGGACAGATGCAGCAGCAGATGCCCCAGCAGATGGGCGGCCAGATGGGCGGCCCCATGGGCGGTCCGATGGGCCAGCACGGCCCGCAGATGGGACAGCCCGGTCAGGGCCCCGGTGGCGACAGTGCCGCCCGGGTGCTCTCGCTGGCCCAGCAGACCGCCGACCAGGCGATCGCCGAGGCCCGTTCCGAGGCCAACAAGATCGTCGGCGAGGCCCGCAGCCGCGCCGAGGGTCTGGAGCGCGACGCCCGTGCCAAGGCCGACGCCCTGGAGCGGGACGCGCAGGAGAAGCACCGCGTCGCGATGGGCTCCCTGGAGTCCGCCCGCGCCACGCTGGAGCGCAAGGTCGAGGACCTGCGAGGCTTCGAGCGCGAGTACCGTACGCGTCTGAAGTCCTACCTGGAGTCGCAGCTGCGTCAGCTGGAGACCCAGGCCGACGACTCGCTGGCTCCGCCGCGTACCCCGGCGACCGCCTCGCTCCCGTCGTCGCCGAGCCCGTCCATGGCTCCGGCCGGGGCGAGTGCGCCGTCCTACGGTGGCAACCCGATGGGCGGCCCCGGTCCCGGTGCGCAGTCCTACGGCGGCCAGCAGCAGATGTCGCCGGCCATGACCCAGCCGATGGCGCCGGTCCGGCCGCAGGGGCCCTCGCCCATGCAGCAGGCGCCCTCGCCGATGCGTGGCTTCCTGATCGACGAGGACGACAACTGACGGCCTCCCCTACGCCGTAGGCGTCGGCAGCGTTCAGGGCGGAGCCCCCGGATATCCGGGGGCTCCGCCCTTTTCTGCCGTCTTTTTCCGCGTCCGGGGGTGGGACGGCGAAGGCCCTGGGCCACCAGAGGTTCTGGTGGCCCGGGGCCTTCGCGGTGCTCGGGGCGGGGGCTCAGGTCACGCGGTTGTTGTGGCCTGCGCTTGCAGGGTGCCCTGCGCCCACCCGTGCCGCCCCGCGGCACGCCTGCCCGCAGGAGGCGGGGGCGGGGCTACGCCTTGCGGAGGCGGAACGTCAGGGACAGGGGTTCGTCCGTGAACGGGGTGCCGTAGGTGTCGTCCGCCTCGGACTGGGAGAAGTCCGTTGCCAGGACCTCGTCCGAGATCAGGGCGGAGTGCTCGGTGAGCGCCGCGATGACCTTCGGGTCCGTGGACGTCCAGCGCAGGGCGATCCGGTCGGCCACGTCGAGGCCGCTGTTCTTACGGGCCTCCTGGATCAGCCGGATGGCGTCCCGGGCCAGGCCGGCCCGGCGCAGCTCCTCCGTCAGCTCCAGGTCGAGCGCGACCGTGGCACCCGAGTCCGAGGCGACGGACCAGCCCTCGCGCGGGGTCTCCGTGATGATGACCTCGTCCGGGGCGAGCGTGACGGTCTCGCCGTCGACCTCCACCGACGCCGTGCCCTCGCGCAGGGCCAGGGACAGCGCCGCCGCGTCGGCCTCGGCGACGGCCTTCGCCACCGCCTGGACGCCCTTGCCGAACCGCTTGCCCAGGGCCCGGAAGTTCGCCTTCGCCGTCGTGTCGACCAGCGAGCCGCCCACCTCGGACAGGGACGCGAGCGAGCTCACGTTCAGCTCTTCGGTGATCTGCGCGTGCAGCTCACGGTCGAGGGAGCCGAAGCCGGTCGCCGCCACCAGCGCGCGGGACAGCGGCTGGCGGGTCTTGACACCCGACTCCGCGCGCGTGGCACGGCCCAGCTCCACGAGACGGCGTACGAGCACCATCTGCTTCGACAGCTCCGGGTCGATGACGGACAGGTCCGCCTCCGGCCAGGTCGACAGGTGCACGGACTCCGGGGCGTCGGCGGACACCGGCACCACGAGGTCCTGCCAGACCCGCTCGGTGATGAACGGGGTCAGCGGGGCCATCAACCGCGTGACCGTCTCGACGACCTCGTGCAGGGTGCGCAGGGCCGCCTTGTCGCCCTGCCAGAAGCGGCGACGGGAACGGCGTACGTACCAGTTCGACAGGTCGTCGACGAAGGCCGAGAGCAGCTTGCCGGCCCGCTGGGTGTCGTACGACTCCAGGGACTGCGTCACCTGGTCGGTGAGCGCGTGGAGTTCGGACAGGAGCCAGCGGTCGAGGACCGGGCGGTCCGCCGGGGCCGGATCGGCCCCGCTGGGCGCCCAGCCCGCCGTGCGCGCGTACAGGGCCTGGAAGGCGACCGTGTTCCAGTACGTGAGGAGCGTCTTGCGGACGACCTCCTGGATGGTGCCGTGGCCGACGCGGCGGGCCGCCCAGGGGGAGCCGCCGGCCGCCATGAACCAGCGCACGGCGTCCGCGCCGTGCTGGTCCATCAGCGGGATCGGCTGCAGGATGTTACCCAGGTGCTTGGACATCTTGCGGCCGTCCTCGGCGAGGATGTGGCCGAGACAGACCACGTTCTCGTACGACGACTTGTCGAAGACCAGCGTGCCGACGGCCATCAGCGTGTAGAACCAGCCGCGGGTCTGGTCGATGGCCTCCGAGATGAACTGCGCCGGATAGCGGCTCTCGAAGAGCTCCTTGTTCTTGTACGGGTAGCCCCACTGCGCGAACGGCATCGAACCCGAGTCGTACCAGGCGTCGATGACCTCCGGCACGCGCGTGGCCGTCTTCTCGCACCCGGTCTTCTCGCACTGGGGGCAGGCGAAGGTGACCTCGTCGATGAACGGGCGGTGCGGGTCCAGCTCCGACTGGTCGGTGCCGGTCAGCTCGGTCAGCTCCGCGCGGGAGCCGACGACGGTGAGGTGGTCGTCCTCGCAGCGCCAGATCGGCAGCGGGGTGCCCCAGTAGCGGTTGCGGGACAGGGCCCAGTCGATGTTGTTGTTCAGCCAGTCTCCGTAGCGGCCGTTCTTGACCGAGTCCGGGAACCAGTTGGTCTTCTCGTTCTCCTGGAGGAGCCGGTCCTTGACCGCCGTGGTGCGGATGTACCAGGACGGCTGCGCGTAGTAGAGGAGCGCGGTGTGGCAGCGCCAGCAGTGGGGGTAACTGTGCTCGTACGGGATGTGCTTGAAGAGCAGCCCGCGGCTCTGTAGGTCTTCCGTGAGCTGTTCGTCGGCCTTCTTGAAGAAGACACCGCCCACGAGCGGGACGTCCTCCTCGAAGGTGCCGTCGGGGCGCACGGGGTTCACGACCGGCAGTCCGTACTCGCGGCAGACCAGGAGGTCGTCCGCGCCGAAGGCGGGGGACTGGTGGACCAGACCCGTACCGTCCTCGGTCGTCACGTACTCCGCGTTCACCACGTAGTGGGCGGGCTCGTCCTTCGGGAACTCGACGAGCTCGAACGGGCGTTGATAGGTCCAGCGCTCCATCTCGGCGCCCGTGAAGGACTGGCCGGTGGTCTTCCAGCCCTCGCCGAGGGCCTTCTCGACGAGCGGCTCGGCGACGACGAGCTTCTCGGCGCCGTCCGTCGCGACCACGTACGTCACGTCGGGGTGCGCGGCGACCGCCGTGTTGGACACCAGGGTCCACGGGGTCGTCGTCCACACCAGGAGCGCGGCCTCGCCCGCGAGCGGACCGGAGGTGAGCGGGAAACGGACGAACACCGAGGGGTCGACGACCGTCTCGTAGCCCTGCGCCAGCTCGTGGTCGGAGAGGCCCGTGCCGCAGCGCGGGCACCAGGGGGCGACGCGGTGGTCCTGCGTCAGCAGACCCTTGTTGAAGATCTCCTTGAGCGACCACCAGACGGACTCGATGTACTCCGGGTCCATCGTCCGGTAGGGGTCGTTCAGGTCGGCCCAGTACCCCATGCGGGTCGTGAGCTCTTCGAACGCGTCGGTGTGGCGGGTCACGGACTCACGGCACCTGGCGTTGAACTCGGCGATGCCGTACGCCTCGATGTCCTTCTTGCCGTTGAAGCCCAGCTCCTTCTCGACCGCCAGCTCCACCGGGAGGCCGTGGCAGTCCCAGCCGGCCTTGCGGCCCACGTGGTAGCCGCGCATGGTGCGGAAGCGCGGGAAGACGTCCTTGAAGACGCGGGCCTCGATGTGGTGGGCGCCCGGCATGCCGTTGGCCGTGGGCGGGCCTTCGTAGAACACCCACTCCGGGCGGCCCTCGGACTGCTCCAGGGTCTTGGCGAAGATCTTCTGCTCGCTCCAGAAGTCGAGCACGCCGTGCTCAAGAGCGGGCAGGTCGATCTGGGCCGGCACCTGGCGGTACTGCGGCTGTGTACTCGGCTGCGTATCCAACGAACTTCCTCCGGCGGACTTCTGCCTTCCGTCCGGAGGGACGAGAGCTGGGCTGTCACCTGCGCCGTGTGCGGCGCGCTCCCGCGGTACCACCCTCCTTGGCCCCCCGCCGCTTTCCGCACGTCGGTGAGCCCCCTCATTGGGGTCGCGATACCGGTTCTACCGGCCGCTGCGGGCTTGCTGCGGCTTTCTTCCGGCGGCTCCGGGGTGATCTTCGCGTCGCGCTCGCCCCCGGGCTCACACCGTCCCCGGGTCGCTCCTGGCCGCCTACGCCGCTACTCGTCCCCATCCACGCTTCTCGCTGCGCCCAGTGTACGGCGCCGGGCCGACAGCGGCCGACCGGTTTTGCGGGGCCCGCGGGGGAGGGGCGGCGCCGCCCGGAAGCGGCGGGCACTGACCCGAATGCCGAGGGGCCGGTGTTCGCATCCTGGGACGGCCGACACGGCGGATTACCCGGCGGGGAGCTGGGCACAACGCTTGCAGACTCGCTGTGCGGTACGCGCGGGGCGGGCGGATCGGGCGGCGTGCCCCGTTGCCGCGGGACTCAAGTCGATTTATCGTCCCAGCACGATTCGCGTGCAAGGTCACAAAATGTGAAGGGGCCGCGGCCATGGTGGCGAAAAAGACCGCCGAACAGCAGTCGGCGTCCGGCAGATCCATGGGGGCGGCCGGTGACTCCGGGGCGGCTGCCGAGGGTGTCGGCGGCAGGAAGAGCGCCACCGGGAAGACCGCCGGGGCGAGCAGGACTGCCTCCGGGACGAGCACCGGGACCGGCGCCGGGACGGCTTCCACGGAGACGGCCCCGGCGAAAACGGCCGCTACGAAGAAGCCTCGTACGAAAACGGCCGCAAAGAAGACGGTCGCCTCGAAAACGGCCGCTAAGAAGACGGCTTCCGCGAGGGTGGTCGCCACGAAGACGGCTTCGGCTGGGGCGGCGGCCTCCGAGGAGATGGCGGCTTCCGCGAAGAAGGCCGTCGGCGGGACGGCACCCGCCAAGACGGCCGGTACGCGGCCCGTCCCGGCGAAGGCGGAGAAGGCGGCCGGGAAGTCCGCGGCGCCGGTGAAGCGGGCGTCCCGGAAGGCGTCCGCGGGGAAGGGCACACGCACGGCCAGGAAGGCGGTCGCTTCCGCGGCCGACGGAGCAGCGGCACAGGCCGCCGAGACGACGGGAGCCACGACGGTGGTTGCGAAGAAGACCTCTGGCACGGCCGCGGCGGCGGACAAGCCCACCGCGGTTCCCAAGGCGCGGGTGGCCGCGGCGGAACCCGGCGAGCTCGCGGTACGCCCCGGCGAGGACCCGTGGACGCCGCAGGAGGCCGCGGAGGCCCGTGAGGAGCTGCTCTCCGAGGCGCTGCGGCTGCGGGCCGAGATCACGCACTCCGAGGAGTCCCTGGCGGGGCTGATGCGCGACTCCGGGGACGGCGCGGGCGACGACCAGGCGGACACCGGCACCAAGAACATCACGCGTGAGAGCGAGATGGCCCTCGCGGCCAACGCGCGGGAGATGCTGGAGCAGACCGAGCGCGCCCTGGAGCGGCTGGACGCGGGTACGTACGGGCTCTGCGAGAACTGCGGCAACGCCATCGGGAAGGCCCGTATGCAGGCCTTCCCGCGGGCCACGCTGTGCGTCGAGTGCAAGCAGAAGCAGGAGCGCCGCTACTGACGTCCCGCTGATCGAACACGATCCGCCCGGTGTGCCTCCTGGGCACCTGACCGCGGCGGACCGTGCCGTACCCTCGTGCTCAGTCAGGCACCTAGGTCGAGGGACTTACTCACGTGGCAGAGGCGGAGCGCATCATCGGTACGCCGGATACGCCGGATACGCCAGATACGCCGGATACCCCGGGCGCGGCGGGGGCCGAGCCGGAGCAGCCCGACAGCGGGGCGACCTCGGACGAGGCCGCGGCGCCCAGGGGCAGGCGCCGGATCGCCGTGCTGTTCACCGTCGCCGCCCTGGCGTACGCGCTGGACCTGATCAGCAAGCTGATCGTGGTCGCGAAGCTGGAGCACCACGAGCCGATCGAGATCATCGGGGACTGGCTGAAGTTCGAGGCGATCCGCAACGCCGGCGCGGCCTTCGGCTTCGGCGAGGCCTTCACGATCATCTTCACGGTGATCGCCGCCGCCGTGATCGTGGTGATCGCCCGGCTCGCCCGCAAGCTCTACAGCCTGCCCTGGGCGATCGCGCTCGGCCTGCTGCTCGGCGGCGCGCTCGGCAACCTCACCGACCGGATCTTCCGGGCGCCGGGGGTCCTGGAGGGCGCGGTCGTCGACTTCATCGCCCCCAAGCACTTCGCGGTCTTCAACCTCGCCGACTCCGCGATCGTCTGCGGCGGCATCCTGATCGTCCTGCTGTCCTTCCGCGGCCTGGACCCGGACGGTACCGTCCACAAGGACTGAGCGCCGGTCACCGGCTCCGGTCACGGGCTCCGCGCGCGGGCTGCCGTGAGCCGGTGTCTCACCCGTCCGGCATACTCGACGGGTGAGTACCGTTCCCGATATCCGTACCCTGCCCGTGCCCGACGGCCTGGAGGGCGAGCGTGTAGACGCCGCCATCTCCCGCATGTTCGGCTTCTCCCGTACGAAGGCCGCCGAGCTCGCAGCGGCGGGGAAGGTCACGGTCGACGGCTCGGTGGTCGGGAAGTCCGAGAGGGTGCACGGCGGCGCCTGGATGGAAGTCGAGATGCCACAGGCGGCCGCGCCCGTGCAGATCGTCGCCGAACCCGTCGAGGGCATGGAGATCGTGCACGACGACGACGACGTGGTCGTGATCGTCAAGCCGGTCGGCGTCGCCGCGCATCCCAGCCCCGGCTGGTCGGGCCCGACCGTGATCGGCGGCCTCGCCGCCGCCGGGTACCGGATCTCGACCTCGGGCGCCGCCGAGCGCCAGGGCATCGTGCACCGCCTCGACGTGGGCACGTCGGGCCTGATGGTGGTGGCCAAGTCGGAGTACGCGTACACGTCGCTCAAGCGCCAGTTCAAGGAGCGCACGGTCGACAAGCGCTACCACGCGCTCGTCCAGGGCCACCCCGACCCGACCAGCGGCACCATCGACGCGCCCATCGGCCGGCACCCGAACCACGACTACAAGTGGGCGGTCACCGCCGAGGGCAAGCCCTCCGTGACGCACTACGACCTGATCGAGGCGTTCCGCTCGGCCTCGCTGCTCGACATCAAGCTGGAGACCGGGCGGACGCACCAGATCCGCGTCCACATGTCGGCCCACCGGCACCCCTGCGTCGGCGACCTGACGTACGGCGCAGACCCGACGCTGTCCAAGCGGCTCGGGCTCACCCGGCAGTGGCTGCAGGCGGTACGTCTCGGATTCGAGCATCCCGGGGACGGGCAGTGGGTCGAGTTCGAGGCCGGCTACGCCGATGACCTGCAGCAGGCGCTGGACCGTGTGCGGGAGGAAAGCAACGTATGAGCCCGTCGTCGAACCCGCCGCCCTACGTGGTGCGGGTCGCCGAGGATCCCGCCGACCGTGAGGCCTGCTTCGCGGTGCGCAAGGAGGTCTTCGTCGTCGAACAGCGGGTGCCCGAGGACCTGGAGTACGACGCGTACGACGCCGGTGCCGTGCATGTGCTCGCCATGGGCGAGGACGGGCGGACGCTCGGCGCGGGACGGCTGCTGCACGGCGGGGCGGCGGCCGTGAAGACCGGCGGCGAGGCCGGTGTCGGCTCGCTGGGGCGGCTCGCCGTCGTGCGGGCCGCGCGGGGGCTGGGGGTCGGGGTCGCGCTCGTGCGGGGGATCGAGGACGCGGCACGCGCGCGTGGGCTGACGGCGGTCGACCTGCACGCGCAGACCCATGCGCTGGGGTTCTACGAGCGGTTGGGGTACGTGGCCTACGGGCCTGAGTTTCCCGACGCCGGGATTGCGCACCGGGCGATGCGGCGCAGTCTTTGAGGGGCGGGCGGGCCGGCCGGGTCGTGCTTCGGGTGCGGGCCGGTGGGGGCTGGTCGCGCAGTTCCCCGCGCCCCTGACGGGCACCCCTGAACAACGCCCCTGACGGGCGCCTGTGACGGGGGCTCTGGTGCGTCTGCGTGTGGAAACTGTTCGCGGTGGCACGCTTGGGGTTTGGCCTGTTCTGAACGTCTAGACCCCTGGAGCCCTGAACGTGGACCAGCTGGCCCTGTTGTTCGTGCTGTTGCTCGGGGCCGTCGTCAGCGTTCCGCTGGGGGACCGCTTCGGGCTTCCCTCGCCGGTGCTGATGACCCTGCTCGGGATCGTGCTGGCCGTCCTCGACTTCGTACCGAACGTGGACATCCCGCCCGACCTGATCCTGCCCGCGCTGCTTCCGCCACTGCTCTACGCCGCCGTACGGCGTACCTCCTGGCGGCAGTTCACCGCCAACAAACGGCCGATCTTCCTGCTCGCCGTGGCCCTGGTGTTCGTCACCACCGCCGTGGTCGCCGCGGTCGCCCACTCGGTCGTGCCCGGTCTGCCGATCGCCGCCGCCGTGGCGCTCGGCGCGCTGGTGGCGCCGCCCGACCCGGTCGCGGCGACCGCCGTCGCGGGACAGCTCGGTCTGCCGCGCCGCCTGGTGTCGATCCTGGAGGGCGAGGGTCTGTTCAACGACGTGACGGCCATCGTGCTCTACCACGTGGCCATCGCCGCCGCGATCAGCGGCTCCTTCTCGTTGCAGGGCGCGGCACTCGACTTCCTGCTGTCCGCCGTCGTCGCGGTCGCCGTGGGACTCGGGCTCGGCTGGGCCGCCAACCGGCTGATGGACTCCCTCGGGGACCCGACGCTGCAGATCAGTCTGACCCTGCTCGTGCCGTACGCCGCGTACGTGCTCGCGGAGGAGCTGCACGGGTCCGGGGTGCTGGCGGTGCTCACCACGGCGCTGTTCCTGGCGGAGTACGCCAACGACGCCGACGACGTCATGACGAGGCTGGCCGGGCACACCTTCTGGAACATCGTCGACACGCTGGTCACCGGGGTGGCCTTCGGGCTCATCGGACTGGAGCTGCACAACGCGATCCGCACGGCGTCGGGGCGCTGGGGGGAATTGCTCGGCTGGGCCGCCGCGATCGTGGGGGTCGTGGTGCTCGTACGCCTGGCGTGGCTGCTGCCCGCCACCTGGCTGACCAAGCGGCTGCACGCGAAGCGGGATCTCGACGAGGACATCCCGACGACCTGGCGGGAGACCGTTGTCATGTGGTGGGCCGGGATGCGCGGGGTGGCCTCCGTCGCGCTGGCGCTGGCCATTCCACTGGAGATGGAGAACGGGGAGCCGTTCCCCAACCGGGACGAGATGATCTTCGTCGCGTTCGGGGTGATCATGGCCACGCTGGTGCTGCAGGGGCTGAGTCTGCCGTGGCTGGTGCGCAAACTCGGTGTGCAGGCCGACACCGACCGGGAGAAGGAGTTCGAGAAGACGCTCGCCGTACGGGCGGCCAAGGCGGCGAAGCAGCGGTTGCGGGAGCTGGAGGCGACGGAGGACCTGTCCGACGAGCTGACCGAGCAGTTGCTGCGGCGGGCGTTCGACATCGGGTACCGGATCAGTCCCGACCTGGGGGAGGACGAGCGGCGGGAGGCGCATGAGCAGCGGGCTCGGCGGATCAAACTGGTGCGGCGGATCCAGGGGGAGATGTTGTCCGCCGCTCGGCATGAGGTGCTGGCCGCGCGCAGTGAGCCGGGGGCGAATCCGGAGGTCGTCGACCGGGTTCTACGACATCTGGATGTCCGGAGCTTGAAGTAGGCGGGGGGTGCGTGGGCGGGTGGGTGCGGCCCCGGTGGGGGCTTGTCGCGCAGTTCCCCGCGCCCCTGAAGACAAAAGATTGCGCCGTTCCCCGCGCCCCTGTTAGGGGGCGCGGGGAACGGCGCGAACGGCCCCCACCGGGGCCGCGCTCGAAGGTGTTCGGGGGACGGGTCAGCCGCGGCCCGTGCGAGGGGGTTCCACCGCTCGGCCCCGGGTGGTGGCGCGCGAGCGGTGCGGGTCCGCGCCGTTGGTGTGCGGGGCCGTGCCCGGGGGCAGGATCGCGTCGGCCGTGTTGACGCGGGGCAGGGCGTACGGGTGGTGGGCGGTCAGCCAGCGCAGCATCTGTTCGCGGACGGTGACCCGGACCGTCCAGACGTCGTCCGCGTCCTTCGCGGTGACCAGCGCGCGTACCTCCATCGTGCTGGGCGTGGAGTCGGTCACGGCGAGGCCGTAGTCGCGACCGTCCCACGCGGAGCACTCGCGGAGGATGTCCCGGAGCTTGTCGCGCATCTCCTCGACGGGCGCGCTGTGGTCCAGGTGGAAGAAGACTGTCCCGGTCATCTGCACCCCGCCGCGGGACCAGTTCTCGAACGGCTGCGAGGTGAAGTACGAGACCGGCATCGTGAACCGGCGCTCGTCCCAGGTGCGCACGGTCAGGAAGGTGAGCGTGATCTCGTCGACCGTGCCCCACTCCCCGTTCACCACCACCGTGTCCCCGAGCCGCACCATGTCGCCGAAGGCGATCTGCAGTCCGGCGAACATGTTGCTGAGCGTGGACTGCGCGGCCACACCGGCGACGATGCCGAGGATGCCGGCCGAGGCGAGCAGCGAGGCGCCGGCCGCGCGCATCGCCGGGAACGTCAGCAGCATGGCGGCGACCGCCACCACACCGACGATCGCGGAGACGACACGCTGGATCAGCGTCACCTGCGTACGGACCCGGCGGACCCTGGCCGGATCGCGGTGGGCGTGCGCGTAACGGGAGTACGAGGACTCGACGATCGCCGTGGCGATCCGCACCATGAGCCAGGCGGTGGAACCGATGAGGACCAGGGTCAGGACCTGGCCGATCCCGGCGGAGTGCTTGGGCGCGATGTCCGCCTGGTCGTACAGCCCTCTCAGCATCGCGGCGCACATGGCGAACTGCAGCGGAAGACGGCAGCGGCGCAGCAGGCCCCACAGCGGGACCTGGTGGTGGCGTTGATCGGCGCGTCGCAGCAGCAGGTCGACCAGCCAGCCGACGAGCAGCGTCACCACGAGCGAGCCGCCGATCACGATCAGCGGGCGAAGCACGTTCTCCATGCCTTCGACCGTAACCGGCCCCCGGGGTCACTAACCTGTGGCCCCGGTCATATCTGAGGTGACCGCGTTGTCGGTGGTGGCTGGCACCATGGCTTCATGAACATCATGCTCTTCCATTCGACCTTCGGTCTGCGGCCCGCGGTGCGGGACGCGGCGGACCGGCTGCGCGCCGCGGGACACGAGGTGTGGACGCCCGACCTGTTCGAGGGGCGCACCTTCGAGACCGTGGAGGAGGGCATGGCCTTCAAGGACGAGCTGGGCAAGGAGGAGCTGCTCAGGCGCGCCATCCTGGCCGCGGCGCCCTACTCGGAGCGGGGGCTCGTGTATGCCGGGTTCTCGCTGGGCGCGGCGACCGCGCAGACCCTGGCGCTCGGTGACGACAAGGCCCGCGGACTGCTGCTCCTGCACGGCACGTCCGACATCGCGGAGACCGCCTCGGTGGACGAGCTGCCGGTCCAGCTGCATGTCGCCGAGCCGGACGCCTTCGAGCCCGACGACTGGCTGACCGCCTGGTATCTGCAGATGGGCAAGGCGGGGGCCGACGTGGAGGTCTACAGATACGCGGGCGCCGGGCACCTCTACACCGACCCCGGTCTCCCGGACTACGACGAGGAGGCCGCCGAGGCCACCTGGCGGGTGGCACTCGGCTTCCTCGAAACCCTGTGACCGGCGAAACCTTGTGACCGGCGAAGCCCTATGACCCGCGACACCGTGTGACCGACGAGATCCTGCAGCCGGCCGGGGACCCGCCGGGATCAGACCGGGTCGTACGTCCGCTCGACCTTCTGCGTGCCGCTGCGCGTGCGGTACGAACGGGCCCAGGACGCCGTCGCGTTCGTGGTCGTACGGTCGGAGAGGACGTAGTAGTCCATCTGTGCCCGCTCGGTGGTGAGGTCGAGGACGCCGTAGCCGTGGCGGTCGGTGTCGACCCAGTGGACATGCCTGTTGGCGGCCCGGATCACCGGTGACGCCAGGGCCGAGACCGTGCCCTCGGGCACCTTGACGAGGTCGTCGAGGTTGTCGGAGGTCACCGAGGTGACGACGAACTCGGTGGCGGCGGAGGCCGACAGCGGATACGTACCGGCGTTGTACGGCACGTCGTTGGCCCAGGCCATGTGGATGTCGCCGGTGAGGAAGACCGTGTTGCGGATCGCGTTGTCCCGCAGGTGCGCGAGGAGTTCGCGGCGGTCGTCGGTGTAGCCGTCCCACTGGTCGGTGTTGAGGGCGAGGCCCTCCCTGGGCAGGCCGAGCAGTTCGGCGAGGGGCTTGAGGAGTTCGGCGGAGAGCGAGCCGATGGCGAAGGGGGCGATCATCACGGAGTTGCCGACCAGCCGCCAGCTGGTGTCGGAGGCCCGCAGTCCCGCCTTCAGCCAGTCGAGCTGGGCCCGCCCGGTGAGCGTACGGGCCGGGTCGTCCACCGTGCCGTCACCGGTCTTCACCTGCTGCGAGCGGTACGAGCGCAGGTCGAGCAGGGAGAGGTCGGCGAGTTTGCCGAAGCGCAGCCGCCGGTAGGTGGTCCCCTCGACGGCGGGCCGCACCGGCATCCACTCGAAGTAGGCCTGCTTGGCGGCGGCCTGGCGGGCGGACCAGGCGCCCTCGGCGCCCTCGGTGTGGTTCTCGGCGCCGCCCGACCAGGTGTTGTCGGCGAACTCGTGGTCGTCCCAGATCGCGATGACGGGTGCCGCCGCGTGCAGGGCCCGCAGGTCGGGGTCGGTCTTGTAACGGCCGTGCCGGGTGCGGTAGTCGGCGAGGGTGACGATCTCGTGCGCCGGGGCGTGCGGGCGTACGACCGTGTCCCGTGTGGCGTACTCGCCGGTGCCGTACTCGTAGATGTAGTCGCCCAGGTGCAGCCAGGCGTCCAGGTCGCCGCGCGCGGCCAGGTGCCGGTACGCCGAGAAGTAGCCGGCCTCCCAGTTGGCGCAGGACACCACACCGAAGCGCATCCCGGCCACGGCCGCGTCAGGGGCGGGGGCCGTGCGGGTGCGGGCGGCCGGTGAGTCGGCGGGGCCGCTGGAGAAGCGGAACCAGTAGTCGGTGGCGGGCTGCAGGCCGCGGATGTCCGCCTTGACGGTGTGGTCGGACGCGGCGGTCGCGGTGGTGGAGCCCTTCGCGACGATCGTCGTGAACGCCTTGTCCGTGGCCACCGTCCAGCCGACCTCGACGTCCGGGCCGAGTCCGGAGCCGGGTGTCGCCCCGGCGGTGGGTGTCACCCGGGTCCACAGGAGGATGCCGTCCGGCAGGGGATCGCCCGAGGCGACGCCGTGCAGGAACGCGGGGGCCTCGGTGGCGCGGGCCGGCAGCGCCGCGGCGAGCGGGGCGCCGAGCACGGCGCCGGCCGCGGCCGCCTTGACCACCGTACGGCGGCTCGGTGCGGGGGAGTCGGGGCTGGGGTGGGATCTGATGCGACTGGTCACGGCCGGTCAGATTACTGATGGGTAGGGCTTTCTGTAAGGCGAAAGACGTGAAGGGCGGGCGAACGTGGAGAAGTTCGCCCGCCCTTACGGAGGGTGCCGGCCGGAACGCGCTACTTGGTGACGCCCGCGTCCTTGAGCGCCTTCTGCCAGTCGGCGACCGTGCTCGGGTTCGTGATCACCTTGTCGTTGATCTTGATGGTCGGCGTCGAGTCGACACCCTTGGCGTCGTCGAACGTCTTGCTCATCTTCATCGCCCAGGCGTCGTACGTGCCCTTCTTGACGGCGTCCTGGAACTTCTTGTTGTCCTTCAGCGCGTCCACCGAGTTCGCCACCTTGATCAGGTAGCTGTCCTTGGCGAGGTCGTCGGTCGTCTCCTCGGGGTGGTACTTCGTGGAGTAGAGCGCGGTCTTGTACTCCAGGAAGGCTTCGGGGCTGACGTTCAGCGCGGCGCCGAGCGCGCTCACGCCGTTCTTCGAGCCCTCGCCGCCGAGGTTGCCGTCGAGGAACGTGCCGAGGGTGAAGGAGAGCTTGTAGTCGCCGTCCGTCATGCCCTTGTTCACGGTCTCGCCGACCGTCTGCTCGAAGGAGGCACAGGCCGGGCAGCGCGGGTCCTCGTAGAGGTGGACCGTGTTGTCGGTCTTGGACTCGCCGATGACGACGGTCGAGCCGTTCTTGCCGCTGGTGTTGGCGGGGGCGACGACCTTCGCGTCGGCCGCCGCGTCCCACTTGGAGGGCTCGTTGTTCTGTACGACGGCGTAGCCGATGCCGCCGGCTATCGCGAGGACCGCGACGATCGAACCGGCGACGATGATCTGCCGCTTGGCCTTGTCGCGCTTGGCCTGCCGCTCGCGCTCGATGCGCAGCCGCTCACGGGCCGCCGACTTCGAGGCCTGGCTGTTCCGCTTGCTCATGATGGGTTCTCCGTGGGTGTGACAGGTGTACGGGGACTGGTGTGCTCAGGCGGGAACGGCCGAGCACGGCGGTCCACGCCGTCCCACGGAGTGCACGAACAGCCGCGTACGCGTGGCGGCGACCCGGCGCGTGGGCCGCGGCAGCCGGCGCACCGGAGTGAGATGCACGGTCACCGCGGCGACCGCGACCAGCAGCGGGCGGAACGTGGCGGCGGCCATCGCGTCCAGGAGCTGGGCCAGGGCGCGCTCGCCGCGGCGCAGCCAGGCTGCGGCGAGCAGGCCGACACCGATGTGCGCGCCGAGCAGCAGCCAGGCGGCGCCCGGGTCGGCCTGCGCGAGCAGGGCCGCGGCGGGGGTCGTCTCGCCGCCCGTCACCCGGGCCAGCGGGGCGCCGACCTCGCCGCCCCCGCAGAGCACGTCGAGGCCGACCGAGCGCAAGGGTCCCGCGACCGGGCCGCCCGCCTTGCCGTAACAGGCGTGCTGGCCCGCTGTGAACAGCGTGTCGGCGGCCAGTTCCAGCGGGATCAGCAGGGCGGCGATCCGCCCGAAGCCGCGCTCGCGGCCCGCCAGCGCGTACGCGACGACGAAGACGGCGCCGGCGAGCGCGGCCACGGTGGCCAGCGGCAGGGGGACCCGGGACAGCAGCACGTGCGACGCGGTACTGAGCGTCACGACCAGTGCCGTGAACAGCGCCGCGCGCACGGCTCTGAGCTGGGTCCCGGATATGTCCATGGTTCCGAAAGTCTGTCACGTACTCCTGTAGGGGACCCCTAAAGGGTTTCTGTGGGCGGTCGCGGTCCGGCGGTCGCGGTCGGTGGGCGGGCGGTCACAGGCCCGGGATCCGGCCGTTGCGGAACAGGTCCACGAAGATCTGGTGGTCCTCCCGCGCGCGGGCGCCGTACTCGTGCGCGAAGTCCACCAGGAGGTCGCCGAAGCTGTCCTCGTCGCCCGCGATCGCCGCGTCGATGGCGCGCTCGGTGGAGAACGGCACCAGCTCCGAGTGGCCGCTCTCGTCGTCCGCCGCGGCGTGCATGGTGGCGGTGGACCGGCCGAGGTCGGCGACGACCGCCGCGATCTCCTCCGGGTCGTCGATGTCGCCCCAGTCCAGGTCCACCGCGTACGGCGAGACCTCGGCGACCAGCTGGCCGGCGCCGTCCAGCTCGGTCCAGCCCAGCCACGGGTCGGCGTGCGCCTGGAGGGCGCGCTGGGAGATCACCGTGCGGTGGCCCTCGTGCTGGAAGTACCCGCGGATCGAGGAGTCCGTGATGTGCCGCGAGACGGCCGGGGTCTGGGCCTGCTTGATGTAGATCACCACATCGTTCTCCAGGGCGTCGGTGGCACCCTCCAGAAGGATGTTGTACGAGGGCAGCCCGGCGGAGCCGATACCGATGCCGCGGCGGCCCACGACGTCCTTCACCCGGTACGAGTCCGGGCGGTCGAGGGACGACTCGGGCAGCGTCTCCAGATAGCCGTCGAAGGCGGCCAGGACCTTGTAGCGGGTGGCCGCGTCCAGCTCGATGGAGCCGCCGCCCGGCGCGAAACGGCGCTCGAAGTCGCGGATCTCGGTCATCGAGTCGAGCAGCCCGAAGCGGGTCAGCGAGCGCGCGTCACGCAGGGCGTCCAGCAGGGGCCCCTGCGCGGTGTCCAGCGTGAAGGGCGGCACCTCGTCGCTCTTGGCGCCCGTCGCGAGGGCGTGGATGCGCTCCCGGTAGGCCGCCGCGTACGTCCGCACCAGGGCGGTGATCTGCTCGTCGCTCAGCGCCTTCGCGTAGCCGATCAGGGCCACGGAGGCCGCGAGACGCTTGAGGTCCCAGGTGAACGGGCCGACGTAGGCCTCGTCGAAGTCGTTCACGTTGAAGATCAGCCGGCCCTGGGCGTCCATGTACGTGCCGAAGTTCTCCGCGTGCAGGTCGCCGTGGATCCACACCCGGGAGGTGCGCTCGTCCAGGTACGGTCCGCCCCGCTTCTCCTGCTCCAGGTCGTGGTAGAAGAGCCCTGCCGTCCCGCGGTAGAACGCGAACGCCGAGGCCGCCATCTTCCGGAACTTCACGCGGAACGCGGCCGGATCGGCGGCCAGCAGTTCGCCGAAGGCGGTGTTGAAGACGGCGAGGATCTCTTCGCCGCGCTGCTCGGCGCTGAGCTGCGGAACCGACATCGCTGGGTGCCTCCTGGTGCAGGTGGTGCATGACGAGTGGGACGGAATGTGCGGTCCGCCGGAGCGGTTGTCTCCGTCATCATCCAACGGACGGGGGTGCACGGGAGTGCCCGTCCACCGTCCGATGAAGGTACGCACGAAGGTACGGGGGACGGCGCTCGAAGTGTCAGTGCTCAGGCATACACTTCGTGGCTGTCCCCCAGACTGTCCGCAGCCGGTAGGGATCTCGTCGACGCCAGTTCTCCTTGGAGGCCGAAGCCGTGTCAAAGCCGCCGTTCACGCACCTGCACGTCCATACCCAGTACTCGCTGCTGGACGGTGCCGCGCGGCTGAAGGACATGTTCGACGCGTGCAACGAGATGGGCATGTCGCACATCGCGATGTCCGACCACGGCAACCTCCACGGGGCGTACGACTTCTTCCACTCGGCCAAGAAGGCGGGCGTCACCCCGATCATCGGCATCGAGGCGTACGTCGCCCCCGAGTCGCGGCGCAACAAGCGCAAGATCAAGTGGGGCCAGCCGCACCAGAAGCGCGACGACGTGTCCGGTTCCGGTGGTTACACCCACAAGACGATCTGGGCGGCGAACCGGACGGGCCTGCACAACCTCTTCAAGCTCTCCTCGGACGCGTACGCGGAGGGCTGGCTGCAGAAGTGGCCCCGCATGGACAAGGAGACCATCTCCCAGTGGTCCGAGGGCCTGATCGCCTCCACGGGGTGCCCCTCCGGCGAGCTGCAGACCCGGTTGCGCCTCGGCCAGTTCGACGAGGCGGTCAAGGCGGCCTCCGAGTACCAGGACATCTTCGGCAAGGACCGGTACTTCCTGGAGCTGATGGACCACGGCATCGAGATCGAGAGCCGGGTCCGTGACGACCTGCTGCGGGTCGGCAAGAAGCTGGGCATCCCTCCGCTGGTGACGAACGACTCGCACTACACGTACGCGCACGAGGCGACCGCGCACGACGCGCTGCTGTGCATCCAGACCGGCAAGAACCTCTCCGACCCGGACCGCTTCCGCTTCGACGGCACCGGTTACTACCTGAAGTCGACGGACGAGATGTACGCCGTCGACTCCTCGGAGGCCTGGCAGGAGGGTTGCGCGAACACCCTCCTGGTGGCCGAGCAGATCGACACGACCGGCATGTTCGAGGCGAAGAACCTCATGCCGAAGTTCGACATCCCCGAGGGCTTCACCGAGGTCACCTGGTTCCAGGAGGAGGTGCGCCGGGGCATGGAGCGCCGCTTCCCCGGCGGCGTCCCCGACGACCGCCAGAAGCAGGCCGAGTACGAGATGGACGTCATCATCCAGATGGGGTTCCCGGGGTACTTCCTCGTCGTCGCCGACTTCATCATGTGGGCCAAGAAGCAGGGCATCGCGGTCGGCCCCGGCCGAGGCTCCGCGGCCGGTTCGATCGTGTCGTACGCGATGGGCATCACCGACCTCGACCCGATCCCGCACGGTCTGATCTTCGAGCGGTTCCTCAACCCCGAGCGCGTCTCCATGCCCGACGTCGACATCGACTTCGACGAGCGCAGGCGCGTCGAGGTGATCAGGTACGTGACGGAGAAGTACGGCGCCGACAAGGTCGCCATGATCGGCACGTACGGCAAGATCAAGGCGAAGAACGCCATCAAGGACTCCGCGCGCGTGCTGGGCTACCCGTACGCGATGGGCGACCGGCTCACCAAGGCGATGCCCGCCGACGTCCTCGGCAAGGGCATCGACCTGAACGGCATCACCGATTCCAAGCACCCGCGCTACGGCGAGGCCGGCGAGATCCGCGGGATGTACGAGAACGAGCCGGACGTGAAGAAGGTCATCGACACCGCGAAGGGCGTCGAGGGCCTGGTCCGGCAGATGGGTGTGCACGCGGCCGGCGTGATCATGTCCAGCGAGCCCATCGTCGACCACGCCCCGCTCTGGACGCGCCACACCGACGGCGTCACGATCACGCAGTGGGACTACCCGCAGTGCGAGTCGCTCGGCCTGCTGAAGATGGACTTCCTGGGCCTGCGCAACCTCACGATCATGGACGACGCCATCAAGATGGTGAAGGCCAACAAGGGCATCGACCTGGAGATGCTCGACCTCCCGCTGGACGACCCCAAGACCTTCGAACTGCTCTGCCGCGGTGAAACCCTCGGCGTCTTCCAGTTCGACGGCGGTCCTATGCGCTCGCTGCTCCGCCAGATGCAGCCCGACAACTTCGAGGACATCTCCGCCGTCTCGGCCCTCTACCGGCCGGGCCCGATGGGCATGAACTCGCACATCAACTACGCGGAGCGCAAGAACAAGCGCCAGGAGATCACCCCGATCCACAAGGAGCTGGAGGAGCCGCTCGAAGAGGTCCTGGCGGTCACCTACGGCCTGATCGTCTACCAGGAGCAGGTCCAGAAGGCCGCCCAGATCATCGCCGGCTACTCGCTCGGCGAGGCCGACATCCTGCGCCGCGTGATGGGCAAGAAGAAGCCCGAGGAACTGGCGAAGAACTTCGTCCTCTACCAGGCGGGCGCCCGGAAGAACGGCTACAGCGACGAGGCGATCCAGGCCCTGTGGGACGTACTGGTCCCGTTCGCCGGATACGCGTTCAACAAGGCCCACTCGGCCGCGTACGGACTGGTGTCGTACTGGACCGGCTATCTGAAGGCGAACTACCCGGCCGAGTACATGGCCGCGCTGCTCACCTCGGTCAAGGACGACAAGGACAAGTCGGCGGTCTACCTCAACGAGTGCCGGCGCATGAAGATCAAGGTCCTGCCGCCGAACGTCAACGAGTCGGAGCAGAACTTCGCCGCGCAGGGCGACGACGTGATCCTCTTCGGCCTCTCGGCGGTCCGCAACGTCGGCACGAACGTCGTCGAGTCGATCATCCGCAGCCGCAAGGCCAAGGGGAAGTACAACTCGTTCCCCGACTACCTCGACAAGGTCGAGGCCGCCGCCTGCAACAAGCGCACCACGGAATCACTCATCAAGGCCGGTGCCTTCGACACGATGGGGCACACCCGCAAGGGCCTCACCGCGCACTTCGAGCCGATGATCGACAACGTGGTCGCGGTGAAGAGGAAAGAGGCCGAGGGGCAGTTCGACCTCTTCGGCGGCATGGGCGAGGCCGACAACACCGAGCCGGGCTTCGGCCTGGACGTGGAATTCACCACCGACGAATGGGACAAGGCCTATCTGCTCGCCCAGGAGCGGGAGATGCTCGGCCTGTACGTCTCCGACCACCCGCTCTTCGGCCTGGAGCACGTGCTGTCCGACAAGGCCGACGCGGGCATCGCCCAGCTCACCGGCGGGGAGCACGGGGACGGCGCGGTCGTCACCATCGGCGGCATCATCTCCGGCCTCCAGCGCAAGATGACCAAGCAGGGCAACGCCTGGGCCATCGCCACGGTCGAGGATCTCGCCGGTTCCATCGAGTGCATGTTCTTCCCGGCCACGTACCAGTTGGTGTCGACGCAACTCGTCGAGGACGCCGTGGTGTTCGTCAAGGGCCGCCTCGACAAGCGCGAGGACGTGCCGCGGCTGGTCGCGATGGAGCTGCAGGTCCCGGACCTGTCGAACGCGGGCACCAACGCGCCCGTGATCCTCACCATCCCGGCCTTGAAGATCACCCCGCCCATGGTCAGCCGGCTCGGCGAGATCCTCAGCCACCACCGGGGCGAGAGCGAGGTGCGGATCCGGCTCCAGGGCCCGAGCAAGACCACGGTCCTGCGGCTCGACCGGCACCGGGTGAAGGCCGATCCCGCGCTCTTCGGCGACCTGAAGGTGCTGCTGGGCCCGGCCTGCCTGGCGACAACCGGCTGACGGCCGCCGGGCTCACCGGGCACCCGGTTCTTCAGGCGTCCGGTTCTTCAGGCGTCCGGTTCTTCGGACGTCCGGTTCTTCGGACGTCCGGTTCTTCGGGCCGGCGCGAGGGGCGCACCCGTGCACGGGTGCGCCCCTCGGCGTGTGCCTGGGCCGTAATGGCCCGTGCGCCCGGCTCAGTTGTGGCCGAAACGCTTCTGGTGCTTGCGGGCGACATCGGCGGGGCTGCCCTGGATCTGCGACACCGGCGACTGCTGTGCCGGTGCCGAGGACCGCTCGGACTGCTCCTGCGTACGCTCCGGCTGCGACGAGCGGTCCTGTTCGCCGCCCTGCTTACGGTTCTTGTTCTTGGCCATGACGCTGCCTCCTACGGGGGATCAGGGGGCCCAAGCCCCCTAGGGCCGGACTCAGACTCACATAGGCTGAGGAGTCGCGCATTTCGGAGAATTACCGTGCGTAATAAGGTCTGTGGGCGAGTGATACGCCGATCCGCCACGCCGAAGATCGAGTTCCGGCCGTTAACCTCCGCGTGGTCGGGCAGACTCGAAGGAAGCCCGAAGCAAACCTCCCGGAAAGAGGGTGGATCGCGTGGACCGCTGCATCGTCCTGGTGGACGCCGGTTATTTGCTCGGGGCCGCTGCCAGTCTCCTCGCCGGGGAACCCTCGCGATCCCGGATCACCGTTGACCACGCCGCCCTCATCCAGGGGCTGCGCGAGCGCGCCGAGTCCGAGACGGATCGGCCCCTGCTGCGCATCTACTGGTTCGACGGCGCCCCCGACCGCGTACCGCAGCCGGAGCACCGCAGGCTGCGGGTGATGCCCCGGGTCACGGTGCGCCTCGGCGCGCTGACCCGCAGCGACGGGCGGTGGGCGCAGAAGGGCGTCGACGCCGCCATGCACGCCGAGCTCACGGAGCTGGCGCGCAACCGTGCCTGCTCCGACGTCGTGCTCGTCACCGGCGACGGGGATCTGCTGCCCGGCATGATGGCCGCCAAGGAGCACGGGGTCGCCGTGCACCTGTGGGCCGTACAGGCCGCGGACGGCGACTACAACCAGTCCGAGGACCTCGTCGCCGAGGCCGACGAGCGGCGGGTGCTCGACCGTATCTGGATCACCAAGGCCGTCCGGGCCAAGGACCTCGGCGGGGTCTGCGCGCCACCGCCCGTGCCGCGGCCCGAGATCGCGGCGATCCTCTCCGCGCCGCTGCCCGAGTCCGCGCTGACCTCCACGCTGGGGTCCGCCGGTGAGCGGGCCGTGGGGGAACGGACCGTGGCGGAGGACGAGCACACGCAGGCCGCGCCGGGCGAGAACGGCACGGAGGCGCGGGTGCCGGCCGCGAAGGGCGTTCCCACGCCGAAGGATCTGGCCGCGCTGCGGGCGCCCGGACCGCCCGGTGCGCCCGTCGGCTCGGCGGCGCAGCATCCCCCGAACGCGACGCTGCGCTGGTCGTCCGACAAGGGGTGGGTGGACCGGCCCGGCACCGCCGGCGCCGCCGAGAACGCGGAGGCCGCGCTGCTGCCGACGCTCGCGCAGCTCACCTCGGCCGAGCAGCGGTGGGCCGACCGTGAGGAGGACATCACCACGGTGGGCGGTGATCCGTTCGAGGTCGGGCAGGTGTTCGCCCGGCGGTGGATGGAGCGGCTGGCCGACCAGACGCAGCTGCCGAAGCTGTCCACGATGTATCCGCGGGTGCCGCACCGGATCGACGGGGAGCTGTTGCGGTACGCGGCGCGGTTCGGGCTGCTCGCGCACAAGGACGATCAGATCGATGAGCATGACCGGTATGCGATTCGGGCGGGGTTCTGGCGGGAGATCGATGTGCGGACCGCTACGGAGCACGCTCCCGCGGGGGAGTAGGTGGGGGGTGGCCTGCCGGGCCTTTAGCGGTGCGGGTGGGCGTGGTTCGGTGCTGTGCCGGGGCGTTGTGTGTCGGCTGCGGGTCGGTGGGGGTCGCTCGCGCAGTTCCCCGCGCCCCTGATGGGGTGCGGGTTTGTGTGTCCCTGAGGGCCGGTGGGGGCTTGTCGCGCCGTTCCCCGCGCCCCTGAGGGGGCGGTGGGGGCTTGGCGCGTGGTTTTTCGCGCCCCTGGTGGGCGCCCCGGGCGCCCGTTCCTGGCACGGTATGTCCGACCCGCGCGTTGTTCGGGGGGTGGGACCCCGTAGTCTCGGGTCTCGTGAGTACGCGCACCGCACAGGCAGTCCGGGACGGGCACGGTGGGGATGTCGTGTGTGCCGTGCGGGATCTTACGAAGACGTATCCGGCGGTGCGCGGCCGGCGCGGGCAACCCGCGACACCCGAGGTGCGGGCCACCGACGGGGTGCGCATCGACATCCGGCAGGGCGAGATCTTCGGGCTGCTCGGGCCGAACGGCGCCGGCAAGACCACCCTCGTACGCCAGCTGACCGGGCTGATGCGCCCCGACCGCGGCAGTGTCGAGATCCTCGGGCACGACATCGTGCGCCACCCCGAGCGGGCGTCGCGGATCCTCGCGTACCTCGGGCAGGAGTCCACCGCGCTCGACGAGCTGACCGTGTCGCTCGCCGCGGAGACCACCGGCCGGCTGCGCGGGCTCGACGTGCGCAGCGCGCGGGCCGAGCGGGACGCGGTCCTGGAGGAGCTGGGGCTCACCGCGCTCGCCTCGCGGCCCCTGAAGAAGCTCTCCGGCGGACAGCGGCGGCTCGCCTGCTTCGCCACCACCCTCGTCGGCGTACGGCCCTTCCTCGTCCTCGACGAGCCCACCACCGGCATGGACCCCGTCGCCCGCCGGGCCGTCTGGAGCGCTGTCGACCGGCGCCGGGCCGAGCACGCCACGACGGTCCTCCTGGTCACCCACAACGTCATCGAGGCGGAGACCGTCCTCGACCGGGTCGCCGTGCTCGACCGGGGCCGAGTCATCGCCTGCGACACCCCCTCCGGGCTCAAGGAACAGGTCGCCGGCGAGGTGCGGCTCGAACTCGTCTGGCGCGAGCGCGCCCCGCTCGACGTGCCCGAGGTCGCGGCCCTGCGTGACCGCGCCGTAGAGTCGGGCCGTCGCTGGTCCCTGCGGCTCTCTCCCGAGGAGGCCCGCGCGGCTGTCGCGGCGGTCACCGGCGGCGCCGCCTTCGCGGCCCTGGACGACTTCACGCTCGCCACGCCGAGCCTGGAGGACGTGTACCTGGCACTGGGCGGCAGCGCCGGGAGCGTACGGGGGTTGGTCAAGGCGTGAGCATTCGGGCCTCCGCAGCCGTACGGAACAGGTACGGACGGAACACGTGCGGACGGAACACGTGCCGACACAACAGGCACGGACGAGACAGGTACAGGACGACAGCCGAAGCGAACAGGAGCCGCTCGACGTGAGTGTCGTACCCGCCGAGGTCCTGCCCGGCGCAGCCCGTGCGGACGGGAGCCGGTCCGGTCACGGCACGGACACCGGGGACGGTGCCCGTGCCGTGGCCGCGCTCGGGCCGCGTGCGCGGCTGTGGCCGGCGCTGGCCGCCGTCTACCGGGCCCAGCTCTCCCGGGCCAGGGTGGCGCGGATCCCGCTGCTGTTCGTGGCGACCTTCCAGTCGATCGGGATCATGGTCCTGATGCGCGGGGTCGTGGACGGCGGCGGTGAGGCGCGGGCCGTGGTCGCCGGTTCGTCGGTCCTCGTGGTCGCGTTCGTCGCGCTCAACCTGCTCGCCCAGTACTTCGGCCAGCTGCGCGCCAGCGGCGGTCTCGACCACTACGCGACGCTGCCCGTGCCGCCCGCCGCCGTCGTGCTCGGCGCCGCCGCCGCGTACGCCTCCTTCACCGTGCCGGGGACGCTCGTGACCGCCGTCGTGGGCAGCGTCCTCTTCCAGCTGCCGCTGACGCACCTGTGGATCCTCATCGCCGTCATCCCGCTCGCGGGCGCGGCGCTGGCCGGGCTCGGCGCGGCGCTCGGACTGCTCGCGCCCCGCCCCGAACTGGCTACACTGCTGGGCCAGTTGGGCATGTCCGCCGCGCTGCTGCTCGGTGTGCTGCCGCCGGACCGGCTGCCGACGTTCGTGCAGTGGGCACGTGATCTGATGCCCTCCACCTACGGGGTGGAGGCGCTCGGGCTGACCTTCGGGCCGGACCCGGACTGGGGTCTCGTGCTGCTCGACCTCGCCGTGTGCGCGGGCGTCGGTGTCGCCTCGCTGGCCGTCGCGACCTGGGCCTACCGCCGGGCGGCCGTCCGGTGACGCGCCCGACAGGCGGGCCTGGCACGATGTCGGTGTGACCGCACCGCTGAACCCGCCTCCGCCGCCGCACCACCAGCCGCCGCACGACGCCTGGCAGGCGCCGCCCGCCGGGTACGGGCTCGGTCATCAGGAGGACGGTCCCGGAATGAAGACAGAGCTGCGCGAGGCCGTGGTCATCACGGTCGCGATGGCGGTCGGCGGACTGCTGCTCGGCGTCCTGTGGTGGTGGCTGGCACCGCACGTGCCACTCGTCTCGGACGACACCACCGTCTACCTCAAGGACACGGAGGGGGAGCAGGCCATCGGCGTGGACGGAACGTTCACTCTGCTGGCGCTCGCCCTCGGCCTGGTCAGCGCGCTGGGGGTGTTCCTCCTGCGGCGCGGGGGCGGCATCGCGCTCGTCGTCGCCCTCACCGTCGGCGGCGTCCTCGGCTCCCTGGTCGCCTGGCGTCTCGGCATCTGGCTCGGCCCCACCCAGGACGTGGTCGCGCACGCCAAGGGGGCCGGCAAGGGCGTCACCTTCGACGCCCCGCTGGAACTCGGCGCCAAGGGCGCGCTGCTCGCCTGGTCCGTCTCGGCCCTTCTGATCCACCTGGGCCTGACAGCCCTCTTCGCCCCGAGGGACCCGGACCCCTTCGAGTCCCCGTACCACCCGCAGGCATAGGGCGGCCACCCGGGGTGGGGCAGCCCCACAGGGGCGCGGGGAACTGCGCGCCCAGCCACAACGCACCCGCAGCCGACTCACAACACAGGGGCGCCGACTTACGGCCCAGCGGCCGACCCACGGACCGGGGGCCGACTCACAACTCAGGGGCCGACTCACGGACCGGCGGAGTGGTCACGACGGTCGGCGCCCGTGGTTCGCCCGGCCCTTCCGGATACGCCACTTCCGCTTACGCGTCTTCTTCGACATGTCCTCGGTACTTAACCGAGAACCCGGCCCCCGTCGAGAGGCCACGCACGCCCGTCGAGAGGTCAAGCCCGCCCGACGTCCGCCACCACCGCACCGGTGAGCCGCGCGAGGTCGTCGGGGGCGAGCTCGACCTCCAGCCCCCGCCGCCCCGCGGAGACGCAGATCGTGGCGTGCCCGCGCGCGGACGCGTCCAGCACCGTACGCAGCCGTTTGCGCTGCCCGAGCGGCGAGATGCCCCCGCGGACGTACCCCGTGGTGCGTTCCGCGGCGGCCGGATCGGCCATCGCGGCCCGTTTGCCGCCCACCGCCGCCGCCAGCGCCTTCAGGTCGAGGGAGCCCGCCACGGGCACGACGGCGACCGTCAGGTCCCCGTCGACGTCCGCGACCAGCGTCTTGAAGACCCGGTCCGGGGACACGCCCATGGCCTCGGCGGCCTCCTCCCCGTACGAGGGGTGCGCCGGGTCGTGTTCGTAGGCGTGGACCGTGAACTCGACCCCGGCCGCGGCGAGCACCACGGTCGCCGGTGTCCCGCCCGCCTGCTGCTGCTTCTTCGCCTTCCTGGCCAAGAGAGGTTCCTTCAGTTGAGGCTCGTCGGCCCGCGCGTCAGCTCCGACGCGGGCAGCGAGGGCAGATTGCGGATGATCGCGGTCTCCGCCCGCAGCAGCGTCAGCTCCTCGCGCAGCCGGGACGCCGTGTCCGGTGCCTGGAGCAGCCGCTGCTTCGCCGGGACGTCCAGCATCGCCGCCGCCGCGACCAGGTACGAGACGACGGACGGCTCGTCCGGCAGATCGGCCCCGGTCGCGAGAGACCGCTCCCGCGCGCCCGCCAGCCGCTTCTGGTACTGCCGGAAGGCCCGCAGCACCCCTTCCGCCAGCGCCCCGGCCTCCTCGCCGGGCTCCTCCGGCAGTTCCTCCAGTTCGGCCGTCAGATAGGCCCCTGAAGCGTCCACGGAGGCCAGCCGTACCCGGGTCGTCCCGGTGGCCAGTACCTCGAAGCTGCCGTCGGCCCGCTCCCGGATGGTCGCCGCGTCGGCGATACAGCCCACCGCGTGGAAGGCCTTCAGCGGTTCGTCGCCGAAGCCGGCCGAGGGCCCGCGCTGCGGTACGGCCGTCTGGTCGGGCATACCGGGCGAGGTGGCCGCGACCTCGTGGCCGTCGCGGATGGCGACGACGGCGAACCGGCGCGGTTCGTCCTCGGGGGTCTTGAGCAGATCGCGCATCATCGCGCGATAACGCTCCTCGAAGATGTTCAGCGGCAGGACGAGCCCGGGAAACAGCACCGAGTTCAGGGGGAAGAGTGGGAGCCGGACGGTGGTCACGACGCGAAAGCCTAATGGTCACCGGAGGGCGTACGTCCGCCGTGCTCACTCCGTGGATGGGGAAGATCCCCGATCCGTGTCCTCAGGGGCCGCTCCGAGGCCACCTGGATCCGGATCCCGTCGCGCAGTTCGAGGAACTGGCCGAGCGGATCGTCCGAGATCCGGTCCCAGGGGAACGAGGTGGCGTACGGGCCGATCCGGCGCAGTTGCTCCAGCGCGTCCTCCCAGCGTTCCAGTCTGACCAGCACATAGGTGAGGAGATTGCGGACCTCGGCGGGCCACGGGTCGGCGTCCTCGTACTCCGCGGAGAGTGCGATCGCCAGGTCGGCCGCCGAGTCGAGGCGCTCGCGGCCGACGGCGGCCCCGCCGTCCTCGGTCAGATAGGCGAAGGCCGCCCGCACGGGCAGCGCCTGGACCAGGGAGCCGGGCAGCGCGTCGTGGGCGGCGCGCTCGGCGAAGTCGAAGCACTCGCGGTGTGAGCCGTACCAGGCGGCGGACAGGTACTGCAGGGCGGCCACATGGCAGCCGTAGTGGTGCGGGGAGCGGCGCACGGCCTGCGCCCACAGCTGCTCGAACTCGGTGTGCGGCGCGTTCGTGCCACGGGCGTGGTCCAGCGCGATCCGCCACGGCACGGGGTCGCGCGGGGCGCCCTCGGCGGCGACGGAGATCAGTGGTCCGACCTGGCGCAGCAGCTCGGCGCGGGCCGGTGACCGCCAGCTCCGGCACACCGCAAGTTCGGCCTTGACCAGGGCCGCGTCCGGGTCGTGCGGGGCGGCGGAGCGCCAGTCGTCGAACCACTCGCCGCGGGAGAGGGCGAAGGCCGCGAGGCGGGTCGCGTACCGGTCCCGGTTCTCCCACTCGGCGGACTCGCGGGTGGTGGACAGCAGCTTGCCCGCCGGGCCGTACTCGCCGCGGCCCGCCGCGACCAGGGCCGGGCCGAGCCGCTCGTCGGGGGCGTCGAGCAGCACCTCGTCGTCGTCGGGCAGACCGGCGGCGAGACCCGAAGTGTTCCGCGCCATCCGGACCGTACGGAGGAGCGCTCGCAGCAGTGCCATGGTGGGTCCATTGAAAACCGCAGGTCGGACCCGTACCAGGGGGTGCGCGGTGACGCTTTCGTAACCCTGGTTTGGTTGCGTGAGAAACGGTCAAGGGCAGGTAAAAGGTGACTGTCGCTCAGGTGTCGGGCCGCTGTGCGGCACCCGTGCCGCCGGAGCCGGTCGCCCCGCGCGACAACCGCCGCTCACCCGCCGCTCAGCCCCTGCGGAGTGTGCGGGTCGCGCCCGCCGCCACCGTCGTCGCCAGGACCCAGCCGAGCAGGATCACCACGGCGGACAGCCACTGCCAGCCGCCGCGCAGCTGCCAGAAACCGGCCTGGCCGAGGTCGATGAGCGGCAGCAGCAGGTCCAGGGCGAACAGCGTCGGGTTCCACGGCGGATGCTCACCGCTCTTGAGCGGCGGATGGTCGGCGTGGGAGAAGGCGAGCGAGGTCGCCGCCCACAGCACCGCCATCCACAAGGCGGCCCGTCCCGGCCGGTATCCGTAGGCGACCGTCCAGTCCTGCGCGTACCCCCACAGCTTGGCCGCGATCGGCAGGTTCTCGCGGCGGTGGCGCTGCTTGGCGAGCAGCACCTCGCGCGCCTCCTCGTCCTCGCCGCCGTTGCGCAGCACGGTCGCCAGCCGCTCGTACGGCTCAGGGTTGTACTCGGGCGTGGCGGCGGCCACCCACTGCAGGCGCCGGATCAGCGGGAACGGGCCGCGCGGCACCAGGTACTCGTACTGGAAGCCGCCCATCTGCAGCTGGCCCGCGCCCGGCCAGCTGGTCGCCTGGTCGATGAGGGTGACCACCCGCGCCCCGTTCAGCACGACCCGCCCGCGCTGCGGACGCCGGCCGAGGAACCGCAGCTCGGGCACCTGGACGCGGCGCAGCGAGATCTCCTGGTCGTCGCGCAGGGTGAGGCGGGCCTGCTCGAAGTCCACCGCGTCGCCGAACCTGCCGTCGTCGAGCCGGATCCCGCCCTCGCACTCGAACCGCTGCACGCGGGTGCCGCGCGCGGGGGTCCGGCCGCTGGTCAGCACGGGGTCGCCGATACCCGCGGGGGTCAGATACATGGTGCGCTCGACGGTCAGCTGCGGTGCGTTCAGCGCCCGGCGCCCGTACGGATTGGCCAGCCGGCTGCCGCGCAGGCTGAGCGAGACGCCCACCTTCGCGCCGCGCAGGCTCAGTTCGCCGTGCGACTCCATCATCTCGGCCTGCAGATCCTGGCCGATGGTCATCCCGTCGCCGACGAGGGAGTTGTCGCGCCGGTCCCGGTAGATCACCGCCTGGTTGAGCAGCAGGTCCGTGCCTATCTGCGCGTCGGTGAGGCGCACGCCGTTGTAGAAGCGGCAGCGCGGCAGATGCAGATCGCCCTCGGTGTGCAGCCGGGCCGCCTCCAGCCGCGGTATCGCGCAGTCCACCAGCCGCAGGGTCGTGAACCGGGACTCCGGCAGCAGGATCTCCTTGTCGAAGCGGCAGCCCTTCATCTCGACGTACGGCTCGACCGTGCCGCCCGCGAGATCGAGCGGGTCGACGATCCGCACCCCGGCCAGCTTGAGGGAGGCCACGCGGCCGTCCAGCGCGGGCGGGCCGTTCAGCAGCAGCCAGCACACGATCCTGGCCCGTACCGTGCGCTCGGGGCCCCAGGGATGGTCACCGTGCGGATCGTCGGCGACGGTGTCCCCGGCCCGCAGGTCGTACACGCTGCCGTTGCGGAACGCCTGCCACATGCCGGCCTCGGCCGCGCTCAGGTCGTCGGGCAGTTCGCCGACGCGCAGGCCGGCCCCGTCGGTCACGGTGTTCTCTCACCCCTCAGTTACTCGCGAGTTCGTACAACCGTCACTGTGATGCCCGCTGAGTCGGCGTCTGAACGCCGAGAGTGACCATGGTGACTGTCAGTGACTACGGAGGGCTGGATCAAGCCACGAGCCGACCGATGATCCCCGGCTCGTATCAGCGATTGATACAGCCGCCCGATGCCCGACGGCCGTCTGAGAGAATTAGCTACGTGCTGCAACATTTCGCTATGGCCCGCATCGATCTGCGCGGCGACGCCCTCCCCGAGGGCCCCGCCCTGCGCGACCTGCTGCCCCGAGCCGACTTCGACGTCTCGGCCGCCCTGGAGAAGGTGCGTCCGATCTGCGAGGCCGTGCATCATCGCGGCGACGCGGCGCTGATCGACTACGCGGAGAAGTTCGACGGCGTACGCCTGGAGTCCGTACGGGTCCCCGCGCAGGCCCTCACGGACGCGCTCGAACAGCTCGACACGGCCGTCCGCGCGGCCCTGGAGGAGTCGATCCGCCGCGCCCGTATCGTCCATCGCGAGCAGCGCCGCGCCACGCACACCACCCAGGTGGTCCCCGGCGGCTCGGTGACCGAGAAGTGGGTGCCCGTCGACCGCGTCGGGCTGTACGCGCCCGGCGGCCGGTCGGTCTACCCGTCATCCGTGATCATGAACGTGGTCCCGGCGCAGGAGGCCGGCGTCGAGTCCATCGCGCTCGCCTCGCCCGCCCAGGCCGACTTCGGCGGCCTGCCGCACCCGACGATCCTGGCCGCCTGCGCGCTGCTCGGCGTCGACGAGGTGTACGCGGCCGGCGGCGCGACCGCCGTGGCGATGTTCGCGTACGGCACCGAGTCCTGCCCGCCCGCCAACATGGTCACGGGCCCCGGCAACATCTGGGTCGCCGCCGCCAAGCGCTACTTCGCGGGCCGGATCGGCATCGACGCCGAGGCCGGGCCGACCGAGATCGCGATCCTCGCCGACCGGAGCGCCGACCCCGTGCACGTCGCCTCCGACCTGATCAGCCAGGCCGAGCACGACCCGCTCGCCGCCGCCGTCCTCGTCACCGACTCGGTCGAGCTGGCCGACGCGGTCGCCGAGGAACTGGAACCGCAGGTCGCCGCCACCAAGCACATCGAGGACCGGATCGTCCCGGCGCTCGGCGGCAGGCAGTCCGCGATCGTGCTGGTCGACGGCGTGGAGGAGGGCCTGCGGGTGGTCAACGCCTACGGCGCCGAGCACCTGGAGATCCAGACGGCCGACGCGCACGCGGTCGCCGACCGGGTCACCAACGCCGGCGCGGTCTTCGTCGGCCCCTGGGCGCCCGTCTCGCTCGGCGACTACGCGGCCGGCTCCAACCACGTCCTGCCGACCGGCGGCTGCGCCTGCCACTCCTCGGGTCTGTCCGTCCAGTCGTTCCTCCGCGGCATCCACATCGTCGACTACACGCGCGACGCGCTGGCCGAGGTCGCCCACCACGTGGTGACGCTCGCGGAGGCGGAGGACCTTCCCGCCCACGGTGCGGCGGTCAAGGCCCGGTTCGGCTGGAAGGTGCCCGGCAAGTGAGTACTCCCGGCGGTTCCTCCAGCAGCTCCTCCGACAGCTCCCCCGGCAGCTCCTTCGGTATGGAAGACCTGCCCGTCCGCGACGAGCTGCGCGGAAAGTCCCCGTACGGCGCGCCCCAGCTCGACGTGCCCGTACGGCTCAACACCAACGAGAACCCGTACCCGCTGCCCGAACCGCTCGTCGAGCGGATCACCGAGCGGGTGCGCGAGGCCGCGCGCCACCTCAACCGCTACCCCGACCGGGACGCGGTGGAGCTGCGCACCGAACTGGCCGCCTACCTGACGAAGACCGGCAAGCACGTCGTCGGTGTCGAGAACGTGTGGGCGGCCAACGGCTCGAACGAGGTCATCCAACAGTTGCTGCAGACCTTCGGCGGGCCCGGCCGCACCGCGATCGGCTTCGAGCCCTCGTACTCGATGCACGGGCTGATCTCGCGCGGCACCGGGACCGGATGGATCTCCGGCCCCCGCAACGACGACTTCACGATCGACGTGGCCGCGGCCGAGAAGGCCATCGCCGAGCACCGGCCCGACGTCGTGTTCATCACCACCCCCAACAACCCCACGGGCAACGCGGTGCCGCCCGCCACGGTCCTCGCGCTGTACGAGGCGGCGCAGGCGGCCAGGGCCGGAACCGCCGGCGCGATGGTCGTCGTGGACGAGGCGTACGTCGAGTTCAGTCACGGTGAGTCACTGCTGCCGCTGCTCGAAGATCGGCCGAATCTCGTCGTCTCGCGCACCATGTCCAAGGCGTTCGGCGCGGCCGGGCTGCGCCTCGGCTACCTCGCCGCCCACCCGGCGGTGGTGGACGCCGTCCAGCTCGTACGGCTGCCGTACCACCTGTCGGCCGTCACCCAGGCGACCGCGCTGGCCGCCCTGGAGCACACCGACACACTGCTCGGGTACGTCGAGCAGCTGAAGACCGAGCGTGACCGGCTGGTGGCCGAACTGCGCGCGCTGGGCTTCGCGGTGACCGAGTCCGACGCCAACTTCGTCCAGTTCGGACGGTTCGACGGCGCGAACGGCTCGCACGAGGCCTGGCGGCGGATCCTCGACCGGGGCGTCCTGGTCCGGGACAACGGCGTACCGGGATGGCTGCGGGTCACCGCAGGCACCCCCGCCGAGAACGACGCGTTCCTCGACGCGGTCCGTGAGCTGCCGCGTGAGCTGTCACGCGCACTGCCGCGTGAGTTGCAGACATCCGTGCCCGTGGGGGACACCCCCGCACCCCCGAAGGAGCAGAGCGCATGAGCCGCGTAGGCCGTGTCGAACGGAACACCAAGGAGACCTCCGTCGTCGTCGAGATCGACCTCGACGGCAGCGGAAAGGTCGATGTGTCGACAGGCGTCGGCTTCTACGACCACATGCTCGACCAGCTCGGCCGGCACGGTCTCTTCGACCTGACCGTGAAGACCGAGGGCGACCTGCACATCGACTCGCACCACACCATCGAGGACACCGCCCTCGCCCTGGGCGGCGCCTTCAAGCAGGCACTCGGCGACAAGGTCGGCATCTACCGCTTCGGCAACTGCACCGTCCCGCTGGACGAGTCGCTCGCCCAGGTCACCGTCGACCTCTCCGGCCGCCCCTACCTCGTGCACACCGAGCCCGAGAAGATGGCGCCGATGATCGGCGAGTACGACACGACGATGACCCGGCACATCCTGGAGTCCTTCGTCGCCCAGGCGCAGATCGCCCTGCACGTGCACGTGCCGTACGGGCGCAACGCCCACCACATCGTGGAGTGCCAGTTCAAGGCGCTCGCCCGGGCCCTGCGGTACGCCTCCGAGCGCGACCCGCGCGCGGCGGGCATCCTTCCCTCCACGAAGGGCGCGCTGTAAGCATGAGCGGCCTCTCCACCATCCTGATCGTCGTCGGGCTCTTCCTGCTCGGCGGCATCTACTCCTTCGTCAAGCAGCAGATGCCCAGGAGCCTCATCGTCCTGCTGTCCATCGGCGCGGCCATGTGCCTCGTGGCCGGTGTCGTCCGCCTGGAGGTGTGGAATTGAGTACCTCCTCCAAGCGGGTCGTCGTCTTCGACTACGGCTTCGGGAACGTCCGGTCCGCCGAACGCGCTCTCGCGCGCGCGGGCGCCGAGGTCGAGATCACCCGTGACTTCGACAGGGCCATGAACGCGGACGGGCTGCTGGTACCGGGCGTCGGCGCCTTCGCCGCCTGCATGAAGGGCCTGCGGGAGGCGCGCGGCGACTGGATCGTCGGCCGCCGCCTCGCCGGCGGGCGCCCGGTCCTGGGCATCTGCGTCGGTATGCAGATCCTCTTCGAGCGCGGCATCGAACACGGCGTCGAGACCGAGGGCCTCGACGAGTGGCCCGGCTCGGTCGAGCCGCTGCAGGCCGACATCGTCCCCCACATGGGCTGGAACACCGTCGAGCCGCCGGCGGGCACCCAGCTCTTCGCCGGCCTCGACGCCGACGCGCGCTTCTACTTCGTGCACTCGTACGCCGTCCACGACTGGTCCCTGGAGACCGCGAACCCGGCGATGCGCTCACCGCTCGTCACCTGGTCCACGCACGGCAAGCCCTTCGTGGCGGCCGTCGAGAACGGCGCCCTGTGGGCCACCCAGTTCCACCCCGAGAAGTCCGGCGACGCCGGAGCCCAGCTGCTCACCAACTGGATCGGAACCCTGTAGACCATGGCCAAGCTCGAACTCCTCCCCGCCGTCGACGTCCGCGACGGCCAGGCCGTCCGGCTCGTGCACGGCGAGTCCGGCACGGAGACCTCGTACGGTTCCCCGCTCGACGCCGCCCTCGCCTGGCAGCGGTCCGGCGCCGAGTGGCTGCACCTGGTGGACCTGGACGCCGCGTTCGGCACGGGCGACAACCGCGCGCTGATCGCCGAGGTCGCCCGCGCCATGGACATCAAGGTGGAGCTGTCCGGCGGCATCCGCGACGACGACACGCTCGCCGCGGCCCTCGCCACCGGCTGCACCCGCGTGAACCTCGGCACCGCCGCCCTGGAGACCCCCGAATGGGTCGCCAAAATCATCGCCGAGCACGGCGACAAGATCGCGGTCGGCCTCGACGTACGCGGCACCACCCTGCGCGGACGCGGCTGGACCCGGGACGGCGGCGACCTCTACGAGACGCTGGAGCGCCTCGACAAGGAGGGCTGCGCGCGGTACGTCGTCACCGACATCGCCAAGGACGGCACGCTCCAGGGGCCGAACCTGGAGCTCCTGAAGAACGTCTGCGCGGCCACCGACCGACCCGTCGTCGCCTCCGGAGGCGTGTCCTCGCTGGACGACCTCCGCGCGATCGCCGAGCTCGTCTCCCTCGGCGTCGAGGGCGCGATCGTCGGCAAGGCCCTGTACGCCGAGGCCTTCACCCTGGAAGAGGCACTCGCGGCGGTGGCCGGATGAGTGCCGTACGACGCGTCACGACCGGCGCACCCTGGGAAGAGGCCTTCGGCTACTCCCGCGCGGTGGAACTGCCGAACGGCCTGGTGCTGGTCGCCGGCTGCACCTCCGTGGTGGACGGCCAGATCGCCGGGGGAGGCCCGTACGAGCAGGCCGTCAACTCCTTCAAGGTCGCCCTCGCGGCCCTGGAGCAGCTCGGCCTCGGTCGCGAGCACGTCGTCCGTACGCGCATGTACCTCACGCACGCCCGGGACGTGGAGGACATCGGCCGCGCCCACAAGGAGTTCTTCGACGCGGTCCGGCCGGCCGCCTCGATGATCATCGTCTCCGGTTTCGTGGACCCCGGCCTGGTGGTCGAGGTCGAGGTGGAGGCGTACCGGGAGGCGGCGGGCCGGGAGGCGGCATCCGGCGGGGAGTCCGGCTCATGACCCTCGCCGTACGCGTCATCCCCTGCCTGGACGTCGACAACGGCCGGGTCGTCAAGGGCGTCAACTTCCAGAACCTGCGTGACGCGGGCGACCCCGTCGAGATGGCCAAGGTGTACGACGCCGAGGGCGCCGACGAGCTGACGTTCCTGGACATCACCGCGTCCTCCGGCAACCGTGAGACCACCTACGACGTGGTGCGCCGCACCGCCGAGCAGGTGTTCATCCCGCTCACGGTGGGCGGCGGCGTACGCACCGCCGAGGACGTCGACAAGCTGCTGCGGGCCGGGGCCGACAAGGTCGGCGTGAACACCGCCGCCATCGCCCGACCCGACCTGATCCGCGAGATCGCGGAGCGCTTCGGACGGCAGGTGCTGGTCCTGTCGGTGGACGCGCGCAGGACGGCCGCCGGAACCTTCGAGGTGACCACCCACGGCGGTCGCGAGGGCACCGGCATCGACGCCGTCGAGTGGGCGCACCGGGCCGCCGAGCTGGGCGCGGGCGAGATCCTGCTCAACTCGATGGACGCCGACGGCACCAAGGACGGCTACGACCTGGAGATGATCGGGGCCGTGCGCAAGCACGTCACGGTCCCGGTCATCGCCTCTGGCGGCGCGGGCAGCCTCGCCGACTTCCCGCCGGCCGTCACCGCGGGCGCGGACGCCGTGCTCGCCGCCTCCGTCTTCCACTTCGGCGATCTGAGGATCGGCCAGGTGAAGCAGTCGCTGCGGGAGGCCGGACACCCCGTACGGTGACGCCCCACCGAAGCTGAACCGACACGGACGAGAGCCCCGACCGCCGAGCGGCCGGGGCTCTTCCCCGTGCCGAACCGCGGGACGGGAAGCTGCGGGAGGGAACCCGCGAGATGGGAAAGAAAAGTTGCGCAGTTTTTATTGCGCAACTTTTCTTTTGTATCTACGGTGCTGTCATGACCGGCACGGAGAACCACCCGATCACGGACCTGGGCACCCTCAAGGCCCTCGCCCACCCCTTGCGGATGCAGCTGTACCGGGGCCTGTGCGTGGCCCGCACCGCCACCGCCTCCCAGCTCGCCGAGCAGGTCGACGAAGCCGTCTCCCTGGTCAGCTACCACCTGCGCAAACTGGCCGAGCACGGACTGATCGAGGCGGCCGACCCACAGAGCGGCGACGCCCGCGAGCGCTGGTGGCAGCCCGCCACCCAGGGTGTGAGCCTCAGGGACCAGGACTTCCGGGACGTTCCGGAGCGGGCCGCCGCACACCTCGCCGCCACCCGGCTCTTCCACCAGCAGCGGTCCGACATGTACCGCCGCTACCTCGACGAACGCCTCATCTGGGGCCCCGAGTGGAACTCCGCCGCCCCGGACAACGAGTCCCTGCTGCGGCTGACCGCCGCCGAACTCGCCGAGCTGAGCGCGGAGCTGCTGGCCCTCGCGAAGAAGTACGACGAGAAGGGGCGTGCCGCCGAGGCCGCCGGCGCGACCGAGGGGCGCGAGAACGTCGCGCTGCACGCGCTCGCGTTCCCGTTCCGCACCTGACAGTCCGTGCGTCCGAGAGAGGCCACCGACGTGACCGTCACTCCCGCGATCTCCGAAACGGCCACGCCGGCCGCTGACCGCCCCGCCCACCGCGACCCCGACGTCCTGCGCTGGCTCGGCGCGTACGCCTCCTCGGCGATCGGCGACAACGTCTACTACGTGGCGCTGTCCTGGGCCGCCGTGCGGTCCGGTACGCCCTCGCAGGCCGGGCTCGTGATGGCGGCGAGCGCCGTACCGCGCGCCCTGCTCATGCTGGGCGGGGGAGTGATCGCCGACCGTTTCGGCCCGCGTCGCGTGCTGCTCACCGGCAGCGGCGTGCGGTGCGCGGCGGTGCTCACCGTCGCCGTCCTGCTGCTCGTCAGCAGCCCCGGGCTGTGGCTGCTCGGGGTGCTCGCTCTGGTCTTCGGCGTGGTCGACGCCGTGCTCATGCCCGCGCTCGGCGCGCTGCCGGCCCGGATCACCGCCCGTGGCCAGCTGGCCCGCGTGCAGGGCATGCGCGGCATGGCGAGCCGTCTCGCAGGCGTCCTGGGTGCCCCGCTCGGCGGCCTCGGAGTGGCCTTCGGCGGCGCCGCGGCGGCCTTCGGCGCGGCCGCGCTGCTCTTCGCGGTCTCACTGCCGCTGCTGGCGGCCGTCCGGATCGGCCGGCAGCCGCACGAGGGGCGACCCGCAGGGGAGCTGCCTGCGGGAAAGGAGGGGCGCGCGGGGCCGGAAGGGAGCGGCACACGGGAGCTGCCCGCCGGACTGGGTGCGCCCGGCGGCTCCGAGCAGGTTGCGGCGCCGGAGACATCTGCCGGGCCGGAGGAGGCCGTCGCACCACAGGGGTCCGGTCGACCGTCGGCCGCGCGGGATGTGCGGGACGGCCTGGAGTACATCCTGCGCAACCCCGTCCTCGCCCGGCTCATGGTGGTCATCGCGCTGAGCGACCTGGGTTTCGTCGGGCCGCTGAACGTCGGACTGACGCTGCTGGCCGACGAACGCGGCTGGGGTGCCTCGGGGATGGGCTGGGTGCTGGCCGGCTTCGGGGCCGGGGCGGGAGCGATGTCCCTGCTGCTGACCGTGCGGGGACGGGTGCCGCGCGCGGGGCTGGTGCTGTCCGTGACGATCGCCGTCGGGGCCGTCGCCGTCGGGGCGATCGCGTACGTGCCGACGCTCGCCGCAGCCGTCGGCGTGGCGCTCGCCGTCGGCCTGCTCGCCGGACTGAGCGGGGCGTTGTGCGGGGCGCTGATGCAGACCGAGTCGGATCCCGCGTTCGTCGGGCGGGTGACCTCCGTGGCGAATCTCTTCAGTCTGGGGCTCGCCCCGCTCACGTTCCCGCTGACCGGCGCGGCGATCACGCTCTGGGGGACCGGCCCCGTCTTCGCCGCCAGCGCGGGAGTGTGCGCGCTCGGCGGGCTGACGGGGCTCGGCTCCGGGGCGTTGCGCCGCGCGGAACTTCCTAGGTGAGGGGGACGGCCCGCGCGGTCACCCGCGCCCTTGAGGGGCGCGGGCCCGCATCAGCGGCCCGCAGACCCATAGACCTGCAGACCCGCAGATCCATAGATCCGCAGGGTCGGTCTACAGGCCCAGTTGTTTTGTTTCCTGGAGCTTGGCGATCGCGTCCTTGTCGCCGTCCACCTCCACATCGGCCACGCCCTGCCGGCCGTGGGCGAAGAGGACCAGCTCGGAGGGTTCGCCGGTGACCGTGACCACGGGCGTGCCCTTGTGGGCGACGACCGTCTGGCCGTCCGGGCGGCGCAGGACCAGACCGGTGGGCGCGCCCCGGCCCATCAGCCGGGCCGCGCGTTCGAGACGGGACCACAAGGCGTCCTGGAAGACCGGGTCGAGCACCCGGGGAACCCAGTCGGGCCGCGCACGGCGTACGTCCTCGGTGTGGACGTAGAACTCGATCGCGTTCGACGCCTCGTCGATCTGCTTCAGGGAGAACGGCGAGAAACGCGGCGGTCCCGTACGGATGAGCTGGATCAGCTCCTCGTACGGCTTCGCGGCAAACTCCGCCATCACCCGGTCGAGCCTTGAGGCGAGCTGCTTGATCAGGATGCCGCCGGCGGCGTCCGGGCGGCGCTCGCGCACCACGACATGGGCGGCGAGATCACGGGTGTTCCAGCCCTCGCACAGAGTGGGGGCGTCCGGCCCCTCGGCCTCCAACAGATCGGCGAGGAGAAGTCGTTCACGCTTCGCATGGGTCGACATGTCTGCCAGCCTACGACCGCTCCGGCGGTCCGCCCACTCCTCCGGGCCATCGATCTCCGCTCTCAGCCAGTGGACGCCGTCCGGGAGCGGGCGGCCGGCGCGGCACAATGGTCGGCATGACCAGCACGCCCACGCCCAGCAGGCCCAGCGGCCTGGACCCCGAGATCGCCGCACGCCTCAGGCGCGGCGCCGACGGGCTCGTACCCGCCATCGCCCAGCAGTACGACACCGGTGAGGTGCTGATGCTCGGCTGGATGGACGACGAGGCGCTGCATCGCACGCTGACGACCGGCCGGTGCACCTACTGGTCGCGCAGCCGCCAGGAGTACTGGGTCAAGGGCGACACCTCCGGGCACTTCCAGTGGGTCAAGTCCGTCGCGCTCGACTGCGACGCCGACACCGTGCTGGTCAAGGTCGACCAGGTGGGCGCCGCCTGCCACACCGGCGACCGCACCTGCTTCGACGCCGACGTGCTCCTCAAGGACGCCGGAGACGCCGGAGACGCCGGTTCCGGCGTGCCCGCCGTGGATCAGTAAGGTCAGCGGCCATGGACCTCGACACCTTCCGCAAGCTGGCCACCGACCGGCGTGTCATCCCCGTCAGCCGCAAGCTCCTCGCGGACGGCGACACGCCCGTCGCGCTCTACCGCAAGCTCGCCGCCGAACGCCCCGGCACGTTTCTCCTGGAGTCCGCGGAGAACGGCCGCACGTGGTCCCGCTACTCCTTCGTGGGGGTCCGCTCCGCCGCCACCCTCACCGAGCGCGACGGACAGGCGCACTGGCTGGGCACCCCGCCCGTCGGGGTCCCGGCCGACGGCGACCCCCTCGCGGCGCTGCGCGCCACCATCGAGACCCTGCACACCCCGCACGACCTCGCCGACGGCCAGGCGCTTCCGCCGTTCACGGGCGGCATGGTCGGCTACCTCGGCTACGACATCGTGCGCCGCCTGGAGAAGATCGGCCCCGGTGAGCGCGACGACCTGAAGCTGCCCGAACTGACCATGCTGCTCACCAGTGACCTCGCGGTCCTGGACCACTGGGACGGCTCGGTCCTGCTGATCGCCAACGCGATCAACCACAACGATCTCGACACGGGCGTCGACGAGGCCTTCCACGACGCCGTGGCCCGCCTCGACGCCATGGAGGCGGACCTCTCGCGGCCCGTCTCGCAGCCGCCGGCCGCGCTTCCGCCGTCCGAGCTCCCCGAGTACACCGCGCTGTGGGGCGGCCCCGACTACCAGGTCGCCGTCGAGGACATCAAGGAGCGCATCCGGGCGGGCGAGGCCTTCCAGGTCGTCCCCTCCCAGCGTTTCGAGACGGCGTGCACGGCGAGCGCGCTGGACGTCTACCGGGTCCTGCGGGCGACCAACCCCTCCCCGTACATGTACCTCTTCCGCTTCGACGGCTTCGACGTCGTGGGGTCCTCCCCGGAGGCCCTGGTCAAGGTCGAGGACGGGCGGGCGATGGTCCACCCCATCGCCGGCACCCGGCCGCGCGGCGCCACCGTCCAGGAGGACCAGGCCCTCGCCGACGAGCTGATCTCCGACCCCAAGGAGCGCGCCGAGCACCTGATGCTCGTCGACCTGGGCCGCAACGACCTGGGGCGGGTCTGCGAGCCGGGCTCGGTGGAGGTCGTCGACTTCATGTCCATCGAGCGCTACTCGCACGTCATGCACATCGTGTCGACCGTCACCGGCAAGGTCGCCGAGGGCCGTACGGCCTTCGACGTACTGACCGCCTGCTTCCCCGCCGGTACCCTCTCCGGCGCCCCCAAGCCCCGCGCGATGCAGATCATCGACGAACTGGAGCCCTCGCGGCGCGGTCTGTACGGCGGCTGCGTCGGCTACCTCGACTTCGCGGGCGACTCCGACACCGCCATCGCCATCCGTACGGCCCTGCTGCGGGACGGGACGGCGTACGTGCAGGCGGGCGCCGGGGTCGTCGCCGACTCGGATCCCGTCGCCGAGGACACCGAGTGCCGCAACAAGGCGGCGGCGGTCCTGCGCGCGGTCCACACGGCCAACCGGCTCGCCTGACGGGCGCCCGCCCGACGGGCCCGGGGCGGCCCACGTGACGAGGTCGATGACGAGGGCGATGCTGAAGTCGATGACGAGGTCGATGACGAGGTCGACAAGGAGACATTCGCGGGCAGTGCGACGTGGCTCACGTGTCCTCGGGTGACGGTTCGCCCGGAGTTCAGGCGATAGTGGGGTACGTGACTGCTGTACCGCACCCCCGATCCGAAGCTCCCGGGCCCGCCCGTTCCGGCCGCCGAAGCCTCGCCGTCGCCCTGTTGTCCGGCGCGCTCGGCGCGGCCCTCGTGCTGCTCGCCACCCGGCGCGGCTGGTCGGGCGGCACGGCGACCGTGGCCGGTGGCGACTTCCCGCTGAGCGCCTCAGGCAGTGACGTCACGGGCGTCCCCGCCTCCCTGGCGATCGTGGGACTCGCCTCCCTCGTCGCCGTCTTCGCCGTCCGCCGGGCCGGCCGCTTCCTGGTCGCCGGGCTCCTCGCGCTCTCCGGCGCGGGCACGATCGCCGCGGCGCTCCTCGGTCTCTCCGACAGCTCCGCGCTGGACGAGAAGGCCGCGGCGGCCACCGGGGACACCGCCGCGACCGTGGGCACCATGACGCACACCGGCTGGCCGTACGTGGCCGCGGTGGGCGGACTGCTGCTGTTGCTCGCGGGGCTGCTGGCGCTGCGGTACGGGCGGTCGTGGCCGACCATGTCGGGGCGGTACGAGCGGGACGGGACGCCTCGGCCCCGGCGCGTTCGGGCGCCCGTCGATCCCGATCGGCCCGAGGAGATTTGGAAGGCGCTGGACCGGGGCGAGGACCCTACCGGGGCGTGACCGTTCCACGGCGCGTCGCGTTTCAGGGTGCGGGTCCGGTGGGGGTCGTTCGCGCAGTTCCCCGCGCCCCTTAAGGGCAAAAGATCGCGCCGTTCCCCGCGCCCCTCATGGGTGCGGTCGACCCCCGCGCACCCGCACCCGTCCGCGAACCCCAGTGGAACCGCACACACTCCCGTGCGGGACAATGGGAGCGAGCGTCCGGCTCATACACGTACAGCAACGAGGAGCAAGTCATGGCGGGCAGCAGCCACGGCCACACCCCGGCCGCCTGGACCGGTGTCATCATCGCCTTCATCGGTTTCTGCGTCTCCGGTGCCTTCATGGTGCTGGCCAGCCCGCTGGGCTTCTGGGCCGGCATGGTGATCGTCGTCCTCGGCGGCGTGGTCGGCGTGGCGATGCGCGCGGCGGGCCTCGGCCAGCCGAAGAACTCGCACCCCACCCACCAGGTGGCGTCGGCCGAGAGCTGACCACGGCGAGCTGCCCAGGAGGCGGGTCCGGCTCGTAAAGGGCCGGGACCGCCTCCCGCCATGTGCGGCCGACACCCCGGCGCGGCAGAATGCGACGCGTGAACGCCGAATCCCAGAGGGTGACGCCCGCTCCCGGATCCGTGGCCGCCGCCGTGGCCGCGGTACGGCGGCTCGCCGTGCCCGGCGGGATCCTGCTGGCCGTCGCCGCGGCCTTCGCGTACGTGGGAGCCGTCGACCCGAACGAACCCGGCCACTACCCCGCCTGCCCACTGCTCCGCCACACGGGCCTGTACTGCCCCGGCTGCGGAGGGCTGCGCAGCGCCCACGCCGTCGTGCACGGGGACCTGGGGGCGGCCTTCGGGGCCAACGCGCTCGCCGTGCTCGGCTATCTGGTCTTCGCCGTGCTGTGGGCCGTCTGGGTGGTCCGCACGGCCCGGGGCCGCCCGATGCGCGTCGATCCCGGGCCGTCCCTGCTGTGGAGCCTGGGCGCGTTGACGCTGGTCTTCACCGTTGTCCGGAACCTGCCGTTCGGTGGCTGGCTGCACCCTTGATCAACAGCGAACGTCCAGGTAGTGGGACCGGCGTCAACCGGATGTGAGGCCCGAGCCCTCCTGCGGATACCATCGCAGTGACCACCGGTTTCGCCCGATGCGACGAAACCCGGTCGACAGCAGGACCGCTTCGACCGCTTAACCGCTTCAACCGTTCACCGTCAGGGAAGGGGGCCGCTCGCGTGAGTGTGCTCGACGAGATCATCGACGGAGTCCGTGCCGACCTCGCGGAACGGCAGGCGCGCGTCAGCCTCGACGAGCTCAAGGAGCGCGCCGCGAAGGCTCAGCCTGCCAAGGACGGTGTCGCGGCCCTGCGCGGCGACGGCGTCAAAGTCATCTGCGAGGTCAAGCGCTCCAGCCCGTCCAAGGGCGCCCTCGCCGCGATCGCCGACCCCGCAGCCCTCGCCGCGGACTACGAGGCGGGCGGCGCGGCCGTCATCTCCGTGCTCACCGAGCAGCGCCGCTTCGGCGGCTCCCTCGCCGACCTGGAGGCCGTCCGGGCCCGGGTCGACATCCCGGTGCTGCGCAAGGACTTCATCGTCACGTCGTACCAGCTGTGGGAGGCCCGGGCGTACGGGGCCGACCTCGCGCTGCTCATCGTGGCCGCCCTCGACCAGCCCGCCCTGGAGTCCCTCGTCGAGCGCGCCGAGTCCATCGGGCTCACCCCGCTCGTCGAGGTGCACGACGAGGACGAGATCGACCGGGCGGTGGACGCCGGGGCGAAGGTCATCGGCGTCAACGCGCGCAACCTCAAGGACCTCAAGGTCGACCGCGGCACCTTCGAGCGCATCGCGCCCGAGATCCCCGCGCACATCGTGAAGATCGCCGAGTCCGGTGTCCGCGGCCCGCACGACCTCATCGCCTACGCCAACGCGGGCGCCGACGCCGTACTCGTCGGTGAGTCCCTGGTGACCGGCCGGGACCCGAAGACCGCCGTCTCGGACCTGGTCGCCGCGGGCGCGCACCCCGCGCTGCGGCACGGACGGGGCTGACCTCTCCCGATGAACGCCGGCCGCATCCCCGCCGCGACCACCCGTCCGGGCTTCCGCCCCGACGGTCGTCCGGCGTGCGTCCGGTCCGTCGCCGCGGGGATCTCACCGGCCGCCGGCCCCTACGCCCGGCTCGCCCGCGGCTGCCGTCCGCGCGGCTGCCGGGCGCCCGCGCGGCGCGTGCACGGTCGCCGGGTGCGGTACGTCATCGGCGACGAGCCGGGTCAGGTGAACGGCATGCGATGGCGTCGGCGCGTGTCACCTGCGGTGGGCTGAGCCGCGTTCTAGCGTTCCGCTGGAGGTCCGGCGATTACCCGCGGGCCGGTGGGGGCTGGTCGCGCAGTTCCCCGCGCCCCTTCGGGGCGCTGCCTCATCGACGGTGACATGCGATCCACGTAACTCCATTCCTACCAATCCCGGGGCCGACGCCCCTGCGAGGTAACCGCATGTCCAGCGAGTTCTTCATTCCCGACCCCGACGGCCAAATTCCCAGTGCTGAGGGCTACTTCGGCGCGTTCGGCGGCAAGTTCATCCCGGAGGCGCTGGTCGCCGCCGTGGACGAGGTCGCCGTCGAGTACGACAAGGCCAAGTCCGACCCGGAGTTCGCCCGGGAACTGGACGACCTGCTCGTCCACTACACCGGTCGGCCCAGCTCCCTCACCGAGGTCGAGCGGTTCGCCGAGCACGCCGGGGGCGCCCGGATCTTCCTGAAGCGGGAAGACCTCAACCACACCGGCTCCCACAAGATCAACAACGTGCTCGGCCAGGCCCTCCTCACCAAGCGCATGGGCAAGACCCGCGTCATCGCCGAGACCGGCGCCGGACAGCACGGCGTCGCCACGGCCACCGCGTGCGCGCTGTTCGGCCTCGAATGCACCATCTACATGGGCGAGATCGACACGCGGCGCCAGGCCCTGAACGTGGCCCGGATGCGCATGCTCGGCGCCGAGGTCATCGCCGTGAAGTCCGGCAGCCGCACGCTGAAGGACGCCATCAACGAGGCCTTCCGCGACTGGGTCGCCAACGTCGACCGCACCCACTACCTGTTCGGCACGGTCGCCGGACCGCACCCCTTCCCGGCGATGGTCCGCGACTTCCACCGCGTCATCGGCGTCGAGGCCAGGCGGCAGATCCTGGAGCGCGCGGGCCGCCTCCCCGACGCGGCCGTGGCCTGCGTCGGCGGCGGTTCGAACGCCATCGGCCTCTTCCACGCCTTCATCCCGGACGCGGACGTACGCCTCATCGGCTGCGAGCCCGCCGGACACGGCATCGAGACCGGCGAGCACGCGGCCACCCTGACGGCCGGCGAACCGGGCATCCTGCACGGCTCCCGCAGTTACGTCCTCCAGGACGAGGAGGGCCAGATCACCGAGCCCTACTCGATCTCGGCCGGACTGGACTACCCGGGCATCGGTCCCGAGCACGCCTACCTCAAGGACAGCGGCCGGGGCGAGTACCGGGCCGTCACCGACGACGCGGCCATGCAGGCACTGCGCCTGCTCTCCCGCACCGAGGGCATCATCCCGGCGATCGAGAGCGCCCACGCGCTCGCCGGAGCCCTGGAGGTCGGCAGGGAACTCGGCCCGGACGGGCTGATCGTCGTCAACCTCTCGGGCCGCGGCGACAAGGACATGGACACGGCCGCGCGGTACTTCGGCCTGTACGACGAGGGCGCGGACGCCGTCGTGGAGGCGGACGCCGACAGTGACACCGCCGAGATCGAGGGGGACGCCAAGTGAGCGGCAACGTACAGCTGTTGAGTGACACCCTCGCCGGGGCGAAGGCGGCGGGCCGGTCCGCGCTGATCGCGTACCTGCCGGCGGGATTCCCGACCGTGGACGGCGGCATCGCGGCGATCAGGGCCGTCTTCGACGGCGGCGCGGACGTCGTCGAGGTCGGGCTGCCGCACAGCGACCCCGTCCTGGACGGACCCGTCATCCAGACCGCCGACGACATCGCCCTGCGTGGCGGCGTCAAGATCGCGGACGTGATGCGCACGGTCCGCGAGGCGTACGAGGCGACCGGGAAGCCGGTGCTCGTGATGACGTACTGGAACCCCATCGACCGCTACGGCGTCGAGCGCTTCACCGCCGAGCTGGCCGAGGCGGGCGGCGCCGGGTGCATCCTGCCCGACCTCCCCGTCCAGGAGTCGGCGCTGTGGAGGGAGCACGCGGAGAAGCACGGCCTCGCGACCGTCTTCGTCGTCGCCCCGAGCAGCAAGGACGCCCGCCTCGCCGACATCACCGCGGCCGGTTCCGGCTTCGTGTACGCGGCCTCGCTGATGGGGGTCACCGGCACCCGCGCGTCCGTGGGCGCCCAGGCGCAGGACCTCGTCCGGCGCACCAAGGCCACCACCGACCTGCCGGTCTGTGTCGGCCTCGGCGTCTCGAACGCCGTACAGGCGGCCGAGGTCGCCGGCTTCGCCGACGGCGTCATCGTCGGTTCGGCCTTCGTGAAGCTGATGCTGGACGCCCCCGACGAGGCCGCGGGCCTGGACGCCGTACGCGCTCTCGCCGCCGACCTGGCCAAGGGCGTGCGCGGCGCGGTGTAGCGACACGGTGTGATGAACGGTTCGCTCACTCGAACGGGTGGACCTGGGGCCGGGGAGGCGCGGTGCGCCTCCCCGGTTCGTTCTGCGGGATGTGAGCGAGAAGAACCGTGAGGGAAAGCGCACCGCCCGCGAGCGGCTGGCGGAAGAGCGAGACAAGCAGAAGACGGCCGACAAGCGCCGCCGGGTGCTGGTCGTGGGCGGAGCGATCGTCTGCGTACTGGCCCTGGCCGGGGTGATCGGCGTTCTGGCCGCGAACTCGGGCGACGACAAGGCGGACACCGAGGCGGGCCCGCTGACGGCCCCCTCGGGGGCGAACGGCGACGACAGCCTCGCCATCCCCGTCGGCAAGGAGAGCGCGAGGTCGACCCTCACCGTGTGGGAGGACTTCCGCTGCCCGGCCTGCAAGAGCTTCGAGGACGGCTACCGCTCGACGATCCACGAGCTGACGGAATCCGGACAGCTGAAGGTCGAGTACCACCTGGCGACCCTGATCGACGGGAACATGCGCGGCAGCGGCTCGCTGCGTGCCGCCAACGCCGCCGCGTGCGCCCAGGACGCCGGGAAGTTCCCCGCGTACCACGACGTGCTGTTCGAGAACCAGCCCGCCGAGACGGACGACGCGTACGCGAAGAACAGCAAGCTGATCGAGCTGGCCGGCAAGGTCGACGGGCTCACCACCGGCACGTTCGAGAAGTGCGTCGAGGACGGCACGCACGACAGCTGGGTGGCCAAGTCCCATCAGGCCTTCCAGGGCGGCGGCTTCAGCGGCACACCGACGGTCCTGCTGAACGGGAAGAACATCTACCAGGACCAGACCATGACCCCGGCCAAGCTGCAGCAGATGGTGCAGCAGGCCGACAAGGCGTGAGTCCGGCGGGCGGACCGGCCGGGTGTCCCCGGCCGGGCTCCGGGGGGTTGCGCGCGGTCTCGTTATGGACCCGTAGCCCGGGCGGGTTGCCGTACGTGCCGCCCGGCAGGGTAGCGTCGACCCCGCCATGGAACTTGCCTATATCCCCAGCCCCTCGCGCGGTGTGCTGCACCTCGGCCCCATTCCGCTGCGTGGCTACGCGTTCTGCATCATCATCGGCGTCTTCGTAGCCGTCTGGCTCGGCAACAGGCGCTGGGTCGCGCGCGGGGGCCGACCAGGCACCGTGGCGGACATCGCCGTGTGGGCCGTGCCGTTCGGCCTCGTCGGCGGGCGTTTGTACCACGTCATCACCGACTACCAGCTGTACTTCAGCGAGGGTCAGGACTGGGTCGACGCCTTCAAGATCTGGGAGGGCGGCCTCGGTATCTGGGGGGCCATCGCGCTCGGCGCGGTCGGTGCCTGGATCGGGTGCCGCCGCCGAGGGATCCCGCTGCCCGCCTGGGCCGACGCCCTCGCCCCCGGCATCGCCCTCGCGCAGGCCATCGGCCGCTGGGGCAACTGGTTCAACCAGGAGCTGTACGGGCGCGAGACCGACCTGCCCTGGGCGCTGCACATCACGTCCGTGACGGACGGCCGGGAGCCCGGCTACTACCACCCGACGTTCCTGTACGAGTCGTTGTGGTGCATCGGTGTCGCGGTGCTCGTCATCTGGGCCGACCGCCGCTTCAAGCTGGGCCACGGGCGCGCCTTCGCGCTGTACGTCGCCGCGTACTGCGTGGGCCGCTTCTGGATCGAGTACATGCGTGTCGACGAGGCGCACCACTTCCTGGGGCTCCGGCTGAACGGCTGGACCTCGATCGTCGTCTTCGTCCTCGCCGTGGTCTACATCGTGCTGTCGGCGCGACGCAGGCCGGGCCGCGAGGAGGTCGTCGAACCGGCCGCCCCGGACGACGACACGGACGAGGACGGCGCCGCGGTGGACCTGGACAAGAAGTCCGAGGACGACACCGAGGCAGAGGCCGCCGACGCCGACTCCGCCGAGAAGAAGGAAAAGACCAAGGCAGAATCCGAGGCAGAAGCCAAGGCGGAGACCAAGGCGGAAGCCACGGAAGAAGCCGAGGCAGAGGACAAGGCAGAGGACAAGGTGGAGGAGAAGGACGAGGCCGGGTCGGCCAAGAAGTCCTGACCTCCGCGGCTACGTGGAAGGGGGCGCCCCGAGTTCCGGGGGCGCCCCCTTCCACGTACCCGCCGCGGTTCCTACGTACGGCGGGCCAGCGCCAGGGTGCGGTGCGCCCCCGCCACCACCGCCGTGTCGATGAAGCGGCCGTCGGGGAGGGCCTGGGCGCCGGAGTGGGTGGCCGCCGCACCGAGGATCGTCTCGGCCGTTTCGATCTCCTCCTGGGTCGGGAGGTAGGCGGCCTCGATCACCGGGAGCTGACGGGGGTGGATGGCCGCGCGGCCGAAGAAGCCCAGGTCACGGCCGTGTGCGCAGGACGCGGCGAGCCCCGCGAGGTCGCGCACGTCAGGGTGGACGGACTGCGGCGGTGGGGCGAGGCCCGCCGCGCGGGCGGCCACGACCACTCGGGAGCGCGGCCAGTCGAGGCCCGCGTCGGCGCGTACGCCCAGGTCGGCCCGTAGGTCGGTCTCGCCGAGCGCGATGCCGTGCAGGGCGGGATGGGCCGTGGCGATGGCGAAGGCGTGCTCGACGGCCAGGGCCGATTCCAGGAGGGCGTACAGGGGGAGGCGCGGGACGAGTTCCGTCGTCCGCAGGATCTCGGCGGGGGAGGAGACCTTCGGCAGGCGCAGGCCCGTGAGGGTGCCGAGCGCGGCCGGGGTGCGGAGGGCGTGGAGGTCGGCGGTGAACTCCGGGCCGTCCAGGGCGTTGACGCGGACGTGGACCGGGACCGGGGGCGGCTCGGCGAGCAGGTCGGCGGTGGCGGCGCGGGCGTACTCCTTGCGGTCGGGGGCGACCGCGTCCTCCAGGTCGACGAGGACCACGTCGGCGCCGGCGGTCAGCGCCTTCGCCACCGTCCCGGGGCGGTCGCCGGGGACGTAGAGCCAGGTGAGCGGGACCCGCGTCCGGACCTGTGTGGTCACAGGGCGCCCTCCGCACGGAGTTTGGTGATCTCGTCTTCCGTCAGGCCGAGTTCGGTGAGGACCGCGTCCGTGTCGGCGCCGTGCGGGCGGCCTGCCCAGCGGATTCCGCCGGGGGTGTCGGTGAGGCGGAAGAGGACGTTCTGCATGCGCAGCGGGCCCAGTTCGGGATCGTCGACGGTGGTGATCGAGTCGAGGGCGGCGTACTGCGGGTCCTCCATGACATCGCGTACGTCCTGGACGGGGGCCACCGCGGCCTCCGCCTTCTCGAAGGCGTCGATGACGTCGGCGCGGGTGTGCCGGGCGATCCACGAACCGACCGCCTCGTCGAGGACGTCGGTGTGGCGGGCCCGGTCCGCGCCCGAGGCGAACCACGGTTCGGTGACCAGCTCGGGGCGGCCGACCAGGCGCATCACGCGTTCGGCGACCGACTGGGCGGAGGTCGAGACGGCGACCCAGGTGCCGTCGGCGGTGCGGTAGGTGTTGCGCGGCGCGTTGTTCTGCGAGCGGTTGCCGGTACGGGCCTGGACATGGCCCAACTGGTCGTACCAGAGCGGCTGCGGGCCGAGGACCGTGAGGATCGGCTCGATGATCGCCATGTCCACGACCTGTCCGCGTCCCGTGCGGTCGCGTGCCGACAGGGCCGTCATCACCGCGTACGCGGTGGCCAGGCCCGCGATCGAGTCGGCGAGGCCGAAGGGCGGCAGGACCGGCGGGGCGTCCGGTTCACCGGTGATCGCGGCGAAACCGCTCATCGCCTCGGCGAGGGTGCCGAAGCCGGGGCGGCGCGAGTAGGGCCCGAACTGGCCGAAGCCGGTGACCCGGGCGAGCACCAGGCGGGGGTTGGCGGCCGACAGTTCCTCCCAGCCGAGGTCCCACTTCTCCAGCGTGCCCGGCCGGAAGTTCTCGATGATCACGTCGGCGGAGGCGGCGAGGCGCAGCAGGGTGTCGCGTCCGCCGTACGTGGAGAGGTCCAGGGTCATCGTGCGTTTGTTGCGGCCGAGGAGTTTCCACCAGAGGCCGATGCCGTCCTTCGACGGGCCGTGGCCGCGGGACGGATCCGGTCTGCGGGGGTGCTCGACCTTGACGACCTCCGCGCCGAAGTCACCGAGCATCGTGGCGGCGAGGGGGCCGGCGAAGAGGGTCGCCAGGTCGAGGACGCGGAGGCCGTCGAGAGGTGCCGTCGGGGTGGTCGGGGTGGTGGCGCTGGTCATGGTGCTGGGGGTCATGGGTGCGGGGCCTCCGTGGGAAGGGGGCGGGGGTCCGGCTGCGCGTCCGGGCGCGTGGTCAGCCGGGCGGTCAGCCGGGCGAGGGTGTCGAAGCCCGTTCCGTCGAAGTCGCCGACGGTCGTGGCCAGGCGGTTCTTCAGGGGAGTCGTCCAGCGGGACGGGATCGCCTCGGGGGCGCCCGCGAGCAGGCCCGTGATCGAACCGGCCGTCGCGCCGTTCGAGTCGGTGTCCCAACCGCCCGACACCGCCCGGCAGATGGAGGCTGTGAAGTCGCCGTCCGCGTGGGTGAGGGCGGCGGCGAGCAGGGCCGTGTTGGGGACGGCGTGGACCCAGTGGTACGAGGAGTGGGTGGCGTGCAGTTCGTCCACGATCCGGTCGAAGTCCTGGTGCCCGGTCGCCAGTTGGACGGCGTGACGGATCGCTCGGGCCAGGCGGGAGTCCGGGGGGACGACCGTGAGGCCCGTACGGAGGCAGGCGTGGATGTCGCTCCTGCCGGTGGCCGCCTCCGCGATGACGGCCGCCGTGAACATCGCCGCGTAGACGCCGTTGGCCGTGTGGGTGAGGGTGGCGTCCCGGTATGCCTGTTCCGCGGCGGTCGCGGGGTCGCCCGGGTTGGTCCAGCCGTGGACGTCCGCGCGGATCAGGGCGCCGATCCATTCGCGGAACGGGTTGCGGTGACGGGCCGTGTGCGGGGGTTCGATGCCGTCGAGGAGGTTGCGGTAGGCGACACGTTCCGCCGTGAACGTACGGCCTGCCGGGAGCTCGTCCAGCCAGAGGCGGGCCACGTCCGTGGTGGTGAAGTGTCTGCCGTGGCGTTGGAGCAGGAGGAGGTTCAGGAGGGGGTAGTTGAGGTCGTCGTCCTCCGGCATGCCGTCGATGTTCTCGGCGAGGGAGGTGGGGGCGGAGCGGCGGTTCCAGGGGTGTTCCGCTCTGAGCTCGGGTGTCAGGCCGCGTTCCGTGAACCAGGTGGTGAGGGGCCAGTTGCCGGTCGCCCTGGCCAGTTGGCGGATGCCGGTCAGGGGGAGTTTCTCCACCGGTTTGCCCAGGAGGCAGCCGACGGCTCTGCCCAGCCAGGCGCCTTCCAGACGGAGGTGGAGAGTGGCTGGGGTCAGGGGGATCTCTTCCCTGACCCCGCCCCTTCCCGAAGGCGGGGGCTGCGCCCCCGCACCCCCCGCTCCGTTGGCGGGCCAGTTCGGGCAGCGGGCCCGGATCCTGGTGAGGGCTGTCGGCTCGTTGTCCGTCAAGGCGCTGGGCAGGTCTGCCAGTTCGTCCAGGAGGTCCTGGGCCAGGGCTCGTAGGTAGGGGGAGGCCGGAGTGGGCGATGCGCCCGCGCGGAGCGGGGCGTCCGGGCCGGCCGCTGTCCGCCAGCGGGCGGCGACGGCCGATGGTTCGCGGCCGTCCTGGCCCGCCTGGCGGAGTTCGTGGCCCAGGAGGTCCTCCGGCTGGACCCAGGTCAGGCGCAGCGGAGGCGTCATGACAGCTCCGCGTACGCCGTCTCGTGGGCGCGGCGGCGGGTGACGTCTCGCGCGAAGATCTCCCGCGTCACCTCGGTGAGGGTGCGCGCGGGGGCCTTCAGGTCCAGGCGGCTGGCCTCCGCCACCGTCTTGGCCCAGTCGGACGGGATCTCCGCGCCCAGGGCGCCCGCGAGAGCGCCGGACATCGTCGCGATGGAGTCGCAGTCCCGGCCGTAGTTCACCGAACCCAGCACCGCGTGCCGGTAGTCGCCGCCGGAGACCAGCAACATGGCCAGCGCCACCGGCAGTTCCTCGATCGAGTGGATGCGGGAGGGGCGGCGGGCACCCAGGGACGGGCTGCGGTAGTCCGGGCCGACCGTGTCGTACGGGGCGACCGCCGCACGCAGGGGACGCAGCGCCGACTCGAAGTCCGAGTACCGCGTGGCCGTGTCGCAGACCGTCTCGATCGCGGCCCGTGTGCCGTCCTTCGCGACGGCGAGACAGGCCTCGACCACCGAGTCCGGGGTCGCGCCGGGGGTGCAGGCCGCCGCCACGGCCGCCGCGAAGACACCGGCCGCCTCGCGCCCGTACGACGACTGGTGGGCGCCCGCGACGTCGAGGGCCTCGGCGTACGCGCCCGCCGGGTTCGCCGCGTTGACCAGGCCGACCGGGGCCATGTACATCGCGGCACCGCAGTTGACGATGTTGCCGGTGCCGGCCTCGCGCGGGTCCACGTGGCCGTAGTGGATCCGGGCCACCAGCCACTTCTCGGCGAGGAAGATCCGCTGCAGGGGCAGGGCGTCCGCTTCGAGTTCCGGGATCCAGCGGGGCGTCGTCATCAGGTCGGGCACCAGGTGTCCGGCGACGGCGTACGCGTCCAGGTGGTCGCGGACCGTCGCGTAGACCCGTACCAGCGCGTGGGTCATCAAAGTGTCGTCGGTGACGTGTCCGTCGCCCTTGTGGTACGGGGCGACGGGGCGTGCCGTGCGCCAGTCGTCGCCGTGCCAGGGACCGACGATGCCGTGGACGCGTCCGCCGTGCCGTTCGGCGATCTGCTCGGGGGAGTAGCCCTCCACGGGGCCGCCGAGCGCGTCGCCGACGGCGGCTCCGACGAGGGCTCCGGTGATCCGTTCGTCGAGCGCCGCCGGTCTTGTTCCTGTTCTTGTTTCTGCGGTTTTGGGGGTCATGGCCCGAATCATCCCTCCGGGAGGGCCAGTTCCGTCGCTTCCAGCAGATCGGCGAGTCCGATGAGGTCCGTGCCGGTCAGGCGCGGCAGCGTGCAGCCGGACAGGGTGCGGCAGGCGTCGCGCCAGGCGGCGGGGACGGCCGTACCGCCGCCGAGTGCGCCGGTCAGCGCGCCGGCGAGGGCCGGGGCCGAGTCCGCGACCCGGGACAGACACGCCGCCGCGGGCACCGCCTCCGCGATCCGGCCGCGGGCGGCGACGGCGAGTGCGAGGGCGACCGGGACGGTCTCGGCGGCGGCGATGCCGTAGCTGTAGACGTGGTCGACGATCTGGTGTTCCAGGAGGGGGACGAGCCCGAAGGCGCCGTGCCCGTCCGCTTCGCAGGTGTCGGCCAGTGCTAGGGCGTGGCGGGCGTTGCGGCCGATCTCCGTGGTGTCCGGGAGTTCGGCGAGGGCCGCTTCCGCGCAGGCGTCCACGTCGGCGCCGCCCAGTGCGAGTGCGACGGCCGCGGCCATCGCGCGGGCGCCGTGCACGCCGTCGCCGTCCTGGGTGTAGCGGGCGTCGAACTCGGCCAGTTCCGCGGCGGACCGGGGGTCTCCGGCGTGGGCGACCGCCAGGACGCAGGCCCGTACGCAGGCCGCGTCGTCGAAGTAGTGGGGGTTGTCGTGGCCCGAGGCGGGTGGGCGCAGGCCGTTGGCGAGGTTGCCGAGGCCCGCGCGTACGGAGATGCGGGCGCGCAGGGGGAGTACCGCCGACTCGACCTCGGGGGCGCGGTCCGCGGCGGCGGCGACCTCGCTGGCGATCGCGTTCCAGGAGAGGTCGATCGCCGCGCGCATACGGCGGTCCCGGCTGAGGTCGCCCAGGGCGGCGGCGTCCGCGGCCCGTAGGACCGCCTCCGCCGCGAAGGCCGCCCACTCGGCGTCGTCCGAGGGGCCGAGTCTCAGGGGTTCCGGGGGTTGGTTGAGGGCGATGGGGACGGGGAGGGTGGTGGTCGCGTTCTGTTCGGCGAAGGTGTCCAGTTCGCGGGTGAGGCGTCTGGTCCATTCGGGCATGCGGGTGGCTCTGTGCCGGGCTGCCGGCCAGCCTGCGGCGTCGCCTGCCGCTAGGCCGAGCAGGAGGCCTTCGATTCGGCGGGGTGGGTTGGGGTGGGTGGGGGTGTGCGGGTGCGTCGTGGCTGGTCGCGCAGTTCCCCGCGCCCCTGAGGGGGTGGGGGGTGCGGGGTGTGTTGGTGGGTGCGGGGCCGTTGGGGCTGGTCGCGCAGTTCCCCGCGCCCCTGAAAGGCGCGTCTCTGGCGGGGCCTGTTGCGCGGATTCCCGCGCCCCTGAAGGGTGCGTCCCTGAAAGGTGTGCCCCTGCAAGGTGCGTCTCTGAGAAGCGTGTGGTGGTCATTGGGTGTCCTCTGCCGGGGTCAGTAGGTCTGCTACGTCCAGGACGTGGTGGCCCCGCATGGAGGGGAGGCAGCTGCCCTTCGCGGGGCCGATCGCCGCCGCCCAGGCGGGTGGGATCGCGGCGGCGCCGCGTGTGGCACCGGCCAGGGCGCCCGCCACCGCCGCCGTCGTGTCGGCGTCGCGGCCCATGTTGACCGCCGTCAGGACGGCCTCCTCGAAGTCGCCGTCGGCCGCCGCGTACGCGCCGAAGGCCAGGGCGACGGCCTCGGGGGCCAGGTCCGTCCAGGGGTAGCCGCCGATGACGACCGCCGAGCGCACCGCGCGTTCGCCGCGGTGCGCGCAGGCCACCGCCCTGCGCAGGGAGCGCGCCGTCCAGGAGTCGTCGGGGACGACGGCCAGCGCGGAGGCGACGACGACGATCGTGGGCGCGCCCGCCATCGCCGCGGCGACGCCCGCCGCGACGGCCTGGCCGCCGTAGATGCCCTCGCCGTCGTGGCTCACCGAACCGTCGATCGCCACCAGCCGGGCCGCCTCCGCGGGGCGGCCCGCCGCGAAGACCCCGAAGGGCGCCGCCCGCATGGCGAGGCCGTCGCTCCAGGCGTGCCGGTGCTGGGCGGAGATGGGGGCGGCGAGCCCCCGGCGCAGGTTCTCCAGCGTGCCCCGTTCGCTGAAGCCCGCTCCCCGGAACGGCCCCTCGTCCCGGTCCGCGATCCACTGGTGCCAGGCGGCCTCCACGTGGGCGACCGTGAGCGCCGAGCCGTGCCGTGCCAGCAGCAGGCCCGAGAAGATCGCGTACTCCGTGTCGTCCGTGCCGGCCGGCTTCTCGGCCACGTATCCCGTGATGCGGCCCCAGCGCGCGCGGATCTCGGACGGTTTCATGTTCTCGGCCGGCGCCCCCAGCGCGTCCCCGACGGCGAGCCCGAGCAGTGCGCCGCGCGCCCGGTCACGAAGAGCGGTGCCGCCCCCGCCCCCGGGCGCCGGTACCGGCGGAACGCAGGCGATCGATGCCATGGCGGCCCCTCTCCGTCGCGGGGTCCCAGGTGATCGGAAGCCGGTCGCAGGCCAATCGGGAGCCCCTTTGCGGATGTGTCCCCCGGGAGGGGTTCACCGGAGCCTCACGCGCCCCAGAGTCACCCGGTCGACATTTGTGCGCAGGTGGGCACGGATGAGCGAAGGGGGGTGAAGGTGCAGGTAAGTACGGCCTTCCTTGCTGGCGGGGGCGGAATTTCAGGCGTACTTTGGCAGTTGTCCAAAAGTAGAAGAAGTCCAAACAGGCAGTGAACGAGCACTTGGGGGACCCCCGCATGGCCATCATCGAGACCGAGGCCGCGCTGCACGAGGCGCACCGCGACAACCACACCCACCGGGACGTGAACGGCGGATGGCTGCGCCCGGCCGTCTTCGGTGCGATGGACGGCCTCGTCTCCAACCTGGCGCTGATGACCGGTGTGGCCGGTGGAGCGGTCTCCCACCGGACCGTCGTCATCACCGGGCTCGCGGGTCTGGCCGCGGGCGCCTTCTCCATGGCGGCCGGCGAGTACACCTCCGTCGCCTCGCAGCGCGAACTCGTCGAGGCCGAACTCGACGTGGAGCGGCGGGAGTTGAGGAAGCACCCGCAGGACGAGGAGCGCGAGCTCGCCCTGCTCTACGAGGCCCGTGGGGTCGAGTCCGCGCTCGCCGGTGAAGTCGCCCGGCAACTGTCCCGGGATCCCGAGCAGGCGCTGGAGATTCACGCGCGGGAGGAGCTGGGCATCGATCCCGGCGACCTGCCCTCGCCCCTCGTCGCCGCGGTGTCGAGCTTCGGCGCGTTCGCCCTGGGCGCCCTGCTCCCCGTCCTCCCGTACCTGCTGGGGGCCGCCACCCTCTGGCCCGCCCTGCTCCTCGCCGCCCTCGGGCTCTTCGCCTGCGGTGCGATCGTCGCCAAGGTGACCGCCAGGTCATGGTGGTTCAGCGGGCTGCGGCAGCTCGCGCTGGGCGGGGCCGCGGCCGGTGTGACGTACGCCCTGGGCAGTTTCTTCGGAACGGCCGTAGGATGACCGGCACCGCCTGATCGCGCACCTATGCAAGGGACTGCATAAGTAGCCGTTACTCGGCGGTTTCGAACGCTTAACCATTGGGCATGAGCCGTAAGCGCCGCGGGCAATGACGCCCGCGCCGCACCACACGCACATCATGAGCAGCAGGTGACGTTGCCTGCCGCGACCGGGCCGACGGTCATCGATCTGACCGAAAAGGCCCCCTTTTTCAGCCGCCACGAGCGGCGCCTCGCCGCGACCCGCGGTGTCCGCATGATGGAACGCGGTATCCGGTTCACGAGAACCGCTCCATCATGTAACCTGCACGAAATTTTGCACTCTCGCTAAGGGCCAACGTCGTCCCTCGGCACTTGCCCCCAGAGCCTCAAGGCCTGGGAGGTGCCCCCCAGACACGACGACGACGGGAGAGCCGATGCGTACGCCGCGCCAGCCGTCCCAGCACTCCGAGAATGGCCGGAACTGGTCCTTCATGGATGCTCGCCCTGCCGCGCAGGGAATGTACGACCCGCGCAACGAGCACGACGCCTGCGGCGTCGGCTTCGTGGCGACCCTCACCGGTGAGGCGAGCCACGCGCTGGTCGAACAGGCGCTGACCGTGCTCCGCAACCTGGAGCACCGCGGCGCGACCGGCTCGGAACCCGACTCCGGGGACGGCGCGGGCATCCTGTCCCAGGTCCCCGACGCCTTCTTCCGCGAGGTGGCCGAATTCGAGCTGCCCGAGGCGGGCTCGTACGCGGTCGGCATCGCCTTCCTGCCCGAGGACGGCGTCGCCGACGCCGTCTCACGGATCGAGACGATCGCCGCCGAGGAGAACCTCACGGTCCTCGGCTGGCGCGAGGTCCCGGTCGCCCCCGGACTGCTCGGCGCCACCGCCCGCTCGACGATGCCGCACTTCCGCCAGGTGTTCGTGGGGGACCTGTCCAGCCGGGGCATCGACCTCGACCGCAAGGCGTTCGCGCTGCGCAAGCGTGCCGAGCGCGAGGCCGGCGTGTACTTCCCGTCGCTCTCCGCCCGCACCATCGTCTACAAGGGCATGCTGACCACCGGCCAGCTGGAGCCCTTCTTCCCGGACCTGTCCGACCGCCGCTTCGCCTCCGCGATCGCGCTCGTGCACTCCCGGTTCTCCACCAACACCTTCCCGAGCTGGCCGCTCGCCCACCCGTACCGCTTCGTCGCGCACAACGGCGAGATCAACACGGTCAAGGGCAACCGCAACTGGATGGCGGCCCGGGAGTCCCAGCTCGTCTCCGACCTGTTCGGCGAGCAGGACAGCCTCGACCGGATCTTCCCGATCTGCACGCCCGACGCGTCCGACTCCGCCTCCTTCGACGAGGTCCTGGAGCTGCTGCACCTCGGCGGCCGGTCCCTCCCGCACTCCGTGCTGATGATGATCCCGGAGGCCTGGGAGAACCACGCCTCCATGGACCCGGCCCGCCGCGCCTTCTACCAGTTCCACTCCACGCAGATGGAGCCCTGGGACGGCCCGGCCTGCGTCACCTTCACCGACGGCACCCAGGTCGGCGCGGTCCTCGACCGCAACGGCCTGCGCCCCGGACGCTACTGGGTCACCGACGACGGCCTCGTCGTCCTCGGCTCCGAGGTCGGCGTCCTCGACATCGACCCCGCGAAGGTCGTCCGCAAGGGCCGCCTGCAGCCCGGCCGGATGTTCCTCGTGGACACCGCCGAGCACCGGATCATCGAGGACGACGAGATCAAGGCCGGCCTCGCCGCCGAGAACCCGTACGCGGAGTGGCTGGAAGCCGGCGAGATCGAGCTCTCCGACCTCCCCGAGCGCGAGCACATCGTGCACACGCACGCCTCGGTCACCCGCCGCCAGCAGACCTTCGGCTACACCGAGGAAGAGCTGCGCGTCATCCTCGCCCCGATGGCCAAGACCGCCGGCGAGCCCCTCGGCTCCATGGGCACGGACTCGCCCATCGCGGCCCTGTCCGAGCGCCCCCGGCTGCTCTTCGACTACTTCACCCAGCTGTTCGCGCAGGTCACCAACCCGCCGCTGGACGCCATCCGCGAAGAGCTCGTCACCTCGCTGCGCTCCTCGCTCGGCCCCGCGGGCAACCTCCTTGAGCCGACCGCCGCCTCCTGTCGAAGCGTCACCCTGCCCTTCCCGGTGATCGACAACGACGAGCTGGCCAAGCTCATCCACATCAACGCCGACGGCGACATGCCCGGCATGAAGGCCGCCACGCTCTCCGGCCTGTACCGCGTCTCCGGCGGCGGCGACTCCCTCGCCGCCCGCATCGAGGAGATCTGCACCGAGGCCGACGCCGCCATCGAGAACGGCGCACGCCTGATCGTCCTCTCGGACCGGCACTCCGACGCCGAGCACGCGCCGATCCCCTCGCTGCTGCTCACCGCCGCCGTCCACCACCACCTCATCCGCACCAAGCAGCGCACCCAGGTGGGCCTGCTGGTCGAGGCGGGCGACGTCCGCGAGGTCCACCACGTGGCCCTCCTCATCGGCTTCGGCGCCGCGGCCGTCAACCCGTACCTGGCGATGGAGTCCGTCGAGGACCTGGTCAGGGCCGGGACGTTCCTGACGGGCATCGAGCCCGAGCAGGCCATCCGCAACCTGATCTACGCGCTCGGCAAGGGCGTTCTCAAGGTCATGTCCAAGATGGGCATCTCCACCGTCGCCTCCTACCGCGGCGCCCAGGTCTTCGAGGCCGTCGGCCTGGACACGGCCTTCGTCCAGAAGTACTTCAGCGGCACCGCCACCAAGATCGGCGGCGTCGGCATCGACGTCGTCGCCAAGGAGGTCGCCGCCCGCCACGCGAAGGCGTACCCGGCCAGCGGCATCGCGCCCGCGCACCGCGCCCTCGACATAGGCGGCGAGTACCAGTGGCGCCGCGAGGGCGAGCCGCACCTGTTCGACCCGGAGACGGTCTTCCGCCTCCAGCACTCGGCGCGCAGCAACCGCTACGACATCTTCAAGAAGTACACGGACCGCGTGAACGAGCAGTCCGAGCGCCTCATGACGCTGCGCGGCCTGTTCGGCTTCAACTCGGGCCGCGAGCCGATCTCCATCGACGAGGTCGAGCCGGTCGGCGAGATCGTCAAGCGCTTCTCCACCGGCGCCATGTCGTACGGCTCCATCTCCAAGGAAGCCCACGAGACGCTCGCCATCGCCATGAACCAGCTGGGCGCCAAGTCCAACACCGGTGAGGGCGGCGAGGACCCGGACCGCCTCTACGACCCGGCGCGCCGCTCCTCCATCAAGCAGGTCGCCTCCGGCCGCTTCGGCGTCACCTCCGAGTACCTGGTCAACGCGGACGACATCCAGATCAAGATGGCCCAGGGCGCCAAGCCCGGTGAGGGCGGCCAGCTGCCCGGCCACAAGGTCTACCCGTGGGTCGCAAAGACGCGTCACTCGACACCCGGCGTGGGCCTCATCTCCCCGCCCCCGCACCACGACATCTACTCCATCGAAGACCTCGCCCAGCTGATCCACGACCTGAAGAACGCGAACCCGCAGGCGCGGATCCACGTGAAGCTGGTCTCCGAGGTCGGCGTCGGCACGGTCGCCGCCGGTGTCTCCAAGGCGCACGCGGACGTCGTCCTGATCTCCGGACACGACGGCGGTACGGGCGCCTCCCCGCTCACCTCGCTCAAGCACGCGGGCGGTCCCTGGGAGCTCGGCCTCGCCGAGACCCAGCAGACGTTGCTCCTGAACGGGCTGCGCGACCGCATCGTCGTACAGACCGACGGGCAGCTGAAGACCGGCCGTGACGTCGTCATCGCCGCGCTGCTCGGCGCCGAGGAGTTCGGTTTCGCGACCGCGCCGCTCGTCGTCTCCGGCTGCGTCATGATGCGCGTCTGCCACCTCGACACCTGCCCGGTCGGCATCGCCACCCAGAACCCCGTCCTGCGCGACCGGTTCACCGGCAAGGCCGAGTACATCGTCAACTTCTTCAAGTTCATCGCCGAAGAGGTCCGCGAGATCCTCGCCGAGCTGGGCTTCCGCACCATCGAGGAGGCCGTCGGCCACGCCGAGGCGCTCGACGTGGCCCGCGCGATCGACCACTGGAAGGCGCAGGGCCTGGACCTGGCCCCGCTCTTCTACGTGCCCGAGCTGCCCGAGGGCGCGGCCCTCCACCAGACCATCCAGCAGGACCACGGCCTGGAGAAGGCGCTCGACAACGAGCTGATCAAGCTCGCCGCCGACGCCCTCAACGCGACCGGTGCCACCGACGCCCAGCCGGTCCGCGCCCAGGTCGCCATCCGCAACATCAACCGCACGGTCGGCACCATGCTCGGCCACGAGGTGACGAAGAAGTTCGGCGGCGCGGGCCTGCCCGACGACACCGTCGACATCACCTTCACCGGCAGCGCCGGCCAGTCCTTCGGCGCCTTCCTGCCGCGCGGTGTGACGCTGCGCCTGGAGGGCGACGCCAACGACTACGTCGGCAAGGGCCTCTCCGGCGGCCGGGTGATCGTCCGTCCCGACCGGGGCGCCGACCACCTCGCCGAGTTCTCCACGATCGCCGGCAACACCATCGCGTACGGCGCGACGGGCGGCGAGCTCTTCCTGCGCGGCCGCACCGGCGAGCGCTTCTGCGTCCGCAACTCGGGTGCGACCGTGGTCGCCGAGGGCGTGGGCGACCACGGCTGCGAGTACATGACGGGCGGCCACGCCGTCGTCATCGGCGAGACGGGCCGCAACTTCGCGGCCGGCATGTCGGGCGGCATCGCGTACGTCATCGACCTCGACCTCGACAACGTCAACGCCGGCAACCTCGGCGCGGTCGAGGAACTGGACGACACCGACAAGCAGTGGCTGCACGACGTCGTGCGCCGGCACCAGGAGGAGACGGCCTCCACCGTCGCCGAGAAGCTCCTGGCCGAGTGGGACACCGCCGTGGACCGCTTCAGCAAGATCATCCCCAGCACGTACAAGGCAGTGCTCGCCGCCAAGGACGCCGCCGAGCGAGCCGGACTCGACGAGTCCGCGATCACCGAGAAGATGATGGAGGCGGCGACCAATGGCTGATCCCAAGGGCTTTCTGAACCACGGCCGAGAGGTCGCCAGGACCCGCCCCGTCGAGGAGCGCGTCAGGGACTGGAACGAGGTCTACGTCCCGGGCTCCCTCCTGCCCATCATCCCCACGCAGGCCTCGCGCTGCATGGACTGCGGCATCCCCTTCTGCCACAACGGCTGTCCGCTCGGGAACCTCATCCCCGAGTGGAACGACTTCGCGTACCGCGAGGACTGGTCCGCCGCCTCCGAGCGGCTGCACGCCACGAACAACTTCCCGGAGTTCACCGGCCGGCTGTGCCCCGCCCCTTGTGAGTCGGCGTGCGTGCTGGGCATCAACCAGCCCGCCGTGACCATCAAGAACGTCGAGGTCTCGATCATCGACAAGGCGTGGGACAGCGGCGACGTCGCTCCCCAGGCCCCCGAGCGCCTCTCCGGCAAGACGGTCGCCGTCATCGGCTCCGGCCCCGCGGGCCTGGCCGCCGCACAGCAGCTCACCCGCGCCGGCCACACGGTCGCCGTCTACGAGCGCGCGGACCGCGTCGGCGGCCTCCTGCGCTACGGCATCCCCGAGTTCAAGATGGAGAAGCGGCACATCAACCGCCGCATCGAGCAGATGCGCGCGGAGGGCACCCGCTTCCGTACGGGCATCGAGATCGGCTGCGACCTCAAGGCCACCGACCTGCGCAAGCGGTACGACGCCGTGGTCATCGCCGCCGGCGCCACCGTCTCCCGCGACCTGCCGGTCCCCGGCCGCGAGCTGAACGGCATCCACTTCGCGATGGAGTACCTGCCGCTCGCCAACAAGGTGCAGGAGGGCGACTTCGTGGCGCCCCCCATCACCGCCGAGGGCAAGCACGTCGTCGTCATCGGCGGCGGCGACACCGGCGCCGACTGCGTGGGCACCGCCCACCGCCAGGGCGCGGCCTCCGTCACCCAGCTGGAGATCATGCCCCAGCCGGGCGAGGACCGCGCTCCGCACCAGCCGTGGCCGACGTTCCCCATGCTCTACAAGGTGACCTCCGCGCACGAGGAGGGCGGCGAGCGGGTCTACGCCGTCTCCACCACCCACTTCGAGGGCGACGAGGACGGCAACGTCCAGTGGCTGCATCTCGGTGAGGTCGAGTTCATCGACGGCAAGCTCACCCCGAAGCCGGGCACGGAGCGCAAGATCCCCGCCCAGCTCGTCACCCTCGCCATGGGTTTCACCGGCACCGACCAGGAGAACGGGCTGGTCTCCCAGTTCGCCCTCGACCTCGACGAGCGCGGCAACATCGCCCGCGACCGCGACTACGCGACCAACGTGCCCGGCGTGTTCGTCGCCGGTGACGCCGGGCGCGGCCAGTCCCTCATCGTCTGGGCCATCGCGGAGGGCCGCTCGGCCGCCCGCGGGGTCGACCGCTTCCTGACCGGCGTCAGCGAGCTGCCGGCTCCGGTCCGCCCGACGGACCGCTCCCTGATGGTCTGACGCCCCACCCCCCCCATAGACGTCCCGTACAACGGTGTACGGAACTGAGCGCGGCGCCTGCCCTCGTCCCCGACCGGACTTGGTGGGCGCCGTGGTGCGTCCGCACGGGTTTTGCTTGCGTCTGCGGGCCCGTGGGGGCGGGCCTCAAAAATCGCGCAGTTCCCCGCGCCCCCAAAGGGGCATCTGGGGGCGCGGGGAACTGCGCAGCGGGGGTTCGGGGGCGGAGCCCCCAGGTGGTGACGGGAACGGGTAGGGGCGGCGGGGGCGAGAAAGGAACGGCTACTTCACTGCGTACGACTGGCCGTAGACCTTCCACTTCAGCGGAGTGTCCAGATCCAGATTGCCGTCGTACAGAAAACGCCGCTGAGCCGTGTCCACACGAGAGGTGTCCCGCCCCTCGTCCTCCATGGTCTTCTTCCGCATGTCCAGGAAGATGTCGAGATACGCGGCCTCCTTGCCACCCTCCGCAGGAGTGTCCGCCTCCGCCATGGCCCGCTCACGGATGCCGTAGAACCCGGGATTGCCGGGCCCGTGCATCACCATGGCGTCGTAGTAGATGAACTGCCCGAGCACACCCAGCCCGTCCCGCCGCGCGAGTCGCACCGCGGGATCGAAGTACACCCGGTCCCGCTCGGAATCCTGAGCCCGTCGGAACGCGGCCTTCCCCGACTCCGCCTTCCAGGCAGCCACGAACGCGGCGCCCAGCCCCGCATGCGACTCGGACCCGTCGACCTCCCGCAGAGCGGGCAGATACCGCGCCAGCCCATTGCCCGGATGCGACTTCGTATAGCGCTCGACCAGGACGAGCAGATCATGCGTACCGGTGGTGAAGCCGATGATGCCCGCGGTGTACCCGCGGCCGTCGTCGATGTCCTCGATGTAGTCGTACTGCGCACGCCAGTCCAGGCTGGAGTTCTCGGCGCTGGACACGATCCGCTGCGCCAGCTCCTTCTTCGCCGGCGCGTCCAGCCCGGCCGCACGCGCATCGGGAGTGGCGCTTCGGCCATCCGAACGCCCGCCCTCATCGCCATGACCGGGCACGACGAAGCAGGCCGCCACCGCGAAGAGGGGGACGACGGCGAACAACAGACGGCCAGCGCGTTTCATGAGCAAAGAGTACGATCGCCGCAGGGTGCCGTGCCGCATCGGGTGGACCATCTGTGAGCATCGGGGGAGGACCTGTGAGCGCGGACGAACTGACGTCGCTGAAAGCGGAGTTGGCGGGTCCACTGCCGCCGGCCTTCGGTGAACTGGACGGTCCGCAGGCCCTGTTGCTCGCCCAGGCACTGCGCCGGGCACGGGAGCGCCGAGCCTCCGGACTGCACGAGTCCGTCGAGGACGCCCTCACCCTCGTACCGGCCCTGACCAGGGAACCTGTCCGCCGGATGCTCTTCCGCTGAAGGGAATCCGCATGGACACACTGCGCGGCAGAGCCGAGACCCTGAAGCTCGCCCGGCTGCTGGACGTCGAGCCACGGCGACTGGCGTTCCTCGAAGAGCTGCCCGCCGACGACGTACGCCTCTTCCGTGAGAGTGCCGTCGCCGCGCTCTTCGACGAGGACCCCGTCCTGCTCGACCGCATCGCAGGCCTGACGAAACTGCTGCCCGCCGCCGTCGCCGCGGGCATCGCCCAGAAGGCACTGGGCCCGCGTCTGGCCGCCGCGCTCGCCGGACGCCTCGAACCGGCCCGCGCGGCCGACATCATCGACAGACTCCCGGCCGACTTCACGGCCCGCTGCTGCCACCACGTCGACCCGCGCCGCATCGCCGGGATCATGGGCAGGCTGGACGACGGCATCGTCGTACGCATCGCCCTCGTCCTCGCCGAACGCGGCGACCACCTCACGATGGGCCGGTTCGTCGGCCACCTGCGGGACTCGGCGCTGAAGAGCATCCTGCCGCAGCTCGACGAAACGACTCTGCTGCGCACGGGCTTCGTCATCGACCACCCCGAGCGGCTCGGGCACATCGTCGCACTGCTCGACGACGAACGGATCTCCTCGGTCATCGAGGCCGCCGCCGACCACGACCTGTGGCCCGAGGCCATCGCCGTCGCGGGCATGGCGGCGGGTGAGCAGCGGGCCCGGATCGCGTCGCTGACCGCCGCGCAACCGGTGGGCCGGCTCGACTCCTTGATACGCGCCACCGCCGAGCAGGACCTGTGGGAGTCGCTGCTGCCGATCGTGTCGCTGCTGAGCGAGGACGAGCTGCGGGCCGTCGCCGCGCTGCCCGCGCTGCGGGACCCCGCGGTGCTGGGCGGGCTCGTCCTCGGGGTGGTGGCGACCGGCCTCTGGGGGGACTTCCTGCCCCTGGTGGGGGTGTTGCCGCCGAGCGCGCGGCGGATTGTGGCGGGGGTTGCGGGGGCGCTCGACGATGCGGGGCTTGACGCGCTGGCCCGTGGGGTCGAGAAGGAGGACCTGTGGGACCTGGTGCTGCCGCTGGTCGAGCTGATGTCCGACTCGGCACGGGATCGGGTTCTTGCCCTGCGGGCATTCCAGGAACGGGCGGCCGGGTAGGGGGCCCGCCCCCCACCGGGCCCCTCCGGGACGGGGCGGCTGAGGCCGGTTCACACCGCGCGGCGGGTGAGGGCTGGCCCAAAGGATTGCGCAGTTCCCCGCGCCCCTGAAAGACCGGGCCGGTGGGGGCTGGCCTAAAGGGTTGCGCAGTTCCCCGCGCCCCTGAAAGGCCGGGCCGGTTGCGGCTGGCCTAAAGGGTTGCGCAGTTCCCCGCGCCCCTGAAAGGCCGGGCCGGTTGCGGCTGGCCTAAAGGATTGCGCAGTTCCCTGCGCCCCTAAGAGGCCGGGCCGGTTGCGGCTGGTCTAAAGGGTTGCGCAGTTGCCCGCGCCGCTGAAAGGCCGGGCCGGTTGCGGCTGTGTCGGTGCTCGCGTCGTTTCGAGGGCTGGGACCGCAAGTTCCACCGGGGGTTGTCGACCCTCCCGCGTGGAGGGGGTGTGTCGGGATGTCCGGGCGCCGCGGCAACACGCCTCGACCCGACTTTGCGAGAGCGGCGACCGGATGTCCCGGCGCGCCCCCGCCCACCCACGCACCCAGGGGCGCGAGGAACGGCGCGACAAGCCCCCACCGACGTTCAGCCGAACAGACGGACCGAACAACCCCTTCGCCTTCGCAGAACCCCGTGCCACTCTGAACGACGAGCGAGAGCGACGAGCGACGAGCGGCGAGCGGCGAGCGGCAAGCGACGAGCGGTGCCTATGGGGAGGGCCACATATGGACGGGCGAAGCGCGAAACGACCGGCGGACGCAAACAGCGGCGAACGCCTCGCAGACTGGGCAGACGGCCGCCTCGGCATCTACACCCTCGCCAAGACCCAGATGCGCAAGGTGTTCCCGGACCACTGGTCCTTCATGCTCGGCGAGATCTGCCTCTACAGCTTCCTCATCCTGATCCTCACCGGCGTCTACCTCACCCTCTTCTTCGAACCCAGCGGCGTGGAAGTGGTCTACAACGGCTCGTACGAACCCCTCAACGGCATCATCATGACCAGGGCGTACGAGTCCACCCTCGACATCAGCTTCGACGTACGCGGCGGACTCCTCATCCGCCAGATCCACCACTGGGCAGCACTCGTCTTCGTCGCCGGAATGCTCGTCCACATGATGCGCGTGTTCTTCACAGGCGCCTTCCGCAAGCCCCGCGAGCTGAACTGGCTCTTCGGCTGGACCCTGTTGTTCCTCGGCATCCTCACCGGCCTGACCGGCTACTCGCTCCCCGACGACCTGCTCTCCGGCACCGGCATCCGCTTCGCCCAGGGCGCGATCCTGTCCGTCCCCGTCGTCGGCACGTACCTCTCCTTCTTCCTCTTCGGCGGAGAGTTCCCAGGACACGACATCATCTCCAGGCTCTTCCCGGTCCACGTCCTCCTCCTGCCCGGGATCATGCTCGGGCTGGTCGTCGCCCACCTGATCCTGGTCTTCTACCACAAGCACACGCAGTACCCCGGCCCCGGCCGCGACCAGAAATCGGTCGTCGGCATGCCGTTCATGCCGGTCTACATGGCCAAGGCGGGCGGCTTCTTCTTCCTGGTCTTCGGCGTGCTGTCGATGATGGGCGCGATCGCCACGATCAACCCCGTGTGGGCGTTCGGCCCCTACCGCGCGGACCTGGTCACCACCGGCGCCCAGCCCGACTGGTATCTCGGCTTCTCCGAGGGCCTGATCCGGGTGATGCCGGGATGGGAGATCGACGCCTGGGGCCACACCCTGCAACTGGGCGTCTTCATCCCCTTCACCCTCTTCCCGCTGATCCTGCTGGCGATCGGCGTCTACCCGTTCGTCGAAGCGTGGATCACCGGCGACAAACGCGAGCACCACATCCTCGACCGCCCCCGCAACGTCCCCACCCGCACGGCACTGGGCGTGGCCTGGCTGAGCCTGTACGCCGTACTCCTCATCGGCGGGGGCAACGACATCGTCGCCACCCACCTCCACCTGTCGATCAACGCGATCACCTGGTTCGTACGGATCGCCGTCCTCCTCGTACCTCTCCTCGCCTTCGTCGTCACGAAGCGAGTCTGTCTCGGCCTGCAACGCGGCGACCGGGACAAGGTGCTGCACGGCAGGGAGTCCGGCACGATCAAACGGCTGCCGCACGGCGAGTACGTCGAGGTGCACGAACCCCTCACCCGGGCCCAGCGGTTCACCCTCACCCAGCACGACCAGGTCCCGCCCTACGACGTGGGCCCGCTCGTCGACGCGAACGGCGTCGAACGCAAGGTCAAACCCACCCAGCGCCTGCGGGCGCGCCTCGCCCACGCCATGTACGGCCAGAACGCGCACATCCCCAAGCCGACCGCCGAGGAGTACCACGAACTCACCAGCAGCGACGACCACCACTGAGGACCCCAAGTCCCAGGAGTCCCAAGAGGTTCACCCAGCCCGTATCGCCGCGGTCCCGGCACCACAGTCCAGCACCACCGCCCGGCACTCACCCGGACCGCCCCAGGCGGAGCGCAGCGCCCGCGCCTTGGTCAGCCACAGCGAGAGGTCGTACTCCGCGGTGTAACCGATCGCGCCGTGCAACTGCAGGGCCGTACGGGCCGTCGCGTACGCCGCCTCGCAGGCCGCGACCTTGGCGGCGGCGACGTCGGCCGGGGTCATCGACAGCGCGGCGCCGAAGACCAGCGGACGCGCGAACTCCAGCGCGATCTTCGCATCGGCCAACCGGTGCCGGACCGCCTGGAACGAGCCGACGGGCACACCGAACTGGCTGCGCTGCTTCACGTACGCCACGGTCCTGTCGAGCAGGGCGAGACCCACTCCGAGAGCCTGGGCGGCGGTCGCGAGCCGCGCCCAGCGAACGGCCTCGGCGGCACCCGTGACGACCTGCGGCCCGGCGGCCAGCAGCTCACCCCCGGCACGGGGAAGGCACAGACGGCGGGCAGTATCGAGGGACCGGCACACACCCGATTCGAGCCCTTCACGAGCGGCACCCCCCTGCCCCACCCACAACTCCCAAGCCCCAACCCCCTCCCCGCCCTCACCCCCGTCCCCACCGCCCTCCCCACCCCCAGTCACGCTCAGCTCCACGTCCGCCACGTCCCCGTCCAGGACGTACGGCCCCCCGCCCGGCACGGCCGCCGTCACGACCGTCTCCCCGGAGACCAGCCCCGGCAGGAATCTCTTCGCGGGGTTCGCGAACCCCGGCCCGGTGAGCAGCGCGCCCGCCGCCACCGTCTCCACCAACGGCCCCGGCACCGCATGCCTCCCCAACTCCAAGAAGGCGACGGCCACCTCGACGGGCCGCGGCCCGAGTCCTCCGTACGCCTCCGCCTCGGGCACCGCCAGCGCGAACACCCCCAGGTCCGCGATCCGCGACCACAGCGCCCGCCCGGCCGTGTGGTCGCCGGCGCCCCAGGCCCGTACGACCGCGGGCGTGTCCGCAGCCGTCAGCAGGGCGTCCAGCGAGCGCGCGAAGGCGGTCTGTTCGTCGTCCAGGAGGAACCGCATCAACGACGCCCCTTCGGCAGGCCGAGCAGCCGCTCGGCGATGATGTCGCGCTGGATCTCGTTCGTGCCCGCGTAGATGGGCCCCGCGAGCGAGAAGACGAAACCCCCGGCCCACCCTCCGCCGCCGTCCGCCAACTCCCCTTGCGGGCCGAGCAGATCGAGCGCCGTCTCGTGCAGGGCGATGTCGTACTCGGACCAGAAGACCTTGTTCATGCTGGACTCCGGACCGAGGGGCTCGCCGTCGAGGAAGCGGGAGGCCGCCGCGTACGTGAACAACTGGTACGCGCGGGCACCGATCAGCGCGTCGGCCACCCGGTCACGCGTGTACGGGTCCCGGCCGCGCTCGTGCCACAGCGCGGCCAGCCGCTGTGCCGGCGCCAGGAAACGGCCGGGGGAACGGAGCGTCAGACCGCGTTCGTTGCCCGCCGTGGACATCGCCACCCGCCAGCCCTGGCCGGGATCGCCGATCACGTCCTCGTCCGGCACGAACACCTCGTCCAGGACGAGTTCGGCGAAGGCCGGCTTCCCGTCCAGCCTGCCGATCGGGCGGACGGTCACGCCCGGCGCCCGCAGGCCGAACATCAGGTAGGTGAGGCCCTGATGGGGTTTCGGCGTGTCCGGCTCGCTGCGGAAGAGGCCGAACGCGCGGTCGGCGAACGCGGCCCGCGACGACCACGTCTTGTGTCCGCTCAGCAGCCAGCCGCCGTCCGTACGCACCGCTCTGGACCTGAGGGAGGCGAGGTCGGACCCGGCCTCCGGCTCGGACCAGGCCTGCGCCCAGACGACCTCGCCGCGGGCCATCGGCGGCAGGATCCGCGCGCGCTGCTCCTCGGTGCCGTGGTCGAAGAGGGTCGGTGCGAGGAGGCTGACGCCGTTCTGCCCGACCCGGCCCGGGGCCCCCGCCGCCCAGTACTCCTCCTCGAAGACCAGCCACCGCACCAGCCCGCAGTCCCGTCCGCCGTACTCGGCCGGCCAGGACACCACCGACCAGCGGTCGGCGGCGAGTTCGGCCTCCCAGGCACGGTGGGCCGCGAAGCCCTCCTCGGTCTCCAGGGAGGCCGGCGGCCCGGCCGGTACGTGCGCGTCGAGCCAGGCCCGGGCCTCTGCGCGGAACGCCTGATCGGCGGGGGAGTACGTGAGATCCACGATCACCTTCCTCTTGCTCGACCTGCGCGGGCTCCCTGTGCAACCGCAACCTTCCCTAACAAGTGTTTGGTAGGTTAGCGTGACCCTATGACAGACGTCGAGGGTCCGGTGTACGAGCCCGGGCACGGACTGCTGAAGGGACGCACCGCCGTCATCACGGCCGCCGCCGGCGCGGGCATCGGCGGTGCCACGGCCCGCCGCTTCCTGGAGGAGGGCGCGCGCGTGCTGATCAGCGACGCGCACGAGCGGCGGCTCAAGCAGTACGAGGCGGAGCTGGCGGCGGAGTTCGAGGGGGTCGCGGCGCTCGCCTGCGACGTCACTGACGAAGCCCAGGTGCAGACGCTCTTCGGCACGGCCCTGCGGCTGCACGGACGGCTCGACATCGTGGTCAACAACGCAGGACTCGGCGGCTCCTCGGACCTCGTCGACATGAGTGACGAACAGTGGTCGAGGGTCCTCGACGTGACACTGAACGGCACGTTCCGGTGTACGCGCGCGGCCCTGCGGGCCTTCCGCGAAGGCGGCCTCGGCGGTGTGATCGTCAACAACGCCTCCGTGGTCGGCTGGCGCGCACAGGCCGGGCAGGCGCACTACGCGGCGGCGAAATCGGGCGTGATGGCGCTCACCCGGTGCGCGGCGATGGAGGCGGCGGGATTCGGAGTGCGGGTCAACGCCGTCTCACCGAGCCTCGCCATGCATCCGCACCTGGTGAAGGTGACGACACCCGAACTGCTGGCGGAGCTGACGGCCCGCGAGGCGTTCGGGCGGTACGCCGAGCCGTGGGAGGTGGCCAACGTGATCGTGTTCCTGGCGTCCGGGTACTCCTCGTATCTGACGGGCGAGGTGGTCTCCGTGAGCAGCCAACATGCGTGAGCGCTCCGCTGGGGTCGGCCGTGGGGTGGGTGGTGGTGGCGTGGTGGTGTGTGTGCGGGTCCGTGGGGGCCGGCCGCAAAGATCGCGCAGTTCCCCGCGCCCCTCAAGCGGCCGGGGCTGCGCCCCGCGGCTCACAATGGGGCCGTGCCTACCAAGAAGAAGCCCCAGGTGACCGCCTCGCCCGAGCGGCGCCGTGAACTCCTCGGCACCGCCGCCGAGGTCTTCGCCGAGCAGGGCTACAACGCCACCACCGTGCGCAAGATCGCGGACCACGCGGGCATGCTCGCGGGCAGCCTCTACTACCACTTCGACTCCAAGGAATCGATGCTGGAGGAGATCCTGCGGACCTTCCTCGACGAGCTGTGGGACGGCTACGACACCGTCCTCGACGCCGAACTGGGCCCGCGCGAGACGCTGGAGGCCCTGGTCACCGAGTCGTTCCGGGAGATCGACCGGCACCGCGCGGCCGTCGCGATCTACCAGAAGGAGTCCAAGCAGCTCGTCGCGCAGGAGCGTTTCGCGTTCCTCGCCGAGTCGCAGCGCAAGTTCGAGAAGGCGTGGCTCGCCACGCTGGAGCGGGGCGTGGCCGGCGAGGTCTTCCGGGACGACCTCGACATCCGGCTCACCTACCGCTTCGTGCGCGACACCGTGTGGGTCGCCGCGTCCTGGTACCGGCCCGGCGGACAGCACAGCCCGGACGAGATCGCCCGGCAGTACCTGTCGATGGTGCTGGACGGGATCGCCGTACGCAGTTGATCGCATGGGATACAGCCGATCCAGGGGAGTTGGCATGGCCGAGGCCTACATCGTCGAAGCGGTCCGTACACCCGTGGGCCGTCGCAAGGGCGGCCTGAGCGGGATCCATCCCGCCGACCTGGGCGCGCATGTGCTGAAGGCACTGGTCGCGCGTTCCGGAGTCGATCCGGCCGCGGTCGAGGACGTCGTCTTCGGATGTCTGGACGCCGTGGGACCGCAGGCCGGTGACATCGCCCGCACGTCGTGGCTGGCGGCCGGACTGCCCGAGGAGGTGCCGGGGGTGACGATCGACCGGCAGTGCGGCTCCTCCCAGCAGGCCCTGCACTTCGCCGCACAGGGCGTCCTCTCGGGCACACAGGACCTCGTGGTCGCGGGCGGCGTCCAGAACATGACGCAGATCCCCATCGCCTTCGCCTCCCGTCAGGCGGCCGAGCCGCTGGGCCTCACACAGGGGCCGTTCGCGGGCAGCGAGGGATGGCGGGCCCGGTACGGGGACCGGCCCGTCAACCAGTTCCTGGGCGCCGAGTCCATCGCGGCCATGTGGGGGATCAGCCGGCGGGACCAGGAGGAGTTCGCCCTGCGGTCCCACCAGCGGGCGCTCCGTGCGATCGACGAGGGCCGCTTCGAGCGGGAGACCGTGCCGTTCGGGGACGTCACGGTCGACGAGGGGCCACGGCGGGACACCTCGCTGGAGAAGATGGCGGGCCTGCGACCGGTGGTCGAGGGCGGCACCATCACCGCCGCCTGCTCCTCACAGGTGTCCGACGGGGCCGCCGCGATGCTCCTCGCCTCGGAGCGGGCCGTCCGTGCGCACGGGCTCACTCCCCGGGCGCGCGTGCACCACCTCTCCGTGCGGGGGGAGGATCCGATACGGATGCTGTCGGCGCCGATTCCTGCCACCGCCTACGCGTTGAAGAAGGCCGGGATGTCCATCGGGGAGATCGATCTCGTCGAGATCAATGAGGCCTTCGCGCCCGTCGTCCTTGCGTGGCTGAAGGAGACGGGGGCGGATCCTGACCGGGTCAATGTCAATGGGGGTGCGATCGCGCTCGGTCATCCCCTGGGGGCCACGGGGGTGAAGTTGATGACGACGTTGCTGCACGAACTGGAGCGGATCGGGGGGCGGTTCGGGTTGCAGACGATGTGTGAGGGCGGGGGGCAGGCGAATGTGACCATCGTCGAGCGGCTTTAGGTCTCTTGTCGGCTGCGGGCCGGTGGGGGCTTGTCGCGCAGTTCCCCGCGCCCCTGAAAAGCGCCTCTTAACAGCGCCCTTGAAAGGCGCCCGCTGGGGCGGCCCCAGGGGCGCTCACAGCGGCCCCGGATCGGGGAGCGCGCGCAGGGTCTGCTGTGCCTGCCTCATCACCCTCTCCACCAGGTCCGCGCACGACGGCAAGTCGTCGATCACGCCCGCCACCTGGCCCGACGCCATCACCCCCAGGTCCGTACGGCCTTCCACCATGGACGCCCGCAGGAGCATGGGCGTGTTGGCGGCCAGCAGGACCTGGCTCCAGGTCAGGTCCTTGCCGTGCTTCATCGACAGGCCGTCCCTGATCAACCGGGACCAGCCGAGGCCCGAGAGCTTCCTGTAGCCGGCGGCCCTGCGCACCGCTCGGGTCAGCGTTCTCGTACGGCCCGCCCCTTCCAGGGAGTCGACCAGGTCCGTACGGAGCATGCGGTGCGGTAGGCCGTCCACTGCGGTCGTCACCGTGACGTCCTTGACCGAGGCCGCGAGATACCGGGCCTTCACCGCGTCCGGCACCGTCGAGTCCGAGGTGAGGAGGAACCGGGTGCCCATGGCGACGCCGGCGGCACCGTACGCGAGTGCCGCGACCAGGCCCCTGCCGTCGAAGAAGCCGCCCGCGGCGACGACGGGTATGCCGACCGCGTCCACGACCTGGGGGAGAAGCACGCTGGTCGCCACCTCGCCGGTGTGACCACCGCCCTCGCCGCCCTGCACGATCACCGCGTCAGCTCCCCAGGCCGCGACCTTCTCGGCATGACGGCGGGCCCCGATCGACGGGACGACGACCACGCCCGCGTCCTTCAGCTCGACGATCAGCTCACGGGACGGTGCCAGCGCGAACGAGGCGACCTTCACACCCTCCTGCACGATGATCCGTACCCGGTCGCGGGCGTCCCCCGCGTCCGCGCGGAGGTTGACCCCGAACGGCGCCTCCGTACGGGAGCGGACCTCGCGAACAGCAGCCCGCAGCTGATCGGGTGTCATCGTCGCGGAGGCGAGGATGCCCAGCGCGCCCGCGTTCGCCGTCGCGGAGACCAGACGCGGGCCCGCCACCCAGCCCATTCCCGTCTGCACGATCGGATGCCGGACACCGACAAGCCGCGTGAGGGCGGTCTCCATCAGCCCTTGACCTCGCGGTCGCGCAGACCCTTCGGATCCAGGTCCTCGCGGATCGACCTCAGCTCCGCCGGGGACGGTTCTCGGGTGTACGGGACGTCGTCCGGGACGGTCAGCTCGAAGCCCGTCGCCGCCACGACCTCCTCGACCGTGACCCCCGGATGCAGCGAGGCGAGCCGCATCGAATGGTCCTCGGTCGCGAAGTCGAACACCCCGAGGTTCGAGACCACCCGCGGGATGCGGTGGAAACGGGTCGCCGTGGGACCGGCCGCCGCGGCGCTGTCGTACCCCACCCCGCCGATCATGTCGACCTTCTCCACGAAGACCCGCGTCGAGTGTCTGGGTACCCAGTAACTGACCGGGTTGTTCAGCGTGTTGACGGGGCCGCCGCGCACTCCGAGCAACTGCCGGGTGGGCCGCTCCCAGTCGCCCACACAGGAGATGTTCTGGTTGCCGAAGCGGTCGATCTGGCTCGCCCCCATCATCACGTGCCGGCGACCGCCGGCCACCAGGGCCAGATGCTGCCGGTACGGCAACCAGCCCTCCGGCGTGCCGTCCGGACCGACCAGCAGCGCCTCGCCGTCGGTCAGCAGCAGGTCCGGCGAGAAGGTGCGCCGGGCGAGGCGGGCCCCTGTCGACGGGATCGGGCCCATCGGGCTGGCCAGCACCTCGCCGTCGCCACGCCACGCCTCCGCGCAGGCGATCACGCAGTACTCGGCGCGGGTCGCACCACCGCGGGGCGCGCTCGGGGTCGGGCCCGGGGTCGCGCCCGGGGATGCGCCCGGCACCGCGCTCATGACTGCTCCTCGTGCCATGCCTCGACGGCGGTCCGGTAGGCCTGTTCGTCGCCCGCGAGGAACCTCTCCGCGAACTCGGGCCACGGCATGGACGCGTAGAGCCGCTGGAAGGCCTCGTCCCGGTCGTGGTCGGGCACGCACGACGTGAAGTGCGCGCCGCCCGGCGCCTCCACCACGCCGCTCACGTGCAACCGCTTGATCAGCAGGGTCTGGGGCGGCGCCGCCTTCGTCAGTTCCGCCGTGTCGACGATCCGCTCACAGGACACGTACGCCGTCCGGGCCGCCTCGCAGAACAGGTCGTCGAAGTACGGGTCGGGGCCCAGATACTGGCCGTTGCCCGCGCGGTCGGCGCGGTTCACATGGACCAGTGCCGCGTCCAGCCGCAGGGCGGGCATGGCGACGAAGGTCTCGCACCCGCCCGTCGACTCGTCCTCGTACGGCGAAGTGACCGTGCGCAGCCCGGGATTGACCCGCATCACGTCCGAACCGATGCCGGCCCGCACGGGCAGGAAGGGGAGGCGGTTGGCCGCTGCCCGCAGCCCCCACATGAACATCGCCTCGTCGATCTCCATCAGTTCGAGCGAGCCGCTCTCACGGGCCGCCCGGTAGTGCGGTTCGAGCGGGATCGAGTCGAGCGTCGCGAAAGGGGCGACCAGTTTCCGTATCCGCCCGGCCGCCGCCAGCATGCCGACGTCCGGGCCGCCGTACGAGACGACCGTGAGATCGGTGATCGTGGAGCGGAGCAGTGCTCGTACGAGAGCCATCGGTTTGCGGCGGGAGCCCCAGCCTCCGATACCGAGGGTCATCCCGCTCTCCAGCCGCGAGACGGCCTCGTCTGCGGTCATCGTCTTGTCGCCCATCCTTACCCGCCCTCCTTCCCGAGAAGGTCCTGGACCCCGCGTGTGTCCCGGCCTTCGAACGCGTCCCGGCCCCCGAACGTGTTCCGAACGCGCTCGCCCGTGCCGCCGAGGGCCGCCTCGAACGTGAAGCCCTGCTCGAAGCGGTAGCTGCGCCGCACGTCGACGGGGTCGATGCCGTTGATCGCGGCCTTGGCGAGCCGGATCAGCCGGCCGTCCTTGCCCGCGATCTCCCGGGCCAGCTCCAGGACGGCCGGGCGCAGCCGGTCGCGCGCCACGACCCGCCACACCGAGCCGTGCCCGTGCAACTCCGCAGCGGTCGCCGTGCGCGAGGTGTAGTACAGCGCGCGCATCAGGTGTTGCGGCACCAGCCGGGACAGATGTGTGGCCGCGCCCAGCGCGCCCCGGTCCAGCTCGGGCAGACCGAAGGTGGCGTCGTCGCTCGCCACGATCGCGTCCGCGTTGCCCACCAGGCCTATACCGCCGCCCAGACAGAAACCGTGCACCTCCGCCACCACCGGCACCTCGCACTCGTACACCGCCGCGAAGGCCTCGGCGCAGCCGCGGTTGGCGCCGAGCAGGGCGCTGTCGCCCCCGGCCTGTATCTCCTTGATGTCCACGCCCGCGTTGAAGCCCCGCCCTTCGGCGGCCAGCACCACACAGCGGTTCCCGGCGTCGCGCCCCGCCGCGCGCACGGCGTCGGCCAGCGCGGACCAGCCGCTCACCGGAAGCGCGTTCACCGGCGGGAAGTCGACCGTGACGACGGAAATCCCTTTTTCCGGGGACGAGGTGGAGACACCCATGGACGCATCAGCTACCTTTCCACCAAACGTTTGTTAGGTGCGATCTGATGTCGAAGGTAACAGCGAATGCCGACGGGCGGGAGGCCCTGTGGACAACCGGCCGGGCAGGCGGCTCGTGGTGGTCACGGGCGGGACCAGGGGCGTCGGCGCCGGGATCGCGCGGGCGTTCGCCGAGGCGGGTGACCAGGTCGTGGTCTGTGCGCGCAGACCACCGCAAGCACCGCAGGCACCGCAGGCACAGCGAGCACTTCTCGACGGCGTCGAGTTCGCCCCCCTCGATCTGCGTGACCCGCCGGCCGTCCGTGCCTTCTTCGGGCGGCTGCCCCGGCTCGACGTTCTCGTCAACAACGCGGGCGGCGCCCCCTATCGCCTGCTCGCCGGGACGGAGGCCGAGCGGCACGCGCGGGTGATCGACCTCAACCTCGTCGCGCCTCTCACGGCCTCCCTGGCGGCGTACGACCTGCTCAAGCGTGCCCGGGGCTCCATCGTGATGATCGGCAGCGTCAGCGGGACGCGGCCCTCACCCGGCACGGCGGCCTACGGGGCCGCGAAGGCCGGACTGGAGAACCTGGCCCGCTCGATGGCCGCGGAGTGGGCACCGGAGGTGCGGGTCAACACGCTCGTCGTCGGAATGGTCCGCACCGAGCTGTCGCACCTCCACTACGGGGGCGAGGACGGCATCGAGGCCGTCTCCCGCACCGTCCCGCTGGGGCGGCTCGCCGTGCCCGCGGACGTCGGTGGGGCGGCCGTCTTCCTCGCGTCGGACGCCGCCGCGTACATCACCGGGGCCGGCCTTCTCGTGCACGGCGGCGGCGAACGGCCGGCCTTCCTGGACGCCGCGACCGCCAACAAGACCGACAGGGCCGACAGGGCCGACAGGGCCGACAGGGCCGAAAAGGCCGACAAGGAGAAGTGACATGACCTCGGGCACAAGTGCGGGCGCCGGCCTCTGTGACGGGCGGGTGGTGCTCGTCACGGGCGCCGGGCGCGGGCTCGGGCGGGCCCACGCGCTCGCCTTCGCCGCCGAAGGAGCACACGTCGTCGTCAATGACCTGGGCGTCGGGCTCGACGGCTCCCCAGGGGCCGACAGCCCGGCCCGGCAGGTCGTCGACGAGATCCGGGCGGCGGGCGGCGAGGCCGTCGCACACGCGGGGGACATCGCGACGACCGAGGGCGCCGCATCCCTCGTACACACGGCGCTCGACGCCTTCGGGCGGCTCGACACACTCGTGAACAACGCCGGCTTCCTGCGCGACCGCATGCTGGTCAATCTCGACGAGGACGACTGGGACGCCGTCATGCGCGTCCACCTGAAGGGCCACTTCCTGCCGCTGAAGCACGCCGCCGCACACTGGCGGGCGCAGGCGAAAGCGGGGCTCGTGCCGCAGGCCCGGGTCGTCAACACCAGCTCCGGAGCGGGCCTTTCGGGGTCCGTCGGGCAGGGCAACTACAGCGCGGCCAAGGCCGGCATCGTCGGGCTCACCCTGGTGGCCGCCGCCGAGATGGGGCGCTACGGAGTGCAGGTCAACGCCATCGCGCCGGCCGCGCGGACCCGGATGACCGAGACGGCCTTCGCCCAGGCCATGGCCCAGCCGGACAGCGGCTTCGACGCGATGGCTCCCGAGAACGTGTCGCCGCTCGTCGTCTGGCTCGGCTCGGCCGCGAGCGCCGGGGTCACCGGCCGGGTCTTCGAGACCGAGGGCGGCCGGATCACCGTCATGGACGGCTGGCGGCCCGGCCCCGGCGTCGACAAGGGGGCCCGGTGGACCCCCGCCGAGGCCGGGGACACCGCGCTGGAGCTTCTCGCGCGGGCCCAGGCTCCGACCGCGGTTCACGGGACGCAGTAAGTAACAGTAAGTACTGGTGATGCGACCGGAAGTACTGCTGATGCGACCGGCGGAGGCAGACTCCGAGGCCGTCGTCCGCGCGACCAGCCACGAGGAACCCGCTCGCCCGCCCGCCGGCGTCCACGCGCCAGGCGCACGCCCCCGCGCCAGTGCTACGTGTCGCACTCCAGCACAGTGCGACAGAGCCCGCACCGCGCCCGCACCCGCCCCTGGACCGGCACCCGGATCCGCTGATGACAGGTCGGGCAGGGGAACGACACCCGCATGGGCCCCCGCCCGTCCGGCGTGAAGGCGTACAGCGCGTCCGCGTCCGCGCCCGCGGACGCGGGCACCGCCGCGACGACGCGGCCCTGCGCGTGGCGGCGGTCCTTCGCGTAGCGGCGCCGCCCCACCCACCCCGCCGCGGTCAGCGGCGGCTGCCGCTCGTCGTCCCGGGCCCGCGCCATACCCCTCGTGTACGCCGTGTACGCCTGCGCACTGGTGAACCAGGTCGCGGGATCCTCACCGAACACCAGGGACCGCTTGGCCAGTACGTACCCGAACTCCTCCGGTGTCAGATAGCCGAGCTTCTGCGAGGACGACGCGTCCTCCCGGTACGCGTCCAGCAGCAGCCAGCCCGCACCGAGATACGTCGTCGCCGTGTCCGTGAGGATCTCGTTGTCCCGGGTGCCGGGGAACGACAGATCCAGGCGGTGCAGGTAGACGTGCATCACCTCGTGCGCCAGCGCGGCGCCGATGTCCCGCCGATGGGTACGGAAGCGGTCGTTCAGCTCGATGAAGTACTCCGGTCCCGCGGCCAGCTCGACACTCGCCGCGTGCTCCATCTCCCGGAAACTCACGATCATCCGGGCGTCCGGCAGCCGGAAGTGGCGCACCAGCTCGTGCGCCACCCGCTGCGCGCCGAGATACAGGTCGTCCGTGTCGCAGAACGCCACGTCGACGGGGGCCACGCTGGCGGCGAACGTGTGGACGGTGTCGTACGAGAGCCGCTTGTACAGCGCGGTGACCGCCGCGCGCACCGTCTCCAGGTGCGGGTAGCCGTGTTTGACCGGACCGCCGTTCGCCACGCCCGAACCCCCAGAGCCGCGAAGTTTTGAAGAGGCCCCGAACCTCGTTCCAGCTTAAGGGGACGCGAGCGGATTCTCGCGGGTTGGGTTGCCCGACGTGTACGTGACATCCACCCTTGCCTCGCATGCTGCATGATCTTCATACTTCTGTGCACTCTTCTGTGCGCTCAACCCCCCACGAAAGGGAACAAGTTGACCAATAGAATGCTCGGTTTCCTCAGGAGATCCGCCTTCCGGCGGGCCGCGGCGGTCGGTGCCGTCGCTCTCGCGACCGCCAGTCTCCAGCCCGTCGCCGCGCACGCCGCGCCCGCTCCGATCGTCGGCGGCGCGCCCGCCGCGCAGGGTGAGTTCCCGTTCATGGTCAGCCTGTCCATGGGCTGCGGCGGTTCGCTCTACAAGAAGGACGTCGTCCTGACCGCCGCGCACTGCGTGGACGGCTCGGGCAGCACCACCCGCATCACCGCGACCGCGGGGGTCGCCAACCTCGGTGCGGCCGGCGCGATCAAGGTCAGGTCCACGAAGGTCGTCCAGGCCCCGGGCTACAACGGCAACGGCAAGGACTGGGCGCTCATCAAGCTCGCCCGGCCCATCGAGCTGCCCACGCTGAAGATCGCGACGACCACCCGCTACAACCGGGGGACGTTCACCATCGCCGGGTGGGGTGACCCCGCGGAGAACGCGAACACCGGTTCCACGAAGCTGCTCAAGGCCAAGGTGCCGTTTGTGGCCGACCCGAAGTGCAAGCGGCACTACGGGGGTCGGTTGATCGCCTCGCAGGAGATCTGCGCGGGGATTCCTCGGGGCGGGGTCGACACCTGTCAGGGGGACTCCGGGGGGCCGATGTTCCGCAAGGACGACGCGGGTAAGTGGATCCAGGTCGGGATCGTCAGCTGGGGTGACGGGTGTGCGCGGCCGATGGTGCCGGGTGTGTACACCGAGGTGTCCACGTTTGCCTCTGCGATAGCTCGGGCGGCTTCTTCGCTTTAGCCGGCCGGGGCTTTCGGTGGGGGTGGGCGTTCTCGGCTTTCGCCGGGGGCGCCCGTTTCCGTTGTCCGCGGATGCGTTGTGGCTGGTCGCGCCGTTCCCCGCGCCCCTCAAGACAAAAGACTGCGCCGTTCCCCGCGCCCCTGAAGATAAAAGATTGCGCTGTTCCCTGCGCCCCTAAAGATAAAAGATTGCGCCGTTCCCCGCGCCCCTGAAAGGCGAAAGGCGAAAGGCAGAAGACTGCGCCGTTCCCCGCGCCCCTGGCGGACAAGAGTCGGCTAGTGGGGGCTGGACAGGGCCGGTGGGGGTGCGGAGTTTTCCAGTTCCAGTAGCCAGATCTCGTTGGGGCCCTCCCTCAGGGTCGGGCCCGGGACGTAGAGGGTCGGCTGGGGGCCCGCCGACCAGTAGCGGCCCAGGTTGAAGCCGTTCAGCCAGGCGAAACCCCTGGTCCAGCCGGGGAGCGCGAGGCGGGCGTCGCCGGGGCCGGACACCGTGACCGTGCCCCGGTAGAGGCCGGGCGCGGACATCGCGGGCAGCGCCCCGAACGGCACCGCCTCCACCCCCGCGTCGAACGCGTCCAGCCGCAGCGCCCGCGCCCGCACCCCGTGCAGATACTGCCGTTCGTGCAGCACACCTCCCGTGATGCCCTTCGGCTCGCCGGTCCGCGGCCCGTAGTTGACCCGCCCCAGCGACTCCACCCACAGGTCCACGCGCGCCGGGCCCGCCACCGGCTCCTTCAGCTCCGGCTCGTGCTCGGTGACCACCCCGGCCCGCACCCCGTCGACGTACACGACCGCCAGATCCCGTAGCCCTCGTACCGTCAGTGGATACGGTCGGCGCGGCCCCGGCACGTCGACGGTGTAACGCACGAGTCCCCGGTCCACGTCCAGGTCCTCGAACGTGGGCGGTACGGGGGTCTCGGTCCCGGGGCCGCCGAGGGTGTCGAGCACCACGGACAGGGGCGCCCAGCCCGTGAGGTCCACGGCGGAGGCGGAGCCCAGCGAGGCCGGCGCGGGCGGCGGTTCGGGCAGCGGGCCGTCCGCGTACCCGGCCAGGAGCGAGCGGAACCGCCAGAACTTCTCCGTGGGACGGCCGGCCTCGTCGATCGGCGCGTCGTAGTCGTACGACGTCACGTCCGGCTCCAGGACCCCGTCGTGCAGTGCGCCGCCGCCCCGGTTGGCGCCCGCCCAGCCCGCGAAACTCGTACCGCCGTGCGCCATGTACAGGTTCACCGACGCCCCGCACTCCAGGATCTCCCGCAACGCGTCCGCCGCGTCCAGCGGATCACGTACCGCGTGCTCACCGCCCCAGTGGTCGAACCAGCCGCACCAGAACTCCATGCACATCAGCGGCCCCGAAGGCCGGTGCCGACGCAGCTCCTCGAAGGCCTGACGCGCCTGCGACCCGAAGTTCACCGTCGCCAGTACGCCGTCCAGGGAGCCGCCCGTGAGCATGTGGTCCTCGGGGCCGTCCGACGTGAACAGCGGCACCCGTACGCCCCCCGCGCGCAGCAGTTCGGCGAGGCGGCGCAGATACACCTGGTCCGAGCCGTAACTGCCGTACTCGTTCTCCACCTGCACCATCACCACCGGGCCGCCGCGGTCGAACTGCCGGGGCACGATCTGCGGCAGCAACCGCGAGAACCACCGCTGAACCGGACCCAGGAACCCCTCGTCCCCGGTGCGTATCCGCGCGCCGAGCCCCCCGGTCACCCAGTGCGGCAGCCCGCCGTTCTCCCACTCGGCACAGATGTACGGACCCGGCCGCACGATCGCCCACAGCCCGGCCGCCCGCGCCGCGTCCAGGAACCTGCCCAGCGCGTCCACGTCCCGGTACACGCCCGGCGCGGGCTCGTGCAGATTCCACGGAACGTACGTCTCCACGCAGTTGAGGCCCATCGCCCGCAGCATCGCCAGCCGGTGCCCCCACTGCCCCTCGTGCACCCGGAAGTAGTGCAGCGCCCCCGACAGCAGCCGCACCGGCCGCCCGTCCACCAGGAAATCGGTGTCCCCCACCGCGAACTCGCTCATGCCCACCACCCTCACCCCTGGCGGCGGGCCCGGTCCATGGACAAAGATCGACACCGATTGGACGCAGCTGACCGGTCGCGCCGGGCAGCCCGCGGGAGGGAGAAAGCGGATGTATCACACCTGGATGCGGTTCTTCACCCCCGGCCCCGCGCACCACCGGCTCGGCCTCGTCTGCCTCGGCGTCGGACTCCAGCACGGGACACTGCCCACCGTCGGACCCCGCACCCTCGACCACCACGTCGCCGTCGTCGTCAGCACCGGCCGCGGCTGGTTCCGTACCCCCGACGGACGACGCACCGCGGTCACCGCGCCCGCACTGCTGTGGCTCACCCCCGGCGTACCGCACCACTACGGGCCCGACCCCGACACCGGCTGGGACGAGGCCTTCGTCGACTTCACCGGGCCCACCGCCGACACCTACACCGAACTCGGCTACATCGAACCGCACCGGCCCGTCGTCGCCCTCTCCGACGCAGGCGCCGCCCGCGCCACCGTCGGCCGCATCGTCCGCGCCGCCCGCCGCGGCAACCCCCTGCTCGAAGTCGAGACCAGCGCCGCCGTCCACGAACTCCTCGTCACCCTGCGCCGCGCCCGCGCCGACACCGCCCCCGACGGCGAACAGGTCCTCCAGGCCCTCGCCCGCGACGCCTGCAAACCCCTCACCGTCGCCGACCACGCCACCCGGCACGGCATGACCCCCGCCGAACTGCGCACCGCCGTCCGCCGCGGCGCCGGCTGCAGCCCCAAGGACTACCTCCTCGGCATCCGCCTGGGCCGCGCCAAGGAACTCCTCGCCGCCACCGAACTCCCCGTCGCCGCCGTCGCCCGACGCGTCGGCTACGACGACCCCGCCTACTTCTCCCGCCTGTTCACCCGCCGCGTCGGCACGGCGCCGGTCCGTTTCAGGGAACAACAGGCCCACACGGTCCCCGGCGGCTGGAGCGACCAGGTCCCCGATCCCGACGATCCCCCGATCATCGGGAGGACCCACACCGGCTGAGACACGCGACGTAGGGTTGGCATCCATGACCACCAGCAACACCGACAACAGCAGCGGCGCGGGCAACAACGGCAGTGCCGGCAACAACGGCAGTGCAGGCAACAGCGGCGGCACCGGTGACATCGACCCCGCCGTCCGCGCCGACCTCGACCGGCTGCGCGAGAGCATCGACAACATCGACGCCGCCGTCGTCCACATGCTCGCCGAGCGCTTCAAATGCACCCAGCAGGTCGGCCACCTCAAAGCAGCCCACCAACTGCCGCCCGCCGACCCCTCCCGCGAGGCCCAGCAGATCGCCAGACTCCGACGACTGGCCGAAAACGCCAACCTCGACCCGGCGTTCGCCGAAAAACTGCTGAACTTCATCATCGCCGAGGTCATCCGCCATCACGAGCGCATCGCGGAGGACACCCACACCCGCGAATGACCACTTCCGGCCCCCGGCGCGCACCCGTTCTCAGGCCGTTGTGAGCCCCGCCCCCTCGGCGTGCGCGCCGAAATGAGGCATCCTGCGCTGAGCACTCCCTGTCAGCCGGTTCGGACTTGAGCCGGTTGGTCCAAGCGAGGGGACTTCGCTCCATGCCGCCGGATGCCAAGATCCTCATAGTCGACGACCACGAGGACACGCTCTACGCACTGGAAAGCGCCCTCGCCCCCCTCGGCTACCAGCTGACCCGGGCGACCAGCGGCGACGACGCGCTGAAGGAAGTCCTGCGCGGCCAGGTCGGCCTGCTCCTGCTCGACGTGCACATGCCCGGCGTCAGCGGCCTCGACGTCGTCCGCTACATGCGGGGCGTCGAACAGACCCAGCTCATCCCGATCATCCTCGTCACCGGATTCGGGGCCAACACCGCACTCACCTCCGCCGCGTTCCGCCTCGGCGTCGCCGACCTCGTCATGAAGCCCATCGACCCGTGGACCCTCCGCACGAAAGTCCGCTACCTGTACGACTCCCACCAGCGATACCGGTCCCTGGAAAGGGAAGTCCGCGAACTCCGGGCCCTCGTGAAGGAGCCCACCGCCCACTACGCCCCCCCGATCACCACCCAGCGCCCCGCCCCCCGCAAACAGGAACAGGGCCGCACGGCCTGACCGGGCCGCACGGCCTGGGAGCGCCCGCACCACCACGAGAACGACCGGGCACGCGCGTGCACCGGGCGGGCACCGGGCACACGAGCCCACCGGGACCCGCGTGCGGCACACCAGGGCGCCCCTGTGCGGAGCCCCGCCCATCAGGCAGCATGGCACCCATGTCCGTACTGACGCGCGACGAAGCGCAGACCCGTGCCACCCTCCTCGACGTCCACCGCTACCGGATCGCACTCGACCTGTCGCGCGGCGACGAGACGTTCCACTCCCACACCACCATCACCTTCACGGTCCGCGGCGACCAGGGTGGGGACCAGGATGGGGACCACGGTGGCGGGGACACCTTCGTCGAGCTCAAACCCGCCGAACTGCGCTCCGCCACCCTCGACGGACACCCCCTCGACCCGGCGACGCTCCACGAGAACCGGCTCCCCCTCACCGGCCTCACCGCGGGCACCCACGAACTGCGCGTCGACGCCGACATGCGCTACTCCCGCACCGGCGAAGGCATGCACCGCTTCACCGACCCCACCGACGGCGAGACCTACCTCTACACCCAGCTGTTCATGGACGACGTCCAGCGCGTCTTCGCGGCCTTCGACCAACCCGACCTCAAATCGGTCTTCGAACTCACCGTCACGGCCCCCGACGACTGGACCGTCCTCACCAACAGCGTCACCACCCGCACCGCCGACGGCACCTGGCAGGCCGCGCCCACCCCGCTCATCTCCACCTACCTCGTCGCCGTCGCCGCTGGACCCTGGCACTCCGTACGCACCGAACACCGCGGCCTGCCCTTCGGCATCCACTGCCGCCGCTCGCTCGCCCCCCACCTCGAAGCCGACGCCGACGAAATCCTCGACATCACCCGCGCCTGCTTCGACCGCTACCACGAGAAGTTCGAGGAGCCGTACCCCTTCGACTCCTACGACCAGGCGTTCGTCCCCGAATTCAACGCCGGCGCCATGGAGAACCCCGGACTCGTCACCTTCCGCGACGAATTCGTCTACCGCTCCGCCGTCACCGACACCGAACGCCAGACCCGCGCCATGGTCATCGCCCACGAGATGGCCCACATGTGGTTCGGCGACCTCGTCACCCTGCGCTGGTGGGACGACATCTGGCTCAACGAGTCCTTCGCCGAGTACATGGGCTACCAGACCCTCACCGAAGCCACTCGCTTCACCGGCACCTGGACCGACTTCGGCATCGTCCGCAAGGCCTGGGGTTACGACGCCGACCAACGCCCCTCCACCCACCCCGTCGCCCCCGACCCCGAAGCCGTCCCCGACACCGCCTCCGCACTCCTCAACTTCGACGGCATCTCCTACGCCAAGGGCGCCTCCGCCCTGCGCCAACTCGTCGCCTGGCTCGGCGAGAAGGACTTCCTCACCGGCATCAACACCCACTTCGCCCGCCACAAGTTCGCCAACGCCACCCTCGCCGACTTCATCGAATCCCTCGCCGCAGGCACCGAACGCGACGTCCACGCCTGGGCCGAGTCCTGGCTGCGCACCACCGGAGTCGACACCCTCACCGCGACCGTCACCTCCCAGCCGGGGGAGTGGACCCTCACCGTCGACCGGACCGGAAGCCGCCCCCACCGCGTCAACATCGGCGTCTACGACCGCGACCTCGGCAGCGACCGCGCACTCGTCCTGCGCGAACGCTACGAGACCGACATCCCGCGGAACGGGCCGGCCGCCCCCCGTCCCGGCACCCGCCCCGCCCTCGTCGTCCCCAACGACCACGACCTCACCTACGCCAAGATCCGCCTCGACGACGACTCCGAGAAGACCGTCCTGCGCGGCATCTCCGGCGTCCCCGACGCCCTCACCCGCGCCGTCCTGTGGAACACCCTCCGCGACATGGTCCGCGACGGCGACCTCGAACCCGCCACCTACCTGGAGACCGCCCGCGCACACCTCCCCGGGGAGACCGACCTCGCCGTCGTCCAGGGCGTCCTCACCTTCGCCGCCACCCAGGTCGCCGACCGATACCTCCCCGCCCACGACCGGCCCGCCGCCCTCGCCACCCTCACCTCCCTGGGCCGCGACCTGCTCCGCCGCACCGAGGACGGAGACCACCCAGGACTGCGCCTCCTCGCCGTACGCCACCTCATCGACGTCGCCGCCCAGCCCGACACCATCAGCGCCTGGATCTCCGAAGGCACCGTCCCCGGCGGACCCGAACTCGACCCCGAACTGCGCTGGCGCATCCTCGGCCGGCTCTCCGTCCTCGGCGCGATCGACGACGCCGTCATCGACGCCGAACTCGTCCAGGACCCCAGCGCCACCGGCCAGGAGGGCGCCGCCCGCTGCCGCGCCGCGCTGCCCGACCCGGTCGCCAAGCGCGCCGCCTGGGAGGCGATGTTCACCACCGACGACCTGTCCAACTACCTCTTCACCGCCACCGCCCGCGGCTTCTGGCAGCCCGAACAGGCCGATCTGGTACGCGCATACGTGCCGCGCTACTTCGAGGACGCCGTCGCACTGGCCGCCCGCCGGGGGCCCGCCATCGCCGACGCGGCGGGTCGGTGGGCGTTCCCCGCGTACGCCATCGACCCCGAGACCCTCGCCCTCGGCGAACGCTGCCTCGCCGAAGCCGGTCCCATCCCGTCCCTGGCCCGCAAACTGACGGACCAACTGGACGACTTGTCCCGGGCCCTGCGGTCGCGCGGGCGCTAGCAGGTAGCCCCGGGGGCTGCGGAGCGCGTCCATCCGCGGCCCGGCGGGGGCGGGCCGCGCAGTTCCCCGCGCCCCTGAAAGCACGGCTACGCCCCTGCTTCCAGCGGCGCGGCCCGACCGTCTGCCTTCAGGGGCGCGGGGAACGGCGCAATCTTTTGCTTTTCAGGGGGGCGGGGAACTGCGCGGTCGTCTGCCTTCAGGGGCGCGGGGAACGGCGCAGTCTTTGGCTTTTAGGGGGCGCGGGGAACGGCGCAATCCTTTGCCTTTCAGGGGGGCGGGGAACGGCGCAGTCTTTGGCTTTTAGGGGGCGCGGGGAACGGCGCAATCCTTTGCCTTTCAGGGGCGCGGGGAACTGCGCGACCAGCCCCCACCGACCCGCACCCACCCTCCGCCCGCCCCCAGGTAGGGCTCCCAGGCCAAAACCACCACCACACTTTCGGGTACCGATCACCGAACCCCCGGGGCACGCCGCCCCGAACGCGACAAGCTGGAAACCCCGTCGCGCGCCCCGGAGGCCCCCATGAGCACAGCCCTCGCCTCGGGCCCCCAAGGCCCGGACAACCTGCGCCCGTTACTCGGCACAGTGCTCGACGCACTGAAGACGGGCGCGGCCACCCGCACCGGCCCCCTCCCCGCAGGCGGCCCCGCCGAAGTGGCCGCCCGCCTCCGCGAGGCCCTCGGCGACCCCCTCCCCGCCCACGGCGAAGAACACGCCCTGCACACCCTCGTCCACGCCCTGGCAGCAGGCGCCGCAGACCCCGCCCACCCCCTCTGCACGGCCCACCTCCACTGCCCACCCCTCGCCGTCGCCACCGCCGCCGACCTCGCCGCCACCGCCCTCAACCCCTCCCTCGACTCCTGGGACCAGGCCCCCGCGGCCTCCGAACTGGAAACCCTCCTCACCCGAGCACTCGCCGCCGAGGTCTATCCCCCCACCGACCGGACCGCCACCCCCGACGCCCTCGTCACCACCGGCGGCACCGAAGCCAACCAACTCGCCCTCCTCCTCGCCCGCGAACAACACCCCCACGTGCGACTCGTCCAGGCGGAGAACGCCCACCACTCCCTCCACCGCGCCACCTGGCTCCTCGGCCTCCCCGAACCGGTCACCGTGCCCGCCCCCGCAGGCACCATGGACCCCGCCGCTCTCGACCAGGCCCTCACCGCACTCGGCGGCCCACCCGGCACCGTCCTCGTCGCGGCCACCGCCGGCACCACCGACGCCGGCCTTATCGACCCGCTCCCCGAAATCGCCGGCATCTGCGAAACCCACGGCGCCCGCCTCCACATCGACGCCGCCTACGGCGGAGGCCTCCTCCTCAGCGACCACCACCGCCCCAAACTCGACGGCCTCAGCCGCGCCCACACCGTCACCCTCGACCTCCACAAACTCGGCTGGCAGCCCATCGCCGCAGGCCTCCTCGCCGTACGCGACCCCCAAGACCTCCACGCACTCACCCACCACGCCGACTACCTCAACGCCGACGACGACACCGAAGCCGGCCTCCCCGACCTCCTCGGACGCTCCCTGCGCACCACCCGCCGCGCGGACATCCTCAAAATCGCCGTCACCCTCAAAACCCTCGGCCGCAGCGGACTCGGCGCACTCGTCGACCAGGTCTGCGCCCACGCCACCGCACTCGCCGAACTCATCGACGTACACCCGCACTTCGAGCTCTACGACCGGCCCACCCTCAGCACCGTGCTGTTCCGCCCCACCCACGCCACCGACACCACCGTCGCCGACGTACGCCGCACCCTCCTCACCGAAGGCCGCGCCGTCCTCGGCCGCGCCCGGCTCGACAACCGCCTCTGGCTCAAAGCCACCCTGCTCAACCCGCACACCGGACCCGACGACCTCGCCGCGCTCCTGAAACTGGTGGAAGGACACACCGCCCGATGACGCCGCCCGCCACACCCCCCACACACCACCAGCCCGAAGCCCCCCGCGACCTCGTCGGCATCGGCATCGGCCCCAGCAACCTCTCCCTCGCCGCCCTCGCCCAACCCCTCGCCGAACTCGACACCGTCTTCTACGAACAACACCCCGCCTTCGACTGGCACCCCGGCCTCCTCCTCGAAGGCGCCACCCTCCAAGTCCCCTTCCTCGCCGACCTCGTGACCCTCGCCGACCCCGCCAGCCCCTGGACCTTCCTCAACTACCTCAAAACCCGCGAACGCCTCTTCCCCTTCTACTTCGCCGAGCGCTTCCACATCCACCGCGCCGAATACGCCGCCTACTGCCGCTGGGTCAGCGACAGCCTCCCCGGCCTCCACTTCGGCCACCAGGTCGACGCCGTCCGCTGGAACCCCGAACGCGACATCTTCGAAGTCGACTTCACCCAACTCGACACCGACGGCGAAGCCGAAGCCCTCGGCCGCACCTACACCAAGAACATCGCCCTCGGCATCGGCACCGCCCCCCACATCCCCGAACCCATGCGCCCCCTCGCCGAAGCACCCGGCGTCCCCGTCATCCACGCAGCCGACTACCTCGAACACCGCGAGAAGTTCCTCACCGCCGGCCACGTCACCGTCATCGGATCAGGACAGTCCGGCGCCGAAGTCTTCCTCGACCTCCTCAGAAACCGCCCCACCGGCCGCGAAAGAATCCACTGGCTCGCCCGCACCGAAGCCTTCGCACCCATGGAGTACTCAAAACTCGGGCTCGAACACTTCACCCCCGACTACACGCGCTACTTCCACGCCCTGCCCGAACCCGTACGCGACCGGCTCGTCCCCGCCCAATGGCAACTCCACAAAGGCATCGACGCCGACACCATCGCCGCCATCCACGACGAGCTCTACCGCCGCACCCTCGACGGCGGCTGGCCCGACACCGTCCTCACCCCCGGCGTCCACGTCCGCACCGCGGGACGCATCGCCACCACCAAGATCGAACTACACCTGGAACACACCCAGCAGGCCGACCGGTCCCGCATCACCACCGACGCCGTCGTCCTCGCCACCGGCTACCGCCAACGCCCCCTCGACCGCATCCTCGCCGGACTCGACCCCTACATGCGCCGCGACGCCTCCGAACGCCCCCGCATCGACGACCAACACCGCCTCGTCCTCGACCCCTCCGTCACCGGATCCGTCTACGTCCAGAACGCCGAAACACACACGCACGGCGTAGGCGCCCCCGACCTCGGCCTCACCGCCTGGCGCAGCGCGAACATCCTCAACTCCCTCACCGGCAAGGACCCCTACCCCCTGCCGAGCCGAACGGCCTTCACCACCTTCGGACTCAACCCACAACCCCAGATCCCACCCGCCAGGCGACCGAAGACCCTCACACCACTGGTGGCCGACTGAAAAACAGCCGGCCACCAGAAAAACACCCGCACGGACCCCTGGGCCCCGAACCTCTCGAAGGAACCCCTAGAAGACCGGCGTGCCCTCACGCGTCAGCTTCCAGTCCACCGACGCGAACTCCTTCGGGTCCAGCGAACCCTTCGCCGTCACCCACTCCGCGATCCGCGTACGGATCTCCGTCGACTCCGCCCACAACTCCTTCGCCGACGCCACATACGGGAACGCACCCCCACCGTTCGCCCGGTAGTTGTTCACCGCGAACACGAACTGCTGCGCATCGTCCAACGCCGCACCGTCGAAGGAAAGATTCTTGATCCGCGACCCCGCCGCCTGCGCGATGTCGATGTCGTACGACAACCCCGACACGTAGTCGTAGTTGTAGTCCGGCCGGTTGCCCGCGTTCGTCAGCTTCTCGACGTCGACCACCGCACCGGCCGCCGTCTGCACGAAATACTCCGCCGAGAACTCCAGATACGCCCGCACCTGCGCACCCGTCAGCAACTTCGCGACCAACGTGTTGTCATACACGTACAGACTCGACAGATCCCGGATCGTCACATCCCCCGCCGGAATCTCCGACGTCCGCGAGAACGGCGACGCCTGCGACAGCACCGGCAACGACGCGTACTCCGTACCCGCCAGCGCCGCCTTGACCACGTCCTCCTGGACCTTCGTGATCAGGTCGATGATCGGCGCGTCCTTGTACCGCGCCTCCACCGTCGTCAACGTCTCCGTCGCCGTCCCGACCACCTGGTTGACGTACGCCACGACCACATCGTGCTCGTCCTTCAGCAGCTTCGTGATCCGCGGATCGTCCACCACCGCATTCGAGTTACGGACCGACGCCGCCACCGACTCGACCGACCAGCGGCCCTTCTCGAAAACCAGCTCGAAGTCGAACAGCGACAACCGCTCCGCATACGCCAACGGCTCCGACAGCACGACCGTCTTCCCCGACTTCGTGTTCGTCACCTTCAGCTCGGGAATCTCCACATGCGCGTGCCCGACCAGAATCGCGTCGATCCCCGGCACCTGCTGCGCCACCAGAGCCGCCGAATTCTCCACGTACGGCAACTGGTCACCGTACGACGACGTACCGGAGGAACCGCTGTGCGCGGACACGACGACCACGTCCGCACCCATCGACCGCAGCTTCGGCACCCACTTCGCCGCCTGCTCCTCAAGCCCCGGGAACACCAGCTTCCCCTGGACATACGCCTTGTCCCAGATCGCGATCCCCGGATTCGTCAGACCCAGAACCGCGACCTTGACCGGCGGAGCACCCTTCACATGGAACTTCTTCATGAAGTACGGAGGGAAAGCCGGCTTCAGCGTCTTCGCGTCCAGCGCGTTCGCACCCAGCAGCGGGAAACGGCACTGCTCCTCGAACTTCCGCAGCGTCTCGATGCCGTAGTTGAACTCGTGGTTTCCCAGCGCCACCGCGTCATAACCGATCGCGTTCATCGCCTGCGCCATCGGGTGCACCGGCCCGCCCTTGGCGGTGATCGGGTCCACCTTCGCGTAGTAGTACGTCAGCGGCGTGCCCTGAATCGTGTCACCGGCATCCAGAAGCAGCGTGTTCCCACGGCCCTTCTCCTTGCGCACCGCGTTCACCAGCGTCGAGATACGCGCCAGACCCTGCGCGTTGCCCGCCGCGTCCTTGTACTCCGCGTCCTTGAAGTAGTCCCAGTTGAAGACATGACCGTGCAGATCCGTCGTCCCCATCACCGTCAGCGAGTACCGCTTCGGCTTCGGCTTCCCGTGCCCCGTCGCCACCGTGGCCTCGGCGCTCGGCGCCGCGGCCGCACCGGCCAGAGCGACCCCGGCCCCGGTCACAGCGGACTTCTTCAGGAACTTCCGGCGGTTCAACGGCATGACGGGCTACTCCTCGGAGGAACGATCAACGACGCGCGTAGATGTCGAGGCGGCTCTCGATCCGCAACTCAACAACGCGCGTAGATTCTGACCCGAGCGCGCCACACGGCAACACCCCCCGCAGGTTTCGATTCGATGACCGGCAGGCACCACGGCCGACCCACCGGTGACAGAGTGGGACGTATGACTGCCGCCCCCGAACACCCCGCTCCCGAGCACCCCGCCCCCGCCACCCCCTACGGCACCCCCGCGGCCCCCCGCATCGCCGTCCGCGGCGAAGCCCACCTCGAAGTCGACCCCGAGATAGCCCGCATCGGCATCACCGTCAGCGCCCGCGGCACCGACCGCGCAGACGCCCTGAACGACCTCACCCGCCGCAACACCACCGCCCTCGACCTCGTCAAGACCTACGGCGACGCCGTCGAGAAACTCGAAACCGGCGCCTTCTCCATCACCCCCGAACTCACCAGACACGGCCGCGGCGAACGCGTCCGCGCCTACCACGGCCGCGTCCACATCACCGCCGAACTCACCGACTTCACCGCCCTCGGCGAACTCACCACCCGCCTCGCCGACCTCGACCTCACCAGCATCGAAGGCCCCTGGTGGGCCCTGCGCCCCGACTCACCCGCCCACCACCAGGCCAGACAACAAGCGGTACGCGAAGCGGTCCAACGAGCCCGCGAATACGCCGAAGCCCTCGGCACCACCCTCGCCGCCCTCGTCGAACTCGCCGACATCGAAGCCGAGAACGCCCAGCCCTACGCCATGGCAGCCCCCCAGTTCGCCATGCGCTCCAAAGGCTTCGACGCCGCCGCCGAACAGGCCCCCGCCCTCGACCTCGAACCCGAAAGACAACACGTGTACGCACAGGTCAACGCCCGCTTCACCATGTCACCACCAGCGCTGTAAAAACCCGCCGACCGCCTTTGGAAGTGCTCATCGGAGCACCCCCGCGCACAATCCAACCCTTGTCAATATCCCTTCACGCAAAGGTTGTTGAGCAGTCATGCGGCGCCAATTCCCTACCCACTGGTAAGCCCTAGGCTCATACCATGCGCCGAGCGAAAATCGTCTGTACATTGGGCCCCGCCACCGACTCCTACGACCAGATCAAAGCACTGGTCGAAGCCGGAATGGACGTAGCCCGCTTCAACCTCAGCCACGGCGGCTACGCCGACCACGAGGAGCGCTACCAGCGCGTGCGCAAGGCCTCCGACGAGACCGGCCGCAGCGTCGGAATCCTCGCCGACCTCCAGGGCCCCAAGATCCGACTCGGCCGCTTCACCGAAGGCCCCGTACTCCTCGAACGCGGCGACACCTTCACCATCACGGTGGAAGAGGGCGCGAAGGGCGACCGCCAGACCTGCGGGACCACGTACGCCGGACTCGCCGCTGACGTCACCACCGGCGAACGCATCCTCGTCGACGACGGCAAGGTCTGCCTCGAAGTCACCTCCGTCGACGGACCCCGCGTCCACACCACCGTCGTCGAAGGCGGCATGGTCTCCGACAACAAGGGCCTCAACCTCCCCGGCGTCGCCGTCTCCGTCCCCGCCCTCTCCGACAAGGACGAGAACGACCTCCGCTGGGCCCTGCGCACCGGCTGCGACGTCATCGCCCTCTCCTTCGTCCGCAGCGGACGCGACATCGAGGACGTCCACCGCATCATGGACGAGGAGGGCCGCCGCCTTCCCGTGATCGCCAAGGTCGAGAAGCCCCAGGCCGTCGAGAACATCGACGACATCGTGGCCGCCTTCGACGGCATCATGGTCGCCCGGGGCGACCTCGGCGTCGAGATGCCCCTCGAACAGGTCCCGATCGTCCAGAAGCGCGCGATCAAACTGGCCAAGCGCAATGCCAAGCCGGTCATCGTCGCCACCCAGATGCTCGACTCGATGATCGAGAACTCCCGCCCGACGCGTGCCGAGGCCTCGGACGTGGCCAACGCCGTCATCGACGGCACGGACGCGGTGATGCTGTCCGGCGAGACCAGCGTCGGCAAGTACCCCGTCGAAACGGTCGCCACGATGGCCCGCATCGTGGAGGCGGCGGAGGAGGACATCCTGGCCACGGGCCTCCCGCCGCTGACGGACCGGAACAAGCCGCGCACCCAGGGCGGCGCGGTCGCCCGGGCCGCCGCCGAGATGGGCGACTTCCTGGGCGCGAAGTTCCTGGTCGCCTTCACCCAGTCCGGCGACACGGTCCGCCGTCTGTCCCGCTACCGTTCGCCGATCCCGCTCCTGGCCTTCACCCCGGACCAGGCGACGCGCTCGCAACTGAATCTCACGTGGGGCGTCGAGACACTGCTCGGCCCACACGTCGACTCGACGGACGCGATGGTCGACCAGGTCGACGAACTCCTGTTGCGGCACGGCCGCTGCCAGAAGGGCGACATCGTCGTCATCACGGCCGGCTCACCCCCCGGAGTCTCAGGCTCCACGAACCTGGTCCGAGTCCACCACATCGGAGAGGACGACAGCCCGAAGTAGGGGGCCGGGTTCAGTATTTGGCCCCTACGTGGATGTCCATGAGAGCGACGGATGCGCGGCGGGCGACGGAGATGTTGTACAGGTTGCCCTGGCGGGTGCAGTGCGTCCACTCGACGCCCAGCTTGTCGAGTGTGTCGGTATAGAGCTGCCGGATGTCGTCGGAGACGTTGGTGAAGAAGTACCGGGGGTACTCATAGCGCTTGCGCTCACCGGCCACGATTCGGGTCGTCCAGTTGATGATCCGGCACCCGTCGGAGTGGATGAGCCCCCGGATGAACTCCCACGGGTGGGCGTCGACGATGTCCCGCTGCCAGGGTTCGAGGGCGATCAGGCGGTCGTGCTTCTTGCCGGGGCCGTGCTGGGGGAAGAGGCAGGGCAGGTGCTTCGAGTAGACCTTCACGTTGCGGCACCCGATCTTGCGGACGCGGCAGACCGAGTTGTCGGGGAACACCGTGCGCATGGCCTGCTCGCAGTCGTCCATGAGTCCTGGCCACGACTCGCCGCAGGTGATCATGAGATTGGGCACGCGGTGCTCGGAGTAGTGGCTGATGTGGCCATCGCCCAGATACAGGCCGAGCAGGTAGCTGTACGCGGCCCCGTCCAGCTCCCGGCCGTCGCATCGCGGGCACTTCGGGTCGTGTTTCCCTGGGCATTCGCCGCGTTTCGCTCTGTGGAGATGCTTCCAGTAGCTGATCGTGCCGGGCGGGACGTTGAACGTCCGTGCCACGTCCGCGTTGCTCGCGCCGTTCCGCAGGAGCGTGAGCGCTTTTTGTCGCACCTCTGTGCCGTGGAAGTTCATGCGAACACCCTGTGTCACTGATCGCGACTGTGCGCAGCGAAAAGCGGATGTTCACGAGAACGGGAACATCCGCTTTGCTGTGCTGACCTTGGAATCAAAGGAAAAGTGCCCCAGGTGGGATTCGAACCCACACTGTCCGCTGTTTGAGAGCGGCCTCTCTAACCGGTTGGAGTACTGGGGCCTTGGAAAGGAAGGGTTGCGACCACCCCTCGGCCCACTACCTTACCGCAGCTAGGTAGGCTCTTGGGAGCAGTACCTGCCCCATAAAGAGGAGCCCCCGTGACCGCCCCCGAGTCGCCCCAGCCCGTAGACGCGCCCGACGACGACAAGTCGCACGTGCCTCCGCTGACGACCCGTGTCGTCATCGCCGAGGACGAGGCGCTGATCCGTCTCGACCTCAAGGAGATGCTCGAAGAAGAGGGGTACTCGGTCGTCGGCGAGGCCGGTGACGGTGAGGAAGCCGTCGAGCTCGCCCGGGAGCACCGCCCTGACCTGGTCATTCTCGATGTGAAGATGCCGAAGCTCGATGGGATCTCCGCCGCCGAGAAGATCGCGGAGGAGTCCATCGCCCCCGTGCTGATGCTGACCGCGTTCTCTCAGCGCGATCTCGTCGAGCGGGCGAGGGACGCCGGCGCGATGGCGTACCTCGTGAAGCCGTTCAGCAAGAGTGACGTCGTCCCGGCCATCGAGATGGCCGTCTCGCGGTTCACGGAGCTGAAGGCGCTGGAGAAGGAGATCGAGGATCTCACCCAGCGTCTGGAGACGCGGAAGCTGGTCGACCGTGCGAAGTCGGTGCTGCAGACGGAGTACGGCCTCACCGAGCCGGCGGCGTTCCGGTGGATCCAGAAGACGTCGATGGACCGTCGTATGTCGATGCAGCAGGTCGCCGAGGCGGTCATCCTGGACGCCGACGAGAAGAAGGCCGACAAGAAGGCCGCGAAGGGCTGAGCGGCGAGCGTTCTTGTACGTGCCTGCACGCCCCTGTACGACAACGTACGGCTGAGGCCCGCACCCCGGATTCACGGGTGCGGGCCTCAGTCGTACGGCAGGCGTGGACCTCAGTCCTCGCCGAGGTACGCCTTGCGGACGGATTCGTCGGTGAGGAGGTCGCGGCCGGTGCCGGAGAGCACGATGGAGCCGACTTCCATGACGTGTCCGTGGTCGGCGAGGGAGAGCGCCGCCTGGGCGTTCTGCTCGACGAGGAGGATCGTCGTGCCCTGGGACTTGAGTTCCTTGATGGTGGCCATGATCTTCTGCATCATGATCGGCGAGAGGCCCATGGAGGGTTCGTCGAGCATGAGTAGCTTCGGCTGGGACATCAGGGCGCGGCCCATGGCGAGCATCTGCTGTTCGCCTCCGGAGAGGGTGCCGGCGGCCTGCTTGCGGCGTTCTCCGAGGATGGCGAAGAGGTCGTAGGCGCGCTGGATGTCCTTTTCGATGCCTGCCTTGTCGTTGCGCAGGAAGGCGCCGAGGCGGAGGTTGTCCTCGATCGTCATGCGGGGGAAGATGTGCCGCCCCTCGGGGGAGTGTGCGAGTCCGAGGGAGACGATCTGGTGGGCCGGGGTCTTCTTGAGCGACTTGCCCTGGAACTTGATCTGGCCGCCGATGGGCTTGAGGAGGCCGGAGAGGGTGCGCAGGGTGGTGGTCTTGCCGGCGCCGTTGGTGCCGATGAGGGTGACGACCTGGCCGGCGTCGACCTTGAAGGAGATGCCCTTGACGGCTTCGATCTTGCCGTAGGCGACCCGGAGGTCTTCGACTTCGAGGAGTGCGGTCATCGGTCGGTCTCCTTGCGGGGCGCGGCGTCGGCCTGTGCTTCGGCCGCTTCGACCTCCGCGACTTCGGCTTGGCCGGGTGCGTCTTCGTAGGGTTCGCCGAGGTAGGCGGCGACGACGCGTTCGTCTCCCTGGACGGTGGCGCTGTCGCCTTCGACGAGTTTCTCGCCTTGGACGAGGACGGCGACGCGGTCGCAGAGGTTGAAGATGAAGCGCATGTCGTGCTCGATGACGAGTACGGCGATGCCCATGTCGCGGATGGCGAAGACGAGTTCTTCGGTCGCGCGGGTTTCCTGGGGGTTCATTCCGGCGGTGGGCTCGTCGAGGAGCAGGAGGCCGGGTTCGCTGGCGAGGGCGCGGGCGATTTCGAGCTTGCGCTGTTCGCCGTAGGGGAGGTTTCTTGCGAGGTGGTCGCGTTTGGCGGCGAGGCCGATGAACTCCAGGAGTTCCATGGCGCGTTCTTCGGAGGCTTTTTCGGCTTTCTTGAAGCCGGGGCCGCGCAGGAGTGCGGACCAGAGGCCTTCTTTTGTGCGGGTGTGGCGGCCGACGAGGACGTTTTCCAGGACGGTCATGTTGGCGAAGAGCCGGATGTTCTGGAAGGTGCGGGCGACGCCGGCGGCGGTGACTTTGAAGGATTGGGAGGGGAGGATCTTGCCTTTGTAGCGGACCTCGCCCTCGGTGGGGATGTAGAGGCCGGTGAGGCAGTTGAAGAAGGTCGTCTTGCCGGCGCCGTTGGGGCCGATGAGTCCGACGATTTCTCCGCTGTTGACGGTGAGGTCGACGTTTTTCACGGCGGTGAGGCCGCCGAAGCGCATGGTGACGCCGCGTGCGTCGAGGACGGTTTCGCCGGGGGCGTTGGCGCCCGGGGCGGTGTCCTTGGTGGTGGTGTCGGTTGTCATCGTGGTCAGGCCCCTGCCTTGCTGAGGACTGTGGGCGCTTCCGCTTCCTCGTGGAATTCGAGCTGGCGCCGCCGGTTGGGGATGAGGCCTTCCGGTCGGAAGCGCATCAGCAGGACGAGCGCGAGGCCGAAGGCGAGGAGCTGGTAGTCGCCGAGGAACTGGAGCTTGGCGGGGATGATGTAGAGCAGTGCGGCGCCGACGAGGGGGCCGCTGATGGTGCCCATGCCGCCGAGGACGACCGCTGCGAGGAGGAAGGCCGAGTTGGGCGGGACGACGTGGGCGAACTGGTACTGCTCGGGTGTCACGGTGTAGGTGACGTGGGCCTGGACGGATCCGGCGAGGCCGGCGAGGGCGGCGCCGAGTGCGAAGGCGATGAGCTTGACGCGGAAGCCGTTGATGCCCATGGCGAGTGCGGCTGTCTCGTCCTCGCGGATGGCGACCCAGGCGCGGCCGATGCGGGAGTCTCCGCTGCGGCGGAAGACGACCACGACGATCAGCGTGATGAGGAGCATCAGGAAGAAGTAGTTGGCGAATCGCGCGATGGTGAAGCCGGCGATGCTGTGTTCCTGGCCGAAGTCGAATCCGAGGATGTTGAGGTTCGGGATCGACGAGATGCCGTTGGAGCCGTTGGTGATGTCGGGTCCGCTGGTGCCGTCCATGTTGAGGACGCCGATGCGGAAGATCTCACCGAATCCGAGGGTGACGATGGCGAGGTAGTCGCCGCGCAGTCGCAGGGTGGGGGCGCCGATGAGGACGCCGAAGACCATGGCGACGGCTGCGCCGAGGAGGGCGGCGGCCCAGAACGGCAGGTGGATGTCGAAGGGTGAGGAGGGGGAGCCGGAGACCATGGCCGCGGTGTAGGCGCCGACGCCGAGGAAGGCGACGTATCCGAGGTCGAGGAGTCCGGCGAGGCCGACGACGATGTTGAGGCCGAGGGCGACGGTGGCGAAGATGAGGATGTAGACGCCGATGGTCGCGTACTGGTCGTCGGACTGGGTGAAGGGGAATGCGGCGGCTGCGACGAACGCGCCGAGCATGGTGACGTTGCGGTGCTTGCCGGTGAGTGCGGAGACCCGGTTGACGAGTCCGGCCTTGGCCGCGGCGGCGAAGCCGAAGCCGGCGGTGATGAGGAAGCCGATGAACTGCTCGTCGTACTCGGTGCCGATGCCGTAGGTGAAGACGATCAGGCCGAGGCCGAGTGCGGCGATGATGATCAGGATCTCGGCGTACGCGGGGAGTTCGCGGGCCGGGGCCTTGGTGGTGCCGGAGGCGAAGGCGGCCTTGACGACGGTGCGGTTGTGCCGCGCTTTGTGGCGGAACTGCTCCCAGGCGGTGTCTTCGGGGTCGAAGGGGTCGGGCTCCGGCCGTTCGAAGGGCAGGGAGAGTGCGCCGAGGAGGGCCACGAGGGTGGCCGTGGCCGCGACCCAGCCGCCGGGTTCGAGGTTGGCGAGGCCGCCGAGTTCGGAGCTGATCGCGAGGATCGTGTACCAGGCGGTGGCGAACGCGGCGAGTGCGGCGAGCTTGATGGCGCTGTCGGCGCCGGCGGGTGTCAGCCAGCGCAGGCCCTTGACGCCGTAGGAGGCGAGGGCGAAGAGCGTGGTGAGGATGCCGCCGATGAGGACGAGGACCTGGAGGCCGCCGGGGTAGCCGTAGAAGGTGAGGTCGCCGGGGAAGGCGGAGGTCCAGGTCCAGGCGAGGAAGGTGGAGACGATGGTGAGGACGCCGCCGCCGGTGGCGAGGGCGCGTCCGATGTGGGGCGGGATGCCGATGAGTCCGGTCGTTCCGCCGTGGGGCTTGGTGGCGGGTGTCTCGGGCGTGTTGGTCTGTGTGGTCATCGGTGTCACGCCCTGTCCGCGACGCGCTCGCCGAGCAGGCCCTGTGGCCTGAAGAGGAGCACGAGGATGAGGAGTACGAAGGCCCAGACGTTGGCCCAGGACTGGCCGCCGAGCTGTTCCATGCCGGGGACGTCGGCGATGTAGGCGGTGGCGAGGGTTTCGGCGAGGCCGAGGACGAGGCCGCCGATCATGGCTCCGTAGATGTTGCCGATGCCGCCGAGGACGGCCGCGGTGAAGGCCTTGAGGCCGAGGATGAAGCCCATACGGAAGTTGATCTCGCCGTATTTGAGGCCGTAGGCGACGCCTCCGACAGCGGCGAACGCCGCGCCGAGGGCGAAGGCGACCACGATGATGCGGTCGGTGTTGATGCCCATGAGCTTGGCGGTGTCCGGGTCCTGCGCGGTGGCCTGCATGCCGCGGCCGGTGCGGGTCTTCATCACGAAGAAGGCGAGGATCGCCATGCTGATGGGGGCGGCGATGAGGAGGAAGACGTCGCCGGTCTGGATGGTGACGTCACCGATCTTGAAGGGGCCGCCCTCGATCTCGGGGAAGTTGATGGACTGCTTCGCGTCGGGGTACCACGCCCACACGGCCTGCTGGAGGGCGAGGGAGAGGCCGATGGCGGTGATGAGCGGGGCGAGGCGTGGCGCGGTGCGCAGCGGGCGGTAGGCGAACCGTTCCGCTCCTACGGCGACGGTGACGGCGACGAGTACGGCACCGACGAGCATCAGCGGCAGCGCGATCCACATGGTGCTGCCGTCGGGCAGTACGTACAGGTAGACCGTGAGCGCGCCGAAGGCGCCGGTCATGAAGATCTCGCCGTGGGCGAAGTTGATGAGCTGGACGATGCCATAGACCATCGTGTAGCCGATGGCGACCAGCCCGTACATGGATCCCAGTAGCAGGCCGTTGACCAGCTGCTGCGGCAGTTCGTTCACCGCATGTCCTCCGAGACGTTCGGATAGTCGAGGGATGTGACCGGATGTGGGTCCGCGCGGGGCGCTTGTCCTGCAGCGCCCCGCGCGGCTCAAGTGGTGGTGCGGGTGTGGGTCAGCCGGTGTAGGTGCCGGACTTCACCGGCTTCCAGGCGCCGCCCTCGACCGAGTAGACGGTGAGCTGCTTGTTGATGGCGTCGCCGTACTCGTCGAAGCCCACCTTGCCGGTCACGCCGTCGAAGGTGACGTTCTGCATGGCCTCGGTGACCTTGGCGCGGGCGTCGTCCGGGAGCTTGCCGTCGTTGTCCTCGACGACCTTCTTCACGGCCTGGATGATCGCCCAACCGGAGTCGTAGGAGTAGCCGCCGTACGCGGCGTAGTCCTCCTTGTAGCCTCCGGCCTTGTAGTTGGCGACGAACTCCTTGGCGGAGGGCAGGTCCTCGACCGGGGCGCCGACCGAGGTGGAGAGGTCACCGGTGCTCTTGGCGCCGGCCAGCCTGATGAAGGTGTCGTCCTTGATGCCGTCGCCGCCGACCAGCGGGATGTTGGCGCCGGCAGCCTTGATCTGCTTGCTGAGCGGGCCGGCCTGCGGGTACTCGCCGCCGTAGTAGACGACGTCGGCGCCGGAGCTCTTCACCTGGGTGGCGACGGCGGAGAAGTCCTTGGAGTCAGGGTCGATGTGCTGGGTTCCGACCACCTTGCCGCCGAGCTTCTTGAACTCGTCGGTGAAGGTGGCGGCCAGACCGGCGCCGTAGGTCTTCTTGTCGTCGATGACGAAGACCTTCTTCTTCTTGGCGTCGTTGTAGACGTACTGCGCGGCGAACGGGCCCTGGATGGCGTCCGTGGTCGCGGTGCGGAAGTACGACTTGTACGTGCGGGCCTTCTTGCCGCTCTGCCAGTCGGGGCCCTGGGTGAGGGTGGGGCCGGTGTTGGCGGGGGAGACCTCGACGAGCTTGGCGTCGTCGAAGACCTTCTGCATGGACTCGGCGACCGAGGAGTTCAGCGGTCCGACGACGCCGAGGACGTCCTTGTCGGCGACGAACTTGGTGGCGTTCTGCTGGCCCGAGGAGGGCTGCGCCTGGTCGTCGAGGGCTTCGACCTTGAAGGTGACGCCTTCGACGGTCTTTTCCTTGTTGGCCGTCTTGGCGGCGAGGTCCACGGAGTTCTTGATTCCGAGACCCAGCGCGGAGAGGTCGCCGGTGAGCGGGGCGTCGACGCCGATGACGACAGTGGTGCCGTCGCTGCCGGAGTCCGAGCCGCCGTCGTCGTCGCGCGAGCCACAGGCGGTGAGGGTGAGTGCTCCCGCCGCCAGCGCGGCGGTGATGGCGATGAGCGAACGTTGACGCACGATCAGCAGTCCTTTCCCTGGCACGGCCGTTCCTCGTGGAACGGGCCGAGTCGAGCGCTGGGCCGAAAATTCTTCGAATCCGATGGCGCGGTGACTGGCCGTGACTCTAAGCGGGTGGGGGGAACGGGGAGGAGAGTCTGACGAATGCTGTGACGCTCTTGTTATGACACGAGGTAATGCAGAGCGGTACTCGGTGGGTGGATCGGTGGAATTACAGCCGATTCGTCCGGTCCACATTGTGAGAACCCGCAGATCGTGCGGCGGTGTTTTCAGCAGCGTTCTCACGTTTTGCTCGTGACGGCAGGTCGTTGCTGCAGGCTACTTGCAGTGCTTCGGACAGGTCGTGCGCATAACGCTCGCCCAGGATGTAACTGTGGTCTTCTATTGCGCGCGCATTACGCAGAGTTACGTCCAGGAAAGGAAGTCCGGCGTTCCTCGGCGTATTCGCGCATTCCGTGACATTCATAGTGACAACGATCTTGTGGCCGAAACCCGCCCTTGTCCGGAACGGTGTCCGGGGGACCGATGTCAGATGGAGCCCGGCGTAGGGCTGGGAGATCTCCACGATGGTGATGGTGGGGCCGGACAGCGCGGTGACCCGGACCGCGAAGGTGAAACTGCCCGTCGGCGCGTTCCCGGGCGATCCCTCCGCGCCCAGGTAGGTGACGTCGACGACCTGGGACGGATACGGCCCGACGGCGGGCGGCGGTGGCTGCGGCCGGGTGGCGTAGAGGTAGCCGCCGCCCGCGAGCAGGACGGTGGCCGCCGCGGACGCGAGGACGGCGCGGCGGTGGCGGGCGTAGTAGAGAGCCGCCGGGTGCCCCTGGGGCTGCTCCTGGCCGGTCGGCGGGGGAGGTTCGAGGTCGTCCCACGCGCGTGTTCCCTCGCCCGGTTCGACCGGGCCGACGCCACTCAACTCCAGGGCCCTTCCGTCGGGTTGCCGCTGCGGTACCGCTCCTGACAGCGCTCGCGCGCGGTGCGGTCGATCAGTTCTCCTGCCGCCTGTGCGCCCTCGCGCCTCTTCTCGGCCCGGGCGGCGTCCACGATGTCCAACAGGATCTCGTACTGCCGGTCGGACAGGCCCATCGACTGGTAGTCCCCGTAGGTGTCGCCGTCCAGGACCTTGTGCGACCAGTGGGCGACGAGGCGCGCGCACAGGTCCTCGGGCGGGGCCGCCGGGGGCGACGACCGCGTGCCGGGGTCCGTGCGCGTGACCTCCGGCGCGCCGGTCGTGCCGCTCTGTGTGCCGGACTCGCCGCACCCGGTCGCGCCGGCGGTCAGGGCGCCGGTCAGCAGCGCCAGTCCGAGCACCGGCCCCCGCCAGGGGGCCCCGCCCGTTCCCATGCCCTGACGCTAGGCCGCCGGGTGCCCGGGATCAACGCCCCGGCCGGACAACGGTTTCCGGACGGGCCGGCGGGCGGCTCAGCCGGTGGCGCCGACCCGCTCCGCGTCGCTCGGCCGTACATCGCGCAGCAGGCAGGTCAGCCGGGCGCTGCACACCCGCCTGCCGTCCTCGTCGCTGATCACGATCTCGTACGTGGCTGTCGAGCGGCCGCGGTGCAGGGGGGTGGCCACGCCGGTCACCAGGCCGGACGAGGCGCCCCTGTGGTGGGTGCAGTTGAGGTCGACACCGACGGCGATCTTGGAGGTGCCGCCGTGCAGCATGGCGCCGACCGAGCCGAGGGTCTCGGCGAGTACGGCGGAGGCGCCGCCGTGCAGGAGTCCGTAGGGCTGGGTGTTGCCCTCGACCGGCATGGTGCCCACGACGCGGTCCGCGGAGGCCTCGGTGATCTGGACGCCCATGCGGGTGCCGAGGTGCCCCGCGGAGAACATGGCGGCCAGGTCCACGCCGAGTGCCGAGTACTCGTCGATGACCTCTTGCGGGAACTTCATGTGGTGCTGCTCGCCCATGGGTCCGTTTCCTTACGTCGTCGGTCGTGCGCCCGGAGCCGGTGTCCGGAACCTGCTTCTAAGCGAACGCTCAGTTGGTTGCCGATTGTTCCAGACGGACGACGACGGACTTGCTGGCGGGCGTGTTGCTGGTGTCGGCGGTGGCGTCCAGCGGCACCAGGACGTTCGTCTCCGGGTAGTAGGCGGCCGCGCAGCCGCGGGCCGTCGGGTAGTGCACGACGCGGAAACCGGCGGCGCGGCGCTCCACCCCGTCCCTCCACTCGCTGACCAGATCGGTGTACGAGCCGTCGGCGAGGCCCAGCTCGCGGGCGTCCTCGGGGTTCACCAGGACGACCCGGCGGCCGTTCTTGATGCCCCGGTAGCGGTCGTCGAGGCCGTAGATCGTGGTGTTGTACTGGTCGTGCGAGCGCAGGGTCTGCAGGAGCAGGCGGCCCTCGGGGAGCTTCGGGTACTCGACGGGCGCGGCCGTGAAGTTGGCCTTGCCGGTGGCGGTCGGGAAGCGGCGCTCGTCGCGGGGCGCGTGCGGGAGGGCGAAGCCCGCCGGGTCGGCCACGCGCGCGTTGAAGTCGTCGAAGCCGGGGACGACGCGCGCTATCCGGTCGCGGACGGTCGCGTAGTCCTTCTCGAACTCCTCCCAGGGTGTGCGGGAGTCCTCGCCGAGGACCCGGCGCGCGAGGCGGCACACGATGGCCGGCTCGGACAGCAGGTGGCCGCTGGCGGGCTCCAGACGGCCGCGGGAGGCGTGCACCATGCCCATGGAGTCCTCGACGGTCACGAACTGTTCGCCGCCGCCCTGGAGATCGCGCTCGGTGCGCCCGAGGGTGGGCAGGATCAGGGCGCGCGCGCCCGTGACGGCGTGCGAGCGGTTGAGCTTCGTCGACACGTGCACGGTGAGGCGGGCGCGGCGCATGGCGGCCTCGGTGACCTCGGTGTCGGGGGAGGCCGACACGAAGTTGCCGCCCATCGCGAAGAAGACCTTGGCCTTGTCGTCGCGCATGGCGCGTATCGCCCGTACGACGTCGTAGCCGTGGCCGCGCGGCGGGGCGAAGCCGAACTCCTTCTCCAGCGCGTCCAGGAAGGCGGGCGCGGGGCGCTCGAAGATGCCCATGGTGCGGTCGCCCTGCACGTTCGAGTGGCCGCGCACCGGGCACACGCCCGCGCCCGGCCGGCCGATGTTGCCGCGCAGCAGCAGGAAGTTGACGACCTCGCGGATCGTCGGCACGGAGTGCTTGTGCTGGGTGAGGCCCATCGCCCAGCAGACGATGGTGCGCTCGGAGGCGAGGACCATGCCGAGCGCTTCGTCGATCTGCGCGCGCTCAAGGCCCGTCGCGGTGAGCGTCTCGTCCCAGTCGGCGGCGCGGGCGGCCTCGGCGAACTCCTCGTAGCCGTGCGTGTGTTCGCCGACGAAGGCCTCGTCGACGGCTCCCTCCGTCTCCAGGATGAGCTTGTTCAGGAGGCGGAAGAGGGCCTGGTCGCCGCCGATGCGGATCTGCAGGAAGAGGTCGGTGAGGGCCGCGCCCTTGAACATGCCCTGGGGGGTCTGCGGGTTCTTGAAGCGCTCCATGCCCGCCTCGGGCAGCGGGTTCACCGTGATGATCCGCGCGCCGTTCGACTTCGCCTTCTCCAGGGCGGAGAGCATGCGCGGGTGGTTGGTGCCGGGGTTCTGCCCGGCCACGATGATCAGATCCGCCTGGTAGAGGTCGTCCAGCAGGACGCTGCCCTTGCCGACACCGATCGTCTCGTTCAGTGCGGAGCCGGACGACTCGTGGCACATGTTCGAGCAGTCGGGGAGGTTGTTCGTGCCGAACTCGCGGGCGAACAGTTGGTACAGGAACGCGGCCTCGTTGCTGGTGCGGCCCGAGGTGTAGAACAGCGCCTCGTCCGGGGAGTCGAGGCCGGTGAGTTCCTCGGCGATGATGTCGAAGGCGCGCTCCCACGGCACCGCCTCGTAGCGGTCGGCGCCCTCCGCGAGGTACATGGGGTGCGTGAGGCGGCCCTGCTGGCCCAGCCAGTAGCCGCTGCGGGTCGCGAGGTCGGCGACCGGGTGCGCGGCGAAGAAGTCCGGGGTCACGCGGCGCAGGGTGGCCTCCTCCGCGACCGCCTTTGCGCCGTTCTCGCAGAACTCCGCCGTGTGGCGGTGCTCCGGCTCGGGCCAGGCGCAGCCCGGGCAGTCGAAGCCGTCCTTCTGATTGACCCGCAGCAGTGTCAGCGCCGTGCGCTTCACGCCCATCTGCCGCTGGGCGATGCGCAGGGAGTGCCCGACGGCGGGCAGCCCGGCCGCAGCATGCTTCGGTTCCGCGACCTGCGGCGCGTCCTGAACCGGATCACTCTGGGGCGGCTTGCCGGCCATGTCGGCCTCCTCTTCGAGCACATGTGTGAGGTACGTCTCCGATCCTCGCACGCGGTACCGACACGGATCGGGGCCCGGTCCGCGGGAACGGGGGAGAACCGGCACGAGGACACCGTCGTGGGCGGCGGGGCGGGGCCGACTGTCAGTGGGGCGTGGCAGGATCGGGGGTGTGGCAGAGACAGGATCGAAGAAGACCGAGAAGACCTCCGGCCAGGCCCGCCCGCGGCTGATGCTCATGGACGGGCACTCGCTGGCGTACCGGGCGTTCTTCGCGCTGCCCGCGGAGAACTTCACGACGGCGACGGGCCAGCCGACGAACGCGATCTACGGCTTCGCGTCGATGCTCGCCAACACGCTGCGCGACGAGTCGCCCACGCACTTCGCGGTGGCGTTCGACGTGTCGCGCAAGACGTGGCGCTCCGAGGAGTTCACGGAGTACAAGGCGAACAGGTCGAAGACGCCCGACGAGTTCAAGGGCCAGGTCGAGCTGATCGGCGAGGTCCTGGACGCGATGAACGCCGAGCGGTTCGCCGTCGACGGCTTCGAGGCGGACGACATCATCGCCACGCTCGCCACGCAGGCCGAGGCCGAGGGCTTCGACGTCCTGATCGTCACCGGCGACCGCGACTCCTTCCAGCTGGTCTCCGAGCACACCACCGTGCTCTATCCGACCAAGGGCGTCTCCGAGCTGACCCGGTTCACTCCGGAGAAGGTCTTCGAGAAGTACGGGCTGACGCCTGCCCAGTACCCCGACTTCGCGGCCCTGCGCGGCGACCCGTCCGACAACCTGCCGGGCATCCCCGGTGTCGGTGAGAAGACCGCCGCGAAGTGGATCAACCAGTTCGGTTCGTTCGCGGAGCTGGTCGAGCGCGCCGAGGAGGTCAAGGGCAAGGCCGGGCAGAACTTCCGCGACCACCTGGAGTCGGTCAAGCTCAACCGCCGCCTCACCGAGATGGTGCGTGACGTCGAGCTGCCGAAGGCGGTGCCCGACCTGGAGCGCGCTCCGTACGACCGCACGGCCCTCGCGATGGTCCTGGACACCCTGGAGATCCGTAACCCGTCGCTGCGTGAGCGGCTGCTGGCCGTCGACCCCGGGGCGGAGCAGGCCGAGGACGCGGCTCCGGTCGCGGCGGGCGTGGCCGTGGACGGCACGGTCATCGACGCGGGCGAGCTGGTCCCCTGGCTCGCCGAGCACGGCACGGCGGTCCTGGGCGTCGCCACGGTCGACACCTGGGCGCTCGGTACGGGATCGGTCGCGGAGGTCGCGCTCGCCGCGGCCGACGGGGCGGCGGCGTGGTTCGACCCGTCGCAGCTCGACGAGAGCGACGAGAACGCGTTCGCGCGCTGGCTCGCCGACGCCGGCAGCCCCAAGGTGCTCCACAACGCCAAGGCGGTCATGCGAGTCTTCGCCGAGCACGGCTGGAGCGTCGCGGGCATCTCCATGGACACCGCTCTCGCCGCCTACCTCGTGAAGCCGGGCCGGCGCTCCTTCGACCTGGACGCGCTGTCCCTGGAGTACCTCGGCCGGGAGCTGGCGCCCGCCGCGACCGCCGACGGCCAGCTCGCCTTCGGCGCCGACGAGGGCGCCGAGGCCGACGCGCTCATGGTGCAGGCCCGCGCCATCCTCGACCTCGGAGAGGCCTTCGGGGAGCGGCTGCAGGAGGTCGGTGCGGCCGACCTGCTCCAGGACATGGAGCTGCCCACCTCCGAGCTGCTCGCCCGCCTGGAGCGGCACGGCATCGCGGCGGACAGGGCTCACCTGGAGACCATGGAGCAGATGTTCGCGGGCGCGGTCCAGCAGGCCGTGAAGGAGGCGCACGCGGCGGTGGGGCACGAGTTCAACCTCGGCTCGCCCAAGCAGCTCCAGGAAGTCCTCTTCGGTGAACTGGGCCTGCCGAAGACGAAGAAGACGAAGACCGGCTACACGACGGACGCCGACGCGCTCGCCTGGCTCGCCGCCCAGACCGACCACGAACTGCCGGTCATCATGCTCCGCCACCGCGAGCAGGCGAAGCTGCGGGTGACCGTCGAGGGCCTGATCAAGACGATCGCCGCGGACGGCCGCATCCACACCACCTTCCACCAGACGGTCGCCGCGACGGGCCGCCTCTCGTCGCAGGACCCGAACCTGCAGAACATCCCGGTCCGCACCGAGGAGGGCCGCGCGATCCGCCGCGGCTTCGTGGTCGGCGAGGGCTTCGAGTCCCTCATGACCGCCGACTACAGCCAGATCGAACTGCGGGTGATGGCCCACCTGTCGGAGGACGAGGGCCTGCTCGCGGCCTTCTCCTCCGGTGAGGACCTGCACACCACCGTCGCCTCCCAGGTGTTCTCCGTGGAGCGCGACGCCGTCGACGCGGAGATGCGCCGCAAGATCAAGGCGATGTCGTACGGGCTCGCGTACGGGCTGTCCGCGTTCGGGCTCTCCCAGCAGCTCAACATCGACGCGGGTGAGGCGCGTGGCCTGATGGACACGTACTTCGAGCGCTTCGGCGGGGTGCGGGACTATCTGCGCCGGGCGGTCGACGAGGCGCGGGCGACGGGATACACGGCGACGCTCTTCGGGCGCCGCCGCTACCTCCCCGACCTCAACAGCGACAACCGTCAGCGGCGGGAGGCGGCGGAGCGGATGGCGCTGAACGCGCCGATCCAGGGCACGGCGGCGGACATCGTCAAGATCGCGATGCTGCACGTGGACAAGGCTCTGCGGGAGGCCGGTCTGGCGTCCCGGATGCTCCTCCAGGTCCACGACGAAATCGTCCTGGAGATCGCCCCCGGGGAGCGTGCGCGGGCGGAGGAGCTGGTCCGCCGGGAGATGGCCGCGGCGGTGCAGTTGCGGGCCCCGCTGGACGTCTCGGTGGGCTCGGGCCCGGACTGGGAGTCGGCAGCGCACTAGCTCCGCTGGGGGCGGGTGCTTCGTCTGCGGGCCCGCTGTGGCCGGTCGCGCAGTTCCCCGCGCCCCTGGGTTGGCTTGGGCGGGGGCCTGGGATCGTCCGCGGGCCCGGTGGGGGCTGATCGCGCAGTTCCCCGCGCCCCCAAAGACACAGGGCAGGGGCGCGGGGAACGGCGCAGTCTTTTGTTTTTTGGGGGCGCGGGGAACTGCGCGGCCGGCCACGACGCGCCCGCAGTCGAAACGCAGCCCCCGGAGGACCCGTCACCCGCCTGGACCCCGACCAGGCGCCCCCCGCGGAGCACCCCGCCAGGATGCGGGCATGGGTCCTCACATACGGCGCATACGGAACACGCAGCGCATACGGAACACGCGCCACACGCGCTACGTACCGTACGTACGACACTGCCGCACCGCCCTGGTCGCAGCCCTGGCCTCCGCACTCCTCACCCCGGTCTCCGCCGTCTCGGCCACCGCGGCCAGCCCCAGACTCCCGGCGGGCACATTCGACGGACCCTGGCCGGCCGACGCCACCAGCCACCGTTTTCTGCCCGACGACCCCGCCACCTGCCACGCCCCCCACGCCCCCGGTCTCGCCGCCCGCCTGTCGCGCGACATCCACGCCGCGCTGTCGTCCAGGCGCGGCACGGTCTCCGTGGTCGTGCGCGACGACCTGGGCCTGGTCTGCGAGCTGGCGGGCGAGCGCCAGTACGACTCCGCGAGCGTCGCCAAGGTGCTGATCATGGAGGGGCTGCTGCGGCGGGCCGAGAAACTGGGCCGGTCACTCACCCGCTGGGAGACCGCGAACGTACGCCCCATGATCGTCAGCTCGGACAACGCCGCCGCCCGGCGCCTGTGGACCACCCAGGGCCACAGCCACCTGAACGGTTTCCTCGCCCGGGTCCGTACCCGCGCCACCGTCCTGGGCCCCGGCGGGTACTGGGGCCTCACCCGCACCACCGCCACCGACCAGATGCGCCTGCTGGGCGTCCTGACGAACACCCGCTCCTTCCTTCGCACCCGCGCCTACGGCCTCGGACTGCTCGCCGAGGTCCGCGCGGACCAGCGCTGGGGCGTCCCCGCGGGCATGCCGCGCGGCTTCAAGGCACACGTAAAGAACGGCTGGCTGCCCCGCTCCACCCACGGCTGGCGCGTCCACAGCGTCGGCGCGTTCTCGGGCAAGTTCTCGGGCGAGCCGGGCAGGGACCGTACGTACCGGATCGTCGTTCTGACCCACGACAACCCCACCAAGTCGTACGGCGTTCGCACCATCGAACGCATAGCCCAGGTCGTGCACCGGGGCCTGGGACAGGCCCGCGGCCCCGGCCGCGCGCTCGTTCCGGAGACACCGGAGACACCGGAGACACCGGAGACACCGGAGACGCTGATCAGCGAGGAACCGGACGGCTCGGCTCCGTACGAGCCGCTGCCGGGCTGGGACGAACCGGAGCCGGGCGCCACACCCTGACCGCCACGGCGTACGCGGCGAACCCAACGGCCAGCCCGGCCCCCGCCCCGAAGCACACGGTGGGAATCAGCTCCCAGGGCTCGGCCCGCGACCCCCAGTAGTCCCACCACCGCGTCGCCCGCCGCACGGCCGCCACCGCCGCGCAGCCGCCGACCAGCGCCCCCGCGAGCCAGCGGTCACGCGCCGAGAGCACGGGCACTCCCACCGGTTCGGCGTCGGGCTGCCGCCGCAGGGCCACCACCAGGAACGCCGCGATCACCACGGCCGCGAGCGCCGAACCGCCGTACTGCAGATACCAGTACAGGGGCGAGCCGGCGATCTCCCGCCCGAGGACGGGCAGGACCCGCATGCCCCACCGGTCGAGATGCGTGAACGCGTCCCACACGACATGGGTGAGCGCCCCGGACACCGCCGACACGTACCACCACAGGGCGAGCGAGGGACGCGGACGGGCGCGCGGCGCACCGCACCGCAGGAAGGCGCCGATCCGTCCCTGCCGGCCCCGCGGCAGCAGTGCCACCAGCGGCTCCCGCAGTACCAGCCAGGCGCCCACGAGCGCCCAGGCGACCAGGACGTCGAAGGTGAACACTCCGGTGAAGGAGTGCGTGAAATCGCCGAACTCCATTGCCTCCGGCAGCACACTCGCCGCGTAATAGGTCATGTCGGGCGCGAACGAACCGGCCACGAGCACGGCAGGAACCAGCCGCCCCCGTCCGGACCCGTCGGCGCGCACCGCCGGCAGGACGGCCGCGGCATGACTGAGAGTGAACGGCAACTGGGCTCCAAGCGAACAGCATTGACGGACCCGGAGAGTGTGGGGGATGCCGATCCGGCACGTCCTGGTCATCCAGGGGCGGACAGTCCCGGCCGCCCCATGATCGGTGACGTCCAGTATGCGGAAACGGTTCCCGGGTCCCCGGCATGGCGAGGAGCCGCCGGGGAAGGACAAACGGGATATGGCCAACCGGTGAAGACCGGGTCCGAACAGGTGTCTGCGCGGCAGAAGTTGTCGTAGGGTCGCCTGGGCCGCCGTATGGGGGGCATACGGCCGCACGACCGGACAGCAGGGGAACGCGCGGAGCACGGACGGACGTCCACGGGAGGGTTCACGCAATGGCGGCGCAATTCGGCAAGCGAGTCGTCAAGGGGGCGGCGACCACGGCCTTGGCCGCACTCGCGGTCGCGGCTCTGTCCGCATCCCAGGCCCCTGGTGTCACGGACACCCCCCAAGGCAGACAGAACGCCAACTCCCAGCCCTCGCCCGATGCGAACGCCGACGACAGCGCGACCGGCAACTCGCCCTATTACACGGACCTCCCGCCGCTCAACAGCCCGACACCGTCACCCAGTGCGAGCAGCGACACCCCCGGTGTCGCGGGTGACGCCGAAGCGGGCATACCCGCGACCGTCCTCGACGCCTACAAGAAGGCCGAGACGTCGCTGGCCGGTTCCAAGCCCGGGTGCAACCTCCCCTGGCAACTCCTCGCGGCCATCGGCAAGGTCGAGTCCGGACAGGCCCGCGGCGGCAAGGTCGACGCCAACGGAACCACGATCACCCCGATCCTCGGCCCGGTCCTCAACGGCGTCGGCTTCGCGCGGATCACGGACACCGACGGCGGCGCGTACGACGGGGACACCACGCATGACCGCGCGGTGGGCCCCATGCAGTTCATCCCCTCCACCTGGGAATGGTCGGGCCGCGACGGCAACGGCGACGGCAAGAAGGACCCCAACAACATCTACGACGCGGCCCTCGCGGCCGGCCACTACCTGTGCCGGTTCAACTGGGACCTGTCCACCAGCGCCGACCTCAGGCGCGCCATCCTCAGCTACAACAACTCGACGGACTATCTGAACACCGTCCTGTCGTGGCTGGAGTACTACCGCAAGGGCACCCACGAGGTTCCGGACGGCACGGGCTCGCTGCCCTCCAACCGCAGCGACAGCGGCACCGGTAGCGGCACCGGCAACGGAGGTACGAACTCCGGTCCGACGTCTACGCCCTCCACCCCGCCCAGCAACCAGAACCCCGGCGGCACCACGAAGCCGAAGCCGCCCAGCACGACCCCGCCCACGACGACCCCGCCCACCACCCCGCCCGCCACGACGCCTCCGGCGTCCCCGTCACCCACGCCCACCGAGACGGTGGATCACCTGGAGGACGCGGGCACCGGGAAGCTCACCGCGACCGCGGGCGATACCTTCGCGGAGAAGATCAGCGCCCGCACGGAGACCAAGGCCGGCAAGGCCGTCGCGAAGGTCCGGGTGCGGTTCACGATCACCGGCGACACCGACACGACCTTCACCGGTGGCGAGAGCGTCGCGACCGTGGTCACCAACGCCTCCGGTGTGGCGACCGCGCCCGCGCTCAAGGCCGGCGAGAAGACCGGCGGCTTCAAGGTGCGCGCCACCGTCGTCGGCCGCACCGTCTCGGGCCTCGACTACGCGGCGACGGTCACCGCACGCCAGGCCGACGCCCTCGCCCGCACCGCCGACACCGCGCTGACGTGTGTCCCCGGCGGCGAGTTCGCGGACCTGGTCGAGGTGAAGGCCACGTACAAGGGCGCCGTCGCGGACGGTGTCGCCGCGACCGCCACGCTCATCAAGGCGGCGGACGACGCGGCCGAGAACGACAAGGGCCCGTACTTCAAGGACGCGGACGGCAAGACGGTACGCACCCTCGCGGGCCTCAAGACGGGCACGGACGGCCTGTTGAAGCTGCCGAAGCTGTACGCGGACGACACGGCGGGCACGTACCTGCTGCGGATCACCACGACCGGCGGCGCGACCCTGACCGTCGAGCTGAAGGTGGCGGCGGCGGCCTCGTAGCCCCGAAGACGCGTCGGCCGCGCCCCCTCACCCGTCGGTGAGGGGGCGCGGCCGTTGTGTGCGCGACGTGTTCTCATCTGGCCCGCCCGTTGCTACGGTGCCCGACCTGACGATGTATCAGTTCCGTGGTGCCGGTTCCGCTCCATGTACTCGGTTCCGCCTGTGCCGGGAGGCCCGCATGCGTGCCCTGATCGCCGCCGCGACCGGTCTGGCCCTCGCGTTCGCGCTGGTCCTCCTCGTCACGGCCATGGGTTCACCGTCGGCCGAGACCTCTCCGAAACCGCTGCTCACCACTGTCCCGAGCCACCCGTAGCGCACACCCGTAGAGCACACCCGTGACGCACACCCACCACGCTCAGGGAGGGCCGCCGAGATGCGCCGCAAGGCCAGCCTGATCCTGCTCGCCCTCGCCGTGTTCTTCGCGGCGCTGTCCCCGCTGCTGCGCTGGTACGCCTTCCCGCGCGTGGCCAAGGTCCCCGCCGACCAGTACCAGGACATGGTCCTTGAGGCGAAGGGCGCGACGCTTCTCGACTACGGCTCGATGACCGCCAAGAAGGTCGACAAGGTCACCGTCGTCCAGACCCTCAAGGGCAACGTCGAGGCCTCCGAGAGGATCGAGAGGACCGCCAACCGCGATGTCGTCGTCTGGGACGGCCTCTCCTACGTCCAGGGCCCCGACGGCGAGATGGTCTCCAGGATCCCCGAGCGGTACATCTTCGACGCGCACACCCAGGAACCCGTCCACGCCACCGGCGAGAGCGTCGACGGCGACCCCGTCAGGCGCGCGGGCATCGAGTTCAAGTGGCCCTTCCGTACGGAGAAGAGGGACTACGAGTACTTCGACGCGCAGGCCCGGATCACCGAACCCATCCACTACAAGGGCACACAGAACTTCCGGGGCGTCGACGTCTACTACTTCGAGCAGACCATCCCCTGGACCGAGGTGCCCTTCCCGAAGGTCATGCCCGTCGAAGGCATCACCGCGGAGTCGGTCGCCAAGACGGGTACGACCCGCTGGTACACCACGGTCCGCAAGTTCTGGGTCGAACCTGTCACCGGAGCACCTGTCTACGGGGAGGAGATCCACCGGGAGGAGCTGCGCGGCGGCACCCTCCTGGGCGACCGGGACAAGGTGACCGCCTTCGCCGGACACGTGAAGATGCGCGAGGACTACATCCGCTCGACCGTCGACCTGGTCAAGTCCCAGCGGCTCGCCGTCGCGCTGATGTCCTCGTACCTGCCCTGGGGCTTCCTCGTCCTGGGGGTCGGACTCCTGGCGCTCTCCCTCTACCTGGAGGCCCGCGGTCGCCGTCCGGGCGACCCGTCACCGACGCGGACCCGGGAGCCGGAGCCGCTGAGCGCCTGAGAGGTTCAGCCCCTGCCGAGGCGGGCGTTCGTGTGCCGGGTCGGCCGCGCGCCCGCCGGGTCCTCGGGCCAGGGGTGCTTCGGATACCGCCCGCGCAGCTCCGCCCGTACGCTCCGGTAGCCGTCCTTCCAGAAGGACGCGAGGTCGGAGGTGACGGCGGCCGGGCGCCCCGCGGGCGACAGCAGATGCACCTGTACGGGCACCCCCGCGACCGTGGGTGACTCCTGCGCCCCGAACATCTCCTGCAGTTTCACCGCGAGCACCGGCCGCTCGGGATCCGCGTAGTCGATCCGGATCCTGGACCCGCTCGGCACCTCGAACCGCTCCGGCGCCAACTCGTCGAACCGGGCCGCCTCCCCGGACGCCCACGGCATCAGCCGGCCCAGCGCCTGCCCGGCCTGGACGCGCTCCAGATCGGCCCGCCGCCGCGCCCGGCCCAGCTCCGGTTCCAGCCACTCGTCCACGCGCGCGTGGAGCGCGTCGTCCGACACGTCGGGCCAAGGGGCGCCGACCTGCCGGTACAGGAACCCGAGCCGCTGCCGCAGCACCTCGGCGTCCCGGGACCACCGCAACAGCCCGAACCCCTCCGCCGCCAGCCCTTCGAGCAACGCCTCCCGTACGAGTCCGGGGTCGGCGTTGCGCAACGGGCGTACCGCCAGTTCCACGGCTCCCAGCCGCCGGACCCGCCGCGCCACCACGTCCCCGGCGTCCCAGCGCACCTCGTCACCCTCCGCGTACAGGGCTCCCGCCGCCTCGCGCGCGACCTCCTCGTCGACCACGGCCCCGAGCCGCACGCGCGCGTGCCCCGCGTTCAGCGGCCGGTCGGCGACAGCGACGGCGATCCAGGCGGCATCCCGCAGCCCACTGGCCTCCCCGACCTCGGCCCGCGTCCCGGCCACCATGAGAAAGGACCCCCCTTGCCGCCGGGCGACCCGCTCAGGAAAGGCGAGCGCGGCAACGAGCCCGACGGCATGGTCGTCACCGATGCCTCTCGCCTCGGCGTGGGGCGCCCCGAAAGGGGCGCGGGGAACTGCGCGACCGGCCACGACGGACCCGCGGTCATCGGTCGACCCTCCCGCCGCGCCGGGCGCAGCCCGGGACGGGACCGCGGCCCGCAGCCGCCGGACCTCGGCCCGCCACCGTCCGGCATACGCGTCACCCCCGCGGCGCGCGGCCCGCAACGCGGCGGCGAGATCGTCGCCGTAAGACCGCGGCGGCTCCTCACTCAGCAGGGCGACCACTTCCGCGGCCCGCTCGGCACCGAGGGACGCCCCGGCGTCCAACAGCGCACGCCCCAGCCGTGGATGCAGCCCCAGCCGCGACATCCGTACACCCCGATCGGTCGGACGCCCGTCCGGGCCCACCGCGCGGACGGCCTCCAGAACGCCCCGCGCGGCCGCCATGGCGCCCGCCGGCGGCGGATCCAGGAGAGATAGCCCCGAGGCGTCGGGATCGCCCCAGCAGGCCGCCTGGAGGGAGAACGCCGTCAGGTCGGCCACTTTGATCTCCGGCGAGGGGAAACGCGGCAGGCGCCCGTCCTCGGCCTCCGTCCAGCACCGGTACACCGTCCCCGGAGCCTCGCGCCCCGCCCGCCCGGCCCGCTGCCTCCCGGCGGCCTGCGAGGCCCGTACGGTCGTCAGCGCGCTCAGGCCGCGCGCGTGGTCCACCCTCGGCTCGCGCGCCAGTCCGCAGTCCACGACCACCCGCACACCCGGAACCGTCAGCGACGACTCGGCCACCGACGTGGCGAGGACGACCCGGCGCCGGGTACCGCCGGAGAGCACCGCGTCCTGCACGGCCGTCGGCGCCCGCCCGTGCACCTGTAGTACCTCGACATCGCCGAGCACGCCGAGCTGCCCGGCGACCCGCGCGATCTCCCCGACGCCGGGGAGGAAGCACAGGACATCCCCGTCCCGTTCGGAGAGCGCCCGGCGGACCACCGACGCCACATGGGTCAGCAACACCGGATCCACCCGCATCCCATGGGGTGGCCGCACAGGGCGCGCGGACGGCGCCCACACCACCTCGACCGGATGGGAGACGCCCGCCGCCTCCACCACCGGCACACCGCCGAGCAGCCGGGCCCAGCCCTCGGCGTCGGTGGTCGCCGACGCGGCCACCAGCCGCAGCTCGGGGCGCAGCGCGGCCCGGACGTCCAGCAGGAACGCCGCCGCCGTGTCCGCGTCCAGATGGCGTTCGTGGCACTCGTCGAGCACGACCACGTCGACGCCCGCCAGTTCCGGGTCCCGCTGCAGCCGTTGCAGCAGCACCCCGGTCGTGACGACCTCCACGCGCGCGCGTGGCCCGACCACCCGTTCCCCGCGGACGGTGAATCCGACGCTCTCCCCGACCTTCTCGCCGAGCAGCCACGCCATCCGCCGCGCGGCGGCCCGCGCCGCGATCCGCCGCGGCTCGGCCACCACGACCCGCCGCGCCGGCTCGTCGCCGACGAGCCCGGCGAGCACCAGGGGCACGAGGGTCGTCTTGCCCGTGCCGGGCGGTGCGACGAGCACCGCGGCGCCACGGTCCTCAAGGGCGTCCCTCAGGCCGGGCAGCGCGCCGCGTACGGGCAGCGCGTCCAGGGCGTCATGACGGATCACACGATCACATGCTCGGTACGGGTCACCCGCTCAGTCTCTCCCCCGGCCTCCGGCCGGGGGTGCCCCCGTCTCGCTTCGCTCGCACACGAAGATCGCCGTGCCCGGGATCAGGTTTCCCCGGAGGGGCGACCAGCCGCCCCACTCCTGGGTGTTCCAGGCGGGCCACTCGGGCTCGACCAGGTCGATGAGCCGGAAACCGCCCGCCACCACGTCCCGGACGCGGTCGCCGACCGTCCTGTGGTGCTCGACGTACACCGCGTTCCCGTCCTCGTCCTGCTCGACGTACGGCGTGCGGTCGAAGTACGAGGAGGCCACGCTCAGCCCCTCGGGTCCCGGCTCGTCGGGGAAGGCCCAGCGGACCGGATGCGTGACGGAGAAGACGAACCGGCCGCCCGGCCGCAGCACCCGGCGCACCTCCCGGAGGACCGTCACGGGCTCGGCGACGAAGGGCAGCGCCCCGTACGCGGAGCACGCGAGGTCGAAGGAGCCGTCCGCGAAGGGCAGCGCCGTGGCGTCCGCCTCCACGAGCCGGACGCTGTCGGCGCCGATCCGCAGGGCGTGCTGGAGCTGCCGGTGCGAGAGGTCCAGGGCGACCGGACGGGCGCCCTGGGCTGCCAGCCAGCGCGAGCACTGGGCGGCCCCCGCGCCGATCTCCAGGACGTCCTTGTCCTTCAGGTCCTCCATCGGGCCCAGCAGCTCGGCCTCGATCTCGTCGAGGCCCTCGGGGCACCACACGAAACGGTCGTCGCCGAGGAACGTGCCGTGCTCGACCTGATAGTCGTCCGCGTTCCGGTCCCACCAGCCGCGATTGGCGCGGGAGCTCTCGGAGCCCCCCGCCGCGCGCCGGGTCGCCTCGGGCTCGGACGCTTCGAACCCGGGCTCTTCGAACTCGGACGCCTGCGGTGAGGACGCTTCGGGCCGGGGCTGTTCGGGCTCTTGGATGATCGGCTCCCTCGTATTAATCTGCGGTCACTTCCGTGCGGTCGTCATGGCGGCGGTCACGAAAGTGGCACCACGGAATCCGCGTGACCCCGTGGCGTTGCCTGATATGCGGCTGCCGCCGCGTGGGTCTTGTGCCGGGTATGCGGCGATCCGCCCCGGGTGTGCGCCTTCGCGCATTGACCCTGTCCGGCTGCCCCCGTATGCTACAAGTTGCGCTGCGGGCCTGCGCTCCTCAGACGTAGCAGGCTGCGCTCGCATCTGTCGTATGTCCCCTCGGTTTTCGAGGCGCCACCGGCGAGTGTTCTCATCGAACACGGCCCGGATTCGGCGCTTCCTTGGCTGTCCGGCTTCTTCAGAGCGAAACGGGCTCCCGGCGTAAGCAGTACCTACGACTCACTGTCCGTACCGGAGCCCTTTCCCACATGACGAGCAGCACCGAGACCACCTCTACCACGCCGCAGGTAGCGGTCAACGACATCGGTAACGAGGAAGCTTTCCTCGCCGCGATCGACGAGACGATCAAGTACTTCAACGACGGCGACATCGTCGACGGCGTCATCGTGAAGGTCGACCGGGACGAGGTCCTGCTCGACATCGGTTACAAGACCGAAGGTGTCATCCCGAGCCGCGAGCTCTCGATCAAGCACGACGTCGACCCGAACGAGGTCGTCAAGGTCGGCGACGAGATCGAAGCCCTTGTTCTCCAGAAGGAGGACAAGGAAGGCCGCCTGATCCTCTCGAAGAAGCGCGCCCAGTACGAGCGCGCCTGGGGCACCATCGAGAAGATCAAGGAAGAGGACGGCATCGTCACCGGCACCGTCATCGAGGTCGTCAAGGGTGGACTCATCCTTGACATCGGCCTCCGTGGCTTCCTGCCGGCATCTCTCGTCGAGATGCGCCGTGTCCGCGACCTCCAGCCCTACGTGGGCAAGGAGCTCGAAGCCAAGATCATCGAGCTGGACAAGAACCGCAACAACGTGGTCCTGTCCCGCCGTGCCTGGCTGGAGCAGACCCAGTCCGAGGTCCGCCAGACGTTCCTCACCACCCTCCAGAAGGGTCAGGTCCGTTCCGGCGTCGTCTCCTCGATCGTCAACTTCGGTGCCTTCGTGGACCTGGGTGGCGTCGACGGCCTGGTGCACGTCTCGGAGCTCTCCTGGAAGCACATCGACCACCCCTCCGAGGTTGTCGAGGTCGGCCAGGAAGTCACCGTCGAGGTCCTCGACGTGGACATGGACCGCGAGCGTGTCTCCCTGTCGCTGAAGGCGACGCAGGAAGACCCGTGGCAGCAGTTCGCCCGCACCCACCAGATCGGCCAGGTCGTGCCCGGAAAGGTCACGAAGCTGGTTCCGTTCGGTGCGTTCGTCCGCGTGGACGAGGGCATCGAGGGTCTGGTGCACATCTCCGAGCTGGCCGAGCGCCACGTGGAGATCCCGGAGCAGGTCGTCCAGGTCAACGACGAGATCTTCGTCAAGGTCATCGACATCGACCTTGAGCGCCGTCGCATCAGCCTCTCGCTGAAGCAGGCCAACGAGTCCTTCGGCGCGGACCCGGCCTCGGTCGAGTTCGACCCGACGCTGTACGGCATGGCCGCGTCGTACGACGACCAGGGCAACTACATCTACCCCGAGGGCTTCGACCCCGAGACCAACGACTGGCTCGAAGGTTACGAGTCCCAGCGTGAGGTGTGGGAGAACCAGTACGCCGAGGCGCAGACGCGCTTCGAGCAGCACCAGGCTCAGGTCATCAAGTCCCGCGAGGCGGACGCCCAGGCCGAGGCCGAGGGTGTCGCCACCCCCGGTGCGGCTCCGGCCGCCTCCAGCGGCAGCGGTGGCGGCGGTGGCGGTTCGTACTCCTCGGAGTCGGACGACAACTCCGGCGCCCTGGCGTCGGACGAGGCCCTGGCGGCTCTGCGCGAGAAGCTCGCCGGCGGCCAGAGCTGAAAGCTCACCGCCAGCGGTAGCTAGCTGGTAACCGCGGGCCCGCACCCACTTGGGTGCGGGCCCGCGGTGCGTTGTCCCCGCACCCGCCCCCTCCCACCCGTCCCCGTCCCTGCGCCCGCATTCGCCGCAGGCGCCACAGTCTCGCGCGCGTGCCCGACGTGGGCATGAGAAGCCGGTAAGAGGCGCAGTGAAGCGGTGTGAACCGGGAATGCCCCTGGTCCGGCCCGTGTTGTCGCATACGAACACGAGGAGGAGCGGTCACAGTGCTTGATCCGCAGGGTTTGTACGCATGGGAGCCGAAGGGCCTGGCCGTGGTCGACGTGGCACTCGCCCAGGAGTCGGCCGGTCTTGTCATGCTCTACCACTTCGACGGATACATCGACGCGGGCGAGACCGGCGACCAGATCGTCGACCGGGTGCTCGACTCGCTGCCCCACCAGGTCGTCGCGCGTTTCGACCACGACCGGCTCGTGGACTACCGCGCCCGCCGCCCGCTGCTGACGTTCAAGCGCGACCGCTGGGCCGACTACGAGGAGCCCACGCTGGATGTGCGGCTCGTCCAGGACGCCACCGGCGCGCCCTTCCTGCTGCTCTCCGGGCCCGAACCGGACGTGGAGTGGGAGCGCTTCGCCGCGGCCGTCCAGCAGATCGTGGAGCGCCTCGGCGTCCGGCTGTCCGTCAACTTCCACGGCATCCCCATGGGCGTCCCGCACACCCGCCCCGTGGGCCTCACCCCGCACGGCAACCGCACGGACCTCGTGCCCGGCCACCGCAGCCCCTTCGACGAGGCCCAGGTGCCGGGCAGCGCCGAGTCCCTGGTCGAGTACCGCCTCATGGAGGCCGGACACGACGTCCTCGGAGTCGCCGCGCACGTGCCCCACTACATCGCCCGTTCCCCGTACCCGGACGCCGCTCTGACGGTCATGGAGTCGATCACGGCCGCGACCGGCCTGGTCCTGCCGGGCATCGCGCACGGGCTGCGCACCGAGGCGCACCGTACGCAGACGGAGATCGACCGGCAGATCCAGGAGGGCGACGAGGAACTCGTCGCCCTGGTCCAGGGACTTGAGCACCAGTACGACGCCGCCGCGGGCGCCGAGACGCGGGGCAACATGCTCGCCGAGCCGGTGGACATCCCGTCCGCGGACGAGATCGGGATGGAGTTCGAGAAGTTCCTCGCAGAGCGGGAAGGTGATGCGTAGCTCGCTCTTCGCGGCGGCTACGCGGTTCCGCTCCGCGGGGTTGTGTTCTGGGTGCGGGTGCGGGTGCGGGTTCGGTGGGGGCTGGGCGCGCAGTTCCCCGCGCCCCTGACGGGGCCCAGGCAAGCCCCGGGCTTATGCTGCTGGGCATGTTGAAGGTGGGACTGACCGGTGGGATCGGGGCCGGTAAGAGTGAGGTGTCGCGGCTGCTCGTGGAGCACGGTGCCGTGCTGATCGACGCCGACAGGATCGCGCGGGAGGTCGTCGCGCCGGGAACACCGGGGCTTGCGGCCGTGGTCGACGCCTTCGGTAAGGAAGTGCTCGCCACGGACGGCACCCTCGACCGGCCGAAGCTCGGCTCCGTCGTCTTCGCGGACCCGGACAGGCTCGCCGTGCTGAACTCGATCGTGCACCCCTTGGTGGGCGCCCGGTCCCGCGAGCTCGAAGAGGCCGCTTCGGCGGACTCCGTCGTCGTGCACGACGTGCCCCTGCTCGCGGAGAACGGCCTCGCGAAGCTGTACGACCTCGTGATCGTGGTCGACGCCAGTACGCGGACACAGCTCGACCGGCTCGTCCGGCTGCGCGGCATGACCGAGGAGGACGCCCGCGCCCGTATGGCGGCCCAGGCCACCCGCGAGAAGCGCCGGGAGATCGCGGACGTCGTCATCGACAACGACGTGCCCCTGGAAACGCTGCGGCAACGGGTGCGGGATGTGTGGGCGGATCTTGAGCGGCGCGCCGGGGCGGTCGGGGAGTAGCGGGTGTCCTCGGAATAGTGGGTGTCCGCGAGGCGTTGATCCCCGGCAGCGAGGGAAGGAATGTGCCGTGCCCGAGACCAGCGGATTCGCCGGACGTACTCCGGAGACGCATGTCATCGACTTCCGTGCCGCCGAGCAGTTGCTCGCCGCGCGGGATCCCAGGGGCGCGGTGAAGCTGCTCGACAACGTCATCGCCGCGTACCCGGAGAACACGGCTGCGCGGCTGCTGCGCGCGCGTGCCTTCTTCGCCGCGGCACAGCTTCGGCCCGCCGAGCTGGAGTTCACCATCGTGCTGGAGCGCGAACCGGACAACGCCTTCGCGCACTTCGCGCTCGCCCGCACCTACGAGCGCTCCGGGCAGCCGGCGCAGGCCATGCGCCACTTCCGGCTCGCGGCGGCGCTGGACCCGCAGCCGGAGTACCTGGCCGCGGCACGGTTCGACTCCTGAGCCGGGCTCGTTCTCGGCCCTGGCCTGGGTCCTGGTCCTGAGCCGAACCACTGCTGGGTTCGGCGTGGGTGGCGGGCGCGGCCAGGTTCACACACTCAGCCACAGGCGCGCTCGCAGCGCACTGCGCGCGGTTGTCGGTTCACTGCCTGTACGCATAGGGATCACTACTCCTACCGGAAAAACGTACTCTTCGTAGTGCACATTTCACCTGGAGCGGGCGGGCGAGCGAGCGGACGGGGAGCGGCTGTGCTGGTGGAGGAGCTGCGGGCGGACGAGAAGCTCGCCGGATGGCTGAGGGACCTGGAGAGCGAGGGCGTACCGCGCACGGAGGCGGCGCTTCCCGACGCGATCGAGCTGCCGGACGTACTGCTCGATCTCGCGGTACCGCACGAGTGCGTCAACGAACTCGTCGCACTGCGCGCCCGGCTGGCGGCGGACCCGGAGGCGTTGACGCTGCTCGGGCTGTGCGTCGACCGGTTCGTACGCGACATGGGAAAGATCGGCGGGGGATGGGAACCGCCGGCGTTCCCTGAGTCCACCGGGGCGCTGGGCCGTACCTTCCAGGTGTTCGTCTTCATCGCCGCGCTGCCGTATGTGCGCGCCTACCACCGGCGGCGGGACATCCCGGCGGACGTGTCCCGGCGCACCCTCGCGGACCTGGGCCGGAACCTGGCCGTGCACCGGCGGCGGACCGGCACGACGGGGCTGCTGGTGCCGTGGTGGATCGGGCTGCACTTCCACGGGGAGCTGTACCAGCTGGGGCGGCTGCAGTTCCAGCGCGCCCGGCTGGGCGGGCGCACCGGGCAGGCGGCGGCGGACGCGGGGCTCGGCACGGGGCCCGGTGAACCGTGTCTGAGTCTGCACATCGCCGACTTCAGGGGGCCGCTGTCACCGGAGGCGTGCGACCGGTCGCTGGACCTGGCGCGGGACTTCTTCGCGCGCCACTACCCGGACGAGCACCACGCGGTGGCGGTCTGCCACTCCTGGCTGCTCGACCGTCAGTTGACGCGGTATCTGCCCGTCGGCTCCAACATCGTGCGCTTCCAGGAACGGTTCCGGATCGCCTGCGAGGAGACGAAGGCTGACGACAAGGCACCCGTCGCGTTCGTCTTCGGCGACCCCGAGCTACCGGTGGCGGACCTTCCGCGGCGGACCGGCGTGGAGCGGGCGGTGGGGGACCATCTGCGGGCGGGCGGTCACTGGTACGGCGGCCACGGGTGGTTCGCGCTCTGAGTGTCGCTTCGGCGAGCCCCAGCCCCGTGGCGCGATCACGTCTCACTCGAACGGGTGAGACGGGCGGGAGTGGGAACGAGAGTGCGAGCGTGGGCCGTTGGGCGGGTATGACGATCGAGATGCGTGAGGGATACGAAGGGACGGGGCCCGGTGCCATCACACCGGACGGCTGCGCGGTGGAGCTGTACGCGCGGCTGTCCGTGGGGGAGGAGCCGGACATCATCGCCTCGGCCGTGCCGGCGGGGGCGCACATCCTTGAACTGGGCAGCGGAGTGGGACGTATGACCCATCCGCTCCTGGAGCGGGGCTTCACGGTGACGGCCGTGGACGAGTCCGCGGAGATGCTGGAGAGGGTGCGAGGGGCGCGCACGATACGCGGTGCCATCGAGACGCTCGACCTGGGCGAGAAGTTCGACGTCGTGATGCTCGCTTCGTTCCTCGTGCACGCCGGAGACGCCGGTGTCCGGCGCGGAATGCTGGACGTGTGCCGGAGCCATGTCGCGGACGGCGGCTGTGTGCTGATCCAGCGGGAGGGCGAGGATTACCACACCGACCTGCCGCGCGAGCGGCTCGATCCCAGTGGGTTCACGATCCGGATGCTGTCCGCGGAGCCTGCCGGGGACGGGGTCAACTCGGTGCGCGCGGAGTACGTGTTCCCGGACGCCGTATGGACGCAGACGTTCCTCGCCCGGCCGCTCAGCCAGGAGGAGTTCGAGGAGGCACTGGGAGAGGCGGGGCTGCGGGTGGGCCGGTATCTGACGGAGGACCGGGTGTGGGTGCGGGCGGTGCCGGTGGAGTGACCTTTACGCCTCCCAGGGCGAGTCGGAGGACCGGGTGATTCCGCGTGAGCCGATGAGTTGTCGTCGCGGGGCGATGAGTTTCGGGAGGCGGGCCGGTCTACCTCTGTGACAGCAACGCGAGCCGTTGCACCCGGAGATCCCAGGAGAACCCCATGTCCGAGACCACCGTCCCCGCCGCCTCCGCCCCGGCCGCCGCGTCCGGCACCGTCGTCGCCGAGTCGGCGACCACCCGTGGGCGCCGTGCCCGCCTCGCCCTGAAGGGGCTGCAGATCCTGCTCGCGCTCTTCTACGTGATCGCGAGCGCGCTGCCCAAGCTCGTCGCCCACTCCTCGGCGGTCGAGTCGTTCGACGAGATCGGCTGGGGCAGCGCCGGGATGTACACCATCGGACTTCTCGAACTGGCCGGCGGCATCGCGCTGTTGATACCTGTGCTGGCCTCCGTGGCAGCCGTGTCGCTGAGCGCGCTGATGATGGGCGCGTTCATCACCCAGGTCACCGTGTTCGACGGGGAGTACGCGGCGACCCCGCTCATCCTGATAGTGCCGCTCGCACTGATCGCCTGGGCGCGACGGGGGCGGGCGGCGGAACTGGTAAGGCTCCTGCGGCGCCGGTCCTGAAGCGTGGGACGAGTGGGTGCTCTAGGGCCTGTCTGGCAATTCCCGTCGTCGCCCGGAGGGCGGCCTCGCGGCGTCAGGCGCGTGCTCTGGGGGTCCCCCCGGCCGGAGGCTGGGGGAGTGCCGGGCGCAGGGCCTCGTACTGGACGTACTTGGCTCTGTGTCCGGTGCGGCGAGAGTGCGTGCATGGCGTCGCGAGGCAGGCGGGAATTGCCAGACAGGCCCTAGCCCGCCTACTCGGGCGGGCCGAGTCCTCGCAGGCGTTCCAGCTCCCGGCGGTCGCGCTTGGTGGGGCGGCCCGTGCCCCGGTCGCGGATGCCCGCGGGGGCGACGGCCTCGCGGGGCGGGGGCGGGGGACTGTTGTCGACGTAGCACTCGGCGGCGACCGGAGGCCCGACGCGCTTGCGGATCACGCGCTTCACGATGACGATCCGCTCCCGGTCCGCATGGCGGAGGCGGACCTCGTCACCGACGCGGACGGCGTACGCGGGCTTGACCCGTTCGCCGTTCACCCGGACGTGGCCGCCCCGGCAGGCGGTGGCGGCCATGGAGCGGGTCTTCATGAGGCGTACGGACCAGATCCAGCTGTCGACGCGCACGGTCTCGCTGCTCGCGGGCGCGGATGCCTTCGCGACGGCCACGGCGTCGGTCGCGTCCCTGGCCGCGTCCCCGGTTACGTCGCCGGTCGCGGAAGCGGCTGTGGTGGCATCGACGACACCGGCGCCGTCGGCAGCGGCGGAGTCGTCAGCGCTCGGCCCGGCGTTCCCGCGCCGCCCCGCCTCGTTCCTCTGAGTCCCTGAAGCCATGGTCCGACCTTAGTCCTCGGCGGGCGTGGGGCCGGAATCGTTTTCCGTCGCGTGGAGCCGGGTTCTCGCCGGGCATACCGTGGCGGCATGAAGCAGGAGCGCAGCCTGGCAGAACTGGACCAGCGGATCGCCGGGTGCCGGGCCTGCCCGCGGCTGGTCGAGTGGCGGGAGGAAGTGGCCCGGACGAAACGGGCCGCCTTCGCGGACTGGACGTACTGGGGCCGTCCGGTGCCGGGATTCGGCCCGCCGGACGCCTCGCTCCTCGTGGTCGGGCTCGCGCCCGCGGCGCACGGCGGGAACCGGACCGGTCGGATGTTCACGGGAGACCGGTCCGGGGACGTGCTGTACGCGGCGCTGCACGACGTGGGCCTCGCCTCGCAGCCCACGTCCGAGAGCGCCGGCGACGGGCTGGCCCTGTACGGCGTCCGTGTCACGTCGCCCGTGCACTGCGCGCCGCCTGCCAACAAGCCGACGCCGGAGGAGCGGAACACCTGCCGCCCCTGGCTCGTGAACGAACTGCGACTGCTCGCACCCACCCTCCGGGCGGTCGTCGTGCTCGGCGGTTTCGGCTGGCAGGCCGCGCTGCCCGCGTTCACCGAGGCGGGCTGGCAGGTGCCCCGGCCCCGGCCGGCCTTCGCCCACGGAGCCCGGGTCGAACTGGAGGGCCCGGAGGGCCGGCCGCTGCACCTCGTCGGCTGCTACCACGTCAGCCAGCGCAACACCTTCACCGGCCGGCTGACCCCGGACATGCTCCGGGACACCCTGCGCACGGCAGCCCGGTCGGCGGGTCTGCCGACCACGCCGGCGGTGCCGCCCACGGCTCCGTTCGCCCCGTAACCTCGCACTGCTCCGTAACCTCGCACTGCCCCGTAGCCGCACACCGCGCACAGCGGCCACTGCCCCGTACCCGTGCTCTGCTCCGTACCGCGCTAGGGTCGCGCGATGGGTCTGTATCCGGAGATCGAACCGTACGACCGGGGCATGCTCGATGTCGGTGACGGCAATCGGGTGTACTGGGAGACGTGCGGGAACCCGCGGGGCAAGCCGGCGGTCGTGCTGCACGGCGGGCCGGGTTCCGGTTGTACTCCCGGCTTCCGGCGTTACTTCGACCCGGCCGTGTACCGCGTCGTCCTGCTCGATCAGCGCGGCTGCGGACGGTCGACGCCGCACGCGAGCGCGTACGACACCGACATGAGTGTCAACACGACGGCGCGGCTGATCGGTGACCTGGAACTGCTGCGGCGGGAGCTGGACATCGGGCGGTGGCTCGTGTGGGGCGTCTCGTGGGGTTCGGTGCTCGGGCTGCGGTACGCGCAGACGCACCCGCGAGCCGTGTCGGAACTGGTGCTCGCGGGTGTCGCCACCGCGTCCAGTGCCGAAGTGGACCTCCTGACCAGGGGACTTGGCCAGGTCTTCCCTGAAGCCTTCGAACGGTTCCTCGCCGAGTTGCCCGCGGACGATCGTGACGGCAACCTCGCGGCCGCGTACAACCGGCTGATCGAGTCCCCCGACCCGGCGGTGCGGGCCAGGGCCGCGCGCGCCTGGACCGACTGGGAGACAGCGATCGTCCCGGCACCGCCGCGGTCGGTGCAGCGTTACGAGGACCCGGAGTTCCGTCTGGCCTTCGCCCGCACGGTCACCCACTACTTCGGCAACGACCACTTCCTCGGACTCCCCGAAGACGGACTCCCCGAAGACGGACGCTCCGAAGACGGACGCTCCGGGGGCGAGGGCCAGGCCGTCGTACTGCGTGACGCCCATCTCCTCAAGGGCGTCCCCGGCACCCTCGTCCAGGGCAGCCTCGACCTCGGGAACCTGCTGGGCGTCGTGTGGCGGCTGCACCATGCCTGGCCAGGCAGCGAGTTGGTCATGGTGGACGACGTGGGGCACAACGCCGGCGCGCCCGGTGTCGTGGACGAACTGGTCGCGGCCACCGACAGGTACGCGCCGCGGGGGGAAGCGCCCCTCTGAGGGCGGGGTGCCTACCGCCGCGCCCGGTCCCGTTCGCCCGCCGACCGGACGAACTGCAGTTCAAGGGTGGTCGGGGGAGCGGCGATCCCGGGGCCTCCTGATTCCGCCCAGCGCAGTATCTCGTCGGTGCAGTCGTCGCCCATCGCCCAGCCGATCCAGACGGCCCGGCCGCCTCGCCTGCGGCCCTCGCCCGAAGGCTGTACGACGATGATGTTGGCCTGGTCGCAGGGGCCGAGGCAGTCAGCCGTACGGACCGCCAGGCGGCCACCGGAGGCGTCGGCGGCGGCGCGCAGGCGGTCCAGCTGCCAGTCGTGGTCGTAGCCGGGGTACTTGCGCGCGTCGCCGCAGCAGCAGCCGCGGCAGACGACGAGCGTGCAGGGCCGGGTCCTCGCGGCACCGATCGCCGTACGGGCAGTCACACGTCTCCTTCGAGTCTGTCGGATCCTTCGGGATCAGCACCGGTGAGGACGGGGGAGTCCGTGTCACCGAAGAGGTGGCGCACCGTCGAGCGGTAGTTGGCCCGGACGTGCGCGAGGGCGTGGGCGCGGGCCTGTTCGCGGTCGCCGGAGGCGATGGCCGCGTACAGCTCCCGGTGTTCGGCCAGGAGTTGCGGCCACTCCTCGTTCCGGCGGGTGAGCCAGCGCAGCCGGCCGTCGACCGGTTCCATCACGGAGATCAGCAGGCCGTTTCCGGCCATCGCCAGGATGCGGTCGTGGAAGCGGGTGTTGATGTCGGTGATCGCCTCCGCGTCGTCGGCGGCGGTCGCGTCCGCCGCGCGGTCGAGGAGTTCGTCGAGCCCGGCCAGGTCGGCCCGCGTGGCGCGCTGGGCGGCCAGCCCGGTGGCGTACACCTCAAGCGCCTCGCGGAGTTCGAAGAGTTCCACGACGTCCGTGCGGGTCAGCCGGCGTACGACCGTGCGGCGCGGGGTCTCGAAAAGGACGAAACCCTCGGTGACCAGGGCCCGGATCGCCTCGCGGACCGGCACCCGGGAGACCCCGAACCGCTCGGCCAGCTCGCGCTCGACCAACCGGTCGCCGGGCAGCAGCCGTCCGGCGATGATCTCCTGCCGCAGCGAGCTGAGTACCCGCTCGCGCACCGCCCCCAGCGGTTCCACCGTCGTCATGCGTCCATCCTCGCCGACCCCGCGACCTTTTTACCGAGCTGTTACCGCCCGGACATGGCCAGAAGTCATCGGGAGCGGGACCATGACCACAGTTTGGTATACCAAAAACGGCCTGCAGTCGCCCCAGTGTCGCCCCAGTCCTCCCGTCACCCCACCCTTCCCTTCAGCCCACCCCTCCCTTCGCCCCAGTCCTCCCGTCGTCCCCGACCACGCTCATGGAGGCCCTGTGTCCCTCGCCGATCCCGCCGCAGCCACCGGCACGCCGCCGTTCGTCCCCGATCCCAGGCTCACCAACGAAGACCTCGCCCCCGCGGGCAAGCGCAACTGGAAGGTCTTCGACCTCTTCGCCATGTGGATGTCCGACGTCCACAACCTCGGCAACTACACGTTCGCGGCCGGGCTGCTGGTCCTCGGCATGAACGTCTGGCAGATCTTCACGTCCCTGCTCGTCGGCTTCGTGCTCATCTACATCGGCATGAACTGGATGGGGAGGATCGGACAGGCCCACGGCGTGCCCTTCCCGGTCGTCAGCCGCATCAGCTTCGGCGTCTGGGGCGCCAACATCCCGGCGCTGATCAGGGCCGTCATCGCCATCATGTGGTACGGCATCCAGACCTATCTGGCCTCCGTCGCCGTCAACATCATGCTGCTCGCGGCCTGGCCGGGGCTGGAATCCTGGACCCACAGCTCCTTCCTCGGCCTCGACGCGCTCGGCTGGGTGTCCTTCGTCTCGCTGTGGCTGGTCCAGGCGCTGATCATCAGCCAGGGCATGGAGTCCGTACGGAAGTTCCAGGACTTCTGCGGTCCCGCCATCTGGCTCGTGATGATCGCCCTCGCCGTCTGGATCCTCGCGAAGGCCGGCTGGACCATCTCGCTCACCTCGACCCCGAACCCGGTCTCCGTGGGTGAGCAGTGGCGTCAGTGGTTCGGCGCGATCGGGCTGATCCTCGCCACGTACGGCACGCTGATGCTCAACTTCTGCGACTTCTCGCGCTTCGCGCCCAGCTACCGGACCGTCAAACGCGGCAACTTCTGGGGCCTGCCGATCAACTCGACCGCCTTCGTGATCGTGTCGGTCATCGTCACGGCCGGTTCGATCGAGGTGTTCGGCAAGGCCATCACCGACCCCGCCCACCTCGTCGCCGAGATCGGCAACAAGTGGGTGCTGATCGTGGGGGCGCTGACCTTCGCCATCGCCACCATGGGCGTTAACATCGTCGCCAACTTCGTCTCGCCCGCCTACGACCTGGCCAACGTCTGGCCGCAGAAGATCACCTTCAGGATCGGCGGCATGATCAGCACGGTCGCCGCGCTGGTCGTGACCCCGTGGAACCTCTTCTCCAACCCCACCGTCGTCAACTACTTCCTCGGCGGCCTCGGCGCCTTCCTCGGCCCGCTGTTCGGCGTGATCATGCTCGACTACTTCTGGGTCAAGCGCGGTCGCATCGATGCCGACGAGCTGTTCAACGCTCAGCCCGGCTCGCGCTACTACTACCGCAAGGGCGTCAACCCCAAGGCCCTGTGGGCGTTCCTGCCCGCGGCGGCGGTCTCGGCGGTCCTCGCGCTGGTGAAGACCTTCAGCGACGTGGCCCCGTACTCCTGGTTCATCGGTACGGCACTCGCCGCCGGGCTGTACGCGCTGCTGTGCCGCTCCGAGCGCGCCGCCGCTGCCGTGGAACCGGCTGCCGCCTCGGCTCCGGCTCCCGCTTCGGCCACTGCTCCTCAGGAGGGCTGAGCGTGCGGATCGTCGTCACCAACTGCAATACGACGCAGGGGATGACCGAGGAGATCGTGCGAGGTGCCCGGGCCGCGGCAGGCCCGGGCACCACCGTGCTCGGACTCACCCCCGCCTGGGGGCCCGAGTCCGCGGAGGGCTGGCTCGACAGCTATCTGTCGGCCGCCGCCGTCCTCGACACCCTGCGCACCTACGAGGGCCCGTACGACGCCGTCGTCATGGCCGGTTTCGGGGAGCACGGGCGCGAGGGCGTACGGGAACTCGTGGACGTGCCCGTCGTCGACATCACCGAGGCCGCCGCCCACCTCGCCTGCCTGCTCGGACGGCGGTACGGAGTCGTCACCACGCTGGAGCGCTCGGCCGGGCAGATCGAGGACAGCCTGTACACGGCGGGGGTCGGCCGGAACTGCGCCGTGGTCGTGGGCACGGGGCTCGGTGTGCTCGACCTCGGCGACCAGGAACGTACGGAAGCGGCCTTCGTCGCCGCGGCCGAACGGGCCAGGGACGCCGGCGCCGAGGTCCTGGTCCTCGGTTGCGCCGGGATGACCGGGCTGCAGCGGGCTGTGGGGGAGAAGCTGGGGCTGCCGGTCGTCGACGGCGTGGGCGCGGCGGTGAAGCTGGCCGAGTCGCTCGTGTCGCTCGGCCTCACGACGAGCCGCGCGGGCGGTTACGCGAAACCGCTGCCGAAGCGGCGGATCTGGTCGCCGCCACCGTCGTCGTCGTCGTCGGAGTGAGGTGAGGACGGGCGCCGCTGTCGGAGTGACGGTGGGGACGGGCGCCGCCGTCGGAGTGATTCCGGGGACGAGGGATGCGGCGGGCACGGTGGTGGCTCGCGGGGGACCGCAGACTCCGGGAGTGAGCCGCCGGCATCCGGCCGGTGCCTCGCGCAGGAGCCGCCGCCGGTGCCGGTGCCGCGACGGTGGGAACGGAGTCGCTCGTGCCCCCAGCTGTCGGAGCCGGTGTCCGTGCCCGTGTTCGTGCCCTCCTCCGGCCTCCTCTCCGGGGCGGGGGCCGTGTCCGTGTCCGGATGTTCGCTGTCGGGCTGGTCGCTCTGGGCATGGCCGCGTCTGCCGGTTCGCGGGGCGGCGAGGTCTCGGGCGCTGACGCCGAGGTTGCCCTCTGGGTGAACCCCGAGTCCAGCGCCGCCGGGCAGGCAGCCGAATGGCGGCGTACGGGACGGACCGCGGACGCCCTGCTGATGGAACGGATCTCCACCCGACCCCAGGCCGAGTGGCTGGTCGGCCCGGGGCCCCGGGCCGTCGTGGAGGCCCGCACCACCGCCGCCGCACGGGAAGGACGCACGGCGGTACTCGTCGCCTACTACATCCCGTACCGCGACTGCGGCTCCTACTCGGGCGGCGGAGCCCGGAGCGCGACGGGATACCGGGAGTGGGTCGACGAGTTCGCGGCGGGACTCGGGAACCGCGGCGCGTACGTGATCGTCGAACCGGACGCGGTGGCGCACAGCGTGGACGGCTGCGGCCGGGTCGTACCGGAGGAGCGGTACGCGCTGCTGGCGTACGCCGTCGACCGGTTCAAGCGGCAGGCGAACACCCGCGTCTATCTCGACGCGGGCAACCCCGCCTGGCACCCGGACACGTCGAGGCTGATCGCGCCGCTGAAACAGTCGGGCATCGCCCGCGCCGACGGCTTCGCGCTGAACGTCTCCAACTTCCGCACGGACGCCGACAGTTCGGCGTACGGCGAGAAACTGTCGGCGGCTCTCGGCGGCAAGCACTTCGTGATCGACAGCAGCCGCAACGGCAACGGGCCCCGGACCGGCACGGATTCCTGGTGCAATCCGCCGGGCCGGGCCCTGGGCGTGGCTCCCACCACCGTGACGGACGCGCCGCTGCTCGACGCCTATCTGTGGGTCAAACGGCCGGGCGAGTCGGACGGCACCTGCCGGGGCGGCCCGGCCGCCGGCCGGTGGTGGCCGTCGTACGCGCTGGAGCTCGCGCGGAACGCACGGGGGTGAGCGGGGGCGGGAACCTCAGTGGGCCGAGGGGCCGTCCTCGATGACGCGGTCGTCGAGGTGGGCGCCGAAGTGGTCGCACTGCCGGGCCATGATGTCCCGCATCGAGGTGCCGCGGGGGACGCCGTAGACCGTGCCCGGGAAGTCCAGTTCCTTCTGCACTTCCCACAGTTCGTCGTGCTGGTCGGGTGAGAAGAGGCGCGCCTGCGGGGCACCGGCCGCGATCCACCCGATGGGGACGACCGTGCCGGGCGGCAGCACCGAGTTCGCGTGCAGCACGCTGTTGATCCGCAGCTCCGAACCGGCGCCCACGACGGCTCCGGGGAACGCGGAGGCGCCGGTGGCCACGAAGACCTCGTCCTCGACGCGGGCGCCGTTGACGTGGGCGTGCGGGCCGATGAGTACGGCGTTCCCGATGATCGCGGGGTGCCGGCGGCGGCCCCGTACGAGGGCGTTCTCCATGACGACGACGTCCGCGCCGGTCCGTACCTCTCCGTCCTCCGCCGTGAGTACGGCCCCGTGCAGGACCCGGGCGCGCTCGCCGAGGGTGACGGCGCCGCAGAGGACGGCCGACGGGGCGACATAGGCGGAGGCCGGGACGACGGGGCGCTGCCCGCGGTGTTCGATCAACATGGGACGACTCTAGGCGCGTTCGCCGTCGGGGCTCGGGCTCGGGCTCGGGCTAGGGCTCCGGCCGGGGCCGGGGACCACCGCCGTCGCCGTGATCTCGACGAGCTGGCCCGGATAGCCGAGGCAGGCGACGCCGAGGAGGGTGGAGGCGTGCGGGCCGACACTGAGACGGGAGGCCTCGACGACCTCCCAGACCTCGGCGAGCACGGCGGGGTCGGCGCTCACCACGTACACGTCGGTGTACGCGACATGCTCGAAGTCGCTGTCGACCGCCCGGAGCTGCTCACCCAGGTTCGCGATCACCTGCTCGGCCTGCCGTACGGGGTCGCCGGGGCCGACGAGTTCGCCGTCCGCGTCGAGGGGCACGGACCCGGCGAGCAGGGCGAGGCGTGTGCCGGCCTCGACCACGGAGGCGTGGGAGTAGGCGGGCGGCGCGAAGAGGCTGGGGACGGTGACGCGCTTCAGCACGGTGGTGGCCTTTCGGGACGGGACGGGACGGGGCGGGGCGAGGCGGGGCGGGTCGGGATCGCGGGCAGGTGGGCCGATGATGCGTTCCCGGCGCACGGCGCCGCATCCGAATATCTGCCCGGCCGGAGCCCTATGATCCTTTGCGTCTTTGCACCTTCAAACGTGGCAGGAACGACCAGCAAGACCAAAGGAACCCCCATGACTGTTCCCCCCACCACCTCCACCTCGGCCCCCGTTCCCGTTCCCTCCACTCCTCCCACCTCCCATCGCGCCGGGTCACGCGTCACGCGGCGTGGGCTGATCGGCGCCGCGGTCGCCCTCGTGGCGGGCGCCGCGGTCGCCCCCGTCGCGAGGGCCGACACGCTTTCGGAAACGGTTGCCGCGGACACCGCAGCCCCGGAACCCGGCACGACCTACGAGACGTTCCCCAGAACCCGTGCCGAGACGGCCACCGGCGAGGCACCCGTCGAGGTCGCCTTCCCCATCGGCTACGTGGGCGTGCGCTGGACCGGCACCCGCGAGGCCACCGGCGGCCGTATCCGGCTCATCGACGCCGACGGTGGCAAGGGAGCCTGGAAGCCCCTGAGCGGCGACGGCTGCTCGGACAGCGACGGCGGCGCGCTGCTCATCCCCGTGGACCGGGCCTCGGGATACGAGCTGAGGGCCCCGGACGGTGCCACGGAACTGCGGTCGCTGGCCGTCGACACCACGCGCGGCCCGATGCGCGCGGTCGCCGTGCCGCGGGACACGACACGGGTGCGCGGCGTCGCGTACCTGACGCGCGCGGCCTGGGGCGCGGACGAGAAACTCCGCTTCGGATCGGACGGCAAGGAGATCTCACCGCAGACGTACCACCCGTTCCAGACCCTGACGGTCCACCACACCGCCACGGCCAACGGCGACGCGGACCCGGCCGCCACGGTGCGCGCGCTCTACCAGGTGCACGCGATCACCAACGACTGGGGCGACATCGGCTACCACTTCCTCATCGACGAGGCAGGACGGATCTACGAGGGCCGCTACTCGGGTGAGACCGCCACGCCCGCCCACGACGAGGACAACAAACTCGTGACCGCGTTCCACGTGCTCAGCCACAACCCGGGCAACCTCGGCATCGCCCTCATCGGCAACCTGACGAGCCAGGGCCCGACCGCCGCCGCCCGTGACGCCCTCACCACCCTGCTCCGCTCCATGGTCCGCATGCACGGGGTCGACCCGGAGGCCAAGGTCACCTACACCAGCCCGACCACCGGCAGGACGAGGGAGGTCCACGAGATCAGCGGCCACCGCGACTGGATGGCGACGGAGTGCCCGGGCGGGGTGATGCACGGGGAGCTGGCTGCCCTGCGGAAGGCGGTGGCGGCCGGCGGCTGAGTGCTGAGTCAGGGGGCGCGTCGTCGGCGGGGCGCGCCCTCCCGGTACGGGGTTGCCGTCCCTGCCGGTCCCACTACCGTGGATCCCGGCACACGTGACGAAGGGGGCCCGATGGAAGCGGAGTTGGCGGCGCTGGCGGCGGCGGGGGCGACGGCTCTCGTGCAGCAGATGGTGACCGACGGATGGGGGAACGTACGGGACCGGGTCGTCGCCCTTTTCTCGCGGGGGAGGGACGAGGAGGTGGTCCAGGGCGAGTTGGAGGAATCGCGCACCGACCTCGTCGCGGCACGGGACGCCGGGGACGAGGACGCGGCGGCCGACGTCGAGGCGTCCTGGCGCGTCAGACTCCGGCGGACCCTGCGCGACGATCCGGAAGCGGCGGCGGAACTCCGCGCACTCCTGGACGAGTTGGGCCCGCAGCCCACGGCCCCCACGACACTCACTGTCCACAACAGCGTCAGTGGCGGGGTGTCCCAGGGTGTCGTGGTCCAGGGCGGCACGTTCAGCGGGGGCCAGACGATCGGGGAGCCCTGGCGCCGTACGTGACGCGGCCCGTCGAATAACCCTTCGATCAGCCCCCGTCGGCCCTGCTACCGTCAGCGACGTGGCGAAACTCAATCAGATCATCGCAGTGGAGAAGGGCGTCAAGTCCAAGTCGCATCAGGACCTGACGGCCGCGCATCACGGGCTGCAGAAGCCCGCCCTGCTGGCCGGAATCTCGCGTACGTACCAGCCCAAGGACGAAGAGGGCGAGCAGTTGCCGCCCGAGTCGACCCGGGTGCAGGTGCAGGCCGAGAACGTGCTGCGGGACACCGCGGCCGCGCTGACCCGGCTGTTCGACGTGACCGCCACCAAGGACTGGGCCAACTGCACGGCCCGCGCGGACGTGAAGGTCGACGGGCGGGTGCTCGTCGCCGACGTTCCCGTGTCGTACCTGCTCTTCCTTGAGAAGCAGCTCACCGATCTCAACACCTTCGTACGGAAGCTGCCCGTGCTCGACGCCTCCGAGTCGTGGGTCCAGGACCCGTCGACCGACGCGTGGAAGACCGAGCCGGTGCGGACGCTCCGTACGAAGAAGGTCCCGCGCAACCACGTCAAGGCCGAGGCCACCGACAAGCACCCCGCCCAGGTCGAGGTGTACTACGAGGACATTCCCGTCGGGTACTGGACGACCGTGAAGTTCTCCGGAGCCCTGCCCGCGCGGCGCGTCAACGAGCTGCTCGACCGGGTCGAGAAGCTGCAGCAGGCCGTCAAGTTCGCCCGGGAAGAGGCGAACGGCGCGGAGGTCACCGACGAGCGTGTCGGGGACGCCGTGTTCGGCTACCTGTTCGGGTAGCCTCATGAACTCCCCGGCCATCACTCACGGCGGCCGGGGTGCGCGAGGAGCGCAAGCTGAACCTGAAGCTTGTCGTGACCGCGCGGTTCCAGTGGAGGTTCAAGTCCTCCCCGCGGCACTCTTCGCGCCGCGGTAGCCCAATCGGCAGAGGCAGACCGCGCTCAATCTCAGACTATTGCTCCAGTCTCAGCATTCGCCACCGATCGCCGGATCGACCGGACCCAGGCTCCGGGCGTCGAAATGCCGGTTCAAGTCCGGCCCGCACAGCTCGATGTGCGGTGGTCCAAAGGCAGGACGCGGCGACATGAAACTGACCTGGGTCCTCAAGCGTGCCGGCGTGCCGCATGGGTGGCATCACAGGGCTCGGGGGCCGGCTACGCCCCCGGGCCCGCTCCTCTTTCTGTTCCAGCGGGCCCGTTCCAGCGGGCCCGCGCTTGCGATTGCGTTCATAAAGAACCCGGCTCTCGCCGAAATCGTCACACCGTGGAAACGCTCATGTCCGGTTCCGCCACCGGACACGATCTACCGCGGAGACCTTCCGCGGAGACCTTCCGCGGAGACCTTCCGCGGAGATCTTCCGTGGAGAACCGATCCTCCGCGGAGACCTTCCGTGGAGAATGGATCCTCCGTAGAGGACCGACCCGCCGTAGAGAACCGGTCCTCCGTGGAGAACCAAGGACCGCACCCACCGCCCGGCCGACGTCGCCCGAAGGCATGCCACCCGCAACCGCCCTCGTCCCGACAGGAGCCCCGTACCCGTGCCGCGACCGTTGCTCGACGTGCCCACCGCCCTCCCGCCCTGGCTCACGCACGCGCTGCGGGCGCAACGGGGGCCCGTGCCATGGAACGCCGTGCTGCGTGGGGTGCTCGCCGCCGGGCCCCTGCTCGTCGTGGCCGTCCTCGCGGGGCGGGAGCCCCTCGGTGTCATGGCCGCGCTCGGAGCCATGTTCGCCGGGATCAACGACCGGCCGGGGAGCCGGCGCACCGCCGTGCCCCGGATCGGCGTGCCCGGGCTGGCCGGAGCCGCGGGCATCGCCGTCGGCACGTACGCGGGGGAGGGCCTCGGCGCCGCCCCGCTGACCTTGACGCTCACCGCGCTCGGGCTGCTCGCCGGGGCCGTCAGCGCGGTGGGGCCCGTGGCGTCCGGGGCCGGGACCCAGCTGCTCGTCGCCGCGGCCATCGGCGCCGGGATGCCGTTGCCCGAACCCGGCTGGCAGCGGGCGCTGTCCTTCCTCGCCGGTACCGGCTGGCTGATCGTGCTGCGACTCGCGTTGCCCACCCCCGGGGCCCTGGCCAACGACTTCCGCTTCGACGGGGAGCGTGCTGGGGTCGCCGGTGTGTACGACGCGATCGCCGAGCTGCTCGCCGCAGCGGGCGGGGAGCGGGCTGGAGGCCGACGGGCCGCCCTGACCGCCGCGCTCGATCACGCACAGGACGCGCTGGCGGGGCCACGGCTGCGGCGGTACGCCAGTTCCGCGGCCGAGCGGCGGCTGCGGGCGCAGTACGCCGCCGCGCTGCCGCTCGCCGAGGCCGCGACCGCGCTGGCCTGGGCCGGTGAGGCGCTGCCCGCCCGCACGGCCGAGGGACCGCGGCGGCTCGCCGTCGCCGTGCGGACCGGGGAACCCTGCGGGCCGCTGCCCGCGCCCTCCCGGACCGTCCCCGGACTGCGGGCCCTGGACGACGCCCTGCTGCACGCCGCCGAGACCTTCGACCGCGGCGGCCCGAACCCCCGTAAGGCGAGCGGCGGTCATCCCCTCGGGCTCGGCGCCGAGCGGACCGCCCACAAGGGCCTGCATCTGCGGCCTCTGCGTGCCAAGGCGTTGCTGCGCACCGTCACCGGGACCGGAGGGCGAGAGTACGGCCTCCGCGTCGGCCTCTGCTACGGCGCGGGCGTCGCCGTCGCGCAGGCACTGCACCACGTCCACTGGTACTGGCTTCCCGCGACCGCCGTGTTTCTCGTGAAGCCGGACCTCGGTCCGCTCGTCTCGCGCGTACTGAACCGGGCGGCCGGTACCGTCCTGGGCGCCCTCGTCTTCGCGGGGTTCGCGGCCGTGCTGCCCCGGCCCGAAGGGCTCGTCGCGCTCGTGGCGATCAGCGGGGCCCTCATCCCCGTCGCCACCCGGCACTTCGCCGCGCAGACAGCCGTCGTCACCGTCCTCGTGCTCGCCCTCGTCATGGTCGGCGGTGAGCCGGAGGCCTCCTGGAGCCGGATCGGCGAAACGCTGCTGGCCTGCGCGATCGTGCTGGTCGTCGGGCATCTCCCGGCGCCGGGGCAGCGCGGCGGGAACGTACGGGCCCGGCTTACGGCCGCCACCGACGCCGCGCACGCCTATCTCACACACGTCCTGAGCGGCGCCGACGGCAGCGGTGACGGCGGCGACGACCGGGCCACCCGTTGGGCGCTGCGCCGCGAGGCCTACCGGACGCTGGCGGAGGCGCGCGCGGCGATCGACCGTTCCGCCGCCGAACTTCCCACCCTGGCCCGGCACACGGCAGGCACCGACGAGGTCGCGGCCACCCTCGAACGCCTGGTGGACACCACCACCGCCTGCGCCGTGCACCTCGACGACACGGGACGGCTCACCCCGCGGCACACCGAGCGCATCGCCACCCTGCTCGACGAACTCGTGGACCAACGGGAGTGCGCAGGGCTTGCGGCCTCCCCGGCAGGTCTGCGTAGCGCCTGAGCCGGAACCTGAGCTGAGGAGCACCGTCCGCAGGCGCGTCGTGGTCGGGACAGCTCTCAGGATGCGCGCGAAACCGCCCGCGGGACACGGTGGAGACGGGATGCGCGGAGACGGGATGCGCGGTTCACGTCACCCGGCGGCACGATCCCGCCGTACCGTGGCGTGATGACCTCGCCCGAGCCCGAGTCCGAGCCCGACGCGAAGCCCGGCCCACCGGGTTCCCCGGCCGGCCGCGCGCCGGAGGCCGCCGATCTCGTCATCACCGGATGCACCGCCCTCGTGCACGACGAACGCGAACGGATCGGCTTCGTCGAGGACGCCACCATCGTCGTACGCGGCGGCCGTATCGCGACGATCACCGGCGGGTCGGCCGACCCGCGCGCCGCCGGTCCAGCCGGTCCCGCCGATCCGGCCGGTCCCGCCGACCTCGCCGCGGCCGAGCACATCGACGCCCGTGGCCAGGTCGCGATGCCCGGCCTGGTCAACTGCCATACCCACACCCCGATGGTGACCCTGCGCGGCATCGCGGAGGACCTGCCCATCGACGAGTGGTTCAACGCATTCGTCTGGCCCATCGAGTCCAACCTCCAGGACAGGGACATCGAGTTGGGGGCGCGGCTGGCCTGCGCCGAGATGATCCGCGGCGGGGTCACCTGCTTCGCGGACCACTACTTCTCGATGGACATCGTCGCCGCCGTGACCGCCGAGAGCGGTCTGCGCGCCAACCTCGGGCAGGCCTACTTCTCCTCCCAGGGCGCCGAAGGCCGTGAACGGTCGCTCGACTTCGCCCTCCGGCACCGCGACACCGCCGACGGCCGGATCACCACCTCGCTCGCCCCGCACGCGCCCTACACCGTGGACGACGCCGACCTCGCCGCGACCGCCCGGCTCGCCCGCGAACACGGCCTGCTCGTGCACATCCACGCCGCCGAGAACCGCGACCAGACCGAGGCGAGCCTCGCCCGCCACGGCCGTACACCGATCGAGGTCCTGGCCGCGGCCGGTCTGCTCGACACCGATCTGCTCATCGCGCACGGCACCGGCATCGTGGAGCGCGACCTGCCCGTCCTCGCCCGCGCGACCGGCCGGATCGGCGTGGCCGGCGCGCCCCGCGGCTACCTCAAGTTCGCCTGGCCCACGACCACTCCGGTACGCGAACTGCGTGCACTCGGCATCCCCGTGGGGCTCGCCACGGACGGGGCCGCCTCCAACAACTCCCTGGACGTATGGGAGTCCATGGCGCTCACCGCGCTGGCGCAGAAGTTCACCGAGGCCGACCCGCGTTGGCTCACGTCCCGTCAGGCCCTGCATCACGCGACGCTGCAGAGCGCCCGGGCGGTCGGGCTCGGCGAGCGGATCGGCAGCCTCGCACCGGGACGCAGGGCCGACATCGTCCTGGTGGACCTGAGCGGTCCGCACACCCAGCCGGTGCACGATCTCGCGGCCACCCTCGTGCACAGCGCCCGCTCCGGCGACGTACGCACGACGATCGTCGACGGGCGGATCCTCATGCGCGACCGCGAACTCCTGACCCTCGACGTCCCGGCGGTCGTGCGGGAGATGAACGCACGCATGCCCGCCCTGATCGAGCGTAGCCACGGCAAGCGGATCCAGACGTACGAGACCGGGACCTGAGACGGACCTCGGGCCACCTGCACACCGGGTCACCGGTACACCCAGTACACCCGGACCCGGTACGCCCGGACCCGGTACACCCGGTACGCCAGGAAAGAATCTTCCGGCTCACCGATGAGTTCCGGCGCTCCCTTCGGTCCACCCCTGACAAGGCACCGCACCGCCTGACAGGGCACCGCACCGAAGGAGTAGCGATGACGCTTCCGGGGATCGTGTCGCGCGAGGAATGGCAGGCCGCGCGCGAGGAACTGCTGGTCAGGGAGAAGGTCGCGACCCGGGCCCGGGACGCGCTCAACGCCGACCGGCGACGGCTGCCCATGGTCGAGATCGACAAGGAGTACGTCTTCGAGGGCGGCGACGGCAAGGCGACGCTGCGGGACCTCTTCGAAGGGCGGCAGCAACTCGTCGTCTACCACTTCATGTTCGCGCCCGAGTGGGACGCGGGCTGTCGCAGCTGCTCGGCGTTCGTCGACCAGATCGGGCATCTGGCACATCTGCGCGCGCGGGGCACCGAGTTCGCGTTGATTTCCAGGGCGCCGTACACGAAGATCCTGCCCTTCAAGGCGCGGATGGGGTGGACGCTGCCCTGGTACTCGTCGTACGACAACGACTTCAATGACGACTTCCAGGCCTCGTTCGAGACGGGCGCGGGCGACGACGGCCAGGAGCCCTACGAGCGGCCGGGGGTGAGTTGTTTCCTGCGGGAGCGGGAGCGGATCTTCCACACGTACTCGACGTACGCGCGCGGACTCGACGGGCTGGGCTCCACCACGAGCCTCCTGGACCTCACCGCGCTCGGCCGGCAGGAGGAGTGGGAGAAACCCGAGGGGCGCGCGTCGGCACTGGGGGCGCCCGCGGGCAGCGAGCGCCTCCGCTACCACGACGAGTACGAGGACTGAACGCGGTCGCCCGGATGTTCCCCCAACCGTTGTGACCGTGTGTCGACTACGTCTCAGTAACGTCACTTCGCGAGACCTTCACCCCATGATGAGCGTTTAACTCTTCAAGGGCTCTCACGAGAGCAGCGCCACATGGAGGTACAGGATGTTGAACGGTCGAACGGTGCTGGAACGCTTTCCGGCCGGTGGGCCGCGTGGTTCCTGGCCCGCGGAGGAGTTCGCGCAGGCGCGCCGCCTTGAGGGGCAGCACGTGGACGTCGTGATGGACCTGTCGACGGACACGTTCCTGGTTGTCGTGCGGGACCTCGTCGAGTAGGCCGGGCGAGCGTGCGCCGGTGGGCCGGCCGAGCCGGCTCGGGCCATCCGGTCGGCGCCGTGGGCCTCACCCCGCCGTGGGTCTCACCCCGCCTTGGGCGCCGGCACCTGTACCGAGAACTGCCCGGCCTGCAGTCCGTACAGCTCGGCGTAGACGCCACCCGTGGAGAGGAGCTCGTCCGGAGTGCCGGATTCCACGAGACGGCCCTGGTCGAGGACATGCACCAGATCGGCGTGGCGCACCGAAGCCAGCCGGTGCGTGATGAGAATGACCGTCTGACCGGTACCCGCCAGGGCCCGGATCTTCTCGAAGACCTCCAGCTCGGCGCGCGCGTCGAGGGCCGCCGTCGGCTCGTCCACGACCAGGATCGCGCCCCGCCGGTACGCCGCCCGTGCGATGCCGAGCCGCTGCCACTGGCCGCCCGACAGCTCGTGCCCGCCGCTGAACATCCGGGCCAGCAGTGTGTCGAGACCCCGTGGCAGGTCCGCCACCACGTCCTCGGCGCCGGCCTCCGTGACGGACGCGTCCAGCCGCTCGTCGGTGAGCGGTGCCGAGGCCCGGCCGATCGCCACGTTCACCCGGGCCGTGAACGGCCACCTCTTGAAGTCCTGCGCCACCATCGCGATCCGCTCCGCGAGCTGGTGCCGGTCGGCGGTCGCCGCGTCCACGTCGTCCCACAGGATCCGGCCGCGCTGTGGGGCGTACAGGCCGGACAGCAGTTTGACCAGGGTGGTCTTCCCGGAACCGTTCTCGCCGACGAGTGCCACGATCTTGCCGAGCGGCACGCTGAGGGTCAGGTCCGACAGTGCGGGCCGGGCCGCGCTGCCCGGATAGGTGAAGGTGACGTTCTCGAAGCGGATCTCGCGCGGCTGCTCGGGCAGTGGCGCGCCGCCGACCGGGATCGTGCGCTCGGCCGCCTCCGCGTACAGGCGGTGCAGATCCCCGACGAACAGGGCCTCCTCATGGAGGGTGTTGACCTCCAGGACGAGCGTGTCGAGGTTCGCGGAACCGGTACGGATCGCGATGACCGCCGTGCCGGCCACCGACAGGGCCATCGCCCCGGCCAGCAGCAGCCCGCCCAGGGTCGCGTACGTCGCCACGGTGGCGAGGCCGGTCCAAGCGGCCGCGATCAGGCCGGTGCGTGCCTCCAGTCGGGCGAGCCGGGCCTGTTCGGCCTCGGCGGCCTCCGACATCGAGCGGAAGTGCCGCAGCAGGAACGGGCCGACGCCGTGGACGCGGATCTCCGGTGCGGCGGCGGGCTCGGTGAGCAGGTTGCCGATCAGCCGGCCGGCCCGGGCGTGCTGCACCCAGGCGTGCCACGACGCGTAACGGCGCCGGGCGATGGTCAGCGCGCTCCAGGCGCTCGGCAGCGTCATGGTCATCAGCAGGGGCAGCAGCGCCGGGTGCAGCACGGTGAGGACGCCGGCCGCCGCGATCAGCGAGATCATCGCGTTCACCACACGTGTGGCGATCCCGATCATGCGCCGGGCGGACGAGGCGCCGTACTGCGCGGTGTCGAGCAGCTTGTGGAACGCCTCGTCCTCGATCGCCGACAGTTCGACCGTCGCGGCCCGTTCCAGGTACAGCTCCGTCGCGACCCGCTCCACCTTCGGTTCGAGGCGGCCGGTCGCGTACGTGGAGGCGCCCCGCAGCAGGGCGGCGACGAGCGTCACGACGGCGACCGTGACGAGGGCGGGTGCCGCGTCCCGCAGCCGGTCCGCGACCGGGCCGCTCGCCATCAGCCGGCCGAGGACGCTGTTGACCGCCAGCAGACTCACCGCCTGGGCCAGACCGCGGCCCACCTCCGCGCCCAGGACGGTCCGCGCGGCCCGGCGGTCCGCCTGCCAGGCCAGCCGGAAACTGGACGCGAGGAGTGCGGGCAGCCGCGTCACCATGGCGCGGAAGTTCAGCTCCATGAACGCGTCGGAGTGCTGCGACCAGCCCATGTCGTAGCGCAGCGGACCGCCGAACAGCAGCCGCTCGGACTCGGAGGGCTCGGGCCCGTCCGCACCGGGTTTCTCGCTGTCGCGCGTGATCCTTTTCGACGATCCCGCCGACTCGGCAGATCCCACCGATGACCTCCCCGATCGTGGGCGAACGGCCACTATCGCGGGGCCGAGCGCTCTCGGGCAGGGCGCGCGCCCGCTCCGGTACGGCGTATCCGGAGCACGCCCGGCGCTTGTGGCCGCGCGAGGTGCCATGCCCTGGAACGCGTGCTTCCACGCACCGGGGGGTCGGGGGAATGGTCGGAGGAATGCCCGCGGCGCACGCACGATTCAGGTCGGGCGCGGGTCGGCCGACCAGGATGTCGGAAGGGACTGGCGGGGGCTGGCGGGGACCAGCGGGGGCGGGCAGGGGCCGCCCGGGGTACCCGCCGGGACACCAGCCGACCTGTCGGCCTGCCTCGGTCCGCGCCCGTCAGCCCGTACGGATCAGCCCGTACGGATCAGCCCGTACGGATCAGGCGCTGATCGGCCGGGACCAGGCCGGCGGCGTTCCCGTCACCCGGCACAGCGCCAGGTAGAGGGGGATCGGCGGGGTGTACGGCAGCGTGCCGTCCGGTGTGTGGATCAGCCCGGGGAAGGTGGGCGAGGCGGGAACGAGCGCTCCCGTGGCGTAGTGCGCGGGCGAGGGCCACTCCAGGGCGACATCCGAGTCGGAGGGCACGAGCCACCACCAGTGCGTGCTGTCGGCGTACACACAGCCGACGCGCGGCAGCCGGGGCATCAGCAGCGGGCCGAGTCTCGCGGGCATCGCCACCGCGTCACAGCCCAGCGGGGCCTGCATGCCCTCCGGCACGGCCAGCGGCCGCGAAGCGCCCGGGCCCGACGCCGTCCGGCCGCGCTCGATGCGGACCAGCGTGTTCAGGTTCAGCACCCTTGGCGTACCGGCCGAGGTAGCCCTCACACCCATGCAGCCCCCGCTCGTGTTCCCAATGTCTTCGGTCCCGTTCGGTCGGTCCTGGCTCTTCGGTGTCGCGACGCCCGCACTGTCCGCTGGTGCCGATGTCGATGTCGACATCGGTGCCGACGCTGATGCTGATGCCGATGTCCGGCCGGGAGATGGAACGATTCAGGTCAGAACCATTCATTCCCGGCCTGGGGTATGTGTACCCCCGTCGGCGAGGAGCCGGCTGGGGCCGGCCGGCTCCTCGCACTCCAGCCCAGGTCCGACCGCGGCTCGGCGCCGTTGTTCGCCGTCCGCGGCAGTTCCGCCCAGACCAGCAGTCCGGGACCGGTTTCCTGGGCGCCCCAGGCAGTGCACATCGCCGCCACGAGGAGCAGTCCCCTCCCGTGCTCCTCGTCGGGACGCTGTGGCGACGGGTGGGGCTCACCCGGCGCACATCCCTCGTCACGGACGGCTATCCGCACCAGGTCCTCGCCGTCGTGCAGCTCGCACACCACATGGCGGCTCGCCGTGTGCACGATGGCGTTGGTGACCAGTTCGGAGACGACGAGCTCTGCCGTGTCGCAGGTGTCCTCGCAGACCGCCCAGCCCGACAGTCGGGCCCGCGTCAGGTGCCGGGCCTGTGCTGCGGAGCCCGGATGTGCGGCCAGCTCGAAGCGGAACCGGCGCTCGACCGCCGTGTCGGGGCGTACCCCGGCGGTGGCGGTAGGGCGGTCTCGGTTCACGGCTGCAGCTGTTCCTAACGGCGCGGACGGAATCACGTTTGCCACTATCTCCCCGTCGTGAACACTTGGCAAGTGTCACTCTGAAAATTGCAGAGTGCAGTGTTCTGAGCGGTATGGCCATGGCACACTGCTCGCAACAGCACGTGGCGCGGCGTCAGTTGGGTACCTGTACAGGGCTCGAACGGGCGCCGCCCCGGCTGTCTGGACAAAAGTGGAGGTGGACGTGAGTGAGCCGCGGTCCGCGCCGACGGTCGGGCAGGTCGTCCTCGGACGGCGCCTGCTGGACCTGCGGGAACGCGCGGGGCTCAAGCGTGAGGAGGCGGCCCGCATTCTGCGTGTCACCGCCGCCACCGTCCGCCGTATGGAGATGGCCGAGGTAACCCTCAAGATCCCGTACCTCCAGCTCCTGCTGAAGTCGTACGGCGTCTCCGACGACGAGGCCGAGGCCTTCGTCATGCTCGCCGAGGAGGCGAACCAACCGGGCTGGTGGCAGCGGTTCCACGACATCCTGCCGGGCTGGTTCTCGATGTACGTGAGCCTGGAGGGCGCGGCCGCCCTCATCCGCTCGTACGAACCCCACTTCGTGCCCGGAGTGCTGCAGACCGAGGAGTACGCGCGTGGCGTCATGCGTTCCGGCGCCGTCGGCCAGACCAGACCCGAGGACATCGAGCGGCATGTGGCGCTGCGCATGCAACGCCAGGAGCTGCTGACGCGCGAGGGCGCGCCCCGGTTCTGGGCCGTGATGGACGAGACCGCCCTGCGCCGCCCGGTCGGCGGCCCCGAGGTCATGCGCGGCCAGATCGACAGACTGCTGGAAGCCACGACACTGCCCAACGTGACGCTGCAGATCGCCCCCTTCTCCTCGGGGCCGCACGCGGGCACGTACGGGCCGTTCGTGCTGTTCCGCTTTGCCATGCCCGAACTGCCGGACATGGTCTACAGCGAGTACCTGACCGGCGCCGTCTACCTGGACGCGCGTACCGAGGTGGCAACCCACCTTGAGGTCATGGACCGCATGGCGGCTCAGGCCGCCACGGCACATCGCACGAAGGAGATCCTGCTGGATCTCCGCAAGGAGCTGTGAATGGATCGCATCAAGTCCCGGATACGCCGCGCGCGGATCTACAACGGCATGCCCGCCAGGGAACTGGGCAGCGAAGGCTGGCACAAGCCGTGGAGCGGTGGCAACGGCGGCAACTGCCTGGAGGCGATGAAGCTCGCCGACGGCCGGATCGCGGTCCGTCAGTCGGCCGACCCGGACGGTCCCGCTCTCATCTACACCCCCGGCGAGATGACCGCGTTCATTCAGGGTGCCAAGGCGGGGGAGGCGGACTTCCTGCTCTCCTGAGGTCGCCGACGAATCTGCCGGCCGGTTGTTGCAGAACCGATTCTCCTGAGCGTGATGCGGTGCGACGTGGTGTGGTGCGGTGCGGTGCGGTGCGGTGCGGTGCGGTGCGGTGGTCGAGCATCGGGAATGCCGCGGGCGGAGTGCCGCGGACAGAGTGCTGCGGACCTCCAGAATGGCGCGGACCTTCAGAACGTCGTTGCAGGAACGTTCCCGCGGTGGGAACGCCGCCGCAAGAACGACGCCGCCGCAAGAACGTAGCTGCACGGAAGCCGAAACCCGCTTCAGAACCAGGACCACATGCGGCGCGGTGCGTCCACGAGCCGGCTGACCGCCACCACCGGTAACGGCGGCTGCTCGGCCCGGCCCGGCCCGGGCCGAGGCTCGGCGCGTAGTGGATCTGCTCGATGGACGACGGCGGTCCGACCGCGAGACTGCGGCGGACCGCACCCGACGGGGACTCTTGGAATCGGCGAGCACGATGCGCGTGGCCTGCGGATCGCTCAGGGGACGGCGTACGCGGTATGGCGTGCGGCCCGTTCCTCCCCGTCGCAGGCACCGTCTTCGTGACGTTCGTCAACCGTCGTCATCGAGCCCCCTCCAGGACCGGCCGCCAACAGGGGTGACGCGCGGGGGTGGCTCTGCGTCTGACGGCGGAACGAAGGATGGGGGCGGGTTGTCATCGTTCGGTCACCTGATCCGGTCACCTGATCCGGGCGCCTGTTCCGGTCACCTGCCCCTCCATCCGTACGGAGGCGGGCCCCTCCGGAGGTGGGCCCCAGGGGAGGGCTTTGGCGAGGGCTTGGGGAGGGAGGCGGCTCACGGAGGTGGCAGCGCGGCGCACAGCGCGTTCAGCGCGGCTCCGTAGGCGTGCTCCGCGGGCGTGGCATAGCCCACGACAAGGCCGTCCGGCGCGGCCATGGCCGCCTCCGGGTGCCGGAACTCCGCGAGCCCGTCCAGCGAGAGCCCTTGCCACGCGGCGGCCTTCACCGCGGACCGCTCACTGCCGGGCGGCAACCGCAGCACCGCGTGCAGCCCGGCAGCGATCCCGGTGACCTCGACATGCGGTGCCTGCGCGGCGAGCGCCTCGACCAGCCGGTCCCGCCGTCTCCGGTACCGCTGCCGCATCCGCCGTACATGACGGTCGTACGAGCCCGACTCGACGAAGTCCGCGAGCGTCAGCTGCTCCAGGACGCTCGCCCACGCCTCCCGCTCGCCCTTGACCGCCAGCACGTCGTCGACGTACCGCTCGGGAAGGACCATCCAGCCCAGCCGCAGCGCGGGCGACAGGCTCTTGCTCACCGAACCGATGTGGACGACCCGTTCCGGATCCAGACCCTGCAACGCTCCGACGGGCTTGCGGTCGTAACGGAACTCCACGTCGTAGTCGTCCTCCAGAACCACCCCTCCCCGCGCGCGTGCCCAGTCGATGACGGCGGCACGCCGTGCGGGATGCAACGGCCCGCCGGTCGGGAACTGGTGCGCGGGCGTGAGCAGCACCGCCCGCTCCTTGCCGAGGTCACCGACCCGGGCACCGTCCTCGTCGAGGGCCAGCGGGACGGTTCGTACTCCCGCCGCCGTCAACAGCTCCCGGTGGAAGGGGAGCCCGTACGACTCGACGGCCAGGGAGCCTCGCAGAACCGCGGGGAAGAGCAGCCGCAGAGCGTGCGCGAACCCCGAGCAGATCACGATCCGCCCCGGCTCGGTACGCACTCCACGCGCGCGTGCCAGGTACTCCGCCAGCGCCTCCCGCAGCTCGGGGCGCCCCGCGGGATCACCGGGCCCGAAGGCCTCCGCGGGGGCGCGCTGGAGTGCCCGCCGGTACGAAGCGAGCCAGGCGGTACGCGGGAACGCCGACGCGTCGGGAGTGCCCTGCCGAAGGTCGTGCCGCGGCCCACGCGCGCGTGGAGGAGCTTTCTTGGGTACGCGGGCCCGGGGCTCCAGCGGTTCGGCGCGCTCGGCGACCCGGGTTCCCGAGCCCTGGCGTGCCGTGAGCCAGCCCTCCGCGACCAGTTCGCCGTACGCGTCGGCCACCGTGTTGCGGACGACTCCGAGGTCGGCGGCGAGCGAACGGTACGGGGGGAGGCGGGTGCCCGGAGCGAGCCGTCCACTGCGGATCGCCTCGCGCAGCGCACGGCTCAGAGCGGCACGACGGCCACCCGGACCGGACAACTCCAGATGCAGGTCGGCACCAATGCGCTGCGCGGAATTGACCCATGAGTCTGACATAAGAATGCACCCTATCGAGGGTCGTTTACGCCCATAGATTCATCGGCATGACGACGAACACGACGAACACGACGAACGCGACGAGCACGACGAACATGACGAGCATGGCGAGCACAGCGAACGCGCCGCAGGTGGTGAACACGACGGCCGCGATGAACTCGAGCACCGCTGGGGCGGGTGGCGTGGCCGGGGCGACTGGGTCCTCCGGGGCGGCCGAAAATGTCCGCCTCGACTTCGGGAAGTCCGCTCCCAAGGTCTTCCGCGCACTCATCGGCTTCGACGCCGCGGCCCGTGAAGGGCTGGACCCGGCCCTCGTCGAACTGATCCAGATACGCGCCTCGCATCTCAACCACTGCGCCTACTGCCTCCACATGCACACCAATGACGCCCGCAAGGCAGGCGAGAGCGAGGACCGGCTGCACATGGTCGCGGTGTGGCGCGAGGCCCCGCACTTCTTCTCCGCGCGGGAACGGGCGGCCCTCGCCCTGACGGAGGCGGTCACCCTGGTCGCGACCGGCGGCGTACCGGACGACGTCTACGCCGAGGCCGCCGCGCACTTCGACGACCGGGAACTGGCCCAGGTACTGGCCCTGATCTTCGCGATCAACACCTGGAACCGCGTCGCCCTGTCGACGGCGAAAAGGGCGGGCACGGACCAGCGCTGAGTGCTGCCGGGGAAGGTCCCGCCGGGCCGGGCAGCGTCCGGCCGGCCGGGCAGGGTCGGGTACGGAGGTGGCCGGCGCGGACGCCGGCCACGGGACGGCCCTTAGGCCGTCAGGGGCCGGTCGTGCGGTCCGATCGGTGCGGGCAGCCGCGAGTCGCCCGTCAGTCGGCGGTCCACCGCTGCCGCCACCGCCCGGCCCTCGGCGATGGCCCACACGATGAGGGACTGACCCCGCGCCGCGTCCCCGGCGGCGTACACCCCCGGCACATTGGTCGCGAAGTCCGCGTCCCGGGTGATCGTGCCGCGCGGGCCGAGGTCGAGGCCGAGCTGGTCGACGAGCCCGTCGGAGCGGTCGGGGCCCGAGAACCCGAGGGCCAGCAGCACGAGGTCGGCGGGGAGCGCGCGCTCGCTGCCGGGACGTGGGCGGCGTTCGGCGTCTACCTCGACGACGTGCAGCGAACGCACCCGGCCGGACGCGTCCCCCGTGAAGCGGAGCGTGGACGCCGCGAACAGCCGGGCGTCCGCGTCGGCCGCGGGCGAGGTCTCCAGGGCCCCGGCCTCCTCGTGCGCGGCCGACAACCGGTAGATCTTCGGGTACACCGGCCACGGCTCGGAAGCCTCGTCGCGCTCCGCACCGGGCTGTGCGTAGATGTCCAGCTGGGTCACGGACTTCGCGCCCTCGCGCACCGCCGTACCCAGACAGTCGGCCCCGGTGTCGCCACCTCCGACGATCACGACGTCCTTGCCCGCCGCAGACAACGGAGACGCCTCCAGGTCCCCCTCACACACCCGATTGGCCAGCGGCAGATACTCCATCGCCTGATGGATACCGCTCAACTCCCTCCCCTCCACAGTCAGTTCACGCCAGGCCGTGGCGCCCACGGCGAGGACGACCGCGTCGTGGCGCGCTCGCAGTTCGGCCGCCCCGATGTCCCGGCCGACGGCGGTCGACGTACGGAACTTCGTACCCTCCGCCCGCATCTGCGTGATCCGCCGCTCCAGATGCCGCCTCTCCATCTTGAACTCGGGGATGCCGTACCGCATCAGACCGCCGATCCGGTCGTCGCGCTCGTAGACGACGACGGTGTGCCCGGCCCGGGTCAGCTGCTGTGCCGCCGCCAGCCCGGTCGGGCCCGAGCCGATCACCGCGACGGTCCGCCCCGACAACCGGTCCGGCGGCTGCGGCGGCGCGAACCCGTCCGCCCAGGCCCGGTCGGCGATGGCGACCTCGACGTTCTTGATGGTGACCGCGGGCTGGTTGATCGCCAGCACACAGCCCGCCTCGCACGGCGCGGGGCACAGCCGCCCGGTGAACTCGGGAAAGTTGTTCGTCGCGTGCAGCCGGTCGCTCGCCCCACGCCAGTCGTCGCGCGCGACGAGGTCGTTCCACTCGGGGATCAGGTTGCCCAGCGGGCAGGCGTCGTGGCAGAAGGGGATGCCGCAGTCCATGCACCGGTCGGCCTGTGTCCGGACGATCGGCAGCAGCGCCCCGGGGACGTACACCTCGTTCCAGTCCTGGACCCGGTCCTCGACGGGTCGACGCGGCCATTCCTCGCGGGAGGAGTTCAGGAAACCCTTGGGATCGGCCATGGCCGTCTCCCTCACGTACACGCACGGGGCCCCGTACGGCGCTCGCCACCGTCTACGACTCCACCCTGTCCGACGCCGTCGTCGGGGCGGTGGGCCGCGAGGCCTGTTGGCAGACTCTTCCCGCCACGATACGACGCCGCGGCCGCGTCCGCCCCAGGTGGACGCCGCCCCGTTGCGCTCAGGTCAGCGCCAGCACGTACAGGACCGCTCCGGCGACCGCGGCGACCATCCGTATGTGGTTCCACATCGACCACTCGCTCACATATGTGGGCCAGTAGGCGGTGGCCTCCGGCGTGCCGGCGTCCATCTCGGCCAGTTTGTTGTTGCGCGGGACGTTCGCGGCGATCGTGACCCCGAAGCAGCCGAACAGATACAGCGCGCTGCCCAGCAGCAACTCCACCGTGCCCTCGTCGGGCCACAGCACGAAGGTGACCACCGCGATCACGGCGCACAGCGCGGCCGAGCCGATGAACACGAGCATGAAAGCCGGCATCAGCGCGGTCACGTTGATCGCCTGCATCGCCGCGACACCCTGCGCCGGCGGCAGCGAGGCCAGCCCTTTCATCACGAACGTCGAGAACGCGCAGAACACCCCGGCCACCAGCCCGGTGCCGAGCACGCCCACCACGGTGAGCACGAAGTACGGTCCCTCGATCATGGCAACTCCCGCGTAAGCAGAACCTCTGGTCAACAACTCGCGCACCGTTCCCGAAACCGTGAGGGCCGGACCACTCCGAACCTCAAGATCGTGCCCGGCGTCCCCTGTCACCACAAGTGAAATGCCGGACGATGAGGGTGACCATGGCCGAGGAACTCGACGCCATATCCGGACGTCTCGGCCCACCGCCGCCAAGTCCACCGCCACCAAGTCCAACGCCGTCAAGCAGGCCACCGCCAAGCACACCCCCTCTGGCACGCCGTTTCCGGCACGCCGTTTCCGGCCCACCGCTTCCGGCACGCCGTCTCAAGTGCGGTGCTTCACGGACGCCCTCGCTCCGCATCCGGGCCGTCGTTCGCCCGGCCCCCGGCCGGCCCGCCCCCGCGCCAGCCCGTCAGCGTCGCCTCGGCCGCGGAGGCGATCCGACGGCGGGCCTCGTGGCGCGCGACACCGCTCATCAACAACTGGTCGTACGGAGTCTCCGTGTGCCGGACCGCCGCGCGCACGGCTGAGACCACCGCGGCTTCGGACAGCGCCCGCCCGGCGGCACTGCGCCCCACCCGTCCGCTGCCCCGCACCGAGGCGTGTGCGGCGATCGCGTACGCCCGGTCGGCCGGACAACCGGGAAACAGCCGCCGGATGTTCCGCGCGAACGCGTCCGTGAACCGCACATCCTCAACGGCCCGCCGCCGGGCGTCCCGCAGTCTGCGCCGCCGTCTCGCCTCCGCGTCCGCCAGGCACCGCTCCTCCGCCCGCGCGAGCGCCGCCTCCTCGACCAGCACTCCCTGCCGCTCGTACCGGCTCCGCCGCCGGTTGAACCGCACCACGACCGCCGACAACCCGCTCTCCTTCCGGGACCTCCGCGTCAACGCCGTGTCCCCCCGGGGCAGGAACACGAGATGCCCGAGGTCGGCGCAGTCAAGGCATCTCGGCGCCCCCTCCTCCACCACCAGCAGCGGGAGCGGCCCGCCCCCGCACTCGCCACAGTGCCGCCTCTTCAACGGCTGGACGACAAGAGGCCCGGTGCGGGACAGGGGAGTCGCCATGGTCGCCATAAGCGGTTCCTTCCCGAACGACACCCGCCCGTACGCCGACTCGCGCACCCCTTCTCCTCTCGCCGCCGCACCGCCCGTCACGCCCGCCCGATGCCGTCGAACAACTCCGCGCGGGTACGCGGTCGCCGTACAGGTGTGCCCGCGCGGCATCATGGCCGTGTGCGACTCGAAGCGATCACCTGGGACCGGCTCGGCGACCTCATCGCCGAGCGTCTGCTCGAACTGAAGCCGGCCGACGGCAGCCCCTGGCCGCGCATCGCCTTCGACGGGGCCCCGGCGGCCCGCCCCGGTGACCTCGCCGAACGCGTCGCCGAGGCCCTTCGCCCACGCGGTCGCTCCGCCCTGGTTGTCGGCACGGAAGGCTATCTGCGACCCGCCTCGCTCCGGTTCGAGTACGGCCGCCAGGACGTGGAGACCTACTACGACGGCTGGTTCGACACCGGTGCCCTGTGGCGAGAGGTCTTCGGTCCCCTGGAACCCGGTGGTGACGGGCGGGTCCTGCCCGACCTCCTGGACCCGGTCACCGACCGCGCCACCCGCACCCCGTACGTCCAACTCCCGCCCGGTGCCATGCTGTTGCTGCACGGACCACTGCTCCTGCACCATTGGTTCCCCTTCGACCTCACTGTCCATGTACGCCTCTCACCGGCCGCACTGCGCCGCCGCACCCCGGTTGAGGAGCACTGGACGCTCCCCGCGTACGAGCGGTACGAGACCGAGACGGCTCCGGGCGACACGGCCGATGTCCTGGTGCGGGCGGACGACCCGCGCCATCCGGCGTGGAACGGCTGATGGGACGACCGTCTCCGGTGTGGGCGCCCGCCCGATGTTCCCGGGCACGACTTCCGTGCGGAAAGTTGCGCAGGAATCCCGCCGCAAGGGTTATGTATGCACGTGCATGTAGTTAGTCTGACGGCATGACGCTCTCCTTCGGTGACTCCCTCCGCACGCTCCTCGACGGCAAGAACTTCGCCAGCGTCGCCACCCTCGGCCCCGGCGGCGCGCCCCAGAACTCGGTGGTCTGGATCAAACGCGAGGGCGACACCGTTCTCTTCTCCTCGACCGACGGCCGGCAGAAGGTCCGCAACCTCCGACGCGACCCCCGCGTCAGCCTCTCGGTCTTCGACCTCGCCGACCCCTATACGTCGGTGGAGATCCGCGGCACCGTCGAAATCCTCCCCGACGAGGGCAAGCGCCTTCCCTGCGAGCTCTCCCACAAGTACCTGGGTGTCGACCCTCCGGCGGAGAAGGACGACGAGGTCCGCGTGATCATCCGCGTACTGCCCGAGCGGATCGTCAGCTTCTCGGTGTGAGCGGAGGGGCGGAGCGAAGGGAGAAGTGAGGCGTGGGTCGAGGGGTGGGCCGAGGTGTGGGACAGAGGCGTCAGGCCGAAGCCGCGGTCGTCCGGGTGCGTATCTCTCCGTACCCGGCGAGAATGTAGGGCGCCGGGACCAGCGGCGCCTCTCCGTGCCGCGCCGGCCGTCCGGCATCGGGAGGTACTACATGACCACCGCCGGAGACATCATGCACCGCGGCGCCCAGTGGATCCCCGCTCACGAGACCCTGGACCGGGCCGCTCAGCTGATGCGCGAACTCAAGGTGGGCGCCCTGCCCATCAGCGACGAGAACGAACGGCTCTGCGGCATCCTCACGGACCGCGACATCGTGATCGGCTGTGTGGCCATGGGTCACGACCCGGCCCGGGTCACCGCGGGCGAGATGGCCAAGGGCACCCCGCGCTGGATCGACGCGAGCGCCGACGTCGGCGACGTACTCGGCGAAATGCAGGAACATCAGATCCGTCGCCTCCCTGTGATCGAGAACAAGCGCCTGGTCGGAATGATCAGCGAGGCCGATCTGGCCTCGCACCTGACGGACGGACAACTCGCGAGCTGGGTCGAGAGCGTCTACGCGAAGAGCGACTCGCGCTGAGGGGTCCGCGCTGAGCGAGACGCGCTGAGGGGCTGGTTGTTCCGGCAACGGACACCTATGCCCCCGTGCGTGGCTTACGGGTACATCGTGAACTCTCGCTCGACGACCGGCGAGCCGTGCCGGACGAGCGAGGTCACAGCCAGCCGTTCCGCTTGAATCCCCGGTAGAGGGTGAAGCAGGCGACGGCGATCACGCCGACCGCCAAGGGATACCCGAACTTCCAGTGCAGCTCCGGCATGTGCTCGAAGTTCATGCCGTAGACACCGCAGACCATCGTCGGCACGGCGATCAGCGCGGCCCACGCCGTGATCTTCCGCATGTCCTCGTTCTGCGCCACGCTCACCTGCGCGAGGTGCGCCTGCAGAATCGAGTTGAGCAGTTCGTCGAACGCGGCTATCTGCTCGGCGGCCCGCAGCTGGTGGTCGGAGACGTCCCGGAAGTAGGCCTGTATCTCCGGGTCGATCACGCGTATCGGCCGTGTGGCGAGATCCATGATGGGCCGGCCCAACGGGACCACCGCCCGCTTCAGCTCCAGGAGTTCACGCTTGAGCTGGTAGATGTGACCGGGGTCGGCCCGGGCGCCGTCCGCCGCGAACACGGCCGTCTCGACCTCGTCGATGTCCTCCTGCACGGCGGCCGTGACATTCAGATAGTCGTCCACCACGTGGTCCGCGATCGCGTGCAGTACGGCGGCCGGCCCCTTGGTGAGCTGCTGCGGGTTGGCCTCCAACTCCTCGCGCAGCGGTCCCAGTGAACCGTGCCGGCCATGACGGACCGTCACCACGAAGTCCCGGCCGACGAACACCATGATCTCGCCGGTGTTCACCACCTCGCTGGTCGCGGTCAGTTCGGTGTGTTCGACATAGCAGACCGTCTTGAACACCGCGAACAGCGTGTCGCCGTACCGCTCCAGCTTCGGGCGCTGGTGGGCGTCCACCGCGTCCTCGACCGCCAGCGGGTGGAGATCGAAGAGCTCGGCGATGCCCGCGAACTCCACCTCGGTCGGCTCGTGCAGCCCGAGCCAGACGAAACCGCCGTCGGCCTTGCGGACCCGCTCCACCGTCTCGGCCAGATCACGGCCGGCGGGGACCCTGGCCCCTTCCTCGTACGCCACGCAGTTCACCACCGCGGAGCCCAGCGGTGACCGGGCGGGGTGGCTCAGGTCGACACGGGCACGCCGTCGTGTCAGCCGTGCCACTTTGCGGAGGCCGCCGACCTTGCCCAGGCTCGTGACCTTCCGCAGATTCCCTGCCATGGACATCTGGATCTCCTTGCGTGGATCTCCTCGCGCCGCACTCTGCGCCTTGCCGCGGCCAGTCTGTCAGGATGTTTCGACGGCTGGTTCGGCCTGTGGGAACGGAACATTCCGCTCCGGAACCTGTCCCGACCTGCCGTCCGTCGGAGCGCCGTCGGGGCGCCGCCCGAGCACCGACGGAGCGTCGACCCTCGGGAGAAAGCCTGACAAATGGGATGATCGGCGCATGACGCGAACCGACGGACACCTCCTCGACAACCGCCAGCCCGAGGCGGGGCAACGATTCGACGCCCTCGCCGCTCTCTTCGACCCCACGACGTTCCGGCACATGGAACGGTTCGGCATCGGATCCGGCTGGCGCTGCTGGGAGGTGGGAGCGGGCGGCATGTCGGTGGTGTCCTGGCTCGCCAAAAGAGTCGGGCCCACCGGCCGGGTCTTCGCGACCGACCTCGACACCTCCTGGGCGCCCCTGTCCGTGCGGCCGCCGATCCAGCTGCGCGTCCACGACGTGAGCGCCGACGAGCCGCCGGCGGAGGGTTTCGACCTCGTGCACGCCCGGCTCGTTCTCGCTCATGTGCCGGACAGGGAACGGGCATTGCGCACGATGATCAGGGCGCTGCGGCCCGGCGGTCGGCTCCTGGTCGAGGACGCCGACCCCACACTGCAGCCGCTGGCCTGCCCGGACGAGCAGGGCCCCGAGCAGCAGCTGGCCAACCGGGTGCGCCATGCGATGCGCGACGTGCTCGCCGAGCGGGGCGCCGAACTCTCCTACGGGCGTCGGCTTCCCCGGCTGCTTCGCGAGGCCGGACTGCGGCAGGTAGAGGCGGACGCGTACTTCCCGCTCACCTCGCCCGCCTGTGGGGCACTGGAGGCCGCGACGGTCGGCCAGGTCCGTGATCAGCTCGTCACGGCCGGCCTCGCCGGCGACCAGGACATCGACCGCCACCTGGCGAACGTGGCCGCGGGCGGCATGGACCTGGCCACGGCACCGCTGATCTCGGCATGGGGGCGCAAGGTGTAGCGCCGTGTGAGGGGGTTGTCGTGCGGCGGCGGTCGGGCCTATGCCTCTGCGCCCGGTGTGTCCGGCGCCTCCGTGTCCCGCCTGTCCCGCCTGTCCGGCCTGCCGCCCACCTGTTCCACCGCCCGGGCCCCGGCCCGGCACCCCTCGACGGCCGCCTCCTCCGGCCTGCCGCCCCCGAGCAGGGCGGCAAGGAAGGCCCCGGTGAAGGCGTCGCCGGCGCCCGTGGTGTCGACAGGAGTCGCCGCTTCCGCCGGAACCCGGGCCCGGACCGCCCCCGACCGGGCGACAAGGGCTCCGGCGTCGCCCTGCTTGACCACCACCAGCGGAAAGTGGCGGCTCAACTTGGCCGCCGAGTCCGCCGTGTCGGGCAGTCCTGTCAGCAGACGGGCCTCGTCCCTGCTGGGCAGCAGGACATCGACCCCCTCGGCGAGCGAGAGGAAGCGGTCCACGCCCAGTTCGGTGAGGAACCCCGCCGACGCGGGGTCCACGCTCACCGGTACGCCACGCGCGCGTGCCGACTCCACCGCCACCGACACCAGCGCCCGGGACGGCTCGGAGAAGAACAGATAGCCCGACAGGTGCAGCCGTGCGACACCGTCGAGCAGCGCGGGCGACCAGTCGTCGGCGTCCAGCCGCAGGGACGCGCCGCTGTCCGTGAGGAAGGTGCGTTCCGCCGAGGTCCCCGCGTCCACCAGGCAGATCACCGTCCCCGTCGGCGCCCCCGGGTCGACGACCAGGAGGGGACGCACCCCGGCGGCCACCAGCTGTCGCTCGTGCCACGCGGCCGAGTCGGTGCCCACCCGGCCGAGGAACCGCACCTCCGTACCGGCTCGACGGGCCGCCCAGCACGCGACGTTGGCGCCCGCACCGCCCGGCACCGTCCGGACGGCCGCGGCCGTGTCGGTGCCCGGAGCGAGTGGCCCGCGATGCCGGGCGACGACATCGGTGATGACGTCACCGACGACAAGGAGAGCCCCGCCGGCTCCCGTCACACCCGTGCCCAGGCCGCCGCGATCCGCCCCGCGAGCCGTACGTTGCCGCGTACCGCGGCCAGGTTGGCCTCAAGTGACGCCCCGTCGGTGTGGCGCACCAGGTGGTCGAGCAGGAACGGCGTGACCGCCTGGCCGCTCACACCCTCCGCCTCGCACGCGTGCAGCGCGTCGGCGAGCACGCGCGCGTGCAGAGCGGGATCCAGCTGCTGCGCCTCGGGCACGGGATTGGCGACGATCAGTGCCGCCGCGGGTCCGCCCAGTGCGTCCTGCGCGCGCATGACGGCCGCGACCTCGCCCGGCGACTCCAGCGTCCAGTCCACCGGGTGTCCGGAGTCCGACAGATAGAAGCCGGGAAAGCGGTCCGTGCCGTATCCGGCGACCGCGACGCCCAGCGTCTCCAGGCGCTGCAGGGTCGCAGGCACGTCCAGGATCGACTTCACCCCCGCGCACACCACGGTGATCCGGGTACGCGCGAGGAGCCCGAGGTCGGCGGACTCGTCCTGCGTCAGCGTCCACTCCCGGTGTACGCCTCCGAGGCCGCCCGTGGCGAACACCCGTACCCCGGCCTGCGCGGCCAGCAGAGCCGTCGCCGACACCGTGGTCGCCCCGTCGGCCCCGGCGGCGATCGCCAGTGGCAGATCGCGATGTCCCAGCTTGCGGATGCCGTCCTCGTTGGCGATCCGCTCCACCTGCTCCTTGTCGAGGCCCACACGGGGCTGCCCGTCGAGCACGGCGATCGTCGCCGGGACGGCTCCCTCCTGGCGTACGACGTCCTCCAGCTCCAGCGCCACCTGGAGGTTGCGCGGACGCGGCAGCCCGTGCGCGATGATCGTGGACTCCAGTGCCACCACGGGCCGACCCGTGGCGAGCGCCTCCCGAACCTCTTCGGACACCATCAGCACGCGCGTGCCTCCTGTCTGTCGGTTCCCCTCTCATCCCTGGCGGGCGGCGCGCCCGGCCAAACCCCTGCGAACACCCGAGGTGCGAAAAGGGGTGTCCACGCGCGCGTGGACACCCCTTTTCACTTTCCGGCGGCGCTCAGACGGGCCGTATCCCGGTCAGCGCGCCATGCGGGTCCAGGACGTACTTACGGCTGGCGCCCTGGTCGAACTCGGCGTAGCCGCGCGGCGCGTCCTCCAGGCCGATCACCGTCGCGTTGACGGCCTTGGCGATGTGCACCCGCTCGTGGAGGATCGCCTTCATCAGCCCTCGGTGGTACTGCATCACCGGACACTGACCTGTGGTGAAACGGTGGCTCTTCGCCCACCCCAGACCGAGCCGCACCTTGAGCGTGCCCGTCCGCGCGTCCTGGTCGACCCCTCCGGGATCGTCGGTGACGTACAGGCCCGGGATGCCCAGCGAGCCGCCCGCGCGCGTGAGGCCCATCAGCGAGTTGAGGACCGTGGCGGGCGCCTCCGGGGCGTCGGGGCCGTGGGCCCGTGCCTCGAAGCCGACCGCGTCGACGGCCACGTCCACCTCCGGCTCGCCCAGGATCTGGTCGATCTGCTCGCCCACGTCGCCCTGGCTGACGTCGACCGTCTCGCAGCCGAAACTCCTCGCCTGCGCGAGCCGTTCGGAGTTGAGGTCGCCGACGATGACGACGGCGGCGCCGAGCAGCTGCGCCGATGCCGCGGCGGCGAGACCGACCGGCCCCGCGCCGGCCACGTACACCGTCGAGCCGACTCCGGCGCCCGCGCTCACCGCGCCGTGGAAGCCCGTCGGGAAGATGTCCGACAGCATGGTCAGATCGAGCAGCTTCTCGCGCGCCTGGTCCCGGTCCGGGAACCGCAGCAGGTTGAAGTCCGCGTACGGGATCATCGCGTACTCGGCCTGGCCGCCGGCCCAGCCGCCCATGTCGACGTAGCCGTAGGCCGCCCCGGGGCGGGCCGGGTTGACGTTCAGACAGATGCCCGTCTTGCGTTCCTTGCAGTTGCGGCACCGCCCGCAGGCGATGTTGAAGGGCACCGAGACGATGTCCCCGACGTCGACGAACTCGACGTCAGGGCCCCGCTCGATGACCTCCCCGGTCATTTCGTGTCCAAGGACGAGCCCCTCGGGCGCGGTCGTACGGCCGCGCACCATGTGCTGGTCGCTGCCGCAGATGTTGCTGGCGAGTACTTTCAGGATGACTCCGTGCCCGCACTTGCGGCCGATGTTCGCGGCGGCTACTCCCGGCCCGTCCCGCAGTTCGAGCGTCGGGTAGTCGATGGTCCTTACTTCCACCGCGCCCGGCTTGAGGTACGCGACTGCCCTGTTCCCGCTCATACGTGATCGCCGTCCCTTCGGCCCCCGTGCCTTCGGATGCCAGTGGCTGTACGCACGGCGGAGTCTGCTACCGGCGAACCGTTCCGGCCAGCCTTCGCGCGGGCTCCGTTGGGCGCATCACGGGCGGGGCCTCCTGCCCCGGGTGAACAGCGCCAGCGCGCCGAGCGGCAGCAGCAGGCAGGCGGCGACGGCGTTCAGCCAGCCGTAGCCCGCCTGGGCGACGACGAGGCCCGCGGCGGCCCCGCCGAGCCCCGCCGAGGCGTTCATGGTCAGGTCGGAGAGTCCCTGCGCGGCGGCGCGCGCGGGCTGGGGCACGGAGTCGGTCAGGAGCGCGGAGCCGGAGACGAGGCCGGCGGACCAGCCGAGGCCCAACAGGAACAGGCCGGCGGCGGTCTGCCGGTGGTCGGCGCCCGCGGTGCCCGCGAGAAGGGCCGCGCAGGCAAGCAGGGCCACGGCCAGGCCTATCCCCGAGAGCCGGCCGAACCTGTCGGACAGCCGCCCCATGAGGGGCGAGAACGCGTACATCCCCGCGATGTGGACGCTGATGACCAGCCCGATCAGATCGATGCCCGCCCCGTGATGGCCGAGGTCCAGCGGCGTCATCGACATGACCGACACCATCGCCGTGTGCGACACGGCCACCGTCACCAGCGCCAGCCGCGCACGCGGTGACGCCCGGACGGCGGCTGCCCCCGCCTTGATGGACCGCGCCGCGGGGGACTGCTCCTCGACCGGCGCCAGGGCGCGGGCGGTGAGCAGCGGATCGGGCCGCAGCAGCACCGCGACCAGCAGCGCGGATATGAGAAACACCCCGGCCGCCCACACGAAGGGACCTGCCGCCTCCGGGATGCCGAGCCCGGAGACGCTGCGGCCCGCGGGCGCGGCGATGTTGGGGCCGAGGACCGCGCCGATCGTCGTGGCCCACACGACGTTCGAGATGGCTCGTGCCCGCTGCTTCGGCTCGGCCAGATCCGCGGCGGCGAACCGCGCCTGAAGATTCGCCGACGAGGCCGCGCCGAAACCCGCCATCCCGGCCAGCAGCAGCGGAAAGCTGCCCATGACCGCACCTGCCACCACGATCCCGGCCCCCAACGCGCCGATGAGATAGGCCAGCACGAGCCCCGGCCTGCGACCGCGCGCGGTCATCAGGGCAGCCAGCGGCACCGAGAGCACCGCCGTCCCGGTGACGGTCGCGGTGGGCGCGAGCCCGGCGAGCGATTCCGTACCGGCGACTTCCTGGGCCAGGACCACGGCGAGCGCGATGCCCGTGGCCACACCGAGCCCGCCGAGGATCTGACTGGCGATGAGCACGGCGGAGGTCCGGCGTCGCAGCGCGGGCAGTCCGGCCGCGTCGAAGGGCACGGCGACCGGCCGCTCGACGGCGGTCACCGCGAACGCGCCCGAGCGAGCGCGACGAGAACGCGCACGCGGACCGGACCCGTGAACCGCACCGGGTCGGACGCGTACACACGAGTGAAGTCGGGCGTGCTCACCGGCGCAGTCTCCCCCCTTGTCCTGAGCCCAGGACACCCCCACGACAACAGCGGCGGCCTCGAAGCCGAGCCCTTAGAGGTGCCCCGGCCCCTAGAACAACGGCTCCGGCAGCACCCCTTCCAGCGCCAGCAGCTTCCGCTTGGTCTCCACGCCGCCCCCGAACCCGCCGATGCCGCCGTCCCGCTCCACGACCCGGTGGCAGGGCACGACGACCGGCAGCGGATTGGCTCCCATGGCCGTTCCCACCGCCTGGGCCGCTCCCGGCTGGCCGACGCGCCGCGCCAGGTCGCCGTAGCCCACCACCGCCCCGTACGGAACGCCGGACGCCAGCTCGCGCAGCACCTGGCGGTTGAAGCCGGAGATCAGGGACCAGTCCAGGGGCAGCTCGAAGTCGTGCCGCTCGCCCGCGAAGTACGCCGCGAACTGACGTATCGCCTCGGCCAGCAGCGGGGACCCCGGCGCTTCGACGGGCTCGATGGCGAACCGCGATCCGAGCCGCTCCAGGGTCTTGTCGCGCACCTCGTCCGTGGCGTGGAAGACAACGCTGACCAGGCCTTCGCCGGTCGCCGCCAGCAGCAGCGGACCGATACCGCTGTCGACGACGGCCCACACCACCCGCTGCTCGTTCTGCCCATGGCTGTTCATGCGCTCCACGGTACGGCGCACCACTGACAACGCCGGTGGCGCGGACGCGTACGGGGCGTCCGGCCACCGGCGACGGGCCGTCGGTCAGGACGCTCAGCCCTCGCGAAGAGCCTTCCGCACCACGTCGGGCTTGTTCGTGATGATGCCGTTCACGCCGAGACCCGCGACACGCCGTGTGTCCGCAGCGGTGTCGACGGTCCAGGTGAAGATCTCCAGTGGCTTGCCGTGCGGCCCCTCGAAGGCGTGGATCGCCGCGACATACCCGCGGGAGATCGTCGTGTGCGACGAGTTGATCTGGTCGGCGAACCGCGCGAACGCGGGCAGCTCCGCGACCGACGGGGTGCCCAGGAAACCCGTCTTGACGTCGGGCCGCAGGGCGTGCACCTTACGCACGCTGTCCGCACTGAAGCTCTGGATCACCAGCTTGCTCCGCACATGGGCCGGGCCCAGCCAGCCCTCGTTGCTGAGGGTTTTGAGGGTCTCCCGCTCGATCCCCGGGTACAGCTGGGGGTTCTTGATCTCCAGGACGAGCTTCTGGTGGTTGCGCGAGACCCGGTTCATGTACTGCTTCAGCGTCGGAACGCGAGCGCCCTTGTAGCGGGGGCTGAACCAGCTGCCCGCGTCGAGGCGTGCGATCTCCGCGGCGGTGAAGTCCTGCACCTTCCAGGGGGCCCTTGCGGGGAAGACCTCCTCCACGTCGGTCGTGCGGGCCAGGCTGTCGTCGTGGATCACGACGAGCTTGCCGTCCTTGGTGCGCTGGACGTCGTTCTCGACCCAGGTGAACCCGAGACGGGCCGCCCGGTCGATGGCGGCGAGGGTGTTCTCGGGGGCTTGGGCCGAGGCTCCGCGGTGGGCGATGACCAGGGGCTGGTCGGTGCTCACAGCTGCGTGAGCGAGGGGGGCGGGGAGAACGACGGCGGCTCCCAGGAGCGCGGTGGTCGTGGCGGCGGCAGCGCGCGCGTGCATGCGTACTCCTAGCGTCTGCGATCACGGACGGTCCCAGAGTGACAGCAGGGGGTCAACTTTAGGGGGCTACAGGATGGCCATAAATTGAATGGAGTTGCCCAAGCCCGATCACGTGTGCCGCACAACTGGGGCAAGGTCGTGATTCTTTGCCGGAAAATCGTTCGACCGTTCAGGTGCGAGTCATACTCTCTGCGGCAACCCTGGTCGCTGCGGCGCTCCTGGGGCGGGGGCATTTCACAGAATTCCGGGATGTAACAGGGCGGAAAGGCAACCGCGCATGCAGGGCACGGTCGACGGATTCAGCTACGGACTCGTCACGCCGCTCGTGGCGTACCTGATGGCGTGCCTCGGCGGAGCGCTCGGTCTGCGCTGCACCACGAGGTCGATGCTCGTCACCCGTTCCTGGCGCCCGGGCTGGCTCGCCCTCGGGTCCGCGGCGATCGGCTCCGGCATCTGGACCATGCACTTCGTCGCGATGATGGGGTTCTCCGTCAGGGAGAGCCCGGTGAACTACGACATGCTGATGACCTTCGCGAGTCTCGGCGTCGCGATCGTCATGGTCGGCATCGGGATCTTCATCGTCGGATACCGGGGAGCCTCCGGAACGGCCCTGTTCACCGGGGGCACCATCACCGGACTCGGCGTCGCCTCCATGCACTACCTGGGCATGGCCGGAATGCGCCTCAACGGGAAGCTTGAGTACAACACCCTCACCGTCGCCGCCTCCGTCGTGATAGCCGTCGCCGCCGCGATCGCGGCCCTGTGGGCGGCGGGCCAGGTCCGCGGCTTCCTGTGGAGCGTGGGCGCGAGCCTCGTCATGGGCCTCGCCGTCAGCGGTATGCACTACACGGGGATGGCCGCCCTCAGCGTCCATCTGCACGGCGCCACCAGCGCCCCTGCCGGGGACTCGCCCGCCTCCCTGCTGGCACCCCTGATGATCGGCCCGCTGGCCTTCCTGCTGCTCGCCGGCGTCGTCGTGATGTTCGATCCGCTGATGGTCATGGGCAAGCCCGACTGGAGCGCCGCCGAGCAGAAGCCCGGCATCCCGGCCCACACGGTCCACCCCACCGGACGCGGGCGCGTGCCCGGCCCGCGCTCCCGCCACCACGACGCTTCGCGGACCCCGCAGAACTGGTGAGAGGACCCCGTTGTCAGTGCGGGGTCGTACGGTTGATTCCATGCGGCCCGTATCCAAGATCGAACGCACGGTGGCGCCTTTCGAGGTCGTCAGTCCCTACCAGCCCAGCGGTGACCAGCCCGCTGCCATCGCTGACCTTGAGCGGCGCGTCCTCGCAGGTGAGAAGGATGTCGTCCTCCTCGGCGCCACCGGCACCGGAAAGTCCGCGACCACCGCGTGGATGATCGAGAAGCTTCAGCGCCCCACCCTCGTGATGGCGCCGAACAAGACGCTGGCCGCCCAGCTCGCCAACGAGTTCCGCGAGCTCCTGCCGAACAACGCGGTCGAGTACTTCGTCTCGTACTACGACTACTACCAGCCCGAGGCCTACGTCCCGCAGTCGGACACCTACATCGAGAAGGACTCCTCGATCAACGAGGAAGTGGAGCGACTGCGTCACTCCGCCACCAACTCGCTGCTCACCCGGCGTGACGTCGTCGTGGTGGCCTCGGTCTCCTGCATCTACGGCCTGGGCACGCCGCAGGAGTACGTGGACCGCATGGTCAACCTCAAGGTCGGCGACGAGATCGACCGCGACGACCTGCTCCGCCGCTTCGTCGACATCCAGTACACGCGCAACGACCTGGCCTTCACCCGCGGCACCTTCCGCGTCCGCGGGGACACCATCGAGATCTTCCCGGTCTACGAGGAGCTGGCCGTCCGCATCGAGATGTTCGGTGACGAGATCGAGGCCCTCTCCACGCTGCACCCGCTCACCGGCGAGATCATCACCGACGACCAGCAGCTGTACATCTTCCCGGCCACCCACTACGTCGCCGGGCCCGAGCGCCTGGAGCGCGCCGCCAACGACATCGAGAAGGAACTGGGCGAGCGCCTGTCCGAGCTGGAGAAGCAGGGCAAGCTCCTGGAGGCCCAGCGGCTGCGCATGCGTACGACGTACGACCTGGAGATGCTCCGCCAGATCGGCTCCTGCTCCGGCGTCGAGAACTACTCGATGCACTTCGACGGCCGCGAGCCCGGCTCCCCGCCGAACACACTGCTCGACTACTTCCCGGACGACTTCCTGCTCGTCATCGACGAGTCGCACGTCACGGTGCCCCAGATCGGCGCGATGTACGAGGGCGACGCCTCCCGCAAGCGCACCCTCGTCGACCACGGCTTCCGGCTGCCCTCCGCCCTGGACAATCGCCCTCTGAAGTGGGAGGAGTTCCAGCAGCGCATCGGACAGGCCGTCTACCTGTCGGCGACGCCCGGCAAGTACGAGCTCTCGCGCGGGGACGGCTTCGTCGAACAGATCATCCGCCCCACCGGCCTCATCGACCCTGAGGTCGTCGTCAAGCCCACCGAGGGCCAGATCGACGACCTGGTGCACGAGATCCGCAAGCGCACCGAGAAGGACGAGCGGGTCCTCGTCACCACGCTCACCAAGAAGATGGCCGAGGACCTCACCGACTACTTCCTGGAAATGGGCATCCAGGTCCGGTACCTGCACAGTGACGTCGACACCCTGCGCCGGGTCGAACTGCTGCGGGAACTGCGCGCCGGTGAGTACGACGTCCTCGTCGGCATCAACCTCCTCAGGGAGGGTCTCGACCTGCCAGAGGTCTCCCTGGTGTCGATCCTCGACGCCGACAAGGAGGGCTTCCTGCGCTCCGGGACCTCGCTGATCCAGACCATCGGCCGCGCGGCACGCAACGTGTCGGGTCAGGTCCACATGTACGCCGACAAGATCACCCCGGCGATGGAGAAGGCCATCGACGAGACCAACCGCCGCCGGGAGAAGCAGGTCGCGTACAACACGGAGCGGGGCATCGACCCCCAGCCGCTCCGCAAGAAGATCAACGACATCGTGGCGCAGATCGCCCGCGAGGACGTCGACACCGAGCAGCTGCTCGGTTCGGGCTACCGCAAGTCGAAGGACGGCAAGAGCGCCAAGGCCCCGGTGCCCGCACTGGGATCCAAGGCGGCCAAGGGGGCCAAGTCCGCCAAGGACAAGGCGACCGTGCCGACCGATCGCCCCGCGGCGGAACTCACGGGGCAGATCGAGGAGATGACGGAGCGGATGCGCGCGGCCGCCGCGGACCTGCAGTTCGAGATCGCCGCGCGGCTGCGTGACGAGGTCTCGGAGATGAAGAAGGAGCTGCGGCAGATGAAGGAGGCAGGCATCGCCTGACGCCCCGGCCACCGCGCAGTGTTGCAAGACCGACACAAATTGTGCACCGGGCTTCGGGGGTGTCAGTGGCCCTGCGTAGGGTTGCTGGTCAACCGCAGGATTCTGCGGCAACAGGGGAGACAGTCCGAGAAGGGAACAGCGCGTGACGGTCAACATGACCAAGGGTCAGGCCATCAGTCTGCAGAAGAACGACGGAGGCACGCTGACCGCGGTGCGCATGGGGCTCGGCTGGCAGGCAGCCCCGCGACGTGGCCTGTTCGGTTCTCGCACCCGCGAGATCGACCTCGACGCGTCGGCCGTGCTGTTCGCGGACAAGCAGCCGGTCGACGTGGTGTTCTTCCGTCACCTCGTCAGCGACGACGGCTCCGTGCGGCACACCGGTGACAACCTCGTCGGCGGTGTGGGCCAGGGCGGCGACGACGAAGCGATCCTCGTCGACCTCGCGCGCATCCCGGTCCACATCGACCAGATCGTCTTCACCGTGAACTCGTTCACGGGCCAGACGTTCCAGGAGGTGCAGGACGCGTTCTGCCGTCTGGTCGACGAGACCAACGGCCAGGAGCTGGCCCGCTACACCCTGGCGGGCGGCGGGCAGTACACCGCGCAGATCATGGCGAAGGTCCACCGCGCGGGCGCGGGCTGGCAGATGACGGCCCTCGGTACGCCTGCCAACGGCCGTACCTTCCAGGACCTGATGCCGGCGATCCTGCCGCACCTGTAGTCACGTCCGGCCAGTCGGCCCGGCGCCTGCATACGAGTACACAGGGGGAACGAAGGCGATGACGGCTGAGCTGGTCCGGGGGCAGAACCACCCGCTCTCCCAGGCCCGACTTGAGATCCGGGTGTCGGCCGGCAAGCCGATCGTGGCCGGGGCCACGCTCAGCGACGAGCGGGGCAAGGTGCACGGAGTCGAGTGGGTGGCCCATCCGGGCTCACCCACTCTGCCGGGCATAGAGGTGTCCAAGCAGGCGGCGGCCGATCACCGGCTGGCATGCGACCTGGGCGCCCTGCCGGAGACCGTGCACCGGGTCAGTGTGCTCCTGGCCCTGCCGTCCGGAGTGGGCGGTCCGGTCCGGTTCGGAGCCGTCGCCGCCCCCTTCGTCGCGGTCACCGGACTCGACGGCTCCGAGGTCGCCAGTTACACGGTCACCGGTCTCGACGCCGAGTCGGCCGTCGTCGCACTGGAGCTCTACCGCAGGCAGGGAGCCTGGAAGGTACGCGCGGTGGGCCAGGGATACGCGGGCGGCCTCGCCGAGCTCCTCACCGACCAGGGCCTTCCCCAGGCCCGCCAACTCGCGGGCAGCATCAACGAAGCGGTCGTCCAGGGCCTCGCGCGCTCGGTGGCCGCGCCACCGCCACGTGCGGCCGACGGCGACCGCTCCCGGCACGCCGCGACACCCGCACTGGGGCAGGACCAGGGCGGCTCGACGTCCCCCGGCACGCCCGGCCAGGTGTCGCCGCAGCACGGACACCCCGGCGGCCAGGGATCCACTGCGCCCGGCTCCGGACCCGGGGCGCCGCAGCCCGCTTACCCCGCGGCTTCCGCACCGGTGGACCCGCCCGCCGTCACACAGCCCGCCGGGCCCGCAGCCGGCGGCCCCGTCAACTACAGCCACCCCGGCCGGCAGGCCGCCGCACCGCCTCCGCCCCCGCCGACCGCGCCCCCGGCCCAGCCGGGGCAGCCCGCCCGGCCCGTGGCGGGCGACGCCACCGGCTGGTCCATGGAAGAGCGCCTGTACAACCAGGTGTGGGGCATGTTCGAGGACCTGGCCCGCTCGACCGCCGCGTACCGCAGCGCGGTCGACTTCGCCGAGTCCCGCATGGAGCAGGAGCTCGACAAGGCTCTGTCCGACCCGCGTGCCCGGATCGGCGGGCAGGGCGATGCCGCCCGCGAAACGGCCCGCGCCAAGCACGCCGAGCTGGTCGACCGGGCCAGGGAGGCGCTCGACCGGGACCTCGCCCAGCTCACCGCGGAGGCCGAGGTCGTCGAACCGGCACTGCCACCCGCCTTCGCCCGCTGGGACAACCCCGCCTGGCACGGCTACCGCGTCCCGATGGAGATCCCCATGGCTGTGCGCCTGGGAGATCTGCATCTGCCCGAGAGCGCCGGCCTCAGCATTCCGATGCTGGTGCGGCTGCCGCTGGAGCGCGGACTGTGGATCGACAGCGGCCGTGCGGCATCCTTCGAGGGTTCGATCGCGGACTCCGACGACCTGCGCCGCCTCGCCATGGACACGGCCGTGGCGCACGCGGCCCGGCTGCTCGCCGTCTATCCGGCGGGCGAATACACCGTGCACGTCATCGACGCGGCGGGCTCGGCGGCCTCGTCCCTCGCGCCGCTCGTGAGCACCGGGGTCCTCGGCGCGCCGCCGGCCGTGGGCGCCGCGGGGGTGAACGAGGTACTGGCCCGGCTGACCCAGCGGGTCGACCTGGTGCAGATGGCCGTCCGGGGCGGGGCGGCCGACGCACTGCCGTCCGATCTCGACCCGGCCGAGCAGCTGCTGATCGTCAACGACTTCCCGCACGGCTTCGACGACCGTGCCGTGACCCAGTTGCGCTATCTCGCGGACGAGGGCCCGGCTGTCGGGGTGCACCTCATGCTGGTCGCCGATCGCGAGGACGCCGCCGCCTACGGGCCGCTGCTCGACCCGCTGTGGCGGTCTTTGCTACGGCTCACGCCGGTGCCCGACGACCACCTCGCCGACCCGTGGGTCGGGCACACATGGACCTACGACCCCTCGCGTGTCCCGCCGGGCAGCCACGTGCTGCAGCACGTCCTCACCCAGGTCGCCACCGCCCGTCGCTCCTGGAACCGCTGAGGTCCGCAGGTGTTCACCCGCTGAGCCCCGTCAAGCCCTCCCAAGCTTTCCCAAGGGTTCGTCAAATCCTCTGACCAGGGGACTTGGCCTTTCTTTTACTAATCTCTTTACCTTCCCTTGGTGATTGGGGTACTGTCGTGAGTGCGGAGGGGAGTACTCCCTACCTACTGCGACGTACCCGTCAATACGGATCCGGCCGGATCCCGGGGCGTCGGCCCGGATAACCCCGGGCGCATCACGCGCCCCGGACACATCGGGTGGAAGAGACCTCCAGCAGCGACGACGCTGACATTTGCCGTTACGAACTGCCGGAGGCGCAGTGGATGTTTCCGTGACCCTTTGGGTCCTGACGATCGTGGGCCTCGCAGCCCTTATCGCGGTCGATTTCTTCATCGGCCGCAAGCCGCACGACGTGTCCATCAAGGAAGCGGGGATCTGGACGGTCGTCTGGATCGTCCTGGCCGCGCTGTTCGGACTCGGACTGCTGCTCTTCTCCGGCGGCCAGCCCGCCGGTGAGTTCTTCGCCGGCTTCATCACCGAGAAGTCGCTGAGCGTCGACAACCTCTTCGTCTTCGTTCTGATCATGGCGAAGTTCGCGGTGCCCACGCAGTACCAGCAGCGCGTGCTGCTGATCGGTGTACTCATAGCCCTCGTCCTGCGCGCGATCTTCATCGCCGCGGGTGCCGCGATCCTGGCGAGCTTCGCGTGGGTCTTCTACATCTTCGGCGCGTTCCTCATCTACACCGCGTGGAAGCTGATCCAGGAAGCCCGCGCCGACGACGAGGACGAGGAGTTCGAGGAGAACCGGCTGCTCAAGGCAGTGGAGCGCCGCTTCGGTGTCGCCGACCGCTATCACGGCACCAAGTTGTGGATCCAGCAGAACGGCAAGCGGGTCATGACCCCGATGCTGGTCGTGATGCTCGCGATCGGCACTACCGACGTGCTCTTCGCACTCGACTCGATCCCCGCGATCTTCGGCCTGACACAGGACCCGTACATCGTGTTCACGGCCAACGCGTTCGCGCTCATGGGCCTGCGACAGCTGTACTTCCTCATCGGCGGACTGCTCAGGAAGCTGGTCCACCTCAGTTACGGGCTGTCGGTCATCCTCGGATTCATCGGCATCAAGCTGGTGCTGCACGCGCTGCACGAGTCCGGCGTCCATGTCCCGGAGATCTCCATCCCGGTCTCCCTCGGCGTGATCTGCGGTGTCCTGGTGATCACCACGATCACCAGCCTCATGGCCTCCAAGAAGCAGGCGGCCGAAGAGGCGCAGCAGGCCGAAGGAACCCAGAAGGGCGAAGGGCCCCAGAAGGACAGCATCGACGTCTGACCGCGTCGGACAAGAAACACCCAGCACCGGGAGCGACGTGCGGCGAATTGCCGACGACCGCTCCCGGTGCTTGCTTGTGTGCTGAGCGGTCCCCGGCCCCGGGGCGCCCGGCCGAGTGGAGGCACCCATGAAGTTCGCGCAGATCATCGACTTCGAGACGGAGCGCATCGACGAGATGCGGGAGCTGGTCCGCGAGGCCGAGAAGGGCCCGGCCGGGCGCAGCGGCGGCCCCACGCGCCGCACGGTCCTGCAGGACCGGAACACACCGAACCGCTACCTCGTGGTCCTTGAGTTCGAGTCGTTCGACGAGGCGATGCGCAACAGCGAAGACCCCGGCACGACCAGGATGGCGGAGCGCATGGCGGAGCTGTGCAGCAGACCGCCCCAGTTCACCGACTGCGACGTACGAGAGTCGTCCGAGCCGAAGTAGCAACTGCGGCACGGGCGCCCGTGGCGGCGAGCGGCAAGGGCGCGGCCCCGACGCCAGCCGTGGCCGCGGGTGCAGACGCGGCTGCGGTCCGTGCCGCCGGAGTGCGGGGCTCGCGTGTGACTGCGACGATCTCTGCATGATCGTTCGGCTTCGGTCACTCGCGACGCGGTGGACGGCCGTCGTGCCCGTGATCGCGATCGTCCTGCTGGTCCTCACCTGGGGACGTGGCCTGCCCGGCGCAGTCGTGGCCCTGGTGACGCTGGTGCTGGCCGGCGCGGTGCTGGCTGCCGTCCACCACGCCGAGGTGGTCGCCCATCGGGTCGGGGAGCCCTTCGGTTCGCTGGTCCTCGCCGTCGCCGTCACGATCATCGAGGTGGCGCTGATCGTCACTCTCATGGCGGACGGTGGGGACAAGAGCTCCACACTGGCCCGTGACACCGTCTTCGCGGCCGTGATGATCACCTGCAACGGCATCGTCGGGCTGAGCCTGCTGGTCGCCTCCCTGCGGCACGGCCTGGCCGTCTTCAACGCGGAGGGCACCGGCGCCGCCCTCGCGACCGTGGCGACCCTGGCGACGCTCAGCCTGGTGCTGCCGACCTTCACCACCAGCAAGCCGGGACCGGAGTTCTCCACGGCCCAGCTCACCTTCGCCGCGCTTTCCTCTCTCGTCCTGTACGGCATGTTCGTGGCCACCCAGACGGTGCGGCACCGCGACTACTTCCTGCCGATCACACGGCAGGGAGAGGTGATCGACGCGGACGACCACGCCGATGCCCCGGCCTCCAGGACCGCCCTGGTCAGTCTCGGCTTCCTCGGCCTGGCTCTCGTCGGCGTGGTCGGCCTCGCCAAGGGCGTCTCGCCCACCATCGAGTCCGGGGTGGAGGCGGCCGGGATGCCGCACTCCGTGGTCGGCGTGATCATCGCTCTGCTCGTGCTGCTCCCCGAGACGATCGCCGCGCTGCGTTCCGCCCGCCGTGACCGGGTGCAGACCAGTCTGAACCTCGCCCTCGGCTCGGCGATGGCGAGCATCGGCCTGACCATCCCGGCCGTGGCGGTCGCGTCGATCTGGCTCTCCGGACCACTCGTTCTCGGTCTGGGCTCGACCCATATGGTGCTGCTCGCCCTGACCGTGGTGGTCAGCTCGCTCACGGTGGTCCCCGGCCGGGCGACCCCGCTGCAGGGCGGAGTGCATCTGGTGCTGTTCGCGGCGTACCTGGAGCTTGCGATCAATCCGTAGGGCGCCGGGAAGCGGCCCGCGTAAACGCTTGCGCAAGCGTTTACGCGCGAGCCCGGACGTCGCTCATCCCGTTGCCGGCTCCACCGCCGCCACCTTCACGAACCGTGTCTCCGGGAGCAGCGCGAAGCAGCCGAGGCTGAGCAGCGCGATGCCCGTCAGATAGGCGGCCACACCCCAGGGGACCCGGCCGCTCTGGTCGGCGATCGCCGTCGCCACGATCGGGGTGAGCGCGCCCCCGAGCACCCCGCCCAGGTTGTAGCCCACCGCCGCGCCCGTGCAGCGCACCCGTGGCTCGTACAGCTCCGGCAGATACGCGGCGATCACGGCGAACATCGTCACGAACGCGATCAGTGCCACCAGGAAGCCGAGAAACATCAGCAGCGGTTCGCCGGTCGACAGCAACGCGATCATCGGAAACATCCACACGGCGGTGCCCGCGCAGCCGGCCAGACACAGGGGCCGCCGCCCGTACCGGTCGCTCAGAACGGCCACCAGGGGAGTGAGCGCACCTTTCACCACGACAGCCGCCATGATGACGGCCAGCATGACGGTACGGCTCACCCCGAGCCGTTCGGTCGCGTAGGCGAGGGACCAGGTCGTCACGGTGTAGAACAGCGCGTATCCGACGGAGAGCGCCCCGGCCGTCAGCAGTACGAGCCGCCAGTGGCCGCGGACCACCTCGACGAGCGGCACGCGCGCGTGCTCCCGCATTTCGAGGAACCTCGGGCTCTCGGCGAGCGAGGAGCGCAGCCACAGCCCGGCCGCCGCGAGCACGCCCGCCGCCCAGAACGGCACCCGCCAGCCCCAGGACGCGAACTGCGCGTCGGAGAGCGTCGCCGACAGACCCAGCATCACACCGTTGGCGAGGACGAACCCCAGTGCCGGTCCGATCTGGGGAAAGCTCGACCACAGTCCGCGACGGTTGGGGGGCGCGTGCTCGGCGGTCAGCAGTACCGCCCCACCCCACTCCCCGCCGAGTCCGAGGCCCTGCAGAAAACGCAGCACAAGGAGCAGCACGGGAGCGGCCGTACCGAGGGAGGCGTACGTCGGTACGCAGCCCACCGCGACGGTGGAGACGCCGGTCAGCAGCAGGGAGGCGACCAGCACGGGCCGCCTGCCGTGCCGGTCCCCGATGTGCCCGAACAGGACCGAGCCGAGGGGCCGCGCCACAAACCCGACACCGAAGGTCCCGAAGGCCGCCAGGGTCCCCGCGAGCGGCGAGAACGTGGGGAAGAACAGCGGGCCGAGGACGAGCGCCGCCGCCGTCCCGTAGATGAAGAAGTCGTAGAACTCGATGGCGGTCCCGGCGAGTGCCGCCGCCGCGAGCCGCAGCATGGAAGGGGGCTTTACTGTGCGTGCACGGTGCATGCCGCGTCAACTACCCACAGTCACCACGAGTTACGGGGCGCGCGGAGGCCCGGTCGGCCTCAGAACGCCACCGTCACGCGCCGGGCACTCCCGGGGGCCCGTTCCGCTGTCCCCGCACCGTGATAGACCGGGTCCGAGCAGCGGTCCTGAACGGACCGACCCATCCGATCGGACCGGAGGAACCGTGCCCCGCACCCTGGCCAACGCCCCCATCATGATTCTCAACGGCCCCAACCTGAACCTCCTGGGCCAGCGGCAGCCGGAGATCTACGGTTCCGACACCCTCGCCGACGTCGAGGCGTTGTGCGCCAAGGCGGCGGCCGCGTACGGCGGGACGGTCGACTTCCGGCAGTCCAACCACGAGGGCGAACTGGTCGACTGGATCCACGAGGCGCGGCTCGCCCACTCCGGCATCGTGATCAACCCGGGTGCCTACTCGCACACCTCCGTAGCGATCCTGGACGCGCTCAACACCTGTGACGGCCTGCCGGTGTTGGAGGTCCACATCTCCAACATCCACCGGCGCGAGGAGTTCCGGCACCACTCGTACGTCTCCCTCCGCGCCGACGGCGTCATCGCGGGCTGCGGCGTGCAGGGGTACGTGTTCGGTGTGGAGCGGGTCGCGGCGCTGGCGGGGACGGGGCAGGCGGAGGCCTGACAGCCACGGGGGACCGGGCATCGGGCACCGGGCGCCGCGGGCGGACGCCGGACGGCCGATGGCGGTCGGCGGTCGATGTCAGTGGCGGGTGCCACCATCGACACATGACCGCTCAGAGCCGTCCCGCCTCCACGATCCGGCGCAGAAAGCGCCGCGTGCGCTCCTCCCGTGGCTCGCCGAAGACCTCCTCGGCCGTGCCGCGTTCCAGTACGACCCCGCCGTCGAGGAAGCAGACCTGGTCCGCGACATCCCGGGCGAAGCCCATCTCGTGCGTGGCCAGCACCATGGTCATGCCGTCCTCCTTCAGGTCCCGGACGACCTTCAGGACTTCACCCACCAGCTCCGGGTCGAGGGCGGCGGTGACCTCGTCGAGGAGCAGCAGCCGGGGGCGTACGGCCAGGGCGCGGACGATCGCCGCCCGTTGCTGCTGGCCGCCGCTCAGCCGGTCCGGGTACTCGCCGGCCTTGGCGCCGAGCCCGAGCCGGTCGAGCAGTTCACGGGCGTGGGCCTCGGCCTCCGCCCGCCCCGTGCCGTGCACGCGCCGCGGGGCGAGCGTGATGTTCTCCAGGACGGTCATGTGCGGGAAGAGGTTGTACGCCTGGAAGACCACGCCGATACGGCGGCGCACGGCGTCCTGGTCGGCCCGCGGGTCGGTGATCTCCTCGTCGTCCAGCCAGATGGCGCCGTCGTCGATCTCCTCCAGGAGGTTCGCGCAGCGCAGCAGCGTGGACTTGCCGGAGCCGGAGGCCCCGATCAGCGCCGTCACCGTGTGCGGAGCGACCTCCAGGTCGACGTCACGCAGTACGACCGAACCGCCGAAGGTCTTGCGGACGGCCTCCATACGCAGCACGGGGCGCGGCGCCGGTGCGGCGGACTCCGTGGTCGTCCCGTCGGCCGACCCACTCATATGGTTCCTCCCTGTGCTCGCCGGCGATCCATCCGTGCGGTGACCCAGTCCGTGAAACGGGTCATCGGAATGGTCAGCGCGACGAAGACCAGTCCCGCGACGATGTACGGCGTGTAGTTGAGGCTGCGGCCCACGATGATGTCCGCGGCACGCACGGCGTCGACCGCGCCGCCGATCGAGACGAGCCCGGTGTCCTTCTGCAGGGACACCAGGTCGTTGAGGAGCGGCGGCACCTGACGTCGTACGGCCTGGGGGAGGACCACGTACCGCAGCGCCTGACGGTTGCTCAGCCCGAGCGAGCGTGCCGCGGCCCGCTGTGAGGGATGGACCGACTCGATGCCGGCGCGGAACACCTCGGCGACATACGCGGAGTACGTCAGGGTGAGCGCCGTGCCGCCCAGCAGCACCGGATCCACCGTGATGCCCTGCAACCGCAGCGCGGGCACCCCCAGAACCACGATCATCAGGTTGATGATCAGCGGTAGGCCACGGAAGAAGTCGGTGTAGGCGGCGGCCAGCGCCCGCAGCGGGAAGAACACCGGCCCGCGCAGGGTGCGGGCGACGGCGATCAGCATGCCGAGGACGAGGACCGCCACCCCGCACACCAGCAGCAGCCGGACGTTCAGCCACAGGCCTTCGAGGACCTTGGGGAACGCCTCACGTGCGTACTGGGCGTTGAAGAACGTCTCCTCGGTGCGCGGCCAGCCGGGTGCGTTGACGACGACGAGGTAGAGGACGACGCCGGTCACCAGGGTGGAGAGAGCGCCGATCGCCGTCGCGCGCCGGGCCCGGGAGCGCTTGTGGCGCTCCCGTTCGATCCGCCGCCGCGAAGGGACGTACGGATCGTGCGCGTCCTCCTCGGCAGGGTCCTCGACGGGCTCACCGCCCGACTCCTGCTTCACGAACGTCACTTGAGCACCGGTGCGTCCACGGCGTCGGACAACCACTGCTTCTCGATGGCGGCGAGGGAGCCGTCCTCGCGCAGAGCGTCCACGGCGTCGGTGACACACGCCGTGAGCGCACTGCCCTTGTCCAGCACGAGCCCGAACTGCTCCGGTGTGCCGCCCTGGTTCTCGAACTGCCCGACGATCCTCGCGTCCGTGACCTCGGCCGCGGTGATGTAGAAGGCGGTCGGCAGGTCGACCACGATGGCGTCCACCTGCCCGTTCTTCAGCGCGGACTTGGCCTGGTCGTTCTTCGCGTACGCGGCCGGATCCTCCGTCGGCTTCACCACGTCGTCGATGTAGTCGAGGCTGGTCGTGCCGACCTGGGCGCCCAGTTTGACCTTCTTCAGGTCGGCGACGCTCTTCGCCCCGGCGGCCCTGGAGCCCTTCAGCGCGATCACCGCCTGGCGTACGTCGTAGTAACCGGACGAGAAATCGACGGCCTTCTTGCGCTCGTCGCTGATCGACACCTGGTTGATGTCGAAGTCGAAGGTCTTCTCACCGGGCGCGAAGGCCTTGTTGAAGGGCACGCTCTGCCAGACGACGTCGCCCTGGCCGTAGCCGAGCCGCTTCGCCACGGCGTACGCGACGGCCGACTCGAAGCCCTCGCCGCCGGCCGGCTCGCCGTCCTTGAACCACGGCTCGTACGCGGGCTCGTCCGTCGCGATCGTCAGCTTCCCGGCGACCTCGGTCGCCAGGTCGCCCTTGGCGCACGACGCGGGGGAGGACGCGTCGGCCGCCTTGTCCTCGGACTGCGGCGCACAGCCGACGGCGACGGCGAGCAGAGCGACGGCGGCGGTGGTGAGAGCCCCGCGCAGGGTGCTTCGAGCAGGATGCATGGCGGGAGAGTGGCAGGGCGCGAGCCCGGCTGTCGAGGTCGCGGCGACAACCGTCCGCATAGTGGGAACGGGTGTTGCAATGCTGTGAACCGGGGTGACATCAGCGGCATTTCGCAGTTTCGCGGGGCCACCGAAGCCGGACGGAGCGAGGTCTACGGGCTGCAAGCCACCGGCGGGACGCGGGGCCCGGGGCGGTGGCCGCCGGACGTCGGCCACCGCTGCCGGGCGGGGTCGCCGGCCGGCAGCGGAGAACGAAGGGCCGGCGACCCGTCCGGCGCAGGAGCCGTCTTCCTGTGCGGGACTGCCACCAGTGGACAGCGCGCGCCCCAGTGCGGGGAGCGCACGCGGGGCACCGGAGTGAGCGCTCTGTTCACACGGGGCGCGTGAACCGTCGGCGCGTGCCCCCTGTCCGACGTGCGGTCGCGTGGTGATCCGACCGTGGGTCCCGGCTGGGCGCGCAGTTCTCCGCGCCTCCTCGGTGCGCAGGGCGCGGGTTGCCTACCAGCCCCGGGCGCGCCATTCCGGCAGGTGGGGCCGCTCCGCGCCCAGTGACGTGTCGTTGCCGTGGCCCGGGTAGACCCAGGTCTCGTCCGGCAGCGCGCCGAAGATCTTCGTCTCGACGTCGTGGATCAGGCTGGCGAAGGCCTTCGGATCCTTGCGTGTGTTGCCCACACCGCCAGGGAAGAGGCAGTCCCCCGTGAACACATGAGGGTGTCCGTGCGGGTCGTCGTAGACCAGCGCGATCGAGCCGGGTGTGTGGCCCACCAGGTGGCGGGCGGTCAGTTCCACGTGGCCGACGCGGATCGTGTCGCCGTCCGCCACCGGTACGTCCGTCGGGACAGGGATGCCGTCGGCGTCGTCCCGTCCCGCGTACGTACGCGCGCCCGTGGCCTCCACGACCTCGGCGAGGGCCTGCCAGTGGTCGCCGTGCTGATGCGTGGTCACGACGGAGGCGATTCCGTCGGCGCCGATCAGGGTGAGCAGGGTGCCGGCGTCGTTCGCCGCGTCGATCAGCAGCTGCTCATCAGTGGCCCGACAGCGCAGCACATAGGCGTTGTTGTCCATCGGGCCGACCGCGACCTTGGAGATCATCAGGTCCCGCAGCTCGTGCACATCCGCAGGGCCGCCGACCCTCACCGCTCCGCTGTACGTCATGCCGCTCAGCCTATAGCGGGGGCAGTACGGGAAGCGGTCCGCCCTCGACGTGCAGAGACGCCCCGTCCCGGCGTCCGGACAGCCAGCCGAGCAGGGCGGGCCCGGGACCGGTCACGGTGATCTCAGGGGCGTTCCCGGCGCCTGCGGGGTCGCGCCCCGTGCTCCACGCGCGCGTGCCGTCCGTGACGCGCGTGGAGGGGACCTCGGGGTGTCCGGCAAAGCGGTCCGCGAGGAAGGCGGCCTCACGCTCCATGAAATCCTCCGGCAGGTCCTCCAGCTCGTAGCCGATCCCCAGATCCACCCGATGCAGCTCGACCTCGATCCAACGCCGGAACGGCACCCGGGACGCCGAATCGGTGACCCCGTTGCGCAGCTCCACGGTCCGGGACCAGTCGGCGGGCGCGGCCCCGGCCTCCTGGAAGCGGGCCGAGCTGTCGCGCAGGTCGACGAGCTGTGTTTTCAGGGGGCGGGGGGCGTCCCGCTCGATCTCGGCGTCCCGGGCCTGCCCGGAGGAATACATCGGCCGGCCCTCAAGGACGTTCACCAGGGCGTCCGCGTTGCGGGCGAGATGGGCCAGGACATGTCCGCGGCTCCAGCCGGGCAGCCGTGACGGTTCGGTCACATCGGCGTTGTCCAGGGCGGCGACTGCGCTGAGCAGCCGTTCGGTCGCGTCACGTACAGACGCCAGGTCGCGCACATGATCGTTCATGTGTCCGACGATAGCTCCGCCACACGTTCGGGTGAAGGTGGCGGACGACGTCCGCAAATCGAATGTGCGTGCTATAAGGTCGTGGGCGGCGCCGGGCATTCTTGGAAGCCCGGGATTGTTCTCATCGAGGCGAACCGAACCGGCGTTGTCAGTGGCTCCCCCTAGTCTGAGAAAGACGCGGGGCCTCGGCCCTGTCACTTCTCTCTAGAAAGGTGCGGACCCGGCGTGGCCGACCGTCTCATCGTCCGTGGAGCGCGCGAGCACAACCTGAAGAATGTCTCGCTCGACCTTCCGCGCGACTCGCTCATCGTCTTCACGGGCCTGTCGGGGTCGGGCAAGTCCTCGCTGGCCTTCGACACGATCTTCGCCGAGGGACAGCGGCGCTACGTGGAGTCCCTGTCCTCGTACGCCCGCCAGTTCCTCGGCCAGATGGACAAGCCGGATGTGGACTTCATCGAGGGTCTCTCCCCGGCGGTCTCCATCGACCAGAAGTCGACCTCGCGCAACCCGCGCTCGACGGTCGGCACCATCACCGAGGTCTACGACTACCTGCGTCTGCTCTTCGCGCGCATCGGCAAGCCGCACTGCCCCGAGTGCGGCCGTCCCATCTCGCGCCAGTCGCCGCAGGCCATCGTCGACAAGGTCCTGGAGCTTCCGCAGGGCAGCCGTTTCCAGGTGCTCTCGCCGCTGGTGCGCGAGCGCAAGGGAGAGTTCGTCGACCTCTTCGCCGACCTCCAGACCAAGGGATACAGCAGGGCCCGGGTCGACGGCGAGACGATCCAGCTCACCGAGCCGCCCACGTTGAAGAAGCAGGAGAAGCACACCATCGAGGTGGTCGTCGACCGCCTCACGGTCAAGGAGGGCGCCAAGCGCCGCCTGACCGACTCCGTGGAGACCGCGCTCGGCCTCTCCGGCGGCATGGTCGTGCTCGACTTCGTCGACCTCCCGGCCGACGACCCCGAGCGCGAGCGCATGTACTCGGAGCACCTGTACTGCGCGTACGACGACCTGTCCTTCGAGGAGATGGAGCCCCGCTCCTTCTCCTTCAACTCGCCCTTCGGTGCCTGCCCGGAGTGCTCGGGCATCGGCACGCGCATGGAGGTCGACGCAGAGCTGATCGTCCCGGACGAGGACAAGTCGCTCGACGAGGGCGCCATCCACCCCTGGTCGCACGGGCACACCAAGGACTACTTCGCCCGCCTGATCGGAGCCCTCGCGGACGCACTGGGATTCCGGACCGACATCCCCTTCGCCGGTCTCCCGCAGCGCGCCAAGAAGGCCCTCCTCTACGGGCACAAGACGCAGATCGAGGTCCGCTACCGCAACCGGTACGGCAGGGAGCGCGTGTACACCACGCCCTTCGAAGGCGCCGTCCCCTTCGTGAAGCGCCGGCACGGCGAGGCCGAGAGCGACACGAGCCGCGAGCGCTTCGAGGGCTACATGCGCGAGGTGCCCTGCCCCACCTGTGAGGGCACGCGTCTCAAGCCGGTCGTCCTCGCGGTCACGGTCATGGAGAAGTCCATCGCCGAGGTCGCCGCGATGTCCATCAGCGACTGCGCGGACTTCCTGGGCAGGCTGAGGCTCGACGCGCGCGACAAGAAGATCGCCGAGCGCGTCCTGAAGGAGGTCAACGAACGGCTGCGGTTCCTGGTCGACGTCGGCCTCGACTACCTGTCGCTGAACCGCGCGGCGGGCACCCTCTCCGGCGGCGAGGCCCAGCGCATCCGGCTGGCCACCCAGATCGGCTCCGGACTCGTGGGCGTCCTGTACGTCCTCGACGAGCCGTCCATCGGACTGCACCAGCGGGACAACCACCGCCTCATCGAGACCCTGGTCCGGCTGCGCGACATGGGCAACACGCTCATCGTCGTCGAGCACGACGAGGACACCATCAAGGTCGCCGACTGGATCGTCGACATCGGTCCCGGCGCGGGCGAGCACGGCGGCCATGTCGTGCACAGCGGCTCCCTGAAGGAGCTCCTCGCCAACGAGGAGTCGCAGACCGGCCAGTACCTGTCCGGCAAGAAGGCCATCCCGCTGCCCGACGTCCGGCGCCCGCGCGACCCCTCCCGGCAGCTCACGGTGCACGGGGCCCGCGAGAACAACCTCCGGGACATCGACGTGTCGTTCCCGCTGGGCATCCTCACGGCCGTCACGGGTGTCTCAGGCTCCGGCAAGTCGACGCTGGTCAACGACATCCTGTACACGCACCTGGCCCGCGAGCTGAACGGCGCGAGGAGTGTCCCCGGCCGCCACACGCGCGTGGAGGGCGACGACCTCGTCGACAAGGTCGTGCACGTCGACCAGTCGCCCATCGGCCGCACCCCCCGGTCGAACCCGGCGACGTACACCGGCGTCTTCGACCACGTCCGCAAGCTGTTCGCCGAGACCACCGAGGCGAAGGTCCGCGGCTATCTGCCCGGCCGCTTCTCCTTCAACGTCAAGGGCGGCCGCTGCGAGAACTGCTCGGGCGACGGCACGATCAAGATCGAGATGAACTTCCTGCCGGACGTGTACGTCCCGTGCGAGGTCTGCCACGGTGCCCGCTACAACCGGGAGACCCTGGACGTCCACTTCAAGGGCAAGTCCATCGCCGACGTCCTGAACATGCCGATCGAGGAAGCCATGAACTTCTTCGACGCCGTCCCGGGGATCTCCCGACACCTCAGGACCCTGAACGACGTCGGCCTCGGCTATGTCCGGCTCGGCCAGTCCGCGACGACCCTGTCCGGCGGCGAGGCCCAGCGGGTGAAGCTCGCCAGCGAGCTCCAGAAGAGGTCCACCGGACGCACGGTGTACGTCCTCGACGAGCCGACCACCGGCCTGCACTTCGAGGACATCAGCAAGCTGCTCGTCGTGCTGTCCGGCCTGGTCGAAAAGGGCAACACGGTCATCGTCATCGAGCACAACCTCGACGTGATCAAGACCGCCGACTGGGTCGTCGACATGGGTCCCGAGGGTGGCGCGGGCGGCGGCATCGTCGTCGCCGAGGGCACGCCCGAGGAGGTGGCCGGGGTGTCGACCAGCCACACGGGCAAGTTCCTGCAGGAGGTCCTGGGCGCCGAGCGTGTCAGCGACGCCTCGCAGGCGAAGCCCGTGCGCAAGGCCGCCGCCAAGAAGGCCGTGGCGGCCACGGCCACGACGAGGAAGACGGCGACGGCCAAGACCACGACGGCCAAGACCACGACGGCCAAGTCCGCGGCGGCCAGGACCACCGCTGCCAAGACCACCGCGGCCAAGGGCGCCAACGGCACGGCCATCAAGAAGACGGCCGCCGGCAAGAAGGCGACCCCGGCGAAGAAGACGGCCCAGGCCCGCAAGGCCTGAACCGGTTCCAGGGCCGTGGGGTCCTGTACGTCGTCACCGTCACGCGCCGCGCCCCACGGGAAGCCCCGTGGGGCGCGGCGCGTTGCGGAACCGCGCCCGGTTCCACCCAGGGGGTGCCGGGGGAGGCCGTCGTGTGCCTGAGGGTCCGTCGTGGCCGGTCGCGCAGTTCCCCGCGCCCCTTCGGGGCGCTGCCGAGGTCGCTCAGAAGGCGTCGAGTTCATGAGCGTACGGCGGTTCCGCGCCCGCGCGGGAGCAGGTGATCGCCGCGGCCCGGGCGGCGAACCGCAGCAACTCGCCCCAGCCGTCGGCCCCCAGGCCCGCCGGTCCCGCGTCGGAGAGTGCCTCGCGGGCGGCGAGGCCGTGCAGCAGCGCCGCGTTCACCGTGTCGCCCGCACCGATCGTGTCCACCACGTCGACCGGTTCGCCCGGCACGGAGTACTCGCCGCCGTCGCGGGTGAAGACGGTCAGCCCGTCGCCGCCCCTTGTGATCACGACGGCCGAGGGGCCGGAGGCCAGCCACTCGCGCGGTGTGCCGCCCAGCCAGCGGGCGTCCTCCTCCGACAGCTTGAGCAGCGAAACCGAGGGCAACCAGCTCTTGAACCGGGCCCGGTAGGCGTCGGCGTCGGGAATGAGTCCCGCGCGGATGTTCGGATCCAGCGTGGTGAACACCCCTTGGGCGGACGCGCTCCGCATCAGCTCCTCGTACGCGCCGGCACCCGGTTCCAGGACGAGCGAACAGGTACCGAAGGACACCGCGCGCGTCCCGTCGGGAAGTCGGGCGGGTGCTGAGAACAACCGGTCCGCGGTGCCCTCGACATAGAAGGAGTACCCGGCCGAGCCGTCCGCGGCGATGGACGCGACGGCGAGGGTCGTGGGCTCGGCGCCCCGCTGCACGGACGACACGTCGACGCCCGCCTCGCGCAGCCCGCCGACCAGGGCCTCACCGAAGGCGTCGGTCGAGATCCGGGAGCAGAAGGCCGTGCGGGAGCCGAGCCGGCCCAGCGCGACCGCCGTGTTGTACGGGCCGCCGCCGCGGCGCGGGTCGAGTGCTGCGAGCGCGCCCGGCTCACTGGGCACCAGGTCGATCAGGGCCTCACCGGCGACGACGATCACGAGTCGGTTCCTTTCTCGGGGCAACCGCACGAGGTGCGGTGTACGAAGGCGGAGGGCAGCCGGACCGTACGGGCGGGCCGGCCGGGGGAGTCCAGCCGTTCCAGCAGCAGCCGCACGGCCTGGGCCCCGATCTCCTTGCTGGGCTGGGAGATCGCGGTGAGCCGGGGCGAGAAGAGGTCCGCCCAGGAGAAGTCGTCGAAGCAGCACAGGGCCAGATCGCCGGGTACGGACAGACCTCGCGCGCGGACGGCCCGCAGCGCACCGATGGTCATCGCGTTGTTGGCGGTGACGAGCGCCGTGGGTGGCGCCGGGAGCGACAGCAGTGCCTCGGTCGCCCGCTCGGCACCGGCCGCCTCCGAGTTGCCGGGGATCACGAGCCGCTCCTCGTGGGCGAGTCCCGCGTACGCCAGGCCGAACCGGTAGCCGGTGATCCGCTCGCTCGTCGTGCTGAGGCCCGCGAGGCCCGCCACCAGGCCGATCCTGCGGTGGCCCAGTTCGGCGAGGTGGGTGACCAGCCGGGTGACCGGCTCGATGTTCTCCGCGGACACCTGGTCGAACGTGAAACCGGGCGCCGGGACGTCGTCGACCAGCCGGTCCAGGAACACCGTCGGTACACCGTGCCGCCCGAGGTAGCCGATCAGATCCCGGGGATCCGCGGAGGGCGCGACGATCATGCCGTCCACGCGCCGCTCGTGCAGAAGCTGGACGACCTTGCGCTCGTGAACCGGGTCGTCGTGCGGATCCGCGATCAACAGGCTGTAGCCGTGCTCCAGGGCGCTCGCCTCCACACCCTGGAGGATCTCCGTGAAGTAGGGGTTGCTGATCGCCGACACCGCGAGCCCGATGGACCGGGTGCGCGCGGTGACCAGGGATCTGGCCAGGCCGTTCGGGGTGTAGCCGAGTGTCTCGATGGCGTCGAGGACGGCCTGGCGGGTGTGCGGGAGCACCGGGCGCGTCTCGTTGAGCACGTGAGAGACCGTCGCGACCGACACGCCCGCGTGCCGGGCCACATCGACCATCGTCGCCATGCCGTACTCCCCGCCGCTGCCCTGCTGTCGCCTGCCCTGTCCCCGCCGGGCGTTGCCCACAACCGGCTGTCGCCCGCGAAATTACCCCATCAGGAGGGACACGTAAACGCTTGCGCAAACGTTTACGTCCGGCCCAGGCTCCGGCCCGGGCCCAGGCCCGGGCCCAGGCCGCTCACTCCCAGTCCCAGCCGATGCCCACGATCCCCGACCGCACCCGTTGCTCCACCATGTGGACCGACCGGTGGTGGCCGCTCAGGGCCAGTTCCTGGCGGCCGCTGCGGGGCGCCGCCGCGGAGTGCTGGGCGAACCGGTGGCAGCGCACGGGCAGCGTCCCCTCCGCGAACCGCACCTCAAGGGCGTACTGCCCACCGGAGAAGCCGAACCCGCGGACGTACTCGCCGGACGCGCCGGCCGTGCCGTCCTCGACGCCGTAGCGGAACAGGAAGGTGTCGCCCGCCCGCAGCAGCGTGTCGAAGAGGAGCTCGGCCACGAGCACGCCGGTCTCGTGGTGCCAGAGCACACGCCCGGTGCGGCAGTTCTCCAGTGCGTGCACGGCCATGCGCTCCGGGGCGCAGCCGGGATCGCCGTGGTGGACGGCCACATAGCGGTCGACGCCGTCCTTGTGGGCGCGCACGATGTGCTGGGAGTCGCGCCCCACCAGCTCGCGGCGGGCGCCGATCCGTACCCGTTCGTGCTGGCCGAGGGCGAGCAGCCCGCCGTCGAGCGGTGAGTCGAGCTCGGCCAGCAGCTTCTCCAGGGCTCCGGAGGCCTCGACCAGTGAGCGGTACGAACGGGCCGAGGGGCGTTCCGCCGCGGCGTGCTCGTCGGCCGCCGTGAGCAGGCGGATCAGCGACTCGTCCGGCAGCTGGAGTATCTCCTCCAGAGCGCGCACGGCCCGCAGGGACTCGGCCCGCTGGGGACGCCGGGCGCCCTGCTGCCAGTAGCTCAGGCTTGTCACGCCGACCTTGACCCCGTACCGCGTCAGATGGTGCTGTACGCGCTGCAGCGGCAGCCCGCGAGCGGTGATCGCGGCGCGCAGCGCGATATGGAAGGGGCCGGTCCGCAGAGCCGTGTCCAGTTCCGCCGCGACGACGTCCACGTCCGCGTGCTGTGTGCCGTGCCGCATGCAGGGGCCCTTCTTTTGAAGCTCACAACGGCTGGTCGGGCCGTTCGCACTGCTCGGAGGGGCCGCCCCGCTCGGCGTACGGGGGATGGGCACATGCGTACGCCGTGGTTCCCGGCCCAAGTAATCCCGCATTGAAGCCTGTTGACCAGGCCCGGACAACACCTGATGCGCAACTTCGCTGTCACCGGCGCTTTCGGGCGCGGACGTGCGGGCGCGGACACACGGCGAATGTGTGGAGGCCGCGCGGACGCCGGGCCGAGCGGTGGCTCAAGGCCGACGGCGATGCCAGGGGGCCATCAGGAGACGGGACCGAGGTCCTGCCCGGAACCGGCGGAGGTCCTGCCCGGAACATGCGGCGGCCCGGAGCGCGGGCGGTGAGGGTCCGACGCGTAGACGTCCTGGACCCGATGGCACGCGTGCGCTCCGGGCTGCCTTCGTGCTGCGGAACGGCGGGTGGCCGTCCGGCTCAGGGGCGGGGGTCCCCGCCGGGCTGCGTCGACCGCAGGCGCTTGGCGCGCACGATGTCGGGGTCGCGGGGGTCGAGGCCGGACAGCAGGCTGTCGCCGTACTGCTCCTCGTCCTGGTACGGGCGGACCCGGACCGACCGCCGTGATTTCTCGATCCGTGTCTGTCGCATCTTCCGCAGCCCTTCGGTCATCGACCCGACGCCCTTGTCCGGGGCGGTGGATCCACCTGCATCTGCACTGCTACGAGCATTGCCCCGAATTGTCCTCGTGTCGTCACGGCCAGCCCCGAAACAGGTTCCGGTCCACGTCAATTGCCCACCTCCCGCCAGCCGTAACCGTCCACGTCCGGAGGCGTGTTGGGTGAGGGCCGCGGCGGCGTGTCCTCGGGCGGGTGCGGCATCGGCCGGTCGAGGGGGTGGGAGGGGGTGCCGGGCGGCCGGCCGCGACGCGCTGATCGGGGCATGCCAGGCGACCTCCGGGGCAGCCGGACCCGGCCGGATCGGGGCCCCGGGCGGTCCGGACCGGGCCCGGCCGGGGGACGGCGGGCCGTCGCGCTGTCATACCCCGCCAGTAGGGTGTGAGACATGGCCGACCCCTCCAGCTACCGCCCCAAGCCGGGACAGATCCCCGACTCGCCCGGGGTCTACAGATTCCGCGACGAGCACCGCCGGGTGATCTACGTCGGGAAGGCGAAGAGCCTGCGCCAGCGCCTGGCCAGCTACTTCCAGGACCTCTCCAACCTCCACCCGCGGACGCGCACGATGGTCACGACGGCCGCGTCGGTGGAGTGGACCGTGGTGTCCACGGAGGTGGAGGCGCTGCAGCTGGAGTACTCCTGGATCAAGGAGTACGACCCCCGGTTCAACGTCAAGTACCGCGACGACAAAAGCTACCCCTACCTCGCGGTGACCATGAACGAGCGGTTTCCGCGCGTGCAGGTGATGCGCGGCCAGAAGAAGAAGGGCGTGCGCTACTTCGGTCCCTACGGGCACGCGTGGGCGATCCGCGACACCGTGGACCTGCTGCTGCGCGTCTTCCCTGTCCGGACCTGCTCCGCGGGCGTGTTCAGGAACGCCGAGCGGACGGGCCGCCCCTGTCTGCTCGGCTACATCGGCAAGTGCTCCGCCCCCTGTGTCGGACGGGTCTCGCCCGAGGAGCACCGCGAACTCGCCGAGGAGTTCAGTGACTTCATGACCGGCCGCACGGGCACGTACATCCGGCGCCTGGAACGGCAGATGACGGACGCCGCCGAGGATATGGAGTACGAGCGGGCCGGCCGGCTGCGCGACGACATCGGGGCTCTCAGGAAGGCCATGGAGAAGAGCGCCGTCGTGCTCGCCGACGCGACGGACGCCGACCTGATCGCCCTCGCCGAGGACGAGCTGGAAGCCGCCGTGCAGATCTTTCACGTACGCGGCGGCCGGGTGCGCGGCCAGCGCGGCTGGGTCACCGACAAGGTCGAGGCGGTCACCACGGGGGACCTGGTCGAGCACGCGCTCCAGCAGCTCTACGGGGAGGAGACCGGCGACTCCGTACCGAAGGAGGTACTCGTCCCGGCGCTGCCCGACCCCGTGGAGCCCGTCCAGGAGTGGCTCACCGAGCGGCGCGGGTCGAACGTGTCACTGCGGATCCCGCAGCGCGGCGACAAGAAGGCCCTCATGGAGACGGTCGAGCGCAACGCCCTGCATTCGCTCGCCCTCCACAAGACCAAGCGTGCCTCCGACCTGACGACCCGCTCCCGCGCGCTGGAGGAGATCGCCGAGGCCCTCGGCCTGGACAGCGCGCCCCTGCGGGTCGAGTGCTACGACATCTCCCACCTCCAGGGCGACGACGTCGTGGCGTCGATGGTCGTCTTCGAGGACGGGCTGAGCCGCAAGAGCGAGTACCGCCGCTTCCAGATCAAGAGCTTCGAGGGCCAGGACGACGTCCGCTCCATGCACGAGGTGATCACCCGCCGCTTCCGGCGGTACCTCGGCGAGAAGGAGAAGACCGGCGAGTGGGCGGACGGCGAGGCGGGTCTCACCGAGGAGGACGGGCGGCCCAAGCGTTTCGCGTACCCGCCGCAGCTGGTCGTCGTCGACGGCGGCAAACCGCAGGTCGCGGCGGCCCAGCGGGCTCTGGACGAACTGGGCATCGACGACATCGCCGTCTGCGGTCTCGCCAAGCGCCTCGAAGAGGTCTGGCTGCCCGGCGACGACGACCCGGTGGTACTGCCACGTACCAGTGAAGGGCTCTATCTTCTTCAGCGTGTGCGCGACGAGGCGCACCGCTTCGCGATCACCTACCAGCGCACCAAGCGGGCCCGGCGCTTCAGGGCGAGCCCGCTCGACGACGTGCCGGGCCTGGGTGAGACACGCAAGCAGGCATTGATCAAGCATTTCGGTTCGGTGAAAAAGCTGCGATCCGCGACAATCGACCAGATCTGCGAGGTTCCCGGCATAGGCCGTAAGACGGCCGAGTCGATCGCCGTGGCCTTCGCTCAGGCGGCCCCGGTGGCTCCCGCCGTGAACACCGCGACCGGAGAGATCATGGAAGACGAGGATCACGTGGAGGACGCGGCACCCGAAACGACGGCGGGTGCCGCAGAGGAGCCCGTGTCCGCGGGCGCCTCGGACGAGCGACGGGGGCAGGAAAGATGACCGAGAACGAGCGGGAAGAACCGGTGGCGCCGCGCACGACGGACGCCGGAACCGACGTGTCGCACACAGCTGGAACCGAGGCATCGCACAAGGAAGCACGCGAAAATCGACCGCAGCGGACGGCGGCCGACACGGCCGGTGAAGCCGACGAGGCGGAACAGAAAGACGGAGCGGAAGTGGACACGGGCACGACCATCGAGAAGGCAGGCGTCCCCGAGGCGGCCATTCCGGAGCTGGTGATCATCTCCGGGATGTCGGGCGCGGGCCGGTCCACGGCCGCCAAGTGTCTGGAGGACCTGGGCTGGTTCGTCGTCGACAACCTGCCGCCCGCGCTGATCCCCACCATGGTGGAGCTCGGCGCGCGCTCGCAGGGGAACGTGGCGAGGATCGCGGTCGTCGTCGACGTCCGGGGCCGCCGCTTCTTCGACAACCTGCGCGAGTCCCTCGCGGACCTGGAGACCAAGCACGTCACCCGGCGGATCGTCTTCCTGGAGTCCTCGGACGACGCCCTGGTGCGCCGCTTCGAGGGCGTGCGCCGGCCGCACCCGCTCCAGGGCGACGGCCGCATCGTCGACGGCATCGCCGCCGAGCGCGAACTGCTGCGCGAGCTGCGCGGCGACGCCGACCTGGTGATCGACACCTCCAGCCTGAACGTGCACGAACTGCGCGCCAAGATGGACGCCCAGTTCGCCGGGGAGGAGGAGCCCGAGCTGCGGGCCACCGTCATGTCCTTCGGCTTCAAGTACGGCCTGCCGGTCGACGCCGACCTGGTCGTGGACATGAGGTTCCTGCCCAACCCGCACTGGGTCCCGGAGCTGCGCCAGTACACCGGCCTCAACGAGGAGGTGGCGGCGTACGTCTTCAACCAGCCCGGCGCCAAGGAGTTCCTGGACCGGTACGCCGAGCTGCTGCGCCTCATCCAGACCGGCTACCGCCGCGAGGGCAAGCGCTATGTGACCATCGCGGTCGGCTGCACCGGCGGCAAGCACCGCTCCGTCGCCATGTCGGAGAAGCTCGCGGCCCGCCTGGTGTCCGAGGGAGTGGAGACGGTCGTCGTCCACCGGGACATGGGCCGCGAATGACACGACGTTCTCTGCGGCTGGACCGGCTGCGGCGGGGCGCGATCGACGGGCGCGGCATCGACGGGCCCGGCGGCAGGACCGTCGACGCCCGCAGTGCCAAGCCCGCCAAGCCGGCCGAGGCCCGCGGCGCCAAGCCGCGCCGACGCGGCGCCCAGCCCAAGGTCGTCGCGCTGGGCGGGGGCATGGGCCTGTCCGCCTCGCTCGCCGCCCTGCGCCGTATCACCGGCGACCTCACCGCCGTCGTCACGGTCGCGGACGACGGCGGCTCCAGCGGCCGTCTGCGTGACGAGCTGGGCGTGCTTCCGCCCGGTGACCTGCGCAAGGCGCTGGCCGCGCTGTGCGGCGACGACGAATGGGGCCAGACCTGGGCCCGGGTGATCCAGCACCGTTTCCAGTCCCAGGGCGAACTGCACGAGCACGCGGTCGGCAATCTGCTGATCGTCGCCCTGTGGGAGCAGCTCGGCGACCACGTCCAGGCGCTCGACCTGGTCGGCAGGCTGCTGGGCGCGCACGGCAGGGTGCTGCCCATGTCCGCCGTACCCCTGGAGCTCCAGGCGCTGGTCAAGGGCCACGACCCGGACCGGCCCGAGGACGTCGACACCGTACGGGGGCAGGCGACCGTGGCGCTCACCCCCGGTGAGGTGCAGTCCGTGCACCTCGTGCCGCACGACCCGCCGGCGGTGCCCGAGGCCGTCGCGGCGGTCCTGGACGCCGACTGGGTGGTTCTCGGTCCCGGCTCCTGGTTCTCCTCGGTGATCCCGCATCTGCTCGTGCCCGAGCTGCTCGACGCCCTCACCGAGACGAAGGCGCGCCGGATCCTCCCGTTGAACCTCGCTCCGCAGCCCGGAGAAACAGAAGGCTTCTCCCCGCAGCGTCATTTGGAGGTTTTGGGACGACACGCCCCTAAACTCGCCCTGGACGTGGTGTTGGCCGACGAGGCCGCCGTGCCCGACCGCGAGATACTCGCCGATGCCGCAAAGCGGTTCGGCGCGGCGGTCGAGCTGGCGCCGGTGGCCAGGACCGACGGGACTCCGAGGCACGATCCGGAGCTGTTGGCCGCCGCGTACGACCGTATTTTTCGGATGCATGGAAGGATCGGCCCATGGCGATGACGGCAGCGGTGAAGGATGAGATCTCCCGGCTTCCCGTCACCCGGACCTGCTGCAGAAAGGCGGAGGTCTCCGCCATCCTGCGGTTCGCGGGCGGCCTTCACCTGGTGAGCGGCCGCATCGTGATCGAGGCGGAGCTGGACACCGCGATGGCGGCGCGACGGCTGAAGCGGGACATTCTTGAGATTTTCGGACACAGCTCCGAGCTGATCGTGATGGCGCCGGGCGGTCTGCGCCGCGGCTCCCGTTACGTCGTCCGGGTGGTAGCGGGCGGTGACCAGCTGGCCCGCCAGACGGGGCTCGTGGACGGCCGCGGCCGTCCGATCCGGGGTCTGCCGCCGCAGGTGGTCTCGGGGGCCACCTGCGACGCCGAGGCGGCCTGGCGCGGGGCGTTCCTGGCACACGGCTCGCTCACCGAGCCCGGGCGCTCGTCCTCGCTGGAGGTGACCTGCCCGGGGCCGGAGGCGGCGCTGGCGCTGGTCGGGGCGGCGCGGCGGCTGTCGATCGCGGCGAAGGCGCGTGAGGTGCGGGGTGTGGACCGGGTCGTCGTGCGGGACGGGGACGCCATCGGGGCGCTGCTGACCCGGCTGGGGGCGCACGAGTCGGTGCTGGCGTGGGAGGAGCGGCGGATGCGGCGGGAGGTTCGCGCCACGGCGAATCGTCTCGCCAACTTCGACGACGCGAATCTTCGGCGGTCGGCTCGGGCGGCTGTTGCCGCGGGGGCGCGGGTGCAGCGGGCTCTGGAGATTCTCGCGGACGAGGTTCCCGAGCATCTCGCGGCTGCTGGGCGGTTGAGGATGGAGCACAAGCAGGCGTCGCTTGAGGAGCTGGGTGCGCTCGCGGAGCCGCCGCTGACCAAGGACGCGGTGGCGGGGCGTATTCGGCGGCTTCTCGCGATGGCCGACAAGCGGGCGCAGGACCTGGGTATTCCGGGTACGGAGTCCACGCTCAGTGAGGAGATGGCCGACAACCTGGTGGGGTGACGCGCGTCGGCCTGGGTACGGGGGTCGACTCGGCCATCCGGCCTGGTTGCGCCGTTCCCCGCGCCCCCGGGGGGTGGGGGACCGAGTGCGTGGTCGGCTTACGGCTGTCCTGGGCTGAGCGCGCAGTTCCCCGCGCCCCTGGGGTGGGTGGGGGCTCGGGTGTGTCGTCGGGCTTCGGTCGTTCCGGGCTGAGCGCGCAGTTCCCCGCGCCCCCTGGTGGGCCGGGGCCCGAGCCGATCACCATGGCCCGCACTCCCAGCCAACGACCGCAACCCCCACCCCCTAGGGGCGCGGGGAACGGCGCGGGTAACCGGACGCGGCCTGCACCCGGCATCTCACGCGGGCCCCACCCCCTAGGAGTTGTCTTCAAATGTCACGCCCACATCAGGAGCGAGGCGAGTGTGACGGCTGCTTGGTAGGACTCGGCGGTCTTGTCGTAGCGGGTCGC